>JAWLGF010000069.1:8916-11536 GCA_041685205.1 Roseovarius sp.
CGTGACGCGCGCCGTGTCGGGTGCCGCACGCCTGATGCTGGCGGCGGTCGTGCTGCATATCGTCCTGATCCAGCCGAATCATCCAGATGCCCTGACATGGCGGGCACTCTTTCTGTTCTCGCTGGAATTGCCCGTTATCCTGCTGGCCCTCGTCGCGTCGCCGAGCCGGTTCGTCGGGGTCTTGCGCATCGGCCTGACCGTTTGCCTCACGGTGCTTTGCGTCCTGAAGGCTGCCGATTTCGCGATGTTCACCGCGTTGTCGCGCAGCTTCAATCCCGTGGCCGATATGGCACTCTTGGATGCGGGGTTGCGATTGCTTTCGGGTGCCATCGGCGTCGGTCCCGCCACCTTCGCCGTGGCAGGCGCCATCGTTTCGGTTGCCGCCCTTGCATGGGGGATATGGTGGGCAACAGGTGTATGGGCCGCGATCGATGCGTCCTGCGCGGCGCGCGGTCTGGCGGGCGCCGGTGCGGTTGTCGGCGCGGGGGTCGCCGTCGCGCAGATCGGGCAGGCGACAGGGGCGTGGCGTTTGCCGGTCGATCCACCCGGCGCGGCCTTCACGACCCGTGTCGGTGTCGAGCGTGCGGTGATGGCCCGCGATACCGTCGTCGAATTGCGGGCGTTTCGAGAGGCCGCCGCGACCGATCCGCATCAGGGCCGGACGGGGCTGTTCGACCGTATCGACCGCGATGTGCTGATCGTCTTCGTCGAAAGCTACGGGCGCACCAGCCTGGAGACGCCCTATTACGCAAAGACCCACCGGGAGACGCTGAGACGCAGCGCGGCCCGGCTCGACGCGCGTGGCGTGGCGACGGCCTCGGCTCTGCTCGGCGCGCCCACACAGGGCGGGCAAAGCTGGCTGTCGCATGCCACCTTCGCGAACGGGCTGTGGGTCAGCAACCAGATCAGCTATGGGGCCGTGCTGGCCTCGGACCGCGAGACGCTTTACGATCTTGCCGCGCGGTCGGGATTCCACAGCGCGGCGGTCATGCCGCAGATCACGCTGGCCTGGCCCGAGTCGGAGGTGATGGGGTTCAACACGATCCTCGCGGCGGATGACCTTGGGTACGAGGGTGAGCCTTTCAACTGGGTCACCATGCCCGACCAGTTCACCTATGCCGCAACGGATCGGCTGTTGCGAGACCCGAAAGAGGATCCGGTCTTCGTTCAGATCGCGACGGGAACGTCCCATGCGCCTTGGGTGCCCGTGCCCGATCTGGTGGCGTGGGACGAGATCGGCGATGGTCGCATCTTCAACGAGATGGCCACGTCCGGGGACACCCCCGCAGACGTCTGGCGCGATCGCGACCGGGTGCGCGCGCAATACCGCGCGGCGATCGACTATGCCCTGTCAGCCGTGTTCGATTACGCCGTGCAACATGCCGACGAGCCGCCGCTGATGATCGTCCTCGGCGACCACCAGGCGGCAGATTTCGTGGCGCTCGACGATCGCGCGGAGGTGCCGGTGCATGTCATCGGACCGCCACATCTTGTCGAGCGGATCGAGGATCTTGGATGGCGCCCGGGACTGATCCCGGATGCCGACCAGCCGGCCCTTGGGATGGAGCGCATGCGTGATCTGCTGATCGAGACCTTCTCATCGGGGTCCGCCACGGAAGGGGCGGGTGGATGACACGCGACAGGATGCGGGATGGCCTCGGGCGGGTCGCGCGGGTCGTCTTTGCCACAACGCTTCTTGTGCTCCTTTGGCGCGTGGCGGGCGGTGAGGACGCGCGCCAGAGCCTGCTTTCGGCGCATGTGGGCTGGCTTGCTGCGGCTGTCGCATTGCTCACGGGTCAGACCGTGCTTTCGGCGATCCGGTGGAAGGTGACGGCGGCCCGGCTGGGCATTCACCTCGGGATCGGCCACGCGATGCGGGAATACTACCTCGCGCAAGCGATCAACGTCTCGGTGCCGGGCGGTGTCGTTGGCGACGCGGGCCGCGCCGTCAGGTCGCGGCGCGCGGCGGGGCTTCTGGCGGCCGGTCAGGCGGTTCTGTTCGAGCGTCTGGCGGGGCAGGCGGGGCTTTTCGTCGTGACGGCCATTGCCTTCGTGGCGACCTTGGCATGGCCGGGCGGGGTGGACTGGCCGGCATGGCTGGCCGCACCGGTCGCGCTGTTCGTCGTGGCGGGGCTGTGCCTGCCCGTTCTCCTTGGCGCTGCCAGCCGGACACAAGGGCGGCTCGGGCAGCGGCTCGACGGTGTCCGGCAGGCGATGATGATCTCGCTGTTCGCAAAGCCGGTTCTCGTGCCGCAGATCGCGCTGAGTCTTGCGACGACAGCCTGCAACCTCGCGGCGTTCGCGTGCTGCGCCATCGCGGTTGGCCAAGGCCTCGGCCCGGTCGCCATCGCGGCCTTCGGGCCGCTCATTCTGCTGACGATGCTGGTGCCGGTGACGATCAGCGGTTGGGGCCTGCGCGAGGGGGCCGCGGCCGTCCTGTTCCCGCTGGCCGGCGGGACCGCGGGCGGCGGGTTGGCCGCCAGCATCGCGTTCGGCCTGATGCTGATCGTGGCGTCTCTGCCCGGGGCGCTTGCCGTGCTTGGGCGGCGGCGCGCCGACCCGGTCGGCCCATGAGGCCGGGCCCTTTCGGCCGTGCCGGCAACGTGCGATCTGTCACGGT
>JAWLGF010000070.1:0-11284 GCA_041685205.1 Roseovarius sp.
TTCGGGATATCGATTTCCGTGCTCTACGCGCCGGACGGCAACCCGTTGCTCAACCGGTTCTTTCTTGAACGCCGGCGGGCCTTTGGCGGGCCGCTGGTGCCTACCTTCGGCGGGGGGCGCGAGATGATCCGCGAACTTGCGGCCGGTCGGTCGGTTGGTGCGGCCTTCGACACGCGCATCGATCAGGGCGAGATGGTGCCGTTTTTCGGGGTCCCGGCGCCGACCAACACCTTGCCGGCCATGCTCGGGCTGCGCGGGTACAAGGTCGTACCGACCCGGGCCGTGCGGCTGCCGGGATGCCGCTACCGGATCGAGGTGATGGCGCCACTGATACCGGACGACGCGGAGGCCCCGCGGCAGGCACAGGTGCTCGATCTGACACGGCAACTCAACGGTGTGTTCGAGGACTGGATCCGGGAGGATCCGGGTCAGTGGATCTGCATGAAACGGCGCTGGCCCAAGGATCGCGTCACCGCACAGGCCGGCAATGTCTGACTCCGACCCAAGGCCGCGCGTCTGGATCGTCGACGCGTACCGCGCCGGCGAGCAGGCGCAGTTGCGCGCCCTCGCCGAAGGGCTGGGCTGGCCCGCCGAGATCAAGACGTTGAGCTATCGCAAGGTCGAGATGCGCACGACCCTTTTGCGCGGAAGCGATCTGCGCGGTGTCGATCTGACGCGCTCGGACACATTGAAGGCGCCCTGGCCCGATCTCGTGCTGTCGATGGGCATGCGCAACGAGCCTGTCTGCCGCTGGATCCGCGACCAGTCGGGGGGTCGGACGCGGCTGGTGCATCTCGGGCGGCTGTGGTCGGACACGTCGCATTTCGACCTCGTGATCACCACGCCTCAATATCGCGTGCCCGACCGGCCAAACGTGCTGCGCAATGCGCTGCCGTTGCAAGCGGTGGGGCCGGATCGTCTGGCCGAGGCGGCGGCGCTCTGGGCGCCGCGTCTGGCGCATCTGCCCCGTCCCTTTCTTTCGGTGAACATCGGCGGCACCAGCGGCCCCTATGCCTTTGGGCCCCGCGCGGCCGACCGGCTGGTGCGGGATGCCGTGGCGATGGTCAAGGCGCGGGGTGCGTCGCTTCTGGTCAGTTCCAGCGCACGCACGCCGGCCTGTGCGATCGACGCGTTCGCCGCGCAGGATGAGGTCCCCATGCAGCTCTATCGCTGGCGTCGCGGGGATGCCGACAATCCCTATCTGGGTTTTCTCGCCCTCGCCGACGAGGTGATCGTCACCGCCGACAGCATCTCCATGCTGTCGGAGGCCTACGCGACCGGCAAGCCGGTGCACATGTTCGACACTGGTGCGGGCAGGTTCGGCATGCGCCATGACATGCATGTCGCGGCGGGCGAAGCGGAACTGGCGCGGGCGCTAGCCCGACAGGATCGCGAGCGGCCCGATCTGGCACCGGGGCCGCTGGCCTATCGCGCGCTGATGCGGTGGGGGTGGCAGCACCTGACCCGCGATATCAGCCGGATGCATCTGCGGCTGGTGCGGTCGGGCCGGATGGTCTGGCTTGGCGACCCGCCAGCGTCCCCGCACGCGTCCCGGTCAAGCGATCTGCAGCGCGCGGTGGCCCGGATCGCGGATCTGATGGGCGCGGGCGCGCCATTCGCGCCGGACACCGCCCGTCATGTGGAAGGTTCTATGCGGACTTGAACGTGCCACCGCGTTCCAACCTGTGGATCACGTCCGCCGCGTCGGCGAGGCCGCTGTTGTGCGTGATGGCGAGGATCGTGAGCTGGGCGCGCAGATCGCGCAGGGTCGCGATGATCGCGGCCTCGGTTTCCGGGTCGAGCGCGCTTGTGGCCTCGTCGAGGATCAGCAGCCGGGGCTCGTTGATCAGCGCCCGCGCAATGGCGATGCGCTGCCGCTGCCCGCCCGACAGCCGTCCGCCCCGCTCGCCCACGAGCGTGCGCAGACCCTCGGGCAGTTCGGACACGAAATCCCATGCGCCCGCCTTCTTGAGCGCCTCGATCACCTGCGCCTCTGAAATCTGCGGATCGCCAAGGCTGACATTGTAGAGAATGCTGTCATGCAGAAGCACGGTTTCCTGTGGCACGTAGCCGACCATGCGGCGCCATGCCTTGACGTCGATCCGGTCGAACGGCACGCCGTCGATCAGGATCTCGCCGCCATCCGGCCGGATAAGACCGATCACCAGATCGATGATGGTGGTCTTGCCGGATCCCGAGGGCCCGTTGATCGTGCTGATCTTGTGGGCCGGGATCTCCATGTCGAGGCCGGAAAAGACCGGGTGCCCGTCATAGAGGAAATCGACCTTGCGCAGCGAGATGCCGCTGTCAAGCGCCGGGGTCAGATCCCCACCCATATGCTCGTTCTGCGTTCTGGCACTGTCGCTCGTCTGCTTGAGCGACCAGTAGGCGCTCTCGTTCTGGGCCAGTTTCTGGTACTGTTTCTGCACCTTGCCCAGAAACGCGAACGCCCGCCCCAACGTGACCGCGAGGATCAGCACTGTCGCGAAGTCAATGGATAGCACGCCAAGCGCCAGGTAGACCCCGAAGGCGATCAGCACGACGAACATCAGATCCTGCCCGGCCGTGAGTGCTGCCCCGGCCAGTACCTGACGGCGCAGGGCCTTGTTCAGCCGGTTGGTCTCGTTGTTGAGCAGGTCGTCGACCAGATCCTCGCGCGCCATCGCCTTGAGCGGCTTCACGGATTGCAGCATGTCAGTGAGATGCGACATCAGCGAGATCATCAGGTTGGTCTGCTTCACACCCGCCTTGCGGGTCATCTCGACAAGGAAATGCGACACCCAGATGATGATCGCGCCGCCGATCATGCTGAGCAAGGTGGCCTGCCACGAGACCGCGATCGCGACCCCGCCATACACCAGCGCCTGGATCATGAAGGTGATGGCCGTCGCGCCCTGCATGTACGCGGTCGAGGCGCGCTGTGCCTCGGTGGCCAGTGCGTTGCTCAGCCGGCCGGCCGGCTGGTGCAGGAAGAACGACCACCGGCTGTGCATCATGTTGCGCAGCACTTCGAGGCGCAGATCGGTCGCGACACGTGCGGCCGTGTAGCCCACCTGCCGCTGTGCCAGAAGCACGAGGATCGCCTTGAGCGTCGCCGAGATCACGATCAGCACCAGCAAGGTTCCAAGCGTGACGGGGACCCCGATCCAGTCGAACACGCTGAGGACCGCCTGCTCCAGCTCGCCGGGGGGATCGGGCACCGCATCGGCATCGCTGGAATTCATCGCGATTTTCAACATTGGCAGCAGCGCAGATACCCCAAGCCCTTCGGCCAGACCCGACAGAAAGAGCGCTACGATCATCAGGAAACTGGCCATCGGGTAGGCACGAAACAGATGGATCATCAATCGCATGGAGTCATCTTCCTGATACGGTAAGTAGCCGGCGTCTGTCGCGCCGCTGCCGGGGTATCGCCCCTCGGCGCTCCAAGGTCAAACCGACTGTTATTGATCCGGTGCCGGCGTGCTACTGCACCGCGTGCGGGCGCGCGAGAGGCAGGGTCTTGCCGTGTCCCGCCGCCATGCCCGCGTCTGCCCGGTGCCGTGGGCTGAGCTTCAGCTCCCAGCCTTCTGCCGTTGGCGTGATCTGGTAGAGGTGATAAGCCGCAGGTTCGTGGTGCATTGACGAGGCCGAGGGCACGCCGATCACCGGGGCGGGGCCGTCGCGGGTCTGCAACATCTGCAGATGACTGCGATGACTGTGACCGTGCAAGACGAGTTCGACGCCCTCATCTGCCAGCACCGTACGCAACTCCGCCGCGTCGTGCAGGCGCTTTCGGTGGGTCACGGTGCCGTCGAGCGGCGGGTGATGGATCAGCACGACGCGACACAGGTGCTGTTCGCGCGTCCGGCGCAGCAGTGTCGCCAGACGTGCTCGCTGCGCATCCCCCACGTCGCCGGTGGCCTGTCCCGGTGGTGAGGCGATGACGCTCGAGACGCCGATCAGCGCGAGCGGGCCGCGTCGGCGCAGGGTCGGAAAGGCGCGCGAGACGCCCTCTTGGGCCGTCTCGTCGCCTTGCCAGTACGGGCGCCAATGCGCCGCCCCGCTGTCCCATGCGCCACGGATGAGGGCGTCGTGATTGCCGGGAATGACCATGACGCGCGCCGGATCGCCGAGCGCCTCCAGCCAGTCGCGCGCGCGGCGATATTCCAGTTCCAGCCCCAGATTGGTCAGATCGCCCGTCACGGCGATCAGGTCAGGGCCTTGGCTGTGCAGATCCGCGACGAGACGGTCGAGTGTGTCCCGCAGGTGGTCGTGACGCCGTTTGCTATGCCATGACAGCAGGCTGAGCAGGCGCTTGTTGAGCACCGACAAGGGCGGCACGCCGGGCGGCAAGGGCAGGTGCGGATCAGACAGATGCGCCAGCACTGTGCCGTTTTGTTCGTCGGTCGCTGTCATTGCAGGACAGGGCGTGTCGTGTCGATCTCCTGTCCCGTCACGATCACCTAGCCGGCGTTCGCAGCTTGGGGCCTGGACGCGTTCGCTTTGTCGAACGCCGCGTCGAACGCCGCCACGATGCGGTCGATCTGATCGAAACTGTGCCCGGCGCTCAGGCTGCACCGCAACAGCGATTCCCCGTCAGGGGCGGCGGGCGGCACGACGAGGTTCACGTAGACGCCGCTTGCCAGAAGCTCGTTCCAGGTGCGGGCGGCATCTTCATGCGACGGCACGCGCACGGCGATCACCGGGCTGACCGGAGAGGCCAGCGTGTAGCCCAGACCGCTCAGCCCGGCATGCAGGCGCTCTGCATTGGCCCAGAGCCGCTGCGTCAGGTCCGGCCGGTCGCGCACGGCGCGCAGGGCGGCATGGGCGGCGGCGATGTTCGCCGGGCTCGACGAGGCGCTGAAGATGTAGGGGCGGCTGCCATAGCGCAGAAGCCGCATCTCGGGGTGGCGGCTGACGCAGAAGCCCCCCAATGAGGCAAGGCTCTTGCTGAACGTGCCGGTGATGAAATCCACCTGATCGAGGATGCCCGCCTCTTCGCAAAGGCCGCGCCCCGTCTTGCCATAGATGCCGAAGGAATGCGCCTCGTCCACCATCAGCCAGGCGCCGTATTCCTTGGCCACGGCGCAGATATCTGCCAAGGGGGCGGTATCGCCGAGCATGCTGAACAGCCCTTCGGTGATGACCAACGCGCCCTTGGCATCCGGGCCCATGCGGCGCAGGCGCTTGCGGAGATCCTCGGGATCGTTGTGCTTGAAGGCAAAGAAATCCGCACCGCTGATTCGGCAACCGTCATAGATGCAGGCATGGCTATGCGCATCGAGCACCACCTTGTCGCCGGGACGCAACAGCCCCATCAGCAGGCCGAGATTCGTCTGGTAGCCCGTCGAGAACAGCATCGCCGAAGGCATTCCGTAGAATTCGGCGAACTCGGCCTCCAGCGCGGCGTGGCTGTGAAAACTGCCATTGGCCATGCGCGATCCGGTGGTGCCCGTGCCCTGTTCGTGCAAGGCCGTCGTCGCCGCGTCGATCAGGTCGGGATCGAAGGTCAGCCCGAGATAATTGTTGGTTCCAACAAGGATTGTGGGCGTGCCGTCGATCACAGCCTCCGTGGGCGACAGGATCTTGTCCATGACGATGCGGCTGGGATCCGCCGCGAGGCTGCCGAGGGAGTCGCGAATATGGGCCAGTTCGGTGAAACGGTCTGAAATGCTCATGGCTTGCTTTCTATGAGCGGTTTGATCTCGTTGACGAGATCCTGCACCGTGTTGACATTGGCCATCATGTTGAGTGGCAAGCTGATATCGTAATGATCCTCGACCTCGACAAGGATCTCCATCGTGCTGACAGAATCGAGGCTCAGATCGGCTGAGAGATCCGTCTGTGCGTTCAGTTCCCCGCTTTTGGTCGGGAACCGTTCGAGGAAACCCAGCAGGGTTGTCAGGATATCGGTCTCCATATCTTTGGATTCAAATGACATTCGACGAGCTTTCTTCAAGGTTTCGGCGCGCGGTGCCCAGAAGCGGCAGCAGCCCGTCATGCAAGGACAGCGTCGGCTGCCAGCCGGTGGCGCGGTTCAGATCGGTATTGTCGCAGACCCAGTCGGGGTGGCGCAGTTCATTCACCTTTCCGGGCGTCAGCATTGGTTGATATCCGAAAACGCGGGAGGCAACAAGGTTGGCGTGTCCAGCGCCACGCAGGATCGCGCCCGGAAGGCGGACCCGCCAGCCGCGCCCGCGTCCTGCGACACGCTCGACAATGTCGGCGATATCGTCCCAGCTATACCCGTCGGGCTGGCCGTCATGCAGCTCGAACGTGTCCCGCACCGGGCTTTCCAGAAGCGCGATCGCGGCCGTTGCGAGGTCCGAAACATGCAGGATCGAGGCCCGCGCATCCCGTCCACCCGGAAAGGGGGCGATGCCGCGCGACATGATCCGAAAGAGCGGCAGAAGTTCGCGATCGCGCGGGCCATAGACTGCGGGCGGGCGAAGAACAGCGCAGGACAGGTCGGTCTCGTCGGCGACCCTCTGCAATCGCATCTCGCCCGTGCGTTTGCTTGTGGCGTAAGGCGAAAGGTGCGGCGCGCGGGCGGCCAGTGAGGAGATCAGCACGACGCGCCGTCCAGGGCAAGCTGTGTGCGCGACCCGCCCGACCCGTTCCACCGCGTCGGCGTTGGCCGGCAGGAAATCCGCCTCGGTTCGGCCGCGCACGACACCTGCAACGTGGATGACGCCGCTGCACCGGGTCATCAGGCGCGTGAGTGCCGCCTCGTCAGAGAGGCTTCCGGTAACGGTTTCAAGCGCCGGATGGCTGATCGGCATCTTGGTGCGATGCACCAAGGCGCGCACGTCATACCCCGCGGCCAACAGGTGCGACACGATTGCCTGTCCGACGAATCCCGCCGCCCCGGTGACCGCGACGGGGTCTGTCATGCACTGTAACGCAGCTTTTCTTGGCCGGGGTCCTGATGCATGTTCTGGATCGCTTGTTGCATTTTCTGGATCGCCGCCGCCCGCCTGCGGTCGAGGAAATCCAGACGTGCTCGTGCCCGTGCCAGCTTGCCCGACGAGGTCCGCGGCAGGGTGCGTGTCGGGACCAGTTCCACGAAACAATCGATGCCGAATTCGGACCGCACCATCGCCGTGATGGTCTTGGCGAGGCTGGCGCGCTTGATCTCGTTGCGCTCGCGGCATTGCACCACCAGCACGGCGGTTTCCTGATGCGTCTTTTCGGATGGGACCGAAAAGGCTGCCACGTCGTTGTAATGCACGCCGGGCTGGGTCTTGGCGACGTGTTCCAGATCCTGCGGCCAGATGTTGCGGCCGTGAATGATCATCATGTCCTTCTTGCGCCCGGTGACGAACAGATGTCCGTCCACAAGATAGCCGATATCGCCGGTGTCGAGCCAGCCATCTTCGCTGAGGGTTTCGCGCGTCACCTCTTGGTCGTTGAAATACGCGCTCATCACGCTGGGGCCGCGCAGATGGATGCTGCCGGCCTGCCGGTCGGGCAGTGGGGTGCCGCTGTCGTCGCGGATCGAGACCTCGAAGCTGGGCAGAAGTCTGCCGCAATCGACATAGCGCGTCACGTGGCGGTCGCTGCGCCGTGCCTCGTCGGGATCGACAGCTTCGGCGACGCCTTCGCTTTGCATCTTTTCGGAATCGACGTGATCGACGCCAAGCGGCGCGTCGAGCGGCGCGAAACTGATCGCCAGCGAACATTCGGCCATGCCGTAACACGGCAGAAAGGCCGTCGGTTTGAATCCGGCCGGCTGCAACGCCTCGGCGAACCGTTGCAGGGGCTCGGGGCTGATCATCTCGGCCCCGACACAGGCCACGCGGAGTGCGCTCAGGTCCAGCTTTTCGGCATCCTGTGGGCGCACGCGCATGACCGACAACTCGTAGGCAAAAGGCGGGGCCGACGTGATCGTGGTTCCGTTCGCCGACATCATCTCGAGCCACTTGCGCGGACGCATGGCAAAATCATGGGTCGCAAGAAAATCGACCGAGCGTTGCGTGGCCATCGGCATGATGATGAACGCCACAAGCCCCATGTCGTGAAAGAACGGCAGCCATGACCCGAAGCGATCCTCGGCCGTCAGCTTCAGCCCGTTTGTCGCCATGTCCTGGATGTTGGCCAAAACGGTCTTCTGGTCGATCACCACGCCGCGCGGAAACCGCGTGCTGCCCGAGGTATACTGGATATATGCGGTGCTGTCTGGATTGACGCCAGGCAGCGCCGACGGACTGGGATCGAGCGCGTCAAAATCTTCGGGTGCGCCGACCAGCGACAGATCAAGCTCTTCCGTGGCCTCCTTGAGGAAATCCAGCCATTCGGCGGGCGCCATCGCCGCGGACGCGCCGCAATTGTTCAAAAGCTGCCGCAGCTGCGCGACATAGGCCGCGTGACCGCCGATGTTTACGGTGGCCGGCAGCGGAACGGGAACCAGTCCCGCATACTGGCACGCCCAGAAGAACCGCACGAAATGCGGCGAGGTTTCGGCCACAAGGGCGACCCGCCCGCCCGTCTCGATTCCGAGGCTTGCCAGACGGTGTGCCAACGCAATCGCTTGCTCGCGCAGTTCGGCATAGGTGGTCGTAGCGTAGCGCGCGCCGCGCGCATCGAAGAAGTTTACCCCGGTGTCGCCTTTGGCCGCGTAGTCGAGCGCATCGCAGAGGGTTGAAAAATCGGCTTTCCGCAGTTCTGTCTGATGCGTTCTGCTCATCGCGTTCATATGGCTTTACCTCGGTTTCACCGGCTTCACCCGATTGATTTTGATTGCCTGAAATCGGCAAATTTCATTGCGTATAGATACACGGCCGACGCTTGTGTCAAGGTAACGGCCATTTGCTGTCGCACGCGTGTTGCCAGGATAACGCGCTTGTGTCCCGGGCTTTTGCGGTGCGCTGAACCTTCGCCGATGACCGATGACTGTCTTTGGGGTCACGAGGCCGACGGAACGCTTTTGGTGCACCGTCGGGCGATGGAAATTTTCCTGAACGGGCACGTTCATCGATCATACTGGCATGCGCTTTTAAGGGCTTTGAGCGTCCCACGACAGTGTGCCGAATGGGACGGATCGGCGTGGCGTTCATCACAGGTGTGCGCAGTAAAATAAATTTAAAACAATGAGTTAAGTGGAATTTGGCCCGCTATGGCCAGCGGCGTTCAGCAACTTCAATCCTTGTGCAGGTCGGATTTCGGCACCTGACTGACGGATGCTGATGCGATCCGCTTTTTCCCGAGTTGCACAGTGAGATCAAGATGGGTCTGGCGCGCCTCGATTGGACCCGATCACGCGCACGGATCGCGACGTTGCGAGAGGCTATGCACGGATCGTTGGGACCCCGGTTTGAGCCTCGGCAACATCCCGCATGCTTCGTCACAAAACGTTTCCAAGCCGTAACACCGCTGAAGGCCTTTGTCTTAGTGGTGGTGGGGCCGACCGGCGCACGGTGCAGTTCACTTTCCTTAAACCTTTCAACGTTTGATGCCCAACAAGCGGTCATGAGGCCGAACCGATACCGGATCAAGGAGAGCGAGGCGATGATACTGGATTACTTCCGGCAAAGCGGCGCGGCACAGAGGAGTGCGGCAACGCCGTCTGTCTCCGAGCAAAAGGCGAGTGCCACGGGCCGTGTCATGGCCTGGGGCGGGGCCGGTCGCGTGGCCTGGAGCCCGCGCGACAGTGTCAGCCTCGCGCGAACCGGTTTTGCCGGGAACCCGGTGGGCTTTCGCTGCGTCAAGATGATCGCCGAGGCGGCGGCGGCGCTGCCGCTCGTTTTGCAGGATTGCGATCAACGCTTCTCGGTGCATCCCGTGCTCGATCTGATCCGCACGCCGAATCCGGCGCAGGGCCGCGCGGAACTGTTCGAGGCGCTTTACGGCCAGCTTCTGCTGACCGGCAATGCCTATGTCGAGGCCGTGGGCACCGGTTCGGGCGTGCCTGTGGAACTGCATGTGCTGCGCTCGGACCGGATGAGCGTGGTGCCGGGGGCCGATGGCTGGCCGGTAGCCTATGAATACGCCGTCGGCGGGCGCAAGCATCGCTTCGATGTCTCCGAGGGGGCTCCTTGCATCTGCCACATCAAGAGCTTTCACCCTCAGGACGATCATTATGGCCTGTCACCGCTGCAGGCGGCGGCGCAGGCGGTCGATGTGCACAATTCCGCGAGCCGGTGGTCCAAGGCGCTGCTGGACAATGCCGCGCGGCCCTCGGGGGCGATCGTATACAAGGGCGCCGAGGGGCAGGGCGCGCTGAGCACCGATCAGTATGACCGGCTGGTCGGCGAGATGGAGGCGCATCATCAGGGCGCGCGCAATGCCGGGCGTCCGATGCTGCTGGAAGGCGGGCTCGACTGGAAACCGATGGGGTTCAGCCCGTCGGACATGGAATTCCAGAAGACCAAGGAAAGTGCCGCGCGCGAGATCGCGCTGGCCTTCGGGGTGCCGCCGATGCTGCTGGGGATCCCCGGCGATGCCACCTTCGCCAATTACCAGGAGGCGAACCGCGCCTTTTACCGGCTGACGGTGCTGCCGCTGGCCCTTCGGGTGGCGGCGTCGGTGGCGGCGTGGCTGGCGCGGATGAGCGGCGAGGCGTTCGATCTGCATCCCGATCTCGATCAGGTGCCGGCGCTGGCCGCCGAGCGTGACGCGCAATGGAGCCGGGTGGCGGGGGCCGATTTCCTGACGCCGGCGGAAAAGCGCGAGTTGCTGGGGCTGCCGGCGCTGCCCGAGGCGGATCTGGATGGCTGAGCAGGGACCGCCGCCGCGCTACGGGTTCGAGCCGTTCGACTGCGCGCCCGCACTGCGGCTGGAAGCGCATGAGCGGGTCTCGGATCTGCAGGTCAAGGCCATGCAGGAACGGCTTGACCGGCTGGACGCCGCGATCGAGCGGTTGGAGCGGCGGCTTTGGCTGGCGGTTTACGGCGTGGTCGCGGCGATACTGGTGCAGGCGTTTCAGCCGATCCTGGCGGCGCTGCCCTGAAATGGAAACGGAAAGGATGAGGCGCATGGAATTGGAAACCGGATTGGAGCGCAAGTTCGCGCGGCTGGACGGAGAGGCCCTGAGCGTGAGCGACAAGGGCCGGATCGAGGGCTATGCCAGCCTGTTCGACGCCCCCGATCAGGGCGGCGACGTGGTGGCGAAAGGCGCCTACGCGGCCAGCCTCAAGCGGCTCGATGCCGAAGGGCGCCGCGTCAAGATGCTGTGGCAGCACGACCCGGCGCAACCGATCGGCATCTGGGACGAGGTCCGCGAGGACGCGCGCGGGCTGCATGTGAAGGGGCGGCTGCTCGATACCGTGGGCCGCGCCCGCGAGGCGGCGGCGCTGATTGCGGC
>JAWLGF010000071.1:0-11237 GCA_041685205.1 Roseovarius sp.
CGGGCCGCTGGCCCCTCGGGCGACTGCGCCGCGCGATGCTGTGGCCACCTTATGCGCTTGCGACGCTGACCGGTGGTTAGGGGCGTCCGGAAATGGCCTCGAGCGGACGGTGGACTGAGCCGCGCCATCTCATGTCCGCGGGCAGGCGATCCGAGGGTATTTCAGGGCACTTTATCCCTGCCAAACCGAAAAAGCCCCAATCGACGCGCCGGCTTTGACAAATCGCCTGTCCGCGGACATGCGATGGCGCTGCGACCTGCGGTCGCGTATCGCACCGGGGGTGTAGCCTCAATGTCCGCTCGAGGCCAGTTATTACCCTCACTCCGGCGTCCGGGCTGCGCGCGCTCGGTTGCGCCGGATGCCGAGTTGACGCTCGCGCAGGATGATGATGATCCCCGCCAGAATGACCAGAAACGCGCCCGACAACATGGCACCGGTCGGCACCTCGCCAAAGATGAAATAGCCGATCCCCAGCGCCAGCAGGATCGATGCGTAATCGAAGGGCGCCACCACGCTGGCATCGGCAAAGCGGTAGGATGATGTCAGGAAGATCTGCCCCAGGCCGCCGAGCAGTCCGGCCAGGACCAGCAAGCCGATCTCGGACCCCGTCGGCACCACCCAGCCGAACGGGATGGTCAGCAGCGACAGACCCGCAGCGGTGATCGAGAAGAAGAACACGATTGCGCTGGTTTCCTCGGTCTGTACCAGCTTGCGCACATAGATCTGCGCGAGCGCCGCGCAGATTGCGCCCGTCAGCGCCAGCATGGCGCCCACGGCTTGTATGGTCTGAACCGTCGGCCCGCTCAGCGCCGTCAGGCGCGGGGCCAGCACGATCAGCACGCCGGCCAGCCCGAGGGCCACAGCGCCGATCCGGAACACGCCCACCTTTTCATCTAGGAACATGGCCGCAAAGACCACCACAAGAAGCGGCGCGGCATAGCCCAGGGCCGTGACCTCGGGCAGCGGCAGAAGGCCAAGGGCCGCAAACCCCAGCCCCATGGCCGCGGTGCCCACGAAGCCCCGCCAGAAATGGTTCAGGGGCGAGCGCACCCTCAATCCGGTGCGCAGGTCGCCGCGCAGCGCCAGCCAGATCAGGATCACCGGAATGGCAAAGAAAGACCGAAAGAACACCGCCTCGCCCGGCGGCACATGCCCTGACGTCGCCTTGATCAGCGACGCCATGGTGATGAACAGCGTGACCGAGCAGAGCTTGAGCGCAATGCCGGTCATCGGCCGCGTGCGCGCCGGAGGTGCCACGGTCAGGCGCCGGTTTCAGCCTTCTTGCGCGGCAGAACCCAGTCGGGGCGCGGAAAATGACAGGTGTAGCCGCCCGGAAACTTTTTCAGGTAATCCTGATGCTCGGGTTCGGCCTCCCAGAAATCGCCGACGGGCGCGACCTCGGTGACCACCTTGCCGGGCCAGAGACCGCTGGCCTCGACATCGGCGATGGTGCGCAGTGCCTCGTCCTTCTGCGCCTCGGTGCAGTAATAGATCGCCGAGCGATAGCTCATCCCGACATCGTTGCCCTGACGGTTGAGCGTGGTCGGGTCGTGGATCTGAAAGAAAACTTCCAGAATGCGCCGATAACTGATCGTAGCGGGGTCGAAGATGATCTCGATCCCTTCCGCATGGGTGCCGTGGTTGCGGTAGGTGGCATTAGGCACATCACCCCCGGTATAGCCCACACGGGTCGAGATCACGCCGTCGAGCTTGCGGATCAGGTCCTGCATGCCCCAGAAACAGCCGCCCGCCAGAACTGCACGTTCGCTCATGCCACATCCTCCACCTGATCGAGATACGCGCCGTAGCCCTCGGCCTGCATGTCGTTGCGATGGATGAACCTCAGGCTGGCCGAGTTGATGCAATAGCGCAACCCGCCGCGGTCCTGCGGCCCGTCGGGAAAGACATGACCCAGATGGCTGTCACCGTCGCGGCTGCGGACCTCGGTGCGAACCGTGCCAAGCGAGGCGTCGCGATGCTCGGTGACATGAGCGGGCTCGATCGGCTTGGTGAAGCTCGGCCAGCCGCAGCCCGACTCGTACTTGTCGGCACTCGCGAAAAGCGGCTCGCCGCTCACGATATCGACATAGATGCCCGGCGCCTTGTTGTCGAGATATTCACCCGTGCCCGGGCGCTCCGTGCCGTTTTTCTGGGTCACCCGGTACTGTTCGGGGGACAGCGTGGCGATCCTGTCGGGATCCTTGCGATAGTGCGTCATGCGACGGTCCTCCTGATGCGTGTGGTATCATCGTAACCAGAATATAGCCTGTCTTGACGGATGCGAAAGAGTGACGAGTGATCCGCGTACGCAGAGGGCGCGTAAAAGAAAGCATCTCAAGGAGAACTGCCATGCGCGCCGGTCTTGCACTCGTTCTTGCCATCCTCGCCATGCCCGGCTTCGCGCTGGAGCTCGACGCGCCCTTCGACAGCATTGATGGCGGCACGCTGCGCGTGTCGGACTGGCAGGGGCAGCCTGTCCTTCTGGTCAACACCGCATCGCGCTGCGGGTTCACGCATCAGTACGACGGGCTGCAGGAGGTTTACGACAGATACCGCGACCAAGGTCTCGTGGTGCTTGCCGTCCCGTCCAACGACTTCCGTCAGGAACTGGCGAGCGACGAAGAGGTCAAGGATTTCTGCGAGGTGAATTTCGGCCTCGATATCCCGATGACCACGATCACTCCGGTGCGCGGCGCACAGGCGCATCCGCTTTACGCCTCGCTGGCCGACGAGACAGGCTTCGCGCCGTCATGGAATTTCAACAAGGTCCTGATTACGCCGGATGGAGAGGTGGCAGGCACTTGGGGTTCGGCCGAGCAGCCCACATCGAAGGCCATGACGCGCGCCATCGAGGCGCTCTTGCCTTAACAGCAGCCCGGTTTCACCAATCCATCACAACCTTGCCCGAATTGCCCGAGATCATCGCCGCAAATCCCGCCTCGAAATCATCGATGCCGATCCGGTGGGTGATCAGAGGCCCGAGGTAGAGGCCCGACTGCACCAGCGCAATCATCTTGTACCACGTCTCGAACATCTCGCGGCCGTAGATGCCCTTGATATGCAGCATCTTGAAGATCACCGCGTTCCAGTCCACCGCGAACTCGGTCGGGGCGATCCCCAGAAGCGCGACCTTGCCGCCATTGTTCATGCGCGCGATCATCTGCTGCATCGCCGCCGACGCGCCCGACATCTCGAGCCCCACGTCGAACCCTTCGGTCATGCCGATACCGTCCATCACGTCGCGCAGTTGCTCGTGGCCGATATCGACCACGTGCTGCACCCCGAGCCTGCGCGCGAGATCAAGGCGGTAGGGGTTGATATCGGTGATCACCACCTTGCGGGCGCCGGCCTTCTGCGCGACCAGCGCACCCATGATGCCGATCGGCCCGGCGCCTGTGACCAGCACATCCTCGCCCACCAGATCGAAGCTGAGCGCAGTATGGACGGCGTTGCCCAAGGGGTCGAAGATCGCCGCGATCTCGTCGGGGATATCATCGGGAATGGGCACCACGTTCGTTTCGGGAAGGCACAGGTATTCGGCGAAGCTGCCGGGGCGATTGACGCCGACCCCTTTGGTATTGCGGCACAGATGCCCGCGCCCGGCGCGGCAGTTGCGGCACGTCCCGCAGACGATATGGCCCTCGCCCGAGACGCGCTGACCGATCCTGTACTTGCGCGCCGCAGTCCCCATGTCCACGATCTCGCCCACGAATTCATGCCCGACCACCATGGGGACGGGTACGGTTTTCGCGCTGAACGCGTCCCATTTCCAGATATGCACATCGGTGCCGCAGATTGCCGATTTGCGCACCTTGATCAGCACGTCGGTCGGGCCGGGGTCCGGTACGGGCACATGCTCCATCCACAGCCCCGGCTCGGGGCGTGATTTCACGAGGGCCTTCATTTCGTTTGTCATCGGATCACTCCCAGGTCGCGGCCCACGGCCTCGAATGCGTCGATTGCCCGGCCGAGCATCTCGCGGCTCAGCGCGGCACTCATCTGCGTGCGGATGCGGTCCTGCCCTTTCGGCACCACCGGAAAGCTGAAGGCGGTCACGAACACGCCCCGGGCGTTGAGGCGCGCCGCCATGTCCTGAGCGAGCTTCGGATCGCGCAGCATCACCGGGATGATGGCGTGTTCGCCGGGCAGCAGCTCGAACCCCAGGGCGCTTATCCGCTTGCGGAAATAGGCGGCATTGTCCCAAAGCCTTTGCCGCCGCTCCGCGCCGTGCTCCAGCATGTCGAACACCTTCAGCGACGCCCCTGCGATCACCGGCGCCAGCGTGTTGGAAAAGAGATACGGCCGCGAGCGTTGCCGCAGCCAGTCCACCACCTGCGCCGTCGCCGCCGTATACCCGCCCGAGGCGCCGCCAAGCGCCTTGCCAAGAGTTCCGGTCAGGATATCCACCCGGTCCATCACGCCGAAATGCTCGGGCGTGCCGCGCCCGGTGGCCCCGACGAAGCCGGTGGCGTGGCAATCATCCACCATCACCAGCGCATCATGCCGTGCGGCCAGATCACAGATCTCGTCGAGCGGCGCGTAAGTGCCATCCATCGAGAACACCCCATCGGTGGCGATCATCCGGTGCCGCGCGCCCGCCGCTTCCTTCAGGCAGCGCTCCAGATCGGCCATGTCGCGATTGGCATAACGATACCTCTGCGCCTTGCACAGCCGCACCCCGTCGATGATGCTGGCATGGTTGAGGGCATCGCTGATGATCGCATCCTCCGGCCCCAGAAGCGTCTCGAAAAGGCCGGTATTGGCATCGAAGGCAGCCGCATAGAGGATCGCGTCCCCCTGCCCCAGGAACCCGGCGATCCGCGCCTCCAACTCCTTGTGCTCTTCCTGCGTGCCGCAGATGAAGCGCACGCTCGCCATGCCGAACCCGTAGCGGTCAAGTGCTGCATGCGCCGCCGCGATGACATCCGGGTGATCAGCGAGACCGAGATAGTTGTTGGCGCAAAGATTGATCACCTGCGCGCCACCCGCAAGCGCAACCTCACCAGATTGCCGTGAGGCGATGACGCGCTCGGTCTTGTAAAGCCCCTCGTCGCGCAACCCGTCCAGCCGCGCCGCGATCTCCGCATCGAACCGGTCCCGTGCCGTCATGACCCCTGTCCTTTCCCGCCTGAAACTGCCGTATAGCTTAGTCGCATCACCGCCCACCGTGCCGCATCGCGGACGGTCTCATCGGCATCCTCGCACTGCGCCTGCGCCGCCCCGCGCAGCGCCGGATCGCCGGAATTTCCGATCGCGTATAGCACGTTGCGCACGAACCGATCTCGCCCGATCCGCTTGATCGGGCTGCCCGAAAACCGCGCCCGGAATGCAGCATCGTCGAGCGCGGCAAGCTCGGCCAGCGGCGGTGCGACCAGATCGTGGCGTGCGTGATACTTCACCTCACGGGCCTCGACCGCGAACTTGTTCCACGGACACACCGCCAGACAATCATCGCAGCCATAGATCCGGTTGCCCAAGGCAGGCCGCAAATCCTCGTCCACCGGGCCCTTGTGCTCGATCGTCAAGTAGGAAATGCAGCGCCGCGCATCCAGCTGATAGGGCGCCGGAAAGGCATCGGTCGGGCAGATATCCAGACAGGCGCGGCAAGACCCGCAATGATCGGCTTCCGCCGGATCCGTCTCCAGCTCCAGCGTGGTGAAGACCGAGCCGATGAAGAACCAGCTGCCCAGGTCGCGGCTGACCAGATTGGTATGCTTGCCCTGCCAACCGAGGCCCGCCGCCTCGGCCAGCGGCTTCTCCGGGACGGGGGCGGTGTCGACGAACACCTTCACCTCGCCGCCGCCCTCGGCGATCAGCCACCGGGCCAGCCGTTTCAGCCGCTTTTTGACGGTGTCGTGATAATCCTTGTTGCGGGCATAGACCGATATGTTGCCGCGATCGGTCCGCGCGAGACCCTCCAGCGCATCACCCTCGGGCGTGTAGCTTTCGCCCAGCACGATCACCGTGCGCGCCTCGGGCCAGAGACGCTGAGGCGCACCGCGCCACTCGCTGCGCGCCTCCAGCCAGCCCATCTGCCCGTGATAGCCGCGCGCGAGAAACGCCGCGAGACGCTCCGGCACATGCCCCACATCCCAGGGACGGCACAGACGGCAGGCATCGAACCCTTCGGCCAATGCCTGCGCCACGAGTCTCTGTTTCAGCCCGTCGTTCATCTTGCCCCAAATACTTCGGGGTGAATTGGCCGCAGGCCAAGAGGGGCAGCGCCCCTCAGAAATCAAGATCCGCGTAATGCGCCGGCGGCGGAAATCCGGGCACCTGATCGGCGAGGATGCCGCGAAACGCCGGCCGCGACTTGATCTTGGCGTACCAGTCCTTGACCACCTCCGAGCGCTGCCAGTCCACATCCGAAATGTAGTCCAGCACGCTGAGATGCGCCGCGGCGGCGAAATCCGCCAGCGTCATCACGTCGCCTGCCAGCCAGCGGCGCCGGTCGAGAAGCCAGGCCATGTAATCGAGGTGATACTTGATCGCGCGTGCGCCGTCCTTGATGTTGCGGCTGTCGGGGAAGCCCTGCTTCATGATCTTCTTGTTGACCCGCTCGTAGAGCAGTTTCGAGGTCACCTCGTGATGAAACTTGTCGTCGAACCACGCCACCAGCCGGCGCACCTCGTAGCGGTCTGCGGCGTCTTGCGGCATCAGGGCGGGGTCGGGGTACACCTCTTCGAGATATTCGCAGATCGGTGTGCTTTCGGCCATCGTGCGCCCGTCGATCCGCAGCACCGGCACCTTTCCGGCGGGGTTGCGCCGCAGGAAATCGGGATCCTTCTCCCAATACCGTTCCTCGGCCAGTTCGCACTCGATCTTCTTCTCGGCAAGGCTCAGCCGCACCTTGCGGCAGAACGGCGAGAGCGGAACGTGATAGAGCTTGGCCATCCTCTGCAGCACCCTTCGATTTCAAGACACCTTCTTCAATGCCCCCTTTGGCACCGGGTTTCAATCCTCGAAACAGGCGGCGCGGCCGTCGCGTGCGATGGTCGCCGCCCCGTCGAGGATACTCGCCGCGCGCGCCCGCAGCCGTGCAGACGGCGCACTGGCAGAGCGTCCCTTGGGATCAGGCAGCACGGCGGCGAGCCTCGCGGCCTGCACCGCGTTCAGATCCGCAGCAGCCACCCCGAAATAATGCCGCGCCGCCGCCTCGATCCCGAACACGCCCTCGTCGAACTCGGCCACGTTCAGGTAGATTTCGACGATGCGCCGCTTGGGCCAGGCCGCCTCGACAAGCGGTGTCATGAGCGCCTCCAGCGCCTTGCGGGGCCAGCTGCGCCCGTGCCAGAGATACACGTTCTTGACCACCTGCTGGCTGAGCGTCGAGGCGCCGCGCCGCGAACCCTGGTTGATCGCCACGCGGATCTCGGCCATGTCGAACCCCCAGTGCCGGCAGAAATTGGCATCCTCGGCCGCGACCAGCGACCGCGCCATCACCGGCGCGATCTGCGACATCGAAACCCAGCGATGGTCGATCCTGTCCAACCGTCGCGCCTCCTGGCCCATGTAGAAGGTCCGTGGCGGCTCGATCACGCGATGGGAGGTGATGACGCCCGCAACGACCACGACCGAGATAAGCGCGATGCGCCACGTCCAGCGCCGCAGGAAAGCCAGCGGTCGGACCCGTGGTCCGGTGCGCGATGCCCTGGAAGTTGTGCGTGTCTTCGCCATGCCGGGGCTATAGCGCCGTGCCCGGCTTGAGGAAACCGGTTTGATCATCATTGCAAGCCGGCGGTTTTCTACGCAAACACCCGCAGGCAGAGCGCAATCCCGGAATTCCCGCGGTATCGGTACGGGTTTCACGTGACATGCGACCGGGGCCTTGTTACGCCGCTGCAAACGAGTTCGGAGGACGTGCGTGAAGGTTCTGAAGACCCGACTGCCGGATGTGGTGATCATCGAACCGGCGCGGTTCGGCGATCATCGCGGGTTTTTCAGCGAAAGCTGGAACCGGCGCCGCATGGCCGAGGCCGGCATCGACATCGATTTCGTGCAGGACAACCACTCGATGTCGCACCAGGCGGGCACATTGCGCGGTTTGCACTTCCAGACACCGCCGCATGCGCAGGCCAAGCTGGTCCGCTGCGGGCGTGGCCGGCTTTACGATGTGGCCGTCGACATACGGCATGGCAGCCCGACATACGGGGCCTGGACCGGGGTCGAGCTGAGCTTCGAGAACGGCCGCCAATTGCTGATCCCAGAGGGCTTTCTGCACGGGTTCGTGACCCGCGATCCCGACACCGAGATCGTCTATAAATGCTCTGACTATTACGCGCCCGACTGTGACGCGGCCGTGCGCTTCGACGACCCGGATATCGGCATAGACTGGGGACTTGAGGCCGATCCGGTACTGTCCGACAAGGACGCCGCCGCCCCGGGATTGCGGGATCTTCCGGCGTATTTCGAATGGAAGGGATGATCGCATGAAACTGCTCGTCACAGGCGGCTGCGGGTTCATCGGATCGGCCGTGGTGCGCCTTGCCGTGGCGCGCGGTCACACGGTGGTCAATCTCGACGCGCTGACCTATGCCGGTCTGCCCGAGAACGTGGCCGAGGTGGCGCAAAGCCCGCTTTATCACTTCGAGCAGGCCGATATCCGCGACCGTGCAGCGCTTGACCGGATCTTCGATACCCATGCGCCCGATGCCGTCATGCATCTGGCCGCCGAAAGCCATGTGGACCGCTCGATCGACGGGCCCGGCGACTTTGTCGAGACCAACATCACCGGCACCTACAACATGCTGGAAGCGGCCCGTGCCCACTGGACGCGCGCCGGGCATCCCGGCACGTTCCGCTTTCACCACATCTCCACGGACGAGGTCTACGGCTCTCTCGGACCCGAGGGGCTGTTCACAGAAGCCACATCTTACGATCCGCGCAGTCCGTATTCGGCCTCGAAGGCGGCCTCGGATCATCTGGTGCGCGCGTGGTTTCACACCTACGGCCTGCCCGTGGTGCTGACCAATTGTTCCAACAATTACGGCCCCTACCATTTCCCCGAAAAGCTGATCCCGAAGGTGATTCTCAATGCACTGCACGGGGCAGAGATCCCTGTCTACGGGCAGGGAGAGAACGTGCGCGACTGGCTTTATGTCGAGGATCACGCGGACGCGTTGCTGCTCGCGGTCGCGAAAGGCGCGCCGGGGCGCAGCTACAATGTCGGCGGCCATAACGAGCGCCGCAATATCGATCTGGTGCACGCGATCTGCGATCTCATGGACGAGCTGAACCCGGGCGCATCGCATCGCGATCTGATCCGCTTTGTCTCCGACCGTCCGGGCCATGACGCGCGCTACGCGATCGACCCCGCACGGATCGGCCAAGAGCTGGGCTGGCAGCCCACGGTGACCGTCGAGGAAGGGCTGCGTCGCACCGTGCAATGGTATCTCGACAATCCGGACTGGTGGGCGCCGCTTCTGGGGCTCGATGGGGTTGGCACGCGGGTCGGCACGACACGAAGGGCGGGCGCATGAGCATTCTGGTTTTCGGCCGCACCGGTCAGGTCGCCACCGAACTCGCGCGTCTTGCCCCGGACGCGATCTGTCTGGGCCGCGACAGGGCCGATCTGGAACATCCCGAGGCGTGCGCCGCGGCCATCGCCGACCATGCGCCCCGCGCGGTGATCAATGGCGCGGCCTTCACCGCCGTGGATCGCGCCGAAGATCACGAGGCCCGCGCCACCCGGATCAATGCCGAGGCGCCAGCGGCCATGGCAAGGGCCTGTGCCGCGGCGAACATTCCGCTGGTGCACATCTCGACCGATTACGTGTTCGACGGACACGGCACCGCGCCCTTCGTCCCCGACGCGGCCACAGGCCCGCTTGGGGCTTACGGCCGCAGCAAGCTGGCCGGCGAACATGCCGTGCGCGACAGCGGCGCTGCGCATGCGATCCTGCGCACGGCCTGGGTGTTTTCCGCGCATGGGGGAAATTTCCTCAAGACCATGCTGCGCCTGTCGGAGACGCGCGACGCGCTGTCGATCGTCGACGACCAGATCGGCGGTCCGACCCCGGCGGGTGCCATCGCGTCGGCCTGCCTGAGCATTGCGGACCGATTGCGTGCCGCGCCGGATTGCGGCGGGACCTATCATTTCACCGGTGCGCCGGACGTCAGTTGGAAAGACTTTGCCGAGGCCATCTTCGATGCCGCCGGTCGCCGCGTCAGCGTGACCGGCATTCCGACGGCGGATTATCCCACGCCCGCGGCGCGACCGCTGAATTCGCGGCTGGACTGCCAAAGCACCGCGGCGGCTTTCGGGATCGCCCGTCCCGACTGGCGCGCCGCCCTGCCCCGAATTCTCGATGATCTCGGAGTATACAAGACATGAGCGACCGCAAAGGCATCATCCTCGCAGGCGGATCCGGCACGCGGCTTTATCCGATCACGATGGGCGTCTCCAAGCAGCTTCTGCCGATCTACGACAAGCCGATGGTCTATTACCCGCTGTCGATCCTGATGCTGGCGGGCATCCGCGAGATCGCGGTGATCACCACGCCGCAGGATCAGGCGCAGTTCAAGACCGTGCTGGGCGATGGCAGCCAGTGGGGCCTCAGCCTGAGCTACATCGTGCAACCCAGCCCCGACGGCCTTGCACAGGCCTACACCCTGGCCGAGGATTTCCTGGACGGCGCGCCATCGGCCATGGTGCTGGGCGACAACATCTTTTTTGGTCACGGCCTGCCCGAGCTTCTGGCCGGGGCCGATGCGCGGACCGAGGGCGGCACGGTCTTTGGGTATCACGTCTCGGACCCCGAACGCTACGGCGTCGTCGGGTTCGACGCCGACGGCCGCGCCCGCGAGATCATAGAGAAACCGGCCAACCCGCCCTCGCGCTACGCCGTCACAGGGCTTTACTTTCTCGACGGCGACGCGCCGAAACTGGCGCGTGACGTGCGCCCCTCAGATCGCGGCGAGCTGGAGATCACGTCGCTGCTCGAGATCTACCTCAAGGCCGGCACGCTGCAGGTCGAGACAATGGGGCGCGGCTATGCATGGCTCGACACGGGGACGCATGCCAGCCTGCTCGACGCGGGAAATTTCGTGCGCACGCTGCAGGCGCGGCAGGGATTGCAGACCGGCTGTCTCGACGAGATCGCCTACGGCAAGGGCTGGATCGGCGCGGACACGCTTGCCGAACGCGCCGCGACCTTCAGCAAGAACGACTACGGCCAGTATCTGAACACCCTGCTCGACTAGTGGACTGGCCGAGACAGGCGGCCCCGCGCCACGAC
>JAWLGF010000136.1:0-2678 GCA_041685205.1 Roseovarius sp.
GGATCACGCCGACCCCCCAGACGAGGCCGGCCAGCACGATCGCGGCAGCGCCCATGCCAATCCGCGCCACCTGCGGACCGGCGGCATCGGCCAGCGCGTGAAACCCGGCAACCCCCAGCAGCCCGGCGCCGGTCACGCACAGCAACGCGCAGGCCAGATCGACCAGAATCACTTCGCGCGGCGCCGTGCCGACGGCGTCGCGAAAGAGCCGTGTCATCCGCTCCATCTCAGCGGCGCGTGAGGGCACCGAGCGCGAAGCCGAGCATCGCCGCGATGCCCAGCGAGGCGACCGGGTTGTCCTTGACGGCACTGTCGACGGTATCGCGCGCCTGATGACCGCGCCGCGCCGCCTCCTGCGTCAGGGTCTCAGCCGTTGCGCGGGCCCGGTCGGCCGTCTGCCCGGCACGATCCTCGGCCATGTCGCGAAGCAGCGTGGCGATGCTGCTGAAATCCTCGCGCAAAGCGGCAAGCTGACGCTCGAGCTCTGCACTCGACGGCGCGTCGTTTTTCTCTGCCATGTGTGATATCCTTTCGTTCGGTTTTATCCGGTTATGTCAGCGTCTTATTCGCTGAGTTCCGCTCGGCGTCCTGCGCGGTATTGCTGATAGCCTCGCCGCCTTCTTCGACATCCCTTCCAGCGCCTTCGACGGTGTTGCAGGCGGCCAGACCGGCAAACAGCAGGGCGGGCAGCATTGCTTTGATCGTTTTCATCGGTAAACTCCTTGATTGTCGCACTGGCCCATTCGGCCCGAAAATGTAAAACATACGACGCCTTGGGAAGTTCCAGAGTCTCCAAAAGAATTTCAAGTCGCGCTTCTCGTTGTAGACACCAGTCAGGCACAGCTCAATTGTTGCCGACTTGATCGCGATATGCCTTGCCGTCGTCTCGAAGGTCCGCACGGCGGCCAAGGCGGGAAGCTTGCGTTCGATCTCCGTGCCTGAACGCAGCTCACGCCCGCCTGAAGATCGATCATTCCGCAGCGCGGCCCAAGGCATCAAGGAAGATCAGCCGGGACAGGCAACAAGATGTGTGACCGCTGTAAGTCCTTCATTGGCACGTCCACAAAGGACGTGCAGGTACAGGCGCTACCGCGAGAGCCCGCTTTTCGCGCCACGGACGGAGGACCATACGGGCTCGTGACCGGACAGGGAGGGCTTTGCCCGGGGGGCCGCCCACCGGTGTCACATCTGCAGGCGTGTATGCGGCCACCAGTGTGGATGCTCGGCACGCACGAAATCCACCAGCGCCTCGCGCAATCGCATTTCGATCGTCCAGGCGATCGCGGGATTGGGCGCGACCGCAAAAAACTCCACGACGAGGCCTTCGGATGTATGGTCGGTGACGTAGGTCGACAGGTTTTCATGATCGCTCAGTGCGGGATCGGCGCGCGCGATCTCGACGAATTTCTCCCTGAGCACGGCGACCTCCGCCATCGGATCAAGCAGGAGTTTCACGACGCAGTCCACGCGCTCGTCGACCACCGACCAGTTCTGAAACGGCCGGGACAGGAATTCCTTGATCGGCACGATGATGCGTTTGTTGTCCCACCTGCGCAGGCGGATGAAGGTGAAAAAGATCGCCTCGACGACACACCAGTCCCCGTCATAGACGATGGTGTCGCCGATCCTGACCGGTTTGGCGATCGCGATCTGCAGCGACGCCACCATGTTCCCGAGCGTCGCCTGCCCCGCGATGCCGAGGATCACGGTCAGGACACCGGCCGAGGCGAACAGCGACACGCCGATATCGGCGAAAAGGTTGAACTGAAGCAGCAGGAAGATCAGTGAAAACAGGACCGCGACAACCAGGATGCCGCGGCGCAGCGCATAGATCGAGGTGTAGAACTCGCGCTGTGCCAAGTTCGGCATGCCGGTGTCGTCCCCGAGATACCGACGGGTGATGTGACCGAGGACCGTATCGACCGACCGCAATGCGGCCAAGCTGACGCCGACGACTGTCAGCAGGACGAGAAAGGGCGTGACGACCGTGGTCACCGGGCCCGAGAAGGACACGGTGAACCCCAGAAGCCATTGCGCGGTCGCCGACGCCGTCACAAGCGATAGCGGCAGTGCCGCACGGTCAAAGGCGCGGGTGACGATGCGATTGCGCACCGGCTTCGCCCCGAGCCTCACCATCCGGGAGGTGGTCATCGCAACCAGGATCACGAACATCAGAAAGACCGGCAGCGCAATCCACTCCCACAGGCGCAAGCCGCCGAACGTCCGCTTCAATTCCTCGGGAATGTTGGCCTCGAACGCGCGTGGACCGAAGGCGTCGTAGAGGGCGTCGATTTGGGCCACCGTGTCGGGCGCAAAAAGCCACACCGCCGTTTCGATCTCGCCCTCCGCGGTCTCGACCGCGTAGCGGCGCAGGCGGATGTCATAGGTCTGGCTCTCGACATTGACCTGGCTGATAAGGAAATCCCGCTGGGGCTGTTCGGTCGTGTTATCGGTCGAGTTTCGGGGGCCGCGCGCATCCGGTGTCGACGGGATGGTGGTCCAGTAGATCCACAGCTTTCGATCGATCGCACCGGCAAGCTTGCGCGCGAGCTCCGGACCCTGCGTTGCTTGCGCATCGTTCTGAAGCTGCGTCAGGTTCAGATAATGCGCCGCGGCCTCGAAATCCTCTTCTTCGGCGAGGTCCAGAAACGTCCTGAGCGCGCTACGCGGAGAGTTTC
>JAWLGF010000072.1:0-11080 GCA_041685205.1 Roseovarius sp.
GGTCAGGCCCCAGCCCTTGCGCCGCAGCACCGCGATCAGCCCGGCGCGCCCGGCCAGCGGGATCCGGCCGAGATCGTACAGCGTCAGCGTGCGCCCGTTGTTGAGTTCGCGCCAGAGATCGATGTCCCAGGGCAGGCAGTAATGCTGCGAGACATGGCACCCGGTCACCGGCAGCGGCGGGGACTTGCGATGCGTATAAAGCTGCCACATCAGGCGCAGGACTGGGTACATGGGCGGTCTCCTTTGGGCCGTCCCTTGGCACCCGAGGGTGCGGCGGTCAATCGCGACCGCGCGTCAGAACTTGCGCTTTGCCGCCCGCTCGCTTAGGCCGTGCATCAGAAATCCCAGCACCGCCCGGAGGACCACAGCCCCATGCAATCGCTTTTCCAGATCCTGATGCTGCTGCTCGATATCGTTTGGTTCTTCATCATTGCGCATGTGATCATGTCGTGGCTGATCAATTTCCAGGTGTTGAACCTCGGCCAGCAATTCGTGGCGCAGATCTGGTACGGGCTCAATCGTTTGCTGGAACCCATCTACGCGCCGGTCCGCCGCATTCTGCCACCGATGTCGGGGATCGATCTGGCCCCGCTGGTGGTGCTGGTGGGCGTTTACGCGCTGCGCATCGTGCTGATCAACAATGCGCCGGCGTTTTACTGATCGCGGGTCTTGTCGCCCGAAGTCTGGTGTGAAAAGGTAGCTGTGATAGCACATATGGTATAATCACACAGGTCCGCCCATGCCGAGCGCCGCAACGCTTCTGCGCGATGTCTTTGGATTCGACGCGTTTCGACCGGGACAGGAAGAGATCGTGCACACCGTCGCGACCGGCTGCAACACGCTGGCGATCATGCCGACAGGCGGCGGCAAATCCTTATGTTTCCAGCTTCCCGCGCTGATGCGCGACGGGGTGACGGTTGTGATCTCGCCGCTCATCGCGCTGATGCGCGACCAGGTGCGCGCGCTGAAGGAAGCCGGGGTCGAGGCCGGCGCGCTGACCTCGGGCAACACCGACGACGAAACTGCGGAGGTCTGGGACAAGCTGGAGGCGGGGAAGCTGCGCCTGCTCTACATCGCGCCGGAACGTCTGGCGGCGGGATCGGCCACGGGCATGCTGCGTCGCATCGGCGTGGGCCTGATCGCGGTGGACGAGGCGCATTGCGTCAGCCAGTGGGGGCATGATTTCCGGCCCGATTACCTGCGGATCGGCGAGTTGCGGCGCGCTTTGGGTGTGCCGCTTGCTGCCTTCACCGCCACCGCCGATGCCGAAACCCGTGACGAGATCGTCGCGAAACTGTTCGACGGCCAGCCGCCGCAGATCTTCCTTCACGGGTTCGACAGGCCCAACATCCACCTGGCTTTCCGGCCCAAGGACGGGCCGCGTCGCCAGATCATGGATTTCGCGAGCGCCCGCAAAGGGCAATCGGGGATCGTCTATTGCGGCACGCGCGCCAAGACGGAAACGCTTGCGCAGGCGCTTGGGCAGGCCGGGCACAGCGCGTGCGCCTATCATGGCGGAATGGAGGCCGATCAGCGCCGCCAGGTCGAACAGCGCTTCAACACCGAAGACGGGCTGATCGTGGTGGCGACGGTGGCCTTCGGCATGGGCGTCGACAAGCCCGACATCCGGTGGGTCGCGCATGCCGACCTGCCGAAATCCATCGAGGCCTATTATCAGGAGATCGGGCGCGCGGGCCGCGACGGGGCGCCGGCAGAGACCCTGACGCTGTTCGGTCCCGACGATATCCGCCTGCGTCGGTCCCAGATCGACGAGGGGCTGGCCCCGCCCGAGCGGCGTATGGCCGATCACGGGCGGCTCAACGCGCTTCTGGGTCTGGCCGAGGCGCTGAGTTGCCGCCGGGTGGCCCTGCTGGGCTATTTCGGCGAAAAGGCCGCACCCTGCGGGCATTGCGATCTTTGCGAAACGCCGCCCGCGACCTTCGACGGGACGGATCCGGTGCGCAAGGCGCTGTCGGCCATCCTGCGCACCGAGGAACGCTTCGGCGCGGGTCACTTGATCGACATCCTGACGGGCAATGCCACCGACAAGATCACCGCGCGCGGACATGACCATCTGCCAACCTTCGGCGTGGGCCGCGACATCGACAAGCGCGGCTGGCAGGGGCTGTTCCGCCAGATGATGGGGCATGACCTTGTCCGCCCCGACCCGGACCGCCACGGCGCGCTGGTGATGACCGAGGCCGCGCGCCCGATCCTGCGCGGCGAACAGGCGATCACCCTGCGCCGCGAGACGGCGCAGCCCGCGCCGCGCCCGGCGGTCAGGGCGCTGGTGTCCGAGGAGGACGCGCCGCTGCTGTCAGCCCTGAAAGCGAAGCGCCGGGCCCTCGCCGAAGCCGCCGGTGTGCCCGCCTATATCGTCTTCAATGACCGGACCCTGATCGAGATGGCCGAAACACGGCCTGCCAACCTTGACCAGATGGCCCGGATCGGCGGGGTGGGCGCCACCAAGCTGGAGCGTTACGGCGCGGCCTTTCTGGAGGTGATCAATGGCGCGGCCGAAGATGTGCATCCCACCCGCCGCAAGCTGGCAGGCGGTGCGGCGGGCGAGGTCTATGACCGCTTGATCGACGCACAGGCGCAGCTTGCGCGCGGGCCCGAGGGCATCGACAAGCCACTGAGTTGTTCGGCCTCGGCCCTTGCGAAAGTGGCCCGGCAGCGTCCGCGCGACAGCGTTGAGCTGGCCCGCCTGATCGGCGAGAAATATGCCGAACGCTTCGGCCCCGCGTTTCTGGACGTCCTGCACAGGGCGGATTAATTCCCATCTCAGGATCGTAAAGGAATGTAGGCATGCTGGTTGTCGTCTCGCCCGCCAAGAAACTTGACATGAACCCCGCGGAGGACGTCACGCCGACCCGACCCGCATTCCACGCAGAGGCCGCGGAGCTGGCGTCGGTGGCGCAAAAGCTGACCGTGGGCGATCTGCAAAAGCTGATGAAGATCAGCGAGCCTCTGGCCAGGCTAAACGCCGATCGTTTCGCCGAATTCGGCACGATGCCGGAGAAGCCCGCAGCGCTTGCCTTTGCCGGTGACACCTATCAGGGGCTGGAGGCCGGCAGTCTTGAGCCGGACGAGATGGATTGGGCGCAGGATCATTTCCGCATCCTCTCCGGCCTTTACGGCCTGCTGCGCCCGCGCGACGCGATCCAGCCTTACCGTCTGGAGATGGGCAGCCGTCTGAAGACCGCGCATGGAACGTCGCTCTATGACTACTGGGGCGACATGATTGCCAAGGCGCTGAACGCGCAGGCCGACGCGATCGGCATCGACACGCTGATCAATTGCGCCAGCCAGGAATATTTCGGCGCGGTCGACCGGGACGCGCTGCGCCTGCGGGTGGTCACGCCGGTCTTCATGGAAGAAAAGGCCGGTACGCCGAAGGTCGTCAGCTTCTACGCCAAGAAGGCGCGCGGCGCGATGGCCCGCTTCGTCATCCAGAACCGCCTGACAGACCCGCAGGCGCTCAAGGAGTTCGACACGGGCGGTTACCGCTACAATGACGAGATGTCGACCGACGACAGCCCCGTTTTCCTGCGCGCCTATCCGGCCTGAGCGGTCTCCATGGCGGCGCCGGGCGCACGCGCAGTGACAGGGCAGGCCGCCATGATATGCGCGACGATCGCGTCCTTGCGCAGGGGTTTCGTCATGTAGTGATCGAGGCCAGCGGCCAGAATATCGGCATCGTCGCCCTGCATGGCATGTGCTGTCATGGCGATGATGGGTGTGTGAGGCCCGCCTTTGGGTTCGATGTCGCGGATGGCGCGCGCCGCCTGCTTGCCGTCCATGTCCGGCATGGAGATGTCCATGAAGATCACATCGGGATCGAAAGCTTTATACAAACCGACCGCCTCGCGCCCGTTCACCGCGAATTTCAGTTCGATATCGAGCGTCTGGACCATCTTTGAAAATACCAGCCGGTTGGTCGTGTTGTCCTCTGCGGCCAGCACGCGCATCGGGCGCGGAGCGACCGGTTCCGTGTGCGCGTCCGGCGGCGTGACCGCGCAAAGCGCATCGATCAGCGCGCGGCGGGGCACGGGTTTGTGCAAGACCGAATGAAGATAGGCGCGACCAGGGTCCCGCTCGGCCTTGCCGGCGGTCTGACTGACCAGGATAACGGGCATGGCGCGGCCGCCCGCGTGCAGCGCCTCGGCCAGTTCGATACCGGTCATCTCCGTCATGTCGTGTTCGCTCAGGACCACGTCGATGGCGTCATCCACCCGGTCGAGCGCTTCGGCCGCGCTGCGGCATTCGAGCGCATCGATACGCAGCGCGGATAGCTGCCGTGCGAGGATGGCGCGGCTTTGGTCCTGCGGATCGACGAGCAGGGCGCGCCGCAGGCCGATGGGCAGGCGTGGCTGCCACGTCGTGTCCGGATCCGCAACCGGCAGCGTCACCGAGAAGCCGAAGGTCGATCCCTGGTCCGGTACGGACTCGACCCAGATTTCCCCCTGCATCATGCGAACGAGCTTCTGCGAGATCGCGAGGCCCAGCCCGGTGCCCTCGAACTTGCGGTTCCGGTCGTCCTCTACCTGATTGAATTCGCCGAAGATATGTTCGATCTTTTGCGGCGGGATGCCGATCCCGGTATCCTCGATGGCGACATGCACCTTGACGCTGTCGCTTTCGGCATGAGGCACGCCGGTGACCCTTACAAGGACGTGCCCGGCCTCGGTGAACTTGAGCGCGTTGCCCAGCAGGTTGGTCAGGACCTGCCGGATCCGGCCCGGATCGCCGACCAGCCCGGTCGGCAAGAACAGGTCGTAATCCACCAGCAAATCCAGTCCCTTGTCGCGTGCGGTGGGCTGCATCAACGTGACCAGCTCGTGAATGCCGTGCTCCAGATCGAAGGGCACGGCTTGCAACACCAGCTTGTCGGCCTCGATCTTGGAATAGTCGAGCACGTCATTGATGATCTCCAGCAGCGCCTCGCCGGAATGCTTTATGGTCGAGGCATAAAGCCGCTGTTCTTCCGAAAGATCGCCGTCGAGAAGCAGGTCGGCCATGCCGACGACCCCGTTCATCGGTGTGCGGATCTCGTGGCTTATGTTGGCAAGGAAGGTGGATTTCGCGCGATTCGCCATCTCTGCGCGGCGGCGCGCCTCCTTGAGGTCCGTCTCGTAGCGGATCGATGCGGTGATGTTCTGCACAAGGCTGACGACATCGCCGCCGCGCCCCCGCCGATCGGTGAGCTTTATGTATTGATCGTTCCACAGGCGCACGACATCCGTATCGGGATCGTCCCGTTGCCAGCGGTCCAGCATTCTCTCGCGCCATTCATGCGGCTGCATCTCGCCGATATTGACGATGCCCTCCTCGGTCAGGATCTGCAGGATCTCGATGTAGCTGATCCCGGGCCTGACCGCCTCGACGCCGTCGAACACCGCCAGCCAGGCCTCGTTCGCGGCGATCATCCGGCTTTCGGCGTCGAAAAAGGCGAACCCGTCCTGAATCGTCTGGATCGAATGCCACAGGCGCCGTTCGGCGATCTCGACCTTTTCATGCGCGACGCTGAGATCGGATTTGACGCGCTTGTTCTCGTCGCGCACGGTCTGCACTTCGACGCGGGTGTCGTGGATCTCGTCCGACAGGGCCCGCGCGTGGGTGTCCAGCTTGCGGTTGGCGGCCTGCAGTTCGGCCTGTTTCTGTTCCAGCAGCCGTTCGGCGGCCAGCCGGGCGCGCCGTTCCTCTGCCAGCTTTTTGGCAAGCGTCATGCCCATCCTCCGACCTGCCGGACCGTGTCGCGATCACAATCCGGCATTGCCGTGAAGACGCGGTTAATGCCGACCCGAAGAGCGGCTCAGAGCGCCTCGATGGCGATCGCAATGCCCTGGCCACCGCCGATGCACATGGTGATGAGGGCCCGCTTGCCGCCCGTGCGCTCCAGCTCGTAAAGCGCCTTGACCGTCAGGATGGCGCCGGTCGCCCCCACCGGATGGCCAAGCGCGATCGCGCCACCGTTCGGGTTGACGCGGGCGGCATCGAGGCCGAGCCCCTTGTTGACCGCGAGCGCCTGTGCGGCAAAGGCCTCGTTGGATTCCACCACGTCGAAATCGGCCACGCTCAGCCCGGTTTTTTTCAGCAGGCTCTGGACTGCGGGGACGGGGCCGATGCCCATCACCTCGGGGCGCACGCCGGCATGCGCGTAGCCCAGCACCCGCGCGCGGGGTTTCAGGCCCGCAGCCTCGGCCGCCTCGGCGCGCGCGAGGACCATGGCGGCCGCACCATCATTGATCCCGCTTGCATTTCCGGCCGTGACGCTGCCGTCTTTCTGGAACGCAGGGCGCAGACCGGCGAGGCCTTCGGCGGTGGTGGGCTTGGGATGCTCGTCGGTGTCAAAGGCCACAATGTCACGCTTGACGCGCACCTCGACGGGCACGATCTGCGACGCGAACCGCCCGTCCTGGATCGCCACCCCCGCCCGGCGCTGGCTTTCCAGCGCGAACGCGTCCTGATCGGCGCGGCTGATCTCGTGCTCGGCCGCCACGTTCTCGGCCGTCACGCCCATGTGCCCGGTGCCGAAGGGGCAATTCAAAGCTCCGAGCATCATGTCGCGCGTTGTCACGTCGCCCATCTTCGCGCCCCAGCGTTGATCGGGGATGATGAAAGGCGAACGGCTCATGTTCTCGACGCCGCCGGCGAGGCCGAAATCGGCATCGCCGAGCATCAGGGACTGGACAACGGAAACGATGGCTTGCGCGCCGGATCCGCACAGGCGGTTGACATTCATCGCAGGGGCCGTGTCGGGGATCCCGGCGTCGATCGCCGCCACCCGGCTGACATACATGTCGCGCGGTTCGGTGTTGATCACATGACCGTAGACGACATGCCCGATCTGCCCGCCCTCGACGCCGGACCGGCTCAGCGCCTCTTTCGCCACGGTCGCGCCAAGCTGGGTGGGCGGGGTTCCGGCCAGCTTGCCGCCAAACGTGCCGATGGCGGTGCGGCAGCCGTCGAGTATCACGATATCGGTCATGGGATCCTCCTCAGGTGTTTGCCGAAAGCCTAGCCGCAGAACGTCGGGCCTGGCAATGGCTTCGTGGCGAGCGTCTGAACACTCGCTGGTTCCTGAACGCTTTTGGATGCGATCGAAAGGTTGGAGGCTTGGCGTCGATATCCCTTCGAGGAATGATCGCACCGGGCGAACGGCAAAAAGGCTCCGATCACGCTGACCCAATCGGGGGCACGACCACCCTGTCACGCTGAACAAAGCCGGAGACCTCTTGCCAAGAGCATAGACGATGCAGGGGGCGGACCATCATCACGCGGGCTATGGTCGCGGTCCGCTTTGTCCGGCCAGACCCTTCGGTAGGGCTGGCGCGTGGACGGCAGGGATCGTCAGATCAACTCGGACGATGAGCAGCGATCCGGGGGCGGGAGTGACGCTCAGGGGCAGAGCGCGAGGCGGCCTTTTTCGGTCAGGAGCCAGCCGTCTGTGCCCTCGAATACCGCGGGCCAAAGAGTGCGGCCGTATCCCGCCCCCGCGTCGAGATCGACGCGGTTGCCAAAATACTGCGGCCAGTCGAGCGCGGTGTGGCCGTGCACCACCAGCCACGGATGCGGTCCCGTGTGCTCCAGGAACCCGTCGCGGATCCACATCAGATCCTCGGGTGTCTGTTTGGCAATGGGCACGCCGGGGCGTATGCCGGCATGCACGAACAGCACATCGCCCGCCTCGTGCCAGAGCGGAAGGCTGGCGAGGAACGCGCGATGCAGTTGCGGCACGGCCTCTTGCGCGGCTTGCCACGCGGCGCTGCCGCGCGTCTCTGTCACGCCGTAGGAGGCCAGCGTCGCGGCCCCACCCAGCCGGCGGTCGAGCCACGACAGGCCGGACCTGACCTGCTTGAACTGCAGCGCGCCATGGTCAAGGAAATCGAGAAACATCTGGTCGTGATTGCCGCGCAGCACGGTCCAGGGGCGGCCCGCGTCCCGGGCCTCGAGGATACGGTCGATGACCGCGCGGCTGTCCGGGCCGCGATCCACGAGATCGCCGAGAAACACGATCCGCGCATCCGGACCCCCATCGCGATGGACCCGCGCGAGCGCCTCGTCGAGCAGCTCGGCTTGCCCGTGGATGTCGGGAATGGCGTAGATCGGATCAGTCATGAGTCGCGGTAAATCGCGCCGCGGCGCGATTGTCCAGAGTACAGGCGTCGGGATCGGGCCCGGGTGTGGTGCATCCCGTAGACCATGCGGTTGCGGACCACGGTGTCCGTTGTCGTTGCACGTGCAGGTCCAAGGCGCTGTTGCGGACCCCACCGCCTGCAAGGCGCGTAGTCCATGGTGGCATGACGTGAAACCATGTAGACACGAGACAATGGTCGAAAGATTCCCCAAGGGTTCGAAAACATGTACCTCGAGATCGCGATCGTCATTCTGCTGACGCTGGTCAACGGCCTTCTGGCGATGTCCGAACTGGCCATCGTCTCGGCCCGGCCCGCCCGGCTGAAGCTTCTGGCCGACAAGGGCAGCAAGGGGGCCGCTACGGCAATGCTGCTGGCCGAAGATCCCGGCCGCTTTCTGTCCAGCGTGCAAATCGGCATCACGCTGGTCGGCATCCTGGCGGGTGCCTTTTCCGGCGCGACGCTGGGTGCGCGGCTCGCCGCAACCCTGATCGAGTCTGGCATGCCGTCAGCCTTTGCGCAGCCAGTCGGGGTCGGGTCGGTGGTGGTCGCAATCACTTATCTTTCGCTGATCGTGGGCGAACTGGTGCCCAAGCAGATCGCCCTGCGCGCACCCGAACAGGTCTCCGTTCGCGTGGCTCCGATGATGCGGATCATCGCCCGGGTCGCCGCCCCGCTGATCTGGGTGCTCGACCGGTCGGGCAAGCTGGTGCTGGCTCTGTTGGGACAGTCTGCAAGCGAAACGCGTGGGGTAAGCGACGAAGAAGTTCGCCTCATCATCGCAGAAGCCGAAAGCTCGGGCGCCATGAACCGCGCCGAAAGCCAGATGATCGCGGGCGTGATGCGGGTCGCTGACCGGACGGCACGCGGCCTGATGACGGCCCGGCACGAGGTCGAGACGCTGGATGCCGACAGCGACAGGGCAGACCTCCTGCAGCGTCTGCACGACATCAGCCGGTCCCGCCTGCCGGTCTGGGAGGGGGAAGTCGACAACATCATCGGCGTTTTGACCACCCGCGACATCCTCGCGCCCGCTCTGATGAACGAGCCGTTCGATCTGCGCGCCCTGCTGCGCGAGGCGCCGGTTGTCCGTGACGGCCAAAGCGCACTGGAAGTCGTGGATCGCCTGCGCACGGCTCCGGCGCACATGGTGTTGGTCTATGACGAGTACGGGCATTTCGAGGGGATCATCACGCCGATGGACGTGCTGGAGGCCATTGCGGGCGAGTTTCCGGACAATGCGTCGGACGAGCCGAAGGTCCTGACGCGCGCGGATGGATCCTACCTGATCGCAGGCTGGATGCCGGTGGACGAGTTCGCCGACCTGCTGTCGCTGGAGATCGACGCGGATCGCGATTATGAAACGGTCGCGGGCCTGGTTCTCGACGAACTGGGTCATCTGCCGGAGGTTGGACAGCGGCTGGACTTGCAGGGCTGGACGGTCGAAGTTGTCGATCTCGACGGGCGGCGGATCGACAAGCTGCTGGTGGACCGCGCATGAGGGTCACGCCGCGACCCGGACGCGCAACGCTTGATCCGGTGGTACGTTCCGGCGACCCTGAACACGGCCAGCGCGCCGTGAACATGGCCGATTGGTCTGGAGGAACACCGAATGACGACCTTTGAACGGGCACTCGAAACATTGATCTTCGCGAGCCGATGGATCCTCGCACCCTTCTTCATCGGGCTTCTCGTGGCGATGGCCGTTTTGCTCGTCAAGTTCCTGAAGGAGCTGACGGATCTTGTCATGACCATCTGGACCGCCTCGGACAACGATGCGGTGATTTCAATCCTGACGCTGGTCGACACGGCGCTGATTGCCGTGTTGCTGCTGATCATCGTCTTCAGCGGGTACGAAAGTTTCGTCTCCAGAATTCATACCGCAGATCACGAGGACCGGCCGGGCTGGATGGGCAAGGTCGGCTTCGCCGATCTCAAGCTCAAGCTGATCGGCGCCATCGTCGCGATATCCGCGGTCGAGTTGTTGAAGGCATTCCTGGTCAGTCAGAGCTACACGAACACACAACTTGCCTGGAAGGTGGGGATTCACATCACCTTCGTGTTCTCCGGCCTCATATTCGCCGTCACCGACTACATTGCGGAAAGCACAAAGCGGAAATAGGGGTCGGTCAGGTCGTTATCCGATCCGGGTCGCGGCGTCGCAATGTCACCCGTGCGTCAGAACCGGCGCGTCTGCTTTGGTGCCGATGGCTTCGGAAGATGATCGGGACCATGACGCGTTTCGGGCCAATCGAAACCCAGGAGTTATTTTTTCCGGGCCATTGTCCAAACCTCGGTGACCCATCATTTCTAAAGGGCGGGCGCTCCGGTGTGGCGAGTGTCAGCGGCCTTTCCGACCATCGCCATGCTCCCTGAAAATCCGAGTTTGGAGCTATTCTCGTGCCATTCACCCCCCTACACGACCGGGTTCTCGTCCGCCGCATCGACGGCGACGAAAAAACCGTTGGCGGTCTCATCATTCCCGAGACCGCGAAGGAAAAACCACAGCAAGGTGACGTCATTGCCGTCGGTGCCGGTGAACGGACCGAGGGCGGCGATGTCATCGCCCTTCAGGTCAAGTCAGGCGACAGGATCCTTTTCGGCAAGTTTTCCGGATCGGAGATCCGTCTCGACGGCGAGGACCTGCTGATCATGAAGGAGAGCGACATTCTCGGCATCATGGCCTGAGCACGCCGCTTGCCTCACCCCTATCAGGAGCTATCGACATGTCTACAAAAGACGTCAAATTCAGTACCGATGCCCGCGACCGTATGCTCAAGGGTATCAACACCCTTTCCAATGCGGTCCGGATCACGCTCGGGCCCAAGGGACGCAATGTCATTCTCGACAAGTCCTACGGCGCGCCGCGCATCACCAAGGACGGCGTGACCGTCGCCAAGGAGATCGAGCTCTCGGATCATTTCGAGAACATGGGCGCCCAG
>JAWLGF010000073.1:0-9732 GCA_041685205.1 Roseovarius sp.
GCTGGGCAGTTCCAGCGCGATCACCGGAACCGGCATGCCCATCATCTCGGCCATGCCGCCGGGATCGTCCTGGATCAGTTCGGCGGTGCAGGACGCGCCAACGATCATCGCCTGCGGCTTGAACCGCTCGTAGGCGTTCTCGCAGGCGGTCTTGAACAGCTGTGCCGTGTCGCTGCCCAGATCGCGGGCCTGAAACGTGGTATAGGTGATCGGCGGGCGATGATTGCGCCGCTCGATCATGGTGAACAGCAGATCGGCATAGGTATCGCCCTGCGGCGCGTGCAGCACGTAATGCAGCCCGGTCATTCCCGTGGCCACGCGCAGCGCACCGACATGCGGCGGCCCTTCATATGTCCAGACGCTCAGCTTCATCTTGCCGCCTCCAGCTTCAAGGCCTCTCGGCGGCGGATGGGGCGCGAGAACAGTGCGGCCAGATCGCCGGCCTGCTCGTAGAAATGCACCGGCGTGAAAACCAGCTCGATCGCCCATTTGGTCGTCAGGCCCTCGGCCTCGAGCGGGTTGGCAAGGCCGAGTCCGCAGACCGTCAGGTCGGGATGGGCGGCGCGGCACCGCTCAAGCTGCAGGTCGACATCCTGACCCTCGGCCAGTTGCGTGCCGTCGGCCAGCAGGTCCATGTCGGGTCCGACTACGTCCTTATGAATGAAGGGCGCGCCGACCTCGAGGGCCGTCATGCCGCATTCGCGGGTCAGGAACCGCGCGAGCGGGATCTCGAGCTGGCTGTCTGGAAAGAAGAACACCGATTTGCCGTTCAGCGTTTCGGTTGCCTTGGCCACCGCCTTGCGGGCGCGGGCGCGGGGCGCCTCGGTGACAGCGTCGAATCGTGCCTGATCCACCCCGAATTCCCGCGCAACGGCGTGAAGCCACGCGGTGGTGCCCTCTTCGCCGAAGGGAAATGGCGCGGGCAGGTGCCGTGCGCCGCGTCGTTCCAGCGCGCCATGGGTGGCGCCAAGGAAAGGCTGTGTCAGGGCGAACACCGTGTTCGGACCCACGGCGACCTCGGTGTCGGCGGTGCGCGCCGGCAGGATCGCGATGTCGTCGATGCCCATTTGGCGCAGCAGGTCCAAGGCCTGATCCTCGACCACGTCGGGCAGGGCACCCACCAGCATCAGTTGCCGCTTTTCGGTTTCGGGGAGCACCGGCACCATGGAGGCGAGACACGCATCCTCGCCCTCGGTGAAGGTGGTCTCGATGCCCGAGCCGGAATAGTTCAGGACGCGCACTTTCGGCGCGTGCTTGGCGCTCAGCTTTTCCGACGCCTTCGCGAGATCGAGCTTGATGACCTCGGACGGGCAACTGCCGACGAGGAAAAGCTGGCGGATGTCGCTGCGCCGCGCGATCAGGCGATCGACCTCGCGTTCCAGCTCGTCCTGCGCATCCGCGAGGCCGGCCAGATCGGTTTCCTCAAGTATCGCGGTGCCGAAACGCGGCTCGGCGAAGATCATCACGCCGGCGGCGCTTTGCAACAGATGGGCGCAGGTGCGCGATCCCACAACCAGGAAGAACGCGTCCTGCATCTTGCGGTGCAGCCAGATGATGCCCGTCAGCCCGCAGAACACCTCGTGCTGGCCGCGCTGCTTGAGGACAGGGGCGTTGCGGCACCCGGTGGTGGGCGGCGGCGGCGTGTGCTGGGTCAAGTCGTGGCCTCCGACTGCAGGCGCGCGGCCCGGAGTTTCAACAGGAATTGCCCGGCGTTGACGACGTAGGCGGCATAGGCGGCGAGGGCGATTCCCATCAGCGCGTCGGGGGCCATGCTGCCCTGCACCAGCGCCCAGACATAGGCCGTGTGCAGGGCGATCACGGCAAAGCTGAACACGTCCTCCCAGAAGAAGGCGGGGGCGAAAAGGTACTGTCCGAACACGATCTTTTCCCAGATCGCCCCGGTGATCATGATGAGATACAGAAAGCCCGTCTTGATCAGGATCGACAGTGTCGCGGCCTCGTACCCCGCGTCGGTCAGCAGATAGCGCAGGACCAGCCCAAGCGAGACGAGGAACACAAGAAACTGGACCGGCGCCAGGATCCCCTGCACCAGCGTCCAGACGCTTTCATCACGCCGCGCGCGCTGTGCGTCCGTGTAAAGCGCCGTTGGGGCGGCCGGTGGGGTCGATCTCCGTTCCATTGGTTTCCTCAAAAGAACACTTTCACTGGATTTCATGCTAAGGGAGCGTGGGCAAAAGTGTCAACTAAAACTTACACTGTCATATCCGATAGACGTCAATCTGCATTGATTCGAGGGGGGTGTCATTTGCCGGTCCGACCGGCTCCGTCGTGCAGGAACCAAAGAAATCTTGACGTTTTCTTTTCGAAAAAGATCACGGTGCCGGCGCATTTTCGCGGTCCAGCGTGTCAACATGATTTGACAACTCGGGTCGGAATGCGCAATCTGAATTTGCTTTGCGAAATATGCGCGCCATGAAGTCCGCGCAGCGATCAAAGACGGGAGGGACTATGAAACAGGACACGCAGCAGGCGCGATACGGAGGAGATTCTTATTCAGAGGACGATGGAATTCGGTTCCTGGTCGAATCGGCGTTGCGAAGTGTGGCGACTCACAAGACCCACACCCGACCCGCGACACGGTCCGAATGGGTGCGGTATCTTTGCGAGGAATTGGTCGCGGAATCCGAGACGAGCTATCATGCCGTGATGTCGGACATGGTTCTCAACGGATTCGATTCCGAGGATATCTATCATTGCATCGTTCCGGATGCGGCCCGCCAGCTTGGCGAAATGTGGCTGTATGACGAGGCCACCTTTATGGAAGTCACGACCGGGGCCTCGCGGCTACAGGGGCTCATGCGCGAGCGCAGTGCCGGAGACAACGGCTTCTGGATGGATCGCAGCATCCCGCTCGGGCAGTCCATCCTTCTGGTCATCCCGCAATATGAGGATCACTCGCTTGGTGCGTTCGTCGCGGCCGACCAGTTCCGCCGGCACGGGGTCTGGGTGCATCTGGCCATCGGAATGGAGATCAGCGAACTGATCAATCTGGTGGCAGGCGGGCGCTTCTCGATGGTCGGCTTCACTCTCGCAAGCAGCAAGGGCCTGGATGATCTTACAGGCATCGTGTCCGGTATCCGTGCGGGTGTGCCGGAGTGTCCGCCGCTTGTCATCGGTGGAAACGTGGTTGATGAAGTGTCCGGTGTTGCCGAAAGAATTGGTGCGACCCATGCCGTGAAATCGGTGCGGGAAGCCATTGAAAGATGCCATCTGGCATCTGTACACGAACCGCTGTCTTCCGAACCAGTGTTCTGACGAGATGCGGGTTGCTTGGATGAGGTGATGACGTGACAAGATATCTCAGGGCATCGGAGCGCTTCTTCGCCGGTGTTCTTCCAGAGCCGGAGCACGTCGATCATCTTATCGAACAGGCGTCTGATATAGCCATCGCTGTCGATGCCGAGGGGGTCGTCATCGGGATCTCGGTCAGTCCCGATTGTCCCTCGCTGGGGCGCCTCGATCATTGGGTCGGGCGGGTCTTTTCCGAATTCCTGACCGTTGAATGCAAGCAGAAATTCACCGACCGGGTCGCAGCCTTGCGCGCGGCCTCGGAGCCGACCGTGCGGCCCATGGAACTCAACCACGTGGACAATGCCAAGTGGGAGTTTCCGATACGGTACACAATGCATCTCGCCCGCGACAGCAACGCCGTGCTGCTGCTCGGGCGCGACTTGCAGCCTTTTGCCGAGATCCAGCAGCGCCTGCTGCGCGAGCAATCCGCACGCGAGCGGGACATGCAGAAGGTGCGCAGCGCCGAAACGCATTTCCGCATCATTCTCGAAGCGTCAGAGACGCCGCTCGTTCTGCTCGACCCCGAGGGCGGGCGCATCACCGAGATCAACACCGCCGCCGCCGATCTGCTGGGCAGCACCACGGATCTTCTGTATACCAGCGCGTTCGCGCAGGCTTTTGAGGGGCGCCGGCAGTCGGAATTCATGGACGCCGTTTCGGCCGCTGCCAGCGCCGACGAGCGCAAGAGCATCGAGGCCGTGTCTCGCCGCAATGGTCGGCTCGTCCGGCTTTGCCCGGAATTCTTCCGCGCCGCGGGGGATCTGATCCTGTTGTGCCGCTTGCAGCAAATGGACGACAACGACACGGCCGGGCCGGAATTCACCCAGACGCTGGCCTCGCTTTATTTCGCCAGCACCGATGCGATCGTTCTGACCGATTCCAAGGGCAATATCCGGGACGCCAACGAGGCGTTTCTGATCATGACCGATACCGCACAGCTTCGAGAGGTCAAGGACCGGTCGCTCGCCGACTTTCTTGTGCGGGGGGGCGTGGATCTCAAGCTCATGCTCGACAATACCGCACAGAACGGCCGGATACGCAGCTATTCCGCACAGATCAAGAGCGTGGTGGGCAACCGCGCGACGGTGGATGTCGCGACCGCGCAATTGCGCAAGCGCGGCGGCGATCTCGGGGTGGGCTTCGTCATCCGGGACGTGACCCAGGCAGATGTCGTCACGCCCGGCGAACCCGGGGTCATGGTCAGCGATGACGCGATGAAGCACGTCATGGATCTGGTCGGCACCGCATCGCTCAAGGAACTGGTCACGGCGACATCGGACGTGATCGAGAAGATGTGCATAGAGACCGCGGTGCAGCTGACGGGCAACAATCGGGTTGCGGCCGCCGAAATGCTTGGGCTGTCGCGTCAGAGCCTTTACGTCAAGCTGCGCAAGCATGGCTTGCTGAAATCGGGTGGCGAGACCGAGTGATCGGGTGCCACGGCCGCGACAACAAATCGCTTTCCTCGACTCGGATTGTATAGTTTAATTGACACCATGAGTGTCACGTACAAATTGCAGGCCGAAACCAGACTGCCGCGCCCGCGCGCCATGCTGACGCTGATAAAGCCGATCACGTGGTTTCCACCGATCTGGGCATATCTGTGCGGCGTGGTCGCCTCGGGCGTGCCGGTGTCGCAGGCGCCATGGCTGGTGCTGATCGGCGTCGTCCTCGCCGGGCCCGTCGTGTGCGGCATGAGCCAGGCCGCAAATGACTGGTGTGACCGCCATGTCGATGCCATCAACGAACCGGATCGCCCGATTCCCTCGGGCGCCATTCCCGGCCGCTGGGGCCTTTGGATCGCCTTGGCGATGAGTTTTCTGGCGCTCGCGCTCGGATCCACGCTCGGACCATGGGGCTTTGGCGCGACGGTGTTCGGCGTTCTGGCTGCGTGGGCCTATTCGGCCGAGCCCATCCGTTTCAAGAAATCTGGCATCTGGGGGCCGGCGCTGGTGGGCCTGTGCTACGAAGGGTTGCCTTGGTTCACCGGCACTGCCGTTCTGTCGGATGGCGCGCCGTCATGGCCGGTCATCACGCTGGCAATGCTTTACGCCATCGGGGCGCACGGGATCATGACGCTGAACGATTTCAAGGCGCTCGAAGGGGACCGACAGACCGGGGTCAACTCGCTGCCCGTGACGCTCGGGCCCGAGCGCGCCGCGCGCGTGGCGTGCTGGGTCATGACGGTACCGCAACTGGTGGTCGTTGGGCTGCTGCTGTCCTGGGATCGACCCTGGCACGCGCTGATCATCGCCGGGCTGATCGCGGCGCAATTCTGGGCGATGCGGGTGCTGCTGTCGGATCCGAAAGGCCGCGCGCCATGGTACAACGGCACCGGCGTTCTGTTCTACATCAGCGGCATGATGGTTTCAGCGGTTGCGATCCGCAGTCTCGGGGGATTCTGATGACGCTTGGCTGGGTCTCCATTGCGCGGCTGGGCGTGGTGCAGATGGCGCTTGGATCGATCGTGGTGCTGACGACCTCGACACTCAACCGTCTGATGGTGGTGGAACTGGCGCTTCCGGCTGTGCTGCCGGGGCTACTCGTGGCGCTGCATTACGGCATTCAGATCACGCGGCCCAACTGGGGATTCCTGTCGGATGCGGGCGGGCACCGGACGCGCTGGATCATCGGCGGCATGGCGGTGCTCGCGCTTGGCGCGCTTGGTGCCACCATCGGCGTGATCCTGTTCGAGACGAGCTTTGCGGCCGGTCTGTCGCTGTCGATCCTTGCCTATGCGCTGATCGGCCTCGGCGTCGGGGCGTCGGGCACCTCGCTTCTTGCACTTATGGCCAGCGCGACCGAGCCGGGCCGCCGACCGGCCGCCGCGACCATCACCTGGCTCATGATGATCTTCGGCATCGCGGCCACGGCCGGGACGGTGGGCGCTTTCCTTGATCCCTACAGCCCGGCTTTGCTGCTCAGGATCGTTGCCGTCGTCACCGGCGTGGCCACGCTGTCCACGATTCTTGCCGTTTGGGGTATCGAGGCGCGGGTGCAAGCCACGCGCCGCCCGCCCGACACGACCAGTTTCCTCGACGGCATGCGAGAGATCTGGGCGGAGCCTGCCGCGCGCAACTTCTCGATCTTCGTTTTCCTGTCGATGATCGCCTATTTCATGCAGGAGTTGATCATGGAACCCTTCGCCGGTCTGGTCTTTGGCCTCACGCCCGGCCAGACCACCACGCTGAGCGGCGCGCAGAATGGCGGGGTGTTTCTCGGCATGCTGACCGTCGGGGTTGCGGCCACCGGGTTCGGTCTGGGCAGCCTGCGCACCTGGGTCGTGGCCGGTTGCCTTGGCTCTGCCGCAAGCCTCGGGCTTATCACGATGCTGGGCGGGGCGGGGCTCGCCGTTGCCCTGACGCCGGCGGTGGTCAGCCTGGGGTTTTTCAACGGCATGTTCGCCGTGGCCGCCATCGGCGCGATGATGGCGCTGGCGGGGCAGGGACGCGGCGCGCGCGAAGGCACACGAATGGGTGTCTGGGGCGCAGCACAGGCCATCGCGGCGGGGTTCGGCGGCTTGCTCGGCGCCGCGGCGGTCGATGTCATGCGACTTGGCCTTGCCAGCGATGCGCAGGCCTTCGGCGCGGTTTTCTTTGCCGAGGCCACACTTTTCATCCTCGCGGCGCTGATGGCGCTGCGGGTCATCCAACAGGACGGTCGCCGGATGGCGGTCGCGGTACCGGGAGAATGAGCCATGTATGATGCAGTCGTCGTGGGCGGCGGCCCGTCGGGATCCATCGCCGCAGAGGATCTCGCGCGATCCGGGCATACCGTCGCGCTGCTGGATCGCGCCGGTCGCATAAAGCCCTGCGGCGGCGCCATTCCGCCGCGTTTGATCGCGGATTTCGACATCCCCGACGATCAGATCGTGGCGAAGATCTCCACCGCGCGCATGATATCGCCCACCGGGCGCCGCGTCGACATCCCGATCGAGAACGGCTTTGTCGGCATGGTCGACCGCGAGCATTTCGACGCGTTCCTGCGCAACCGCGCGGGCGACGCCGGCGCCACACGGATCACCGGCACCTTTCAGCGGATAGAGCGTGATGCCGAGGGCACGCATGTGATCTATCGTGACCGCGACAGCGGCACCGACAAAAGCCTGACCACCAAGCTGGTGATCGGGGCGGATGGCGCGCGCTCGAACGTGGCCAAGGCCGAGGTGCCGGGGGGCGACAAGATCCCCTACGTGATCGCCTATCACGAGATCATCGAAGCACCGGACAAGGTGGGCGCCTATGATCCCGCGCGGTGCGACGTCATTTATGACGGGCGCATTTCGCCGGATTTTTACGGCTGGGTGTTTCCGCATGGCAAATCCGCGAGCGTCGGTATGGGCTCGATGGTGCGCGACGTGAACCTCAAACAGGCGACCGCCGACCTGCGCGCCGCCAGCGGGTTGAGCGATTGTGTGACCATCCGCCGCGAGGGCGCGCCCATTCCGCTGAAGCCGCTGGATCGCTGGGACAACGGGCGCGACGTCGTGCTGGCCGGCGATGCGGCCGGTGTCGTCGCGCCGAGTTCCGGCGAGGGGATCTATTACGCCATGGTCGGCGGCCGCGTGGCGGCGACGGCGGCCGCGGCGTGCCTCGCCTCGGGCCGGATCAAGGATCTGCGGCTGGCGCGCAAGCTGTTCATGTCGGATCACAAGACCGTGTTTCGGGTGCTCGGCTCGATGCAGAATGCCTATTACCGGTCGGATGAGCGGCGCGAGCGGTTCGTGTCGCTGTGCCATGATGTCGACGTGCAGCGGCTGACCTTCGAGGCCTACATGAACAAGCGTCTGGTTCGCGCGCGCCCGATGGCGCATCTGAAGATCGGGCTGAAGAACATCGCGCACCTGACCGGACTTGTCTCGGCGGCGCGTGTATGACCGATTCACTGTCACAGGATGGGTCCGGCACAGCCGGCATGATCCCGGCCTGGGACGACGGCGTCCTGAGGCCTGTGGAAAAGCTTGAGGTGCACCGGCGCGGCTTGCGGCACAAGGCCGTCTCTGTCTTCGTGATGCAGGGCGACGCGGTGTTGTTGCAACGCCGCGCATTGGGAAAATACCACACGCCCGGTCTGTGGGCGAATACCTGCTGCACGCACCCGCATTGGGATGAGCCGCCAAAGCAATGCGCGCAGCGCCGCCTGCGCCAGGAGCTTGGCATCGAGGGATTGCCCCTGGTGCATCGCGATCAGGTAGAATATCGCGCAGATGTCGGGGGCGGGCTGATCGAGCATGAGTTGGTGGATATTTTCACGGCGAGTGTCTCCAAGCGGATAACGGTCGATCCGAACCCTGACGAGGTCATGGAGACCGCTTGGGTATCTATGGCCGATCTGGTAGCCCGTATCGCGTCGTACCCCGCGCGTTTCACGCCGTGGCTGCGTATCTATGTAGAACGTCACGCTACACAGATTTTCGTCTGAATTCATAAGACTGTCGGGTCTTTACAGATGCTCGCGCACCGCGATTTGCGCGGCCAGGGAGGGCACGTGGAGACGTGAAAAATAATGGCAATTTTGGTTGATACCTGTTAATCGTTTCCATATGAGAAATCTCTGGCGGTCATGGTTCGACAGTTCGACATTGGGCAAATCCCGTTCGGATGCTTCAGGAAAAACGGGTGTGTGAGGCCGGTGGCTGTCCGTTCCGGCACGAGAGCAGCTGTAACGATTCCCTTGGGGTCGACGGTGCTTGCGAAAATTTGAATCTGTAATTTGACAAGTGAGGCGGGATTATGGCGACGCGGAAAGATGATGAAACGGTCAATGGGATTGATGACGAGGCCAAGACCGGCACAGGCGTGACCGCCAGCACCGGCGAGACATCCGGTGGCGCCGAAACGAGCCCTGCGGAATCCGACCCGCTTGAGATGTCGTCCACCGCGTCGGCCGCAGCCTTCGAGGCGACCGAGGGCGATGACAGCATCGAGGGAACGCCGGACGACGATATGATCGACGGTCTCGGCGGCAACGACACTCTGGTCGGCAGCGAGGGTAATGACACGCTTCTCGGGGGCGCGGGCGAGGATGTCCTTCTGGGCGGTGACGGCGATGACAGTCTTGTCGGCGGGATCGGCAATGACACGCTTTTCGGCGACGCGGGCGCCGACACCCTTGTCGGCGGCGAAGGCGACGATGTCATCAGCGGCGGCAGCGGCAATGACGTGATCGAGGGGACCACGGGCAACAACTCGCTGTTCGGCAATGACGGCGACGACAGTATCGAAGGCGGAGACGGGGCGGACTCCATCGAGGGCGGTGCGGGCAACGACACGCTCCTCGGTCGCGAGGGCAACGACACGCTTTTCGGGAACGAGGGCGAGAATGTCCTTCTGGGCGGTGACGGCGATGACAGTCTTGTCGGCGGGATCGGCAATGACACGCTTTTCGGCGACGCGGGCGCCGACACCCTTGTCGGCGGCG
>JAWLGF010000073.1:9832-11016 GCA_041685205.1 Roseovarius sp.
AAGGCGACGATGTCATCAGCGGCGGCAGCGGCAATGACGTGATCGAGGGGACCACGGGCAACAACTCGCTGTTCGGCAATGACGGCGACGATTCGATTTTCGGTGGGGACGGGGCCGACTCAATAGAAGGTGGCGCCGGTAATAATTTCCTCGCGGGTGGCGCGGGGGATGATACCTTCGTGGTCACAACACCCGGGGACACGGTCGACGGCGGCGAAGGGACAGATACTCTCACCCTCGCCGGGCTTGGACCTTTCGAGATAGACGTTGAAAACGAGGATGAGTTCGGGGCACAGGACGGCACAGTCAACTTTCTGGATGCGGACGGTAATGCAACCGGAAACGTCACTTTCAGCAGCATCGAGAATATTATCCCTTGCTTCACCCCCGGGACACGGATCGCGACGCCGCGCGGTGAATGCCCGGTCGAAGCCTTGCGCGTCGGCGACAAGGTGATCACGAGGGACAACGGGATGCAGGAAATCCGCTGGATCGGTCAGCGCACCCTCACCGGTCATGAGCTATGGAAAGCTCCGCATCTGCGCCCGGTCCTGGTCCGCGCCGGGGCACTGGGGCGCGGGTTGCCGCTTTGCGACATGCTGGTCAGCCCGCAGCACCGGATGCTCATCGCCTCCGACCGCGCCGCACTTTATTTCGAAGACCGCGAGGTTCTGGCCGCGGCCAAGCACCTGACCGGTATGGATGGTGTCGATCAGGCCGCGCCATTTGGCACGACCTATGTGCATTTCATGTGCGACCGGCACGAGGTGGTTCTGTCCAATGGCGCGTGGAGCGAAAGCTTCCAGCCTGGGCAGCAGGTGCTCGACGGGATGGGCGACGCGCAGCGCGACGAGATTTTCGAGCTGTTCCCGGAGTTGCGCGACATGAAGGGTGTCGAGACGTACCAGGCCGCGCGCCGGTCACTCAGGAAGCACGAGGCGCGTCTGCTGGTCGCCTGAAATCAGGCTGACCTCCCGCCATGACACGCTGGACGTGTCATGGCGGGGTGCGCGGATACGACCGGTTCGTCGGATGGTCCGGGACCGGACTCTAGAGCGTGTTGCGTTCAATCAGTTTCATATCCAGCGGCCTTGAAGAAGTTGTAGCATTCTTCGTCAGTGAAGAGATCGCAGACGTGACCTACGGCGCGCCAGAGGTCGTCGTAGGTCCGCGCAGCGGCTCGT
>JAWLGF010000074.1:0-11013 GCA_041685205.1 Roseovarius sp.
CCATGCGCCTCCTTGACGCCGCCCTTGACGGCCTGTGCCTGACGGTTGAGCGAGATATTGCAGGGCGCGGCCTCGTTCCAGCACGTGGCCACGCCGACGAGAGGCTGGTGGATCTCTTCCTCGGTCATGCCCATGGCGTAGTAATAGGACCTGTGCGGCGCGCGCGCGGCCCCTTCGGTGACGTACCGGCTGGGCAGTCTGGCTTTGTCGAACTTGGTCATCTGCTGGAACCTCCCGAAACTGGTGGTCTTTGGTCTAGGCCAGAGCCGTGCGCGGGGCAAGCCGATTGCAAGAGGCTGGGTGCCGGACTAGCTTGCACGGCATGCGTTATGATGCCCACGAAATTCTTGTCGCGCCCGCCCGCTCATCCTCGGGCCTGAACCGGCTTGCGGGGGGCGTTCTCCTGCTGATCCCGATTTTTCTGGTGCTGAGCTTTGCCTACGCCACGCTGCTGCCCGTTATCTTCGGCCCCGAGACATGGGCAGAGGTGCAGGACGGCGTTGGACAGGCCAGTACACCGGCGGGAGTGCTGATCAACCTCGCAACCTTCGGACTGCTGATCGTGGCGCTGGCCGTGGTGGCGCGGATCGTGCATCGACGCGACCTTGGCACGCTGATCGGCCCCGTTCCGCTGGCGATACGGCAATTCGGGCGCGCCCTCGGGGCGATGGTGGTGCTTTACGGGGTGGTGGCGCTGATCCCCATGCCCGAAAGCGTCGCGCCTGCGCCGAATATCGCGTTCGGCACGTGGACGGCGTTCCTGCTGCCCGCGCTGGTGGCGCTCTTTCTGCAGGTCTTTGCCGAAGAGCTGATCTTTCGCGGCTACCTGCAAAGCCAGCTTGCCGCGCGGTTCACCTCGCCGGTGATCTGGCTTGCTGTGCCGTCCGTGATCTTCGGCCTTCTGCATTTCGATGCCGCGAATTATGCCGGTAATGCGTGGGTCGTCGTGCTTTGGGCTACTGTGTTCGGCATCGTCGCGGGGGATCTGACGGCGCGGTTCGGCACGCTTGGCCCCGCGACCGCGTTGCATTTCATCAACAATTTCAGCGCCATCCTGATCGCCGCACCCGAGGGGCTGTTCGACGGTCTCGCGCTTTATTCCTATCCGTTTGCGCTGGACGACACCCGCGCGCTCACGGCAATGATGCCGGTCGACCTGCTGGTGCTGCTGTGTGGCTGGCTCGCCATCCGGCTGGCCCTGCGCGGCTGATTGCATTTCCCGCAGCCGCCGATTATCTCGGCGGCACACATGCCAAGGCAGGACCCCGCCCGATGAACTGGATCACCAATTATGTCCGTCCGCGGATCAATTCGATCTTTTCGCGACGTGAAGTGCCCGAGAACCTGTGGTCCAAATGCGACGATTGCGGCACGATGCTGTTCCACCGGGAACTGGCGGGCAATCTCAATGTCTGCACGAGCTGCGGGCATCACATGGCGATCACTCCGCGGGCGCGCTTCGCGGCGCTCTTTGACGGGGGCGTTTTCGCCGAGGTGCCGGTGCCCGTGCCGACACCGGATCCCCTGCATTTCCGCGATCAGAGGAAGTATCCTGATCGTCTGCGCACCGCCCAGAAGGAAACCGGCGAGAAAGAGGCGATGCTGGTGGCCACCGGCGAGATCGGCCGCACGCCGGTCGTGGCAGCGGCGCAGGATTTCTCGTTCATGGCCGGCTCCATGGGCATGTATGTGGGCAATGCGATCATCGCGGCGGCCGAAGAGGCGGTCCGCCTCAAGCGGCCGCTGATCCTGTTTTCCGCCGCCGGCGGCGCGCGCATGCAGGAGGGCATCCTGTCGCTGATGCAGATGCCGCGCAGCACCATTGCCGTGCAGATGCTGCGCGAGGCGCGTCTGCCGTATATCGTGGTCTTGACCCATCCCACCACGGGCGGGGTGACGGCAAGCTACGCGATGCTGGGGGATGTGCAGATTGCCGAGCCGGGCGCGCTGATCTGCTTTGCCGGCCCGCGCGTGATCGAGCAGACAATCCGAGAAAAGCTGCCGGAAGGGTTCCAGCGCGCCGAATACTTGCTGGAACACGGGATGCTCGACCGGGTGACGCCGCGGACCCGGTTGCGTGAAGAGTTGATCACCATCGTGCGCATGCTGATGCGCATGCCGCCGGCCGTGAAGGGCGATCTGCCCGCGCCCGACATCCCGGCGACACTCGTCGCGCCGGACCCGGCCGAAGAGGCGCCGGAGCCAGCGGCCAAAGACACGCCCGAGACATGAGCGCGCCCACATCCGACCGCATCCTAGACCGGATGATGGCGCTGCATCCCAAGATCATCGATCTGACGCTGGACCGGGTCTGGCGCTTGCTGGAGGCCCTGGGCAATCCGCAGAGCGATCTTCCGCCGGTGATCCATATCGCCGGGACTAATGGAAAGGGCAGCACGCTGGCGATGATACGCGCGGGGCTGGAGGGCGCGGGATTGAGATGCCATGCCTATACCTCGCCGCATCTCGCCCGGTTTCACGAGCGGATCCGGCTGGCGGGCGAATTGATATCCGAGGATCATCTGACGGCCGTTCTCGACGAATGCTATGCGGCCAATGGCGACGCGCCGATCACGTATTTCGAGATCACAACCTGCGCCGCGATCCTCGCCATGGCGCGACAGCCCGCCGATTACACATTGATGGAGGTTGGCCTGGGCGGGCGGCTTGATGCGACCAACGTGATCGACCGGCCCGCACTGACCGTGATCACGCCGGTGTCCATGGATCACGAGGCCTATCTGGGTGACACGCTCGCGGCGATCGCAGGCGAAAAGGCGGGCATCATCAAGCGTAATGTGCCCTGTATCGTCGGCCCGCAAGCCGATACGGCGCTGGAGGTGATCGAGGCCGTCGCGCGCCGCCTCGGCGCGCCGCTTCTGGCGCATGGCCAGCACTGGCATGTGAGCCCGGAGCATGGCCGGCTGGTCTATCGCGACGAGACCGGGCTGCGCGATCTGCCGCTGCCGAACCTGCCGGGGCATCACCAGATCGAGAATGCGGGCGCGGCCCTCGCCGTGTTGCGCCAGCTTGGCACGAGTGATGCGGCCTGCGAGGCGGCCGTGACGCGCGCCGCATGGCCCGCGCGGATGCAGAGGCTGATTTACGGGCCGCTGATCGATGCCGCGCCCGGGGCCGAGCTCTGGCTCGACGGCGGGCATAACGTTGCCGCGGGGCAGGCGATTGCGCGGCATCTGGGCACCCTGCCGGAGCGGCCCACGCATCTGGTCTGTGGGATGTTGAATACCAAGGACGTGTCGGGATATCTGCGTTCGCTGGCGGGGGTGGCCGACAGCCTGACGGCCGTGTCGATTCCCGGCGAGGCCAACACCTTGCCGGCCGAGATCACCGCCGAGGCGGCGCGCGGCGTCGGGCTGCGGGCATTCACGGCCGAAAGCGCACTCGGGGCCGTGCAGCGGATCGTGGCCGACACGCCCACGGCCCGTATACTGATCTGCGGGTCGCTATATCTGGCCGGGGGAATCCTGCGCGAGAACGGGTGAGGTGGGGCAGGTGGCGGATCTGGCCTGAAGGGGACGTTCGACGCCGCAGCGCCATCGCATGTCCGCGGGAAGGCGATCCGACGGTCTTTCAGCGCACTTTATCGCGCCACCCCGCAAAAGCTGCAATCGACGCGCCGGCTTTGACAAATCGCCCGTCCGGGGGGCGGACATGCGATGGCGCTGCGACCTGCGGTCGCGTACCGCGCCGGGCCTGTAGCCTCGATGTCCGCTCATTGCTGATCCGGTCATCCCACCCTAGGCTTCAGATCGTCTGGTCATACTCCCCGACGCCCGGCTCGGAGCGGATGACCGCGTCGATATCGTGAAAGATCGCGCGCATTTCGGCCTCGCTTTCCCCGCTCTCGCAGACCACCACCAGATTGGGTGTGTTCGAAGACGCCCGCACCAGACCCCATGACCCGTTATCGAGCATGACACGCGCGCCGTTGACCGTGACCACTTCGGAAATGGCGCGCCCGGCGATCGGTTCGCCGGCCTCGAACTTGGCGACCAGCCGCGCCACGATCCGGTCGAGCGTCTGGTATTTCTCGGCATCGGCGCAATAGGGCGACATGGTTGGCGTGCCCCATGTGTGCGGCAGGGCGCGGCGCAGGTCGGACATCGACATTTCCGGGTTGCGGTCCATCAGCTTGCAGATCTCGACCGCCACGCGCATGCCGCAATCGTAGCCGCGCCCCACCGGCCCTGCCAGGAAGTAGTGGCCCGATTTCTCGAAGCCCGCCAGCGCGCCCAATTCCTTGACGCGGCGCTTCATGTGGCTGTGGCCGGTTTTCCAGTAATCGGCCTTGGCGCCATGTTTCAGCAATTCGGGATCGGAGGCGAAAAGCCCGGTGGATTTCACATCTGCGACGAAGGTGGAATTGGGGTAAATCTTCGACAGGTCGCGCGCCATGATCACGCCCATCTTGTCGGCAAAGATCTCTTGTCCCTCGTCGTCGACCACGCCGCATCGGTCGCCATCGCCATCAAAGCCAAGCGCGAAATCCGCGCCGGTGGCGTGTACCGTGTCGGCCATGTCGTGCAGCATCTCCATCGCTTCGGGGTTGGGGTTGTAATTCGGGAAGGTGTAATCGAGCGTGTTGTGTGACGGGATGACCTCGACGCCGATCCGTTCGAAAAGCGCGGGCGCCAGGGCCGAGGCCGTGCCGTTGCCGGTCGCACAGACCACACGCAGCTTGCGGGTCATCCGGAAATCACCGACCAGATCGTCGAGATAGGCCTCTCGAACACCCTCGGCGAATTCATAAGCCCCGCCGGGATGCGGCTGCCCACGGCCTTCCAGCACGATGTCGCGCAGCTCCGCCATCTCGTCGGGGCCGTGGGTGAGCGGTCGATCGAACCCCATCTTGACGCCGGTCCAGCCATTGGGATTGTGCGACGCCGTGACCATGGCGACGGCCGGCACATCAAGGTAGAACTGCGCGAAATAGGCCATCGGCGACAGCGCCGGCCCGATATCCTTGACGCTGATACCGGCCTGCATCAGTCCGAGGATCAGCGCGTTCTTGATACTCAGCGAATAGTCGCGGTAGTCGTTGCCCACGACGATCTCGGGCCGGATGCCGCGCGCACGGATCTGGGTGCCAAGCCCGAGACCGAGCGCCGTGATGCCGGGCAGGTTGATCTCGTCTGGATATTTCCAGCGCGCATCATATTCGCGAAACCCGGTGGGCACGATCATCGGATCGCGCAGGAAGTCCCATGTATTGGGTGTGACGGTCGGCAATGGTTTGATCATCGAATTGCTCTTCTTTTGATTGAACGCCGGTCCGCGAGGTAGTGGCAAACCGCGACACGCGTGTAAACCGCCCGCATGGGGCGAGGGGACGCAGTCCTTGCAGGCCGGATCCGGGTGGCGGAGTCGTGCCGATCCCGGGCCGGTGTGCCTCGCGCTGTGTCATGACGACACCTGTTCGCGCAGGATCGAGGCGGTGAGCGAGAGCATCAGGTAGATACCCGCAAAGATCAGCAAGGCCAGGAGGGTGTTCTCGAACACCTTCGGATAGGATGGATCCTGCGAGGGGACCGGGCGCACGCTGACCGTGAGGTAACGCACCTGCTTGTTCGCCTCGATCTGCGATTGCCGGCTCGCTTCCAGCGCGGATTGCAGGACGAGGTCCGCGGTAGCAAGGTCGGCCTGCGCCATCTGGATCGCGGCGCTCTTGGATGCCAGCGAAAGCTCGCTGTCGGTGGCGTCGGTCAGTCGGGAATTCTGGCGTTCAAGTTCGGCGCGCAGGACGTCGATCTCGCTTTCCAGCGCCTCGACGCGCGAGGTGTTGGGGCGCGGGTTGTTCCGTTGCAGGTTGAGGCTCAGCTCTTTTTCCTGCAGTTGCATTTCCACAGAGTTGATGAGGCTGCGGATGCTGGCGACTTCGCCTTCCGGGTCGAGGATGCTGCCCTCCTGCAATTCGACGAGCTCTCGCTGTGCCTCGCGACGGTCCTGCTTGGCCTGGTCCAGGCTCTCGGTGGCCGTATCGACCGCATCTTCGCGTTTCTCGCTGCTGAGCGCATCGACGCGTTCCTCGGCATAGGCAATCAGCCGCTCGGAGAATTCCGCGCTGAGCTGTGGATCTGCGGTGGACACCTCCATCCGGATGACGCCCTCGGTCGGATCGTAGCCGATCTTCACGTATTTGCTGTAAAGCGCGTGGGCCTCTTCCATGGACGCCCCCGGATCGAGCCTTTGCAGCGGATCGATGTCGGGTTGGCTGAAATGATCGCGAAAGCCTGCATCCTCGTCGAGACGCAGCAACGCGTCCTTCGATTCAAGATATTCCTGCGTCGCGATCGCATCCTGTCCGGTCGCGAACTGGCTGGGCAACAGCCCGCCCAATCCGCCCTCACCACCACCCGAGCCTCCGCCATCGGCCGACAGGATCAGGAACGCGGATTTGGTGGCATACATCGGCGTCGCGACGGCAGCATAGTAATAGCCCACCAGAAGGGTCGGCAGCAGGATAAAGGCCACCAGCCGCGCCACCAGAAACCCCAGCTTGCGCCGGCGGCGCTTGGCGATGTCGCGCTGAATCTCGGATATCTCCCGTGCGCGCCGTTGCGCCGGGTGCGATTCGGTCGAGGGCAGCGTATCCGCGTTGTCCGGCCTGATCTGGGGCAGCCCCGCGCCGGAGTCGTGGTGTGCAGAGCCGCCCGCGTCATCCTGCCGGGCGACAAGCTCGACGATTGAGGCGCGTTGAAAGGGATCAATGCCTCGCTTGCGCAACTGGCGCACCGCGTCGAGCTCCGACGTCGGCGAGAGCCCGTGTCTTTGTGCCGTGCGCCGGGCCAGTCGAAGCGCACGCGCGCTCAGTTGCTCGCCATCCCCGTCGCCCGCCGCGCCGGGATCTGCGGTGTCGGTCGCATCTGTGGCACCGTCGCTGTAGCGCCCCGGGCGCAGGGGCTCGTCGCGCCGGATCCGGAATTTCCTAACCCTGGAATTCATAGTCATAGAGCGCCTTTGCTTCTTCCAGGGTGTCGAACATGTAAAGCTGACCGGCCATCAACACCGCCGCGGATCGCGCGAATTTCTCAAGGGTGCGCGGGTCATGCGACACGATCACAATGGTGGTGGTGCGCAGGCGCTCATGCAGGATGTCGCCCGCCTTTCGGTTGAACTCGACATCTGTTGCGCTCGGCATGCCCTCGTCGATCAGGTAGATGTCGAAATCGAGCGCCAGCATCAAGGCAAAGCTGAACCGCGCGCGCATCCCCGAGGAATATGTGCCGATGGGCTGGTCGAAATAGTCCCCGAGATTGCACAGCCACCGGCAATAGGCCTCGATGTAATCGGGGTCGAGCGCATAGAGCCGCGCAATGTAGCGGGCATTTTCCAGCGCCGACAACCGGCTGATGACCCCGCCCATGAATCCCAGCGGGAAGGACACGCGGCAGCTGCGGCGGATCACGCCCTCGTCGGGTTTCTCCAGACCGGCCATCATGTTGATCAGCGTGGTCTTGCCGGTGCCGTTCGGCGCAAGGATGCCAAGGCTGCGCCCCGGTTTGACCCTGAACGACACGCGATCGAGGATGACCTTGCGCTGGGTGCCGGTCCAGAAGGATTTGCTGACAGTATCGAATTCGATCATTCCGTCGCCCCGATCGGATGCGGCCCTCGTGACGTGCCGGACACGCGCATGTCCGGCTGTGTTCCCCGGATGCACAATGTCCGAATGGAACACAATTCGCCATCTCTTTCCGTATTATCTTGTTAGGTGCGGCGAAAGATCGTTGGTGCCGCGCAACGGTTGTTGTCGACATGCGACGGCCCGCCGGCGTGGTCGGCGCGGATTGCATGCCGAAATTGCCCCGCCCGCGCTGCCGGGTTAAGCACTCCGGGTATGAACGTGAGGACCATGCCATGAGCCGGATCTGCCATATCGAGTTGAACGATGCCAACCTGCCGCCGCCGACGCCCGAGATCGAGCAGGAGCGCAAGGTGGCGATGTACGATCTCATCGAGGAAAACAGCTTTACCCTGCCGCCGCGCGACGATCGCACCGTACCCGACGGGCCTTACCGCGTGGGCCTCTCGATCCGCGAAAAGCGGCTGGTCTTCGATATCCGCACGGAATCCGGCGACGCGGCGGCGGAATTTCACCTGTCGCTCAGCCCCTTTCGGCAGGTCGTCAAGGATTACTGGTCGATCTGCGAAAGCTATTTCGATGCCGTCAAGAACATGCCCCCCAGCCAGATCGAGACCATCGACATGGCGCGTCGCGGTATCCACAACGAGGGGGCGCGCATCCTTGCCGAGCGTCTGGACGGCAAGGCCGCGATCGACGACGACACGGCGCGGCGGCTCTTTACCCTGATCTGCGTTCTGCATCACGGTGGCTGACCGGATGCCCGAGCCGCTGCCGCAATCGGTTCTTTTTTGCTGCGATCACAATGCGGTCCGCTCGCCCATGGCCGAGGGGATCATGAAGAAATTCTACGGCACCGACACCTATGTGCAATCGGCCGGCGTCAAGAGCGACATGGAGATCGACGGGTTCTCCATCGCCGTCTGCCGAGAGATCGACGTGGAGCTGGAGCGCCACCGCGTGCGCAGCTTCGACGAGATGGAACAATGGGGGGATGATCTTTCGTCGTTCGACCTGATTGTCGCGCTCAGCCCGGCCAGCCAGCGCCGCGTGCTGGACCTGACGCGGTACTTCCACCTTGATGTCGTCTACTGGCCGATCCTAGATCCGACCGGGCTGGCACAGACGCGCAGCGCCCGGCTCGAGGCGTATCGAAAAAGCCGCGACCAGATCACCGAGCGGCTGCTCGACTATTGGGGACCCGCAACGGAGGACACATGACACACAAGGTTCGCGACGAAAGAGAAGGGCAGGTGTCGGCATGATCCGGGTAGCGCGCCCGACCGGGGCCCATCTGGCCGATGCCTTGCCGGACCTGGCCCGGCTGCGGATCGAGGTGTTCCGTGCCTTTCCGTATCTCTATGACGGCGATCCCGCCTATGAGGAGGACTATCTTCAGGTCTATCGTGACAGTGCCGACGCCATCCTTGTCGGGGCCTTCGACGGGTCTCGGCTGATCGGCGCCGCCACCGGCACCCCGATGGAGGATCATGCCACGGAATTCGGTGCCGCGCTTGCCGACACGGGGCTGGATCTGCACAGCATCTTCTACTGCGCCGAAAGCGTGCTTCTGCCGGACTATCGCGGGCAGGGGATCGGGCACAGGTTCTTCGATCTGCGCGAGGATCACGCGCGCAGGCTGGGGCGCACGCATTCGGCCTTTTGCGGTGTGCTGCGCCCCGAGGATCATCCTCTGCGGCCCGAAGGCTACGTGCCGCTGGACGGGTTCTGGCGCAAACGTGGCTACGCGCCGGTCGAGGGGGCCGTGGCGCAGTTCCGCTGGACGGATATCGACCGGACCGAGGAAACGGACCACGCGTTGCAATTCTGGATGCGCGCGCTCTGACCGCGTGACGTGGTCTTTGCGGGGTCTTCGCGGAAATCAGGAACAAGAAAAGCCGCGTCCCCGTTTCGGGGACGCGGCGGGATCATCCGGCCTGAGGCTTTATTGCGCCGGAACGGCCCGTCCTTCGACCCCAGCAAGCGGATCGTCATACCCGTAGTGGCTGAGATCGGTGACCAGACGGTCATTGTCGCGCCAATCCTGAAGCTCGGCCTCGGATGCGCGGGGCGAGAAAAGACCCGTCCATGCGTAGAGGATCCCGATCACCGGCGCCAGCCAGCAGGCGAAAGCCAGCGGGATATAGAGCAGGTTTTCGAGGTTGCCGCTGGCGATTTCGAGACCAAGCGCGCTGATTACGAAGGCCCCGCCCGCGTTCCACGGGATAAGCGGCGACATCAGCGTCCCGCCTTCCTCGACGGCCCGCCCGAGATTGAGCGTCGAATAGCCCATGCCGCGATAGACCGGCGAATACATCCGCCCCGGCAGCGCGATCGACAGGTACGGATCACCCGCGACAAGGTTGGTGGCCATGGAGGTGCCGATCGCCGAGGTCTGGACCCCGGCAAAGGAATGCACCTTGGACAGAATCGCCTCGATGATGGTCTGCAGACAGCCCGTGCGTTCCAGGGCGCCGCCAAAGCCGAGGGCGATCAGGATGAGCGAGATCGTCCACATCATGGACTGCACGCCGCCGCTGTTCAGCAGACTGTCGATCTCGTCCACGCCGGTCTCGATCGAATAGCCGCTATTGGCGAAGCCGAACACGTCATGCAGCGTCGCACCCTGTGCCACGATGGCCATCAGCCCGCCCACGAGGACGCCCGCAAAAAGCGACGGGATGGGTGGCTTTTTCGCGATGGCGAGCGCGATCACCAGCAGCGCAGGCACCAGAAGCCACGGCGAGATCAGGAAGTTGTCCTGCAATGTCGACGTGATCGCTTCGATGCGCTCGAAGGACGCGTCGTCGCCCTCGACCATGTTGACCCCGGCCCATCCATAGATCCCCAAAGCAATCAGCATCGCGGGGACCGTGGTGGGCATCATGTTGCGGATATGATCGAAAAGGTTCGTCGCGGTGACCGCCGGGGCGAGGTTGGTGGTGTCCGACAGGGGCGAGATCTTGTCGCCGAAGAATGCGCCGGACACGACCGCGCCCGCCGTCCAGTACACGGGCACGTCGAACCCTGCGCCGATCCCCATCAGCGCAAGGCCGATCGTGCCGATCGTGCCCCAGCTTGTCCCGAGCGACAGCGACACTACGGCGCACATGATCATCGCCGCGGCGAGAAAGATCTGCGGCGACAGGATGATAAGCCCGTAATAGATCAGTGTCGGCACAGTGCCGCTGGCGATCCAGACGCCGATGATCATGCCAACGACGATCAGGACCGAAACCGACGGCAACGACACGTTGATCACGCGAAAGACACCGTTTTCCATGCTCGGCCAGCTGTGCCCGAGATAGAGGCCGACCACGCCGGTGATCGCAAGGCCGATGGCAAGCGGGATATGCGGGGTGAAATCCTCGAAATAGAAAAGTTGCAGGGCCAGAAGCAGCAGCGTCAGG
>JAWLGF010000075.1:0-10631 GCA_041685205.1 Roseovarius sp.
GAAAGCCTGATGCTGGAATTCATCCCCGCCGAGACGGTCACCTCGGTTCTGGGCGGCAGCGGGCTGGCCCCCATTGCCCTTGGGACCCTCGTGGGCGTGCCCGCCTATCTCAACGGCTATGCGGCGCTGCCGCTGGTCGGCGGGCTGATCGATCAGGGCATGGCCCATGGCGCCGGGCTGGCCTTTCTCGTGGCCGGGGGCGTGACATCGCTACCGGCGGCCATCGCCGTCTGGGCCCTCGTCAAGCCGCGGATCTTCGTGCTCTACGTGGCGTTGTCGCTGTCGGGGGCGTTCGCGGCGGGGCTCCTGTTCCAGTTGTGGGGCGCGCTGCACTTCGGATGATGCGGGGCCTCTTGCGGCGCGTATGCGATCCCGCGCCGCCGTTTTTCAACAAATGAATAAAAATGGACACAAGGCTGTTACATTTGCAATCTAACCGAGAGCCCACAGATCGAAGAAAAAGAGGACGGATCATGACCCGCACCACGACCCTCACCGCCCTTCTCGCGCTGACCCTCGCGCTGCCCGCGCATGCAGAGTTCAAGCTCGGAGACCGCTACACTGACGAGGATGGCGACCTGATCGCCGATATCCCCGAAGACGAGTCCGAATGGCGCGACCCGGACACGCTGATCTTCGCCTATACGCCGGTCGAGGATCCGGCGGTCTATGCCGATGTCTGGCAGGGCTTTCTCGACCATATGGCCGAGGTGACGGGCAAGGACGTGCAGTTCTTTCCAGTGAACTCCAACGCCGCGCAGATCGAGGCAATGCGGGCTGGGCGCCTGCATGTTGCCGGGTTCAACACCGGATCGAACCCGATCGCCGTGGCCTGCGCAGGTTTCCGCCCGTTTGCCATGATGGCGGCCGAGGACGGCTCGTTCGGCTACGAGATGGAGATCATTACCTATCCCGATTCGGGCATCGAAGAGGTCGAGGATATCCGCGGCAAGGAACTGACCTTCACCGCCGAAACCTCGAATTCGGGCTTCAAGGCCCCTTCGGCGCTGCTCAAGAGCGAATTCGACATGACGCCGGAAGAGGATTTCGAGGCTTCGTTCTCGGGCGCCCATGACAATTCGGTTCTGGGTGTGGCCAACAAGGATTACATCGCCGCCTCGGTCGCCAACTCGGTCAAGAGCCGGATGATCGACCGCGAGGTTGTGACGGAAGACCAACTCGAAGTCGTCTACCAGTCAGATACCTTCCCGACCACGGGCTACGGCACCGCCCATAACCTGCACCCCGATCTGCAGGACAAGATCAAGGAGGCGTTCTTCAGCTTCGACTGGGACGGCACCGCGCTGGAAGAGGAATTCGGTCGCAACGGCGAGGATCAGTTCATCGAGATCACCTTCGAGGAAGATTGGGAAGTGATCCGCACCATCGACGAGGCGAACGACGTCTCCTACGACTGCAACTGACGGCACGGGCATCCGTTTTCTGCGGGCGGCTCCGGGCCGCCCGCAGTGCTTTTGAATGAAAGAGGCCACCATGCTGATCCTGGACGGGCTGTCAAAGACCTACAAGACCGGCGAAACCGCGTTGTCGGACGTGACGCTGGAGGTGCCAAAGGGCCAGATCATGGGGCTGATCGGACCGTCGGGGGCGGGCAAATCGACGCTGATCCGCTGCGTCAACCGGCTGGTCGAGCCTAGCACCGGACGCGTCATGCTTGGCGATGTGGACCTGGCGCGCCTTGGCAAGCGCGAGTTGCGCCGCCAGCGGCGACGCATCGGCATGATCTTTCAGGAATACTCGCTGGTCGAACGGCTGACGGTGATGGAAAACGTGCTCTCTGGCCGGCTTGGCTACGTGCCGTTCTGGCGCAGTTTCCTGCGCAAGTTCCCCGGCGCGGACATCCAGCGCGCGTACCAGCTGCTCGACCGCGTGGGGCTGATCGACCACGCCGACAAGCGCGCCGATGCCCTGTCGGGAGGTCAGCGTCAGCGAGTCGGGATCGCGCGCGCGCTCGCGCAGGATCCCGAGCTGCTGCTGGTGGACGAACCCACGGCCAGCCTCGACCCCCGCACCAGCCGCCAGATCATGCGCCTGCTGACCGAGATCTGCGCCGAGCGTGATCTGCCCGCCATCGTCAACATTCACGACGTCCCGCTGGCCCAGCAGTTCATGCAGCGCATCGTCGGGCTGCGCGCAGGTCGTGTGGTGTTCGACGGCCCGCCCGACGATCTCACCGAGGCCGCCCTGACCACGATCTACGGCGAAGAGGACTGGAACGCGATGCGCCAGGGCGACGAGGAACAGGCCGAGGCCGAAGCGGACGCGCGCGCCCGGCTCGAGGCGCTGGCCTGATGACCGCGCCCAGCTACCCCAGCACGTGGCGGCGCCCGCCGCAGATCGTGCGCGACAAGCGCTGGCGCATCGCGCTGCAGATTGGCATCGTCGTCTACCTGGTGCTCGCCATCGGCACGGTCGAGGTCAACTGGTCGCGGGTCTACGAGGGTCTGGAACGCGGCCAGCGCTTCGTGATGGGCTTCCTGCAACCCGATTTCACCAGCCGCTGGACCGATATCGGCAAGGGGCTGTCGGAAAGCCTCACGATGACCCTGACCTCGACGGTCGTCGGCGTGGCGATCTCGGTGCCCATCGGTGTCGGCGCGGCCCGCAACCTGGCCCCTCGGGCCGTCTATCTGGTCTGCCGCAGCATCATCGCGGTCAGCCGATCCCTTCAGGAGATCATCATCGCCATCTTTCTGGTGGCGATGTTCGGGTTCGGCCCCTTCGCGGGGTTCCTGACGCTCAGCTTCGCGACGATCGGCTTCATCGCCAAGCTGCTGGCCGACGATATCGAGGAGATCGACCCGACACAGGTCGAGGCGGTTCGGGCCACGGGCGGCTCCTGGGGACAACTTGTGAATTATGCGGTGCAGCCGCAGGTCATGCCGCGGTTGATCGGGCTGTCGCTCTACCGGCTCGACATCAATTTCCGCGAGAGCGCGGTGATCGGCATCGTCGGGGCGGGCGGCATCGGCGCGACGCTCAACACCGCCATCGACCGCTATGAGTATGACAGCGCAGGGGCGATCCTTTTGATCGTCATAGGGCTGGTGATGATCGCCGAATACGGCTCCAGCTATTTGCGAAAGTTCCTGCAATGACCGAGATTTCCCACTACAGCCAGGTCTGGGCGCATCGCACCCCCCGCAAGCGGCTGCTCATGTGGATGGGCTGGCTGGCGCTGGTTGCGCTGTTCGTTTTCTGTTGGCAATTGATGACGCGCGACACGATCTGGCTCTTCGTGTCCGACGCGCCGAACCAGGCGGCCGATATCGGCAACCGGATGATGCCGCCGCGCTGGTCCTACCTGCCCGAACTCTGGGGTCCGCTCTGGGACACCATCAACATCGCGACCCTGGGCACGATCGGCGGGGTCTTACTGGCGGTGCCCGTGGCCTTGCTGGCGGCACGCACCACGACACCCTCGCAGCACATCCTGCGACCCGCAGCACTGTTTGTCATCGTGACGTCGCGCTCGATCAACTCGCTGATCTGGGCGCTGTTGCTGGTGGCGATCATCGGGCCGGGCCTTCTGGCGGGGATCGTCGCCATCGCGCTGCGCTCCATCGGCTTTGTCGGCAAGCTGCTTTACGAGGCGATCGAAGAAACCGACGCCCGCCAGATCGAGGCGATCGAGGCCACGGGCGCCAGCGGCGCACAGGTGCTGAGCTACGGCATCGTGCCACAGGTCATGCCCGCCTTCTGGGGCATCTCGGTGTTTCGCTGGGACATCAACATCCGCGAAAGCACCATCCTCGGGCTTGTCGGCGCCGGCGGGATCGGGCTGAAACTTCAGGCGTCGATCAATACGCTCGCATGGGACCAAGTGACGGTCATCCTGCTGCTGATCCTCGCCACGGTGGTGCTCAGCGAATGGGTCTCCGCCCGGATGCGCCACGCCATCATTTGACGCGGCGCACCATCTCGCGCCGCCGCGCGCCGGCACGGTCTGATTCGGGTATTTGGACCAAGAAGAAGCCCGAAGGCACAGATCCCTCCTGGCAAAAATACTCGACTTCCTCGATCCGAAACCTGCTTCACTGTCGGCTTCGCCCATCGCCCCTGTCCGGCACGCATTTGCGATCCGGATGCCAGATGACGGCCGGACGCGGCCTCACCGGACTGCAAGCGGACTGCTTCGCGCGTCTGCCGCGCGTGGAATACCCGTCTTAGGCCATCTTGACAAAAGACGGAGCCAGAGGCGGATTGCCACGATTTCGATGAAGCGTCGGACGCGCTGTGCGGTTTTTTCTTCGCGGGTTGCGATAGGGCGCGCGTCTTTCAGCTTGTTGAGGCACCGCTTGACAAGTTTGCGCAAGGAACAGCGCGGATGAACCAATCCCATAAGTGTCTTGCTTGATCTGCGCATGGGAATTCGGGTGAGCACGTCGCATGCCTCCATCGTTTTGCGCATGCCTTCACCATCATGGCCTCTGCCGGCCGGCGGAACGCTCGGCCATAGCAGGGTGTCGACCGAGACCGGATTGCCCCAGGGGCAATCGGATGTCTGTCCCGGAGTGATTTCGGTGCTCATGGGCATCCGACCACTCTTGCGGTCGCCTCCGCAGAACCAGCTTGAACATCAGCCGGACCGTGTCGGCCTACAGCAGGTCAATCTCCAGAACCTTCTTCATCTTTTGGCCGCGCTTTTCTGCGTCGAAGACGTGGTAGTCAACCGGCGGCAGCGCGCCGGTCCAGAAGCCCTCGCGGGCGTTGTCCTTGAGGGCCCGAAACCGTACCGGATATCTTCAATCGCGCGACTTTGCCTTTGTCTGCTCCGCCGCTGGCTTCGACCCCGAGGCCGTGCGCGACCGCTTCGACCCCGAGCGAGTCCACGCGCTGATAAAGGCCGCGTGAGTTGAACCTCGTGCCCGGACTTTTCCTTTGCCGAGGGACCGGATGATGACATTTGCGCTTGCACTCAGAGGAAGGATGGCCGTCCGCCAGACCGTCCGCTCACGCAGGACAGACCCCGCACCGAAGTGTTGCAACAGGCCGACTGCGATCATGGGTATGCCGACCAGCATCGACATCGAGCCCGCCACCTTCACGTCCACGCCGAGGAGCAGGATGAACACGAGGATGATCATCTCGCCCCCCACAACACCCAGAAGGGAGGAAACCAGGCCGATCACCACCCCGCAGGCTGCGGCGACACGCAGGATGGGCCGATGCCCTCGCCGACCAGGCGCGCAGGTTCGGTCACGAACAATCCCTCGGCGATCAAGACACAGCCGCGCGCCACGAGCAGGATCAGGATCAACCGGCCCAGCACCTTGTCCGATGCTCGGCGCAACCAGCCAGCGCCGATCCAGTCGGCCGACATCGACCCCGCGAGCACCCCCAGAACCGCCGGAAGAAGTGGCACGATCTCGGCCATCGGTACCGCCTGCGCCCGGAACGCCAAGGCGGCGGCCAGCACGATCAGGCTGGCCACAAGGTTCACCGCGACCGCTTCGCGCGCCGAGAAACGCAAGGCGCCCACCAGCGCGGGCAGACGAAACTCGGCCCCGCCGAGGCCGATCAGCCCGCCCGCCGTGCCGACCGCGGCGCCGATGCCGAAGGACAGCGCAAGGCGGTTCGGGCGGTTCATTCGGCCTCCCGGCCCAAGTCGGGAGTACGCGCGACGTGGTCCCGGGCGACCGACATCGACTTCAGGATGGCATGGATTGTATCGCCGGGCGCCAACGTCATCTGCTCGGCCGCGCGGCGGGTGATGCGCGCGAGGATTTCATGCCCGGCCACATCGATTTGCACCATCACACCCGGACCAGCGCCCGGCACGATCCGCGCGACCTTGCCCGCGATGATGTTCTGCGACGACAGGCCTTCGGGATGTCGCCGCGACAGGATCATGTCATGCGCCATGATGCGCACCCGCACCCGGGTGCCGGGCGGGCCCTCGATGCCGGGCAGGAACAGGGGACCGGTCGGCGCATCCAGCCGGGTCAGCCCGTCGGCCCCATGCTCGACGACAACGGCAGGCAGCATGGCCGCCACCTCTCGGATGCCCATGGCGCGCAGGGCGTCCGGATCGGTCATGACCTCGGCCGTGGTGCCGGTTCGCACGACGCGGCCCTTCTCGATCACCACCATGCGATCGGCCAGAAGCTGCGCCTCGTTCATGTCATGGGTGACCAGCACCACCGGCATGGCCAGCGAGGCGCGCAGGTCGATGATCTCGCCATAGAGCTTTTCCCGGGTCGCGCGGTCAACCGCAGAGAACGGCTCGTCCAGCAGCAGGGCCTCGGGTCGGCGCGCCAGTGCGCGCGCCACCGCCACCCGCTGCTGCTGTCCGCCGGAAAGCTGGGTCGGCTTGCGGTCGGCCAATCCGTGAAGGTTTACCAGATCAAGCACCCGACCCGCCTCGCCCCGGTCAGGCGTCCCCATCGCCGCCATGACGTTCTGCGCGGCGGTCATGTGCGGGAAGAGCGCGTAGTTCTGGAACACGAGCCCGACCCGGCGGCGATGCGTCGGCAGATCGACGCGCGCGCCCGTGTCCAGCCACGCCGTGCCGTTCACCGCCACCCGCGCCACCTGTGGCCGCCACAGCCCGGCAATCGTGCGCAGAAGCGTCGTCTTGCCCGATCCAGAGTGCCCGACCAGAGCCAGCAATTCACCCGGTTCCACCCGGAACGCCACGTCGAGCGGGATAGGCAAATCCGCCTGCGCCATCACGTCCAGCGCCATCAGTACACCCTTCTCAATTCAGTCGGCGCCCCATGCGCGCCGACAGCCAGAAGGTCAGCGCGATGGTGAAGAGCGAGATAGCGACCAGCACCGCCGACATGATCCCGGCACTGCGGTCGTCGAAGCCCTGCACCTTGTCATAGATCGAGATCGCGATGGTCTTGGTCTCGCCGGGGATCGACCCGCCAACCATCAGCACGATCCCGAACTCGCCGAGCGTATGGGCGAATGTCAGCACCATCGCCGTCATCAGACCCGGCCAGGCCAGCGGCAGTTCGACCTTCCAAAGCGAGGCCAGAGGCGACATGCCGCAACAGCTCGCTGCCTCGCGCACTTCCACCGGGATCGCCTCGAAACCGCGTTGGGCGGGCTGGATGGCGAAAGGCAGGTTGAAGATAACGCTCGCCACCACCAGCCCCTCGAAACTGAACACGAGTTGATGCCCGAACAGGCCCTGCCACAGATCGCCCACGGGCGAGTTCCGCCCGAAAGCCACCAGCAAGTAGAACCCGAAGACCGTGGGCGGCAGGACGAGCGGCAACATAACCAGCGCCTCGACCAGCCCTTTGGCGCGAAATTGGCGATAGGCGAGATACCGGCCCATCAGGACGGATACCGGCAATAGGATCACCACCGTCCATGCCGCCAGCCGCATCGACAGCCAGAGCGCTGTCCAGTCCATGGATCAGTCGCCTTCCGGCACCACGAAACCGTAGCGTTCCATGATCTCGCGCGCCGCCGGTTCCTTCATGTAGGCATAGAAGGCCTCGGCCACCGGCCCCGCGCCGTTCAGAAGCGCCATGCGCTGGCGGAGGGGTTCGTGGACGTCTTCGGCTACCAGATCAGATGTGCCCAGATCGCGCAGTTGCGGCGCCAGCGCCAGAGACAGCGCGATGATCCCGCCCTCGGCATTGCCCGACAAGGCGAACTGCGCGGCCTGGCTGACATTTTCGCCCAGTACGAGGAAGGGTTGGATATCTTCCCACAGGCCCGCATGCTCCAGCGCCTCCTTAGCACGGCGGCCGTAGGGGGCGTGGTCCGGATTGGCGATGGCGAAACGGGTGATCCGCCCCTCGGCCAACGCGGTCCGCAGGCTTTCCAGCGTGCCGTCGGCCTCAAGCGTCGATCCGGGCGGCACCTTCACCACGATCCGGCCGATGGCATAGAGATCGCCTTCGTCTCGGGCAAAGCCATCGCGCACCAGATCGAAGATGAACTGCTCGTCGGCGGCCATGAAGACCTGGAACGGTGCCCCTTCGCGAATCTGGCGGGCGAAGTTGCCGGTCGACCCGAAGGAGAGCCGGACCTGCATGCCCGTGTCGTCGGTGAAGGCGGCAGCGATCTCCTCGACCGCGAATTGCAGGTCGGACGCCGCGGCCACGACCGGCGCGTCGTCCTGCGCTGCCGCAGAGCCCCAACCAAGGCCAAGCGCCAGGGCGGCAGCGAGGATGGATCGGCGGTCGATGACCATCGGCATGGCGGGTCCCTGAAGATATGTTTCCCGAAACATATCGGCGGAAGGCAGCCAACCGGTCAATAGTTATTTTTATTCGGGAATATCCCTGAGCAGCGCCTGCATGGCCTCCAACCGTGCGGCGCCGGCGTTGGCGGCGTCCATCTCGAAGGCGCGATAGAGGCCCAGAACATGCCGCCCCGCATCGGTCAACACCGCGCCGCCGCCACCCTGCCCCCCACGCGTTCTGTCCACCAGCGGTTCGCGGAACATGGCGTTGAGCGTGCCGATCAACTGCCAGGCGCGCTTGTAGCTCATGCCCATCTCGCGCCCCGCCCCGGCGATGGACCCGCAACGGTCGATGCTTTCGAGCAACTCGGCCTTGCCGGGGCCGATCATTTCGGCGTCGCCGAAGACGATGCGGATGCGAAGGACAGGGCGTTTGGTATTCTCATTCATATCCGGACTATCGTGGCCCGAGCCGACGCAATGCAAGTGCGTTAAAGTCGAGCACCTTCTGATCCTGGGAGGCCTATGGCGCCTACACCGTTCATGGATTGCGGGCGACCTTCAAGGGCTGGGCTGCCACCTGCACCGATTTTCCGCGAGAACTGATCGAGGCGCAACTAGCCCACCAGCTCGGAGCCGTCGAGCGCGCCTATATGCGCGTGGCCGCTGTAGAGCGCCGCCGTCCGATGATGGAAGCATGGGCCGCTCATTTGGATGGCCACGAAGTCGCCACAGGGGCGCAGAACGTGGTGCCGATGCAAATCGCATAAGCTACGGGGACCAATGACTGACAATATGAAGCCGACAGATCATAAGATTTACAGGATGCTGGACGAGTTTGTGGATGGTGTCGACACAGAACAGGGAAGGCTTCACAAGATGCTGGACCAGCTTCAGGACAAGTCCGATGCCGATGGAGGGCGACTTGATTCTGACCGGTTTTGGCACTTCGTGTCTGCACTCGCACAGGGGCGCGGGCTAGCTGAGCATTACGACTCGGAAGGGCTGAAAGAGAAAGAGCAATTGCCATACGATCCAAGCATCGAAGAAGATGAAAAAGATCGCAATGGTCGTGTCGCGAAAGCTGTGGAAATTCCTTGGCGGCGCGCTCCGGGCATATGAAGGTTCGGTTTCTCAGGCGGCGAGGTCAAGGGGCATCGGCTCGAGGGGCCGAGAGAGCGTTTCCCAGCCATCGACCTTGCGCATCTGGATCTGGCCGGAGGCCAGCAGCGCCCAGAGCAGCATGGGCACGGTCTCTGCGCAGGGCAGCACGGTCTGGGTCTTTATGCGGCGGCGGAATTCCCCGTTCAGGCGCTCGATGGCGTTGGTGGTGCGGGCCGATTTCCATTGCGACGGATCGAGGCGGGTGAAGGTGAAGAGCCGATCTCCGGCTTCCTCCAGACTGTCGGCGACCGCGCGGCACTTGAGCCGCCACTTGCGCAGGAAGGCCTTTCGGCGGGTTTCGATCTCTGCCGCGGTGTCGGCGTAGATCATGTCGCGGTAGTCTTCGGTCAGCTCGTCGTGCAGGTGCTTCGGCGCATGGGCCAGGAGGTTGCGGTGCTTGTGAACCGTGCAGCGCTGGATCGGCAGTTCCTCGCCCCAGAGCGCGGTCAGCGCAGCTTCCAGACCCGGGGCGCCGTCGACGATCACGAACTCGGGCCGCTTCAGGCCGCGCGCATCGAGGTCGTCGAGGAACTGGCGCCAGGCGGCCGTGCTTTCCCCGCCCATGTTTCTAATGGATAACAGAACCTTCTGTCCGTCCCGCCGCACGCCGATGGCGGCCAGCACCGAAATGTTCGTGGCCTTCCGGTCCAGCCGAGTCTTGATCACGGTGCCGTCGAGGATCAGACGGACGATGTCCTCCCCGGCGAGGCCGCGAGCGCACCAGGCGTCCCAGTCGACCTTCACCTTGCGCCAGGCGCGGCTGACCACATTCTTGCTCACGGCCCCCTCGAACAGCCCGAACAGCGCCCGCTTGACCCGACGCGTGTTGGTCCCGGCGAGATAGACAGCCGCGATCAGGGCCTCGGCCGTCCTTGTCAGCCGCTGGTAACGGGGCAGCGCCTTCGACCGCCACTCCGTCACCTTGCCGGTCTCGTCTTCGACCCGGGCGCGTGGCACGCGGACAGTCTCGGTCCCGAAGGTGCCGGTGAGCTGGCGTTCGCGGTGCCCGTGGCGATAGCCTTTCGCGGCACCGTCGCCCCGGTCGTAGCGCAGGCGGCCGAGAAAGAGGGCCAGTTCCTCTTCGAACACGGCCTCAATGGTCGCGCGGACGTTCGCCCGCAGTCGATCCTCGATCGGGTCAAACCCGGCTTCCCCGGCCAGTAGCGCAAAGCTCGCAGTATCGGTATTCTGGTTCATGGCGTGATCTCCCTGGCGGTTGCCGCCGCCGGTTGGGTGGTTGTAAGTCACCCGGAGATTACGCCTCCCTCGAATTTCCACCAACTCCGCGACACGATCC
>JAWLGF010000076.1:0-3959 GCA_041685205.1 Roseovarius sp.
TTGGGCATGTTGATCGTCTTGGAGATCGCGCCCGAGATGAAGCTTTGCGCCGCCGCCATCATGGTGATGTGGCTTTGCACGCCGAGATAGCGCTTGCCGGTCTTGCCGCAGGGATTGGCGCAATCGAAGATGTGGTAATGCGCAGGATCCAGATGCGGCGCGCCCTCAAGTGTCATGGTGCCGCAGACATGGTTGTTGGCCGCCTCGATATCGCGCTTGGAATACCCCAGATGCGCCAGCAGGTCGAAGGTCGGATCGTTGAGCCTGGCCTGCGGGATGCCCAGAACCTGCGTGCAGAACTCCACCCCCAGCGTCCACTGGTTGAAGACGAAGCGGATGTCGAAGGCGCTGCCGAGCGCGGCCTCGACCTTGGCCAGCTCATGCTCGCCGAACCCGTGCCCGACCAGCGAGGTGGGGTTGATCGCCGGTGCGTTGCCGATGGTGCCGTGCCCGACGGCATGGCCCACGATCTCTTCTATCTGCGCAGGGTGATAACCCAGCTTTTCCAATGCGGCGGGCACCGACTGGTTGATGATCTTGAAATACCCGCCACCGGCCAGCTTCTTGAACTTCACCAGCGCGAAATCCGGCTCAATCCCCGTGGTGTCGCAATCCATCACCAGACCGATCGTGCCCGTGGGCGCGATCACCGTGGCCTGCGCGTTGCGATAGCCATGCGCCTCGCCCAGCTTCAGCGCCTCGTCCCAGCAGCCCTTGGCGAGATCGGTCAGCCGCGCATCGGGGCAATTGGCATGGTCGAGCGGCACCGGCGGCACCGCCAGCCCCTCGTAGCCCTTGGTTGCGCCATGTGCTGCGCGGCGGTGATTGCGGATCACGCGCAGCATGTGGTCGGCGTTCTTCTGGTAGCCTGCAAAGGCGCCCAGTTCGCCCGCCATCTCGGCGCTGGTGGCGTAGCTGACACCGGTCATGATCGCGGTCAGCGCGCCGCACAGCGCACGGCCCTCGTCCGAATCGTAGCCCAGCCCCATGTTCATCAGCAGGCCGCCGATATTGGCATAGCCCAGACCAAGCGTGCGGAATTCAAAGCTGCGCTGTGCAATTTCCTTCGAGGGGAACTGCGCCATCATCACCGAGATTTCCAGCGTCACGGTCCAGAGCCGCGTGGCATGCATGTAGGCATCGGCGTCGAACGCTTCGCCATCGTAGAACTTCAGCAGGTTCATCGAGGCGAGGTTGCAGGCGGTGTCGTCAAGAAACATGTATTCCGAGCACGGGTTCGATCCGCGGATCTCGCCATCCTCGGGGCAGGTGTGCCACGCGTTGACGGTATCGTGGTATTGGATGCCCGGATCGGCACAGGCCCATGCGGCATGGCCCACATCCTCCCACAGGTCGCGGGCCTTGATGGTCTTGGCCACCGCGCCGTCGGTGCGGTTGATCAGCGCCCAGTCGGCGTCGTCCTTGACCGCCTGCAGGAACGCATCCGTGACGCGGATCGAGTTGTTGGAGTTTTGCCCCGACACGGACGCATAGGCCTCGGAATCCCAGTCGGTGTCATAGGTCGGAAACTCGATGCTGGTGTAGCCCTGCTTGGCATAATCCAGCACGCGCTTGACATAGGTCTCGGGGATCTGGACCTGCTTCGCGCCGCGAATGGTCGATTTCAGCTGCGGGTTCACCTTCGGGTCGACGGCATCCTCGGTGGTGCCGTCCCATGCGCGGATCGCCGCGAATATCTCGTTGAGCTTGAGCTCGTGCATTTTGGAGCCCGCGACGATGCTCGCGACCTTCTGTTCTTCCTTCACCTTCCAGTTGATGAATTCCTGAATGTCGGGATGGTCGGCGTCGCAGATCACCATCTTGGCGGCACGGCGCGTGGTGCCGCCCGACTTGATCGCGCCCGCCGCGCGGTCGCCGATCTTGAGAAAGCCCATGAGACCCGAGGATTTGCCGCCGCCCGACAGCTTCTCGCCCTCGGCGCGCAAGCTGCTGAAATTGGTCCCCGTCCCCGAGCCGTACTTGAACAGCCGCGCCTCGCGCACCCACAGATCCATGATGCCGCCGTCGCCCACCAGATCGTCCTTGACCGACTGGATGAAGCAGGCATGCGGCTGCGGATGTTCATAGGCGCTGGTGGATTGCGTCAGCTCGTGGGTTTCGGGATCAACATAGTAATGCCCCTGGCTCGGCCCGTCGATACCGTAGGCCCAGTGCAGGCCGGTGTTGAACCATTGCGGGCTGTTGGGCGCCGCCATCTGGCGCGCGAGCATCACGCGCATCTCGTCGAAATAGGCGCGTGCATCGGCCTCTGTGGTGAAATAGCCGCCCTTCCAGCCCCAATAGGCCCAGGCCCCGGCCAGCCGGTCGAAGACCTGCCGCGCCTTGGTCTCGCCGCCGAACCCGTCATTGTCGGCCGCTGGCCCCGAGCGCCACAGGAATTCCGGCACGCCCTCCTCGGGCCGCTTTTCCAGCTTGTTGGGCACGCCCGCCTTCCGGAAATATTTCTGGGCGATCACGTCGCTGGCCACCTGACTCCAGCCCGATGGCACCTCGATCTCGTCGAGCCGGAAGACCGTGGTGCCGTCGGGATTGCGGATCTCGGAAGCGGTGGTCACGAAATCCAGCGCGGCATACGCATCCTGCCCGGCGGTGGTGAATTTGCGTTCGATCTTCATGTTCTGTGCCTTATCCCGGTCTGGTTTTCATTGGCCTGCAAGGGCCCGCTTTCGGCGATCGGCAGCCAGCCAAAGACACACATTCGCCAACGAGCCCCGCAAGAAAGCGGCGGCGCGAATGAGACCCGGCGGCATTCCGGTCGTTTATGAGAAGGGTCGATGACGCGCCTCGTGCGCAACGCAAGATCTAGTGGCTGGCGACCCCGTCCCTACAACGTGACGTATTCTGGCCGGTCTCGTCAACGAAAAATTCGTTAATATGGTGACAAAATAAGTTTGACTGACAACATGTGGTGTGAACAGCACGAGAATCGTGCCTGACCGTCGGCGGCGTGCCACGGACAGTCCGCCGAAGCCAATGCTCCGCGTCCGTCATGATATGAAGTTTGTGACATGGTCGGGGCGGCAGGATTCGAACCTACGACCCTCTGTACCCAAAACAGGTGCGCTACGAACTGAAGCTGCCCGAGCGATTGACATCGACAACGCGCGAAACTTTCTCGCCCTTCTCCCGCCACACTGCGTTTTGAGAGCCATGTGCCACGGGGTGGGGCGCGATCATGAAGCGTGATCCGGCATGCTTCGTCTCGGACCAGTCTCCCACAGTTTGCCAAAGTGAACTCGAAGGCTTTACGCCGGCAATCCATGGCCAATGACAAGCAAACTCGCGAGTCTTGCCGTAAAAAACGACGACTTTGGGTTTGTGATCCGCGATTAGTGCCCGTAGCGCAGCGGCGCGTTTGACCGCGAAGTGAGCGAAATAGAGGCTTCTTGACCACAGCTCGGGAGCTTCCGTCCAATCTTTATAAGGCCAGGAGGCTGCGCTCTTCTTGGGTAGCGGCATGAGCTCGAGCAAGCATGTGCGCGAGTTATCTCGACCCCAAACAGATCTCTGAAAAGACTTGACCACGCTGCTCTCGACCGGCCCACGCTCTGCGCCTAACTGAAAGTGGATCAGCTTGGCCCATGTTGGCTGCAATCGGACTCTGTTTCCTGTCGTGAGATTAGCGACACCCATTGCCTCGTGATACGCGGCAAGGTCTTCGACCCGTCGCCGACCACGTGCATCCCAAGTCTCCAAGCGGGTGCGGATATCATCTTCGCTTCCACCACCTTCCTCCATACCGATGAACCAGATCGGTGAGGAAAGGTCGCCGTAGCCGTAGAAGGTGTCAGCGAAGGAGAGCAAGAGTTCAGAGTTCAGCATTCTTGCTCACCTTACAAATGGTCGGGGCGGCAGGATTCGAACCTACGACCCCCTGTACCCAAAACAGGTGCGCTACCAGACTGCGCCACGCCCCGGACCATGCCCGGGCATTAGCC
>JAWLGF010000076.1:4059-10442 GCA_041685205.1 Roseovarius sp.
ATGGTCGGGGCGGCAGGATTCGAACCTACGACCCCCTGTACCCAAAACAGGTGCGCTACCAGACTGCGCCACGCCCCGGACCATGCCCGGGCATTAGCCGCGATTCAGATCATTGGAAAGCGAAAATCGCACCGGCGGGCGTCTTACCCGTCCGGACCGCAGGGCCATGCCGCGCGATCCTGATCGATGGCGGGGTGGCGCAGGTGCCAGCCTTCGTCGATGCCGATCCGGCGCGCCAGCCCGCCATTGATCTCCAGCACGCTCTGGATAGCGTCGCCGCCGGGAATCGGCGTTTCGTCGTGCGGGACGGCCTCGTGATGCACCTTTTGCACCGTGCCGCCCGCATCGAGAAAGATCATGTCCAGCGGGATGCGCGTATTCTTCATCCAGAACGCCACGCGTTGCGGCTCGGGATAGACGAACAGCATCCCGGCCCCGCGGGCCAGTTCGTCGCGGTTCATCAGCCCCTCGGACCGCGCAGCGTCGTCATCGGCCAGTTCCACCCGGAACCGCGCCTGATCGCCATCGCCGCGAAGCGTCACGACGTCGTCGCGGCACGTCTCGGCCCCAGCCATGCCGGCCAGCGCGACCGCCGCCGCGGCCAGACCTATTCGGGCGATTTGACCGCCGCTTCCCATCCGCACACCTCCGTTGCCATGCGTCCTCTCTTGCCGTCGATCACGCGGATCGCCAACGCCTCGCCCGGCTGCACATCCGCAAGGCCGGAGCGGCGCAGAACCTCGACATGCACGAACACGTCCGCGCTGTCGCCAAAGGTATTGGCAAAACCGAACCCCTTGGCCTTGTCGAACCACTTGACCCGCGCGGGCTGCAGGGGCGCGTTCCTGATTTCGTCGGGATCGATATCCTGAAGGTCGATCAGATTGCCCATCTCGATATCGTCCGGGGGCTCGATGCCATGCACCTCGACCGCCTGCCGGCCGCGTTCGGTTTCCTGAACGTCGATCTCGACGGTTGCGCGATCCGCGACCGAACTCTGGCCGAAATTGCGCAGGACATTCGCGTGGATCAGGATGTCCGCACCACCCTCGTCGGCCACGACAAAGCCGAATCCCTTGACCGGGTCGAACCACTTCACGCGCCCTCTCAACCTGCGCGTCGTATCCTCGTTCGCCGCCAAAATACCTCACCCAAGAGTTCGAGAACACAGGCCAAACCGCGAGAATTCATGCGACTGACGTGGCCAACCAAGGTTTAGATAATTGCAGAGAACGGGGGGCTATACAACACGCCAAATCAGGGGTTGAGACGCTTAACACTCCAGTTTTGTGCAACATTCGGCCTAGTCCAGACGAACCTGTCATGAAGTCGAAACGCTCCGTCCGCCCAGAACTCGATCTCGACCGGATCGATGCGGAATCCGCCCCAGAAATCCGGACGCGGCGGGTTGGGTCCCTTCTGCGCGGTGACCTTCGCGACCTCTGCCATCAGCGCGGACCGCGATTCGAGCGAACGCGACTGTTTCGAGGCCCAGGCGCCAAGCCGGCTCTTGATGTCGCGAGAGGCATAGTAGGCGTCGGCCCGCGCCCCGTCCTCGCGGGTTACATGCCCGCGCACTCGGATCTGACGGCGCAGCGATTTCCAGTGCATCACCAGCGCGGCCTTCGGGGTCTCGGCCAGTTCGCGCCCCTTGGCCGACTCGTAGTTTGTGTAGAAGATGAAACCGTCCTCGGCGATCTCCTTGAGCAGCACCACACGCACGTTCGGCATCCCGTCGGGATCCACCGTGGCCAGTGCCATGGCGTTGGGATCGTTGACCTCGGTCGTTTCGGCCTCGGCCATCCAGGCGCGGGCGATCTCGAACGGATCGTCGCCTGCAAATATTCCGTCACGTTCCATCGCGGCCCCCTGCGCGTCATCAGTCCCCAAGATGCGCTGAAGCTAGGCCCACCGCCGCGAATTGACAAACGGCTTCTCTGCCGGTCCGGCCCTTGATGCACTTCGTGCAATCGCCTAAAGGTCGATGAAAGCGCTGTGGCGGGGGTCGGGCATGTCGAACAATCTGATGAGTGGAAAACGCGGGCTGATCATGGGGCTTGCCAACGACAAGTCCATCGCCTGGGGCATCGCGCGCGCCTGCGCCGATGCCGGGGCCGAACTTGCCTTCAGCTATCAGGGCGACGCCTTGAAGAAGCGCGTGGCCCCGCTCGCCGCCGAGCTCGGCTCCGAGATCGTGCTGCCCTGCGACGTGGCCGACATGGCCTCGATCGACCAGCTTTTCACCGATCTGGGGCGGCACTGGGACAACGTGGACTTCGTGGTCCACGCGATCGGCTATTCCGACAAGAACGAGTTGCGCGGGCGCTATGTCGACACCAGTCGCGAGAATTTCCTGCGCACCATGGACATCTCGGTCTATTCCTTCACCGCCGTGATGCAGCGCGCCGAGAAGATGATGAACTCGGGTGGCTCGGCGCTGACGCTGACCTATTATGGAGCAGAACAGGTCATGCCGCATTACAACGTGATGGGCATCGCCAAGGCCGCTCTGGAGGCGTCGGTGAAATACATGGCCGAGGATCTGGGCAAGGATCAAATCCGCGTCAACGCGATCAGCGCCGGCCCGATCCGGACGCTGGCCGCCAGCGGAATCGGCGATTTCCGCTATATCCTGAAATGGAACGAGCTGAACTCGCCGCTGCGGCGCAATATCACCATCGACGATGTCGGGCGCTCGGCGCTCTACCTTCTTTCGGACCTCGGCTCGGGCGTCACCGGCGAGAACCTGCATGTCGATGCGGGCTATCACATCGTCGGGATGAAGGCGGTGGACGCCCCCGACATCGACGCCACCTGAGGCACGCGCATGACCCCCGACCGCCTGCCGCATGAAAGGGGCTTTCACGTCAGCTGGGACCAGTTGCACCGCGACGCGCGCGCCCTGGCATGGCGGCTTCAGGGCGAGGCGCCCACGGAGGGCTGGCGCGCGGTGGTGGCGATCACCCGCGGCGGCATGGCTCCCGCGATGATCGTCGCGCGCGAGCTCGACATCCGCATGGTCGACACGATCAGCGTGAAATCCTACAATCACCAGACGAAAAGCGCGCCCGTGGTCATCAAGTCGCCCGATGCGGGCCTGATGGGCGACGGTGCTGGCGTGCTTGTCGTCGATGACCTTGTGGATACCGGCCAGACGCTCGACGTGGTCCGCGACCACCTGCCGGGCGCCCATATCGCCACGGTCTACGCCAAGCCGATGGGGCGCGACCGGGTCGACACCTTCATCACCGAGGTCAGCCAAGACACGTGGATCTTCTTTCCGTGGGACATGGCCCTGCAATATGTCGAACCCTATCGCGGCACCTGAGCGCCTGATCCGGTCTCGGCGCGGCCCTATTGCCCCGTCCCGACGGAGCGCGTAGACACAGGCGCGACACAGACTTTTCCCAAGCGACGAACAGGAGGCCGGGACCGTGGGCAAGGGCTTTTCCAGAGGCGCGATGTGGGTCCTGATGGGCCTTTTGATCATCGGGCTCGCCGGTTTCGGCGCGACCAACCTGTCGGGCACGATCAGCAGCGTCGGGTCGGTGGGCAATGCGCAGATCGACGTCAACGCCTATTCCCGCGCCCTGCGCAACGAGATCCGTGCCCTCGGCGAACAGCGCGGGGAAAGCATCAGCTTTGCCGAGGCCCGCGACGCAGGTCTGGACCGCGAGGTGCTTTCACAGCTTGTGTCGCGCGCCGCGCTGGAGCACGAGACCGACCGGCTGGGCATTTCCGTGGGCGACGGAACCCTGCGCGACGAGATCCTGTCGATAGAAGGGTTTCGCGGCCTCGACGGCGAATTCGACCGCGACGCTTACGGCTTCGCGCTCGAGCAGGCCGGACTGAACGAGGCCGAGTTCGAGGAGAATATCCGCGCCGAAACCGCGTCGGGCCTGCTGCAGGCCGCGGTGGTCTCGGGCATACAGGCACAGCCCGCCCATATCGAGGCGATCACCAACTACCTGGGCGAACGGCGCGAGGTCACCTATGCCACGCTGGACCGTGACGATCTGGACACCGGCCTGCCCGAACCCTCGGATGAGGATCTGCGCCGCTATCACGACGAGAACAGCGACGAGTTCACCACGCCGGAAACACGGTCGATCACCTATGTCTGGATCACCCCCGAGATGCTGCTCGACAGCATCGAACTGGACGAGGAGACGCTGCAACAGGCCTACGAAGACCGCTCGGACGAGTTCAACCAGCCCGAACGCCGCCTCGTCGAACGGCTCGTCTTTTCCGACCGTGACGCGGCAGAGGCCGCGAAGGCCCGCATCGACGACGGCACAAGTTTCGAGACACTGGTCGAGGATCGCGGGCTCGCGCTCTCGGATGTCGATCTGGGCGACGTGTCGACCGATGATCTCGGCGAGGCCGCGGAACCCGTGTTCGGCGCCGAGACCGGCGATGTCGTGGGTCCCGTTGACACGAGCCTGGGCCCCGCGCTCTTTCGCGTGAACGCAGTTCTGGGCGCGCAGACCGTGCCCTTTGTCGAGGCCGAGTTGCAGTTGCGCGACACGCTCGCGCTCAGCCGCGCGCGGCGCATGGTCGAATCCATGATCGACGAGGTGGACGACCTGCTCGCGGGGGGCGCCACGCTGGAGGACGTCGCACGCGAAACCGATCTCGAACTGGGCGAAATCGACTGGCATCCCGACATGACCGACGGCATCGCGGGCCATGCCGAGTTCCGCGAGGCCGCGGCGGATGTTGAAGAGGGCGATTACCCCGAGATCGAACGCATGGACGATCGCGGCATCTTCGCACTGCGCCTGGACGGCACCCGCGACCCGCAGCTTCAACCGCTCGACGAGGTCCGCGACGAGGTCCGCGATGCGTGGCGCGCCGAGGCCGTCGTCACGGCGCTGCGCGATCAGCTCGAGCCGGACCTCGACCGGCTGCGCGAGGACGACGGCTTTGCCGAACTCGACCTGGACGCAACCGAGGTGATCGACCTGACCCGCCGCGGTTACCGCGAGGACGTGCCCGAGGGCTTCATCGAGCGGGTGTTCCAGATGAGCGAGGGCGATGTCGAAATCATTCCGGGTGAGGACCGCGTCACCGTGCTGCGCCTCGATGCCGTCCGCCCCCCCGCCGAAGATGATCCCGATCTCGACCGACTGCGCGACAGACTGCGCGACCAGGTCGCGTCGGGCCTCAGTCAGGACCTGTTCGAGGTGCTGGCCGACGATATCCGCGACCGCGCCGGGGTGACAATCGACCAATCCGCGATCAACGCCGTTCATTCCAATTTCGACTGAGGACCACGCGTGGAACTGACCCCGTCCTTCGATGACTTCGCGCGCGCCTTCGAGGCGGGCGACAATCAGGTGGTGCATGCACGGCTCGCGGCCGATCTCGACACGCCGGTTTCACTCATGCTCAAGCTCACAGGCGGCGCGCGCGACAGCTTCCTGCTGGAATCGGTCACCGGCGGCGAGGTGCGCGGGCGCTATTCCATCATCGGCATGAAGCCCGATCTGATCTGGCACTGCCACGGGCGCAGCAGCCGCCTCAACCGGCAAGCGCGATTCGACCCGGAGGCCTTCGAGGATCAGACCGGCGATCCGCTGAGCAATCTGCGCGCCCTGATCGCCGAAAGCCGCATCAGTTTGCCCGACGATCTTCCGGCGGCCAGCGCGGGGCTGTTCGGCTATCTCGGCTATGACATGATCCGGCTGGTGGAGCACCTGCCCGACATGCCCCCCGACACGCTCGGCCTGCCCGACGCGGTGCTGCTGCGCCCCTCGGTCGTGGCGGTGCTCGACGGGGTCAAGGGCGAGGTGGCGGTCGTCGCACCCGCCTGGGCCGGCAGCGGCCAGTCGGCGCGCGCGGCCTACGCGCAAGCCGCCGAGCGGGTGATGGACGCGGTCCGCGATCTCGAACGTGCCCTGCCCCAATCGAGCCGCAATCTGGGCGAGGCGGCAGAGGATGCGGCGCCGGTGTCGAATTTCACCCGCGAGGGGTACAAGCGGGCGGTCGAGACGGCCAAGGAATATATCCGCGCGGGCGATATCTTCCAGGTGGTGCCCTCGCAACGCTGGACGCAGCCCTTCCACCAGCCGCCGCTCGCGCTCTACCGGTCTTTACGGCGCACGAACCCGTCACCCTTCATGTTCTTCTTCAATTTCGGTGCGTTTCAAGTGATCGGCGCCTCGCCCGAGATCCTCGTGCGGGTCTTCGGGCGCGAGGTCACCGTGCGGCCGATCGCGGGCACACGCCCCCGCGGCGCCACCCCCGAAGAGGATCGCGCGCTGGAGGCCGATCTGCTGGCCGACGCCAAGGAACGCGCCGAACACCTGATGCTGCTCGATCTGGGGCGCAACGATGCGGGGCGCGTCTCGAAAATCGGCAGCGTCCACCCGACCGAGAAA
>JAWLGF010000077.1:0-10410 GCA_041685205.1 Roseovarius sp.
GCAGATGAATTTCCTGCCGCGCATGCGCCCCCGCACCTTCTACGATCTGGTGATCCAGGTGGCGATCATCCGCCCCGGCCCCATTCAGGGCGACATGGTCCATCCCTTCATCCGCCGCCGCAACGGCGAGGAAGAGGTGAGTTTTCCCTCGGACGCTTTGGGGCGGGTTCTGGGCAAGACCCTCGGCGTGCCGCTGTTTCAGGAACAGGCGATGCAGATCGCCATCATCGGTGCGGGGTTTACCCCCGAGGAGGCCGACCGCCTGCGCCGGGCGCTCGCCACCTTCAAGAAGCACGGGCATGTCGGCGAATTCCGCACCCGGTTCCTGCGCGGCATGCGCGCCAATGGCTATGACATGGACTTCGCCGAACGGTGTTTTTCGCAGATCGAGGGATTCGGCAGCTACGGCTTTCCCGAAAGCCACGCGGCCAGCTTCGCGCATCTGGTCTATGCCAGCGCTTGGATCAAGCATCACCACCCAGGCGTCTTCGCCTGCGCGTTGCTGAATTCACAGCCCATGGGGTTCTACGCCCCCGCGCAAATCGTGCGGGATGCACGCGATCACGGCGTCGACGTCCGCCCGGTCTGCATCAACGCCTCGTATTGGGACAACACGCTGGAGCCGGACACGCAGGGCGGGCTTGCCCTGCGGCTGGGGTTTCGCCAGATCAAGGGTCTTTCGCGGGACGAGGCCGACTGGATCGCGGCGGCGCGCGGCAACGGCTATACCGGGCCGGACGATGTCTGGCGGCGCGCCGGGCTCGACCCGGCGCTGCTGGCGCGGCTGGCCGAGGCCGATGGATTTGCGGCCCTCGGGCTGTCGCGGCGCGACGCGCTCTGGCAGGCCAATGCGATCCGCAGCAAGGATCCGCTGCCTTTGTTCGCGCAGGATATCGACGGCGAGGCGATCGACGAGCCGGCCGCAAATCTGCCGCAGATGACCCTGGGCGAAGAGATGGTCGAGGATTACGCGGCGCTGCACCTCAGCCTGCGCGCGCACCCTCTGGCGCTGTTGCGGCCCATCCTGACGCCGCCCGCTCGGTAGATCCCCGCGGACGGGGCGATGACAGCCTGTCATGCAGGCCCGCCGACAGCCCCCTACCCGCCCGATTTCCAGGTATTCAACAGCAGGCTGGTTTCGGAACTGGCGATCCCGTCGAATTTGCGGATCTGCGCCAGCACCCGGTCGAGCGCTTCCAGCGTGTCGGTGCCGATCTCGACAATCACGTCCCAGCGGCCATTGGTGGTGTGCATCGCGCGCACAGCATTCAGCCCGCCAAGCTGGCGCAGGATGCGCTCGGTGCCGCGCCCCTCGATCCCCAGCATCATCAGCCCGCGCACCGGATCGCGCGCCGCATCGCCGCGCAGCACGACCGTGAAGCCGACGATCTCGCCACGCGCGCGCAGCCGCTCGATCCGCGCGCGCACGGTGGTCCGCGACACGCCCAGGCCAAGCGCCAGATCCGAGAGCGACGCGCGTGCATCGTGGCGCAGCATCGAGATGAGCTTTTGGTCGGTTGCATCCATATCGCAGGATCAAGCTTTCGTTTTGCTTATAAACACCCCGTTTTGTGCAAAACAGTCGCTTCAAATCAACTCTTTTCGACAGCATTCTGCGTTCAGACATGACGAAACGAGGACTACATGCCCCCCCAAACCATCGTTCTGGTCGGCGCTCCGGTCGATAGCGGCAAGGACCGGCGCGGCTGCCTCATGGGCCCCGATGCCTATCGCACCGCCGGGCTGGCCGAGGCGCTTGCCGATCTGGGCCACAGCATCACCGATACCGGCAACCTCGCGCCCGACAAGATCGCCGCCGACCCCGAGATTCCGCCGCACGTCCACGCGCCCGCGCAGACCGCCGGCTGGACCGCGACGCTGACCGATGCCGCGCACGCTGCCATGCAGACCGGGCTGCCGGTGTTCCTGGGGGGCGATCACAGCCTGTCATTGGGGTCCATGGCCGGGGTCGCGGCGCGGGCTGCCGCCGTCGGGCGCCCGCAATTCGTGCTCTGGCTGGATGCGCATAGCGACATCCACACGCCGCAAAGCACCGAATCGGGCAATCTGCACGGCACGCCCATCGGCTATGTCACGGGGCGCGCGGGCTTTCACGGCTTTCCGCCCATGGCCAGCCCGGTGCCCGAGGACAACATCTGCATGCTCGGCCTGCGCTCTGTCGATCCGGCGGAACGCGCCGCCCTCGCCGAGACGGCGATCCGCACGCATGACATGCGCGAGATCGACGAGCGTGGCATCGCCCGCCCGCTGGTCGCCTTCCTGTCGGATGTCGAAAAGGCGGGCGGCCTGCTGCATGTCTCTCTCGATGTGGATTTCCTCGACCCCTCCTTCGCGCCCGCCGTGGGCACCACCGTGCCGGGCGGGGCCACCATGCGCGAGGCGCATCTGGTGATGGAGATGGTCAGCGATAGCGGGCTTCTGACCTCGCTCGACCTCGTCGAACTCAACCCGTTTCTCGACGAGCGCGGCCGCACCGCGCAGGTGATGGTCGATCTCGCGGCCTCGGCGCTTGGGCGCCGCGTCTTCGACCGCCCGACCCGCGCGTATAGCTGAAGGAGATCCCCGATGACACTCGCCCCCTCCGACAAGGCCCTGGTGCCGTTCGTGTCCGTCGACAACATGATGAAGCTGGTCCACCACATCGGGATAGAGCCGATGCTGCGCGGCCTCGCCGCGTATATCGAGGCCGATTTCCGCCGCTGGAGCCTGTTCGACAAGAGCCCCCGCATCGCTTCGCATTCCGCCGAGGGCGTGATCGAGCTGATGCCCACCTCCGATGGCGAGGTCTACGGCTTCAAATACGTCAACGGCCACCCCAAGAACACACAATCCGGCCTGCAGACCGTCACCGCCTTCGGGCTGCTGGCCAATGTCGGCAACGGCTACCCGGTACTGTTGTCGGAAATGACGGTGCTGACGGCGCTGCGGACCGCCGCGACCTCGGGCATGGTGGCCCGCCACCTTGCCCCGAAAGGCGCGCATACCATGGCGATGATCGGCGCGGGCGCCCAATCCGAATTCCAGAGCCTCGCGATGAAGGCGCTGGTGGGCATCACATCCGTGCGGCTTTACGATATCGACGCTGGCGCCACCGCCAAGGCCGCGCGCAACCTTGCCGGGACGGGTCTGACCGTGGTGACCTGCAACAGCCCCGAAGAGGCCATCGAGGGCGCGCAGATTATCACCACCTGCACCGCCGACAAGCAATATGCGACGATCCTGACCGACAACATGGTCGGCTCGGGCGTGCACATCAACGCCATCGGCGGCGACTGTCCGGGCAAGACGGAGCTTGCCCCGGCCGTGCTGACCCGCGCCACGATCTTCGTGGAATACCCCGAACAGACCCGGATCGAGGGCGAGATCCAGCAGCTTGCCCCCGATCACCCGATCACCGAGATGTGGCAGGTGCTGGCCGGCGAGGCACCGGGGCGCACGTCGCAGGGGCAGATCACGCTTTTCGACAGTGTCGGCTTCGCGATCGAGGATTTTTCTGCCTTGCGCTATATCCGCGACCATATCGGCGGCAGCGAGTATTACCTGAACCTCGACCTGCTGGCCGATCCCGACGATCCGCGCGATCTTTTCGGCATGGTCCTGCGCGCCGCCCCCTGAGCGGGGCGCGATCGCGCTTGCAGCCCGGCCGCGCCACGCGATACCTTGAAGGCATGCCGATCATTGAACCCGACACCTCGCACCTCATGCTGATCGACTTTCAGGCGCGGCTGATGCCGGCGATCCAGCAGTCAGGCGAGGTCACCGGCAATGCCGTCAAGCTGCTGACGGCCGCGCGCAAGCTTGGCGTGCCGCGCAGCTATACCGAGCAGAACCCCGACAAGCTGGGGCGCAGCGTGCCCGAGATCGCACCGCAAGCCGGCGAGCCTGTGCTGGCCAAGATGTCCTTCGACGCCTGCCGCACCGCGAACGTGGCCGGCGGGCCGAACGGCGCCACGGATTTCATCGTGGCCGGGTGCGAAACGCATGTCTGCGTGCTCCAGACCGTGCTGGGCCTGTTGCAGGCCGGGCAGCGCGTGCATCTGGTGGCCGACGCGACGGGCACGCGCGCGCAGATCAACCGAGATATCGCCATCAGCCGCATGGCCCGCCACGGCGCGCAGATCGTGACGACCGAGATGGTCATCTTCGAATGGCTCGGCACGGCCACCCATCCGGCCCTGCGCGACATTATCTCACTGATCAAGTGAGACCGGGACGCCCGGGCTGGACCGCGCGCGGATATGACGCTAAGCGGGTCGCATCACAGGATCGGGGGATGACGACCCATGACAGCACCGCGCAACGCCGAGCATGAGAAGATTCGCGCGGTCGCAGCGCGTGTCCTTCGCACAGAATCCGAGGCGTTGGGGGCGATGGCCGACAACCCGCCAGAGGGGGCGGCGCAAGCGGTGCGCCTGATGCTCGGATCCACGGGACGGATCGTCGTTTCCGGCATGGGCAAGTCGGGCCATATCGCGCGCAAGATCGCCGCCACGCTGGCCTCGACCGGCAGCCCGGCGCTATTTCTGCATCCCGGTGAAGCAAGTCACGGCGATCTCGGCATGGTGACCGGCGGTGATGTCTGCCTGCTTCTGTCCAATTCCGGCGAGACGCGCGAATTATCGGACCTGATCCAGTACAGCCGCCGTTTCGACATCCCGATGATCGCCATCACCCGTGTCGCGGACAGCACGCTGGCCCGCCAGGCGGATGTCGCGCTGATCCTGCCCGACGCGCCAGAGGCCTGCGCCATCGGCATGGCCCCCACCACCTCGACCACCTGCGCGCTGGCGCTTGGCGATGCGCTGGCGGTGGCCATGATGGAGGAACGCGGATTCGCCGCCGACGCGTTCCACGTCTTTCATCCCGGCGGCAAGCTCGGGGCGCAATTCCTGCGGGTGTCCGACATCATGCATACCGGCACCGCCCTGCCCATCGTCGCGCCCGACACTTCGATGGGCGAGACCCTGATCGAGATGAGCGGCAAGGGTTTCGGAATCGCTGCGGTCGCCGAGGCTGGACATCTGCACGGCGTGATCACCGATGGCGACCTGCGCCGAAGCCTCGACGGCCTGATGGAGCGCAGCGCGGGCCAGGTGGCCACCCGCGACCCGCGCACGGCAACACCCGACATGCTGGTGTCCGAGGCGCTTGGCGTGATGAACCGCTACAAGATCGGCGCGCTGCTGGTGCTCGACGGGTCGGGCCGTATCCTTGGGCTGCTGCATATCCATGACTGCCTGCGTGCCGGCGTCGCCTGACATCGCCTTCCCGAAAAGGAGCCTTGACCATGACGAAAACCGTTCCCATCGGACCGCTGCAGGTGTCCAACACCGCCCCTTTCGCGTTGATCTCGGGTCCTTGCCAGATGGAAAGCCTCGACCACGCACGCCGCATCGCGGGTGAATTGTCCGAAACCTGCGAGCGGCTCGGCATCCCCTTCGTGTTCAAGGCCAGCTACGACAAGGCCAACCGCTCGTCGCTCAGCGGCCAGCGCGGCCTCGGCATGGAGCGCGGTCTGGCGCATCTCGCCGCGATTCGCGACGAGTTCGGCTGCCCCGTGCTGACCGATGTGCACGAGACGCATCATTGCGCGCCCGCCGCCGAGGTCTGCGATGTGCTCCAGATCCCCGCCTTTCTGTGCCGGCAGACCGACCTCTTGCTGGCGGCCGGTGCGACCGGCAAGGCGATCAACATCAAGAAGGGGCAGTTTCTGGCCCCGTGGGACATGGCCAATGTCGCCGCCAAGGTCGCCTCGACCGGCAACGAGAACATCATGCTCTGCGAGCGTGGCACGAGCTTTGGCTACAACATGCTGGTCTCGGACATGCGTGCCCTGCCGATCATGGCCGAAACGGGCTACCCGGTGATCTTCGACGCCACCCATTCGGTGCAATTGCCAGGCGGCATGGGCGCCTCCTCGGGGGGACAGCGCGAATTCGTGCCCACGATGGCGCGCGCCGCCCTCGCGGTGGGCTGCGCGGGACTTTTCATCGAAACCCATGACGACCCCGACAACGCCCCTTCGGACGGCCCCAACATGGTGCCCTTGGGTGAGATGCCCGCGCTGCTGGAGCGTCTCGTCCGCCTCGACCGGATGATCAAGGCGGGCTGACCGGGGGCGCCTCTCACCGGTAAGGCCCGACCGTCAGGCCGGAACCTGCATGCCCTTTTCCTGCGCCAGCGTGCGCATCCGCTTTTGCAGTTTCTCGAAGGCGCGCACCTCGATCTGACGGATGCGTTCGCGGCTGACATCGTATTGCGTGCTGAGATCTTCCAAGGTGATCGTTTCCTCGCTCAGCCGCCGCTGGGTCAGGACGTCCTTTTCGCGGTCGTTGAGCACATCCATCGCCTCTACCAGCAAGGCGTGCCGCTGCTGCATCTCGTCTTGGGCCTCGTAGGCGCCGGCCTGGTCGGCATGTTCATCCTCCAGCCAGTCCTGCCACTGCATCGTGCCTTCGCCCTCGGAGCCGACCGTGGCGTTCAGCGATGCATCCGCTCCGGCCATGCGCTGGTTCATGCTGATCACCTCGTCCTCGGTCACGCCGAGATCCGTGGCAATCTGCTTGACCGTCTCGGGGCGCATGTCGCCATCCTCGAGCGCGCCGATCCGGGCCTTGGCCTTGCGCAGGTTGAAAAACAGCTTCTTCTGCGCACTGGTCGTGCCCAGCTTCACAAGGCTCCAGGAGCGCAGGATGTACTCCTGGATGCTGGCGCGGATCCACCACATCGCATAGGTCGAGAGGCGAAAGCCGCGTTCGGGATCGAACCGCTTGACCGCCTGCATCAGGCCGACATTCGCCTCGGAGATGACCTCGGCCTGCGGCAGGCCGTAGCCGCGATAGCCCATCGCGATCTTTGCCGCGAGACGCAGGTGGCTGGTGACCATCTTGTGCGCGGCCTCGGTGTCCTGCTCCTCGGCCCAGCGCTTGGCCAGCATGTATTCCTCTTCAGGCTCCAGCAGTGGAAACTTGCGGATCTCCTGCATGTAGCGGTTCAGCCCGCCATCGGGTGTCGGTACGGGCAGGTTTTCATAATTGGCCATCCGTCTGTCCCTTTCCTGTTTGTCTCGTGTCGCGTGGCACCAACGCGGGGACACCCCGTCACGTTCCTATTGCGTCAAGACTTTAACGTATCGGTAAGATCATTCCGTCGAAATACCGTGATTATGTCACGAATTCACACGATCTTGCAGATCCGTCAGCGGCGTGCCGCGCAAGGCCGTGATCAGCCCGGCAAGATCGACGGGCAGCGGCGAGTCCAGCCGCAGCGTCTGCCCCGTGACCGGATGAACGAAACCGAGGCTTGCGGCATGCAGCGCCTGCCGGCCAAAGCCCTGCGCCGCGCGGATCGCCGCCGCGCTCAGCGCCTTTTGCGAAAGCTTGCGCCGCCCGCCATAGACCGGGTCGCCGACGAGGGCGTGACCGGCATGCGCCATGTGCACCCGGATCTGATGCGTGCGCCCGGTCTCAAGCCGGCATTCCAGCAGCGCCGCCGCCGCCGGATGCCCGAAGCGCTCGATCACCCGCGCGCGCGTCACCGCGTGCCGCCCGCCGTCGAAGGTCACCGCCTGCCGCTGCCGGTCGGTCTTGTGCCGCGCAAGCTGCGTGGTCAACGACAGTACGCCGCCAGGCTCGAACGCCGCGCCGCGCACGCCGCGCAGGCGCGGATCGCCGGGCTCGGGCACGCCATGCACCACGGCGAGATAGGCGCGCTCGACACTGTGCGCGGCGAACTGGCTTGCCAGCCCGGCATGGGCGGCATCGGTCTTGGCCACCACAATCAACCCGGTCGTGTCCTTGTCGATGCGGTGCACGATGCCGGGCCGCCGCATGCCGCCCACCCCCGACAGGGTATCGCCGCAATGATGCAGCAGCGCGTTGACCAGCGTGCCATCGGGGCTGCCCGGCGCGGGATGCACCACCATGCCGGCGGGCTTGTCGATCACGATCAGATGGTCGTCCTCGAACGCCACGTCGAGCGCGATCTCCTCGGCCCCAATATGGCTGTCCTCCGGCGTTGGCACGTCGATCTCGATCAGGTCGCCCGCCGCCACGCGCGCCTTCGCCTCATGGGTCACCGCGCCGTTCACGCGCACCGCGCCCTCGGCCAGCAATCGCGCCAGCCGCGTGCGCGACAGCGCCGCCGCCTCTGGCACATCGCGGGCCAACGCTTTATCAAGGCGCAAAGGCGGATCGTCCCCGATCCGGAATGAAAGCGCGTCCTGCCCCATGGATGAAAACCCTCCGCCGGTCAGCCCGGCGACCCTGAAGTTCCTCGCGCGGCTGGTCACGGTGCTGACCGCCACGATGATCGTCGGCGTTCTAGTGATCGTCGGCCTGCTTGTCACGCGCTTGCAGCAGTCGGACACGGCCGCCCCGTCCCTGCCCGACGAGATCACCCTGCCCGAGGACGCCACGGCACGCGCGGTCACGATGGGCGATGACTGGTACGCGGTGGTGACGACCGATGACCGCATACTGATCTTCGACCGCGCCAGTGGCGAGCAGCGGCAGACCGTGACGATCGAGGCTCGCGACTGAATATTTGCGGGACGCACCGGAACCGGGATCATGGAAATTGCGGGGCAAAGAGAAACCCGCTATTCATGAAAATAAAGAACGGGTTGAAACGTCGTGAAAGGATGATGGTCGTGTCGCGCGGACTGCCGATCCTTGGACGGATGATGGCCGCTGCCGCACTTCTGGCATTGGCAGCCCTGGCCATATCGCTGCCGACGGGCGTCCAGGCCGCGACACATCACCCCGCCGGGTTGCACCACACACATCACGACAACCCGGCGCAGGCGGGCGCAGAGCACGCACAGCACGGTCAGACCGAAAGCCCCGGACCGGAATGCGACGCGTCCGTCTCGGGCTGCTGCGGGATGGTCCATTGCCAGACGGCCCTTTCGGTGACTGGGCACGTGTTCGACCGCATCTTGGCCACGCGTGAAAGCGAGGCAGCGAACCCGGTGCGGCGTGTCGGGACCGACCCCGGTATCATCCTGCCGCCGCCGCGCAAGATGTCGGACTGATCTTCCGGACATTCCACATCTTCAGAAAGAGCGAAAAATGACAATCTTCAAAACGACCCGCGCAGCGGCCCTTGCATCCTGCGTGCTTGCCGCGCCCGCGCATGCCGAGGACGCAGAGTTTCAACTGCCGGATGCGTGCGGCACGGCCGTCGCCATGGAGGGCATGGATCATTCGAGCCATGACCATGGCCAAAGCCACGATGCGCATGGCGACGAAGCCGGGCACGCGGGATCGGGCATGACCGAGATGGATCACGCCGAGATGCCCGAACATGTCCGCGAAAACATGCGCAGGATGCAGGTGACCATGCCCGCCATGGAAAGCGGCATGATGAACGCGGATGCCGACATCGCGTTCGTGTGTGGCATGATCGCGCATCATCAGGCGGCCATCGACATGGCGCAGATACAGCTGGAGCATGGCGAGGATCCGCAGATGCGGGATCTCGCCGAAGCGATCATCGCGGCCCAGACCGACGAGATCGAGGACATGCAGGGCTGGCTGGACGAAAACGCCGAGTGACGCCGCACCGGTGGCGCGGCACCAAGGCGCGCGACCGACCTTCGGGGCCTGCGTCCCTTGGCGGATATCGCGCCCACAACGAAATGGAGTAGAAAGAACGGCTGGCATGAACCGCCGGCCGTCTTCGCCAAGTTCCGGTTTGCAGCGCCGACGGAGCGTTATATATGGCGCGCATGACGGATCCGACCCCACACCGCTTCAGACGCCCGCCCCCCACGACCGCACCCGGGGCGCCGACGGCGCTTTGGGTGATCGTCGGTCTCATGGCGGTGATCGAGCTTGTCCTCGGGCTGTCGGAGGCGGGTTATCTCGGCTCTGCAAACCTGCGCTGGCCGGCCTTTGCCATCGGCGCGTTCTGGCAGCCGATCCTTTCCGGCGGCATGGTGCCGCTCTATCCCGGTCAGACGCTTCTGATGTTCGTCACGCACGCCTTCCTGCATGGCGGCTTCATGCATCTGGCGCTCAACGGCGTGATCCTGCTCGCGCTCGGCAAGTTCGTCGCTCAGCGGATCGGGGTGCCGCGCGTGCTTTTGCTGCTGTGTCTTGCGGCTATCGGGGGCGGGCTGGCCTTCGGGTTGATCGGGTCCAGCACGGCGCCGATGATCGGTGCGTCGGGGGCCGTGTTCGGCCTGATCGGCGTCTGGCAGGAATGGGACTTGCGGATGCGCCGCACAAACAGGCTGTCTGTGCGGCCCGTGCTCATGGCCATTCTCGGGTTGGCGATCGCGAATGTCGTGTTTTTCGTACTCCTGGGCGGCGGCCTGGCATGGCAGGCCCATCTCGGAGGCTGGCTGGTCGGGTTTTTCCTCGCGCCATATCTCGACCGCCGCGC
>JAWLGF010000013.1:0-38869 GCA_041685205.1 Roseovarius sp.
ACGGCGCGGATGCTTTCGCCCTTGTGCATGAGATCGAAGCCGTCGTTGATCTGGTCGAGGGTCAGCTTGTGGGTGATCATCGGGTCGATCTCGATCTTGCCCTGCATGTACCAGTCGACGATCTTCGGCACATCGGTGCGCCCGCGCGCGCCGCCGAACGCCGTGCCGCGCCACGACCGCCCCGTCACCAGCTGGAAGGGGCGGGTCGAGATCTCGGCGCCGGCCGGCGCCACGCCGATGATGATGCTCTCGCCCCAGCCCTTGTGCGCCGATTCGAGGGCTGCGCGCATCACGCCCACATTGCCGGTGGCGTCGAAGGTGTAATCGGCGCCGCCGCCCGTCAGTTCCACCAGATGCGGGACGATATCGCCCCCGACATCCTTGGGGTTCACGAAATCGGTCATGCCGAAATAGCGTCCCATCTCGGCCTTGTCGGGGTTGAGGTCGACGCCCACGATCTGGTTGGCCCCGGCCATCCGCAGCCCCTGGATGACGTTCAGCCCGATGCCGCCCAGCCCGAACACGATGGCGCGGCTGCCGATCTCGACCTTGGCGGTGTGGATCACCGCGCCGATTCCGGTGGTCACACCACAGCCGATATAGCAGATCTTGTCGAAGGGGGCATCGCGGCGCACCTTGGCCAGCGCGATCTCGGGCATCACGGTGTGATTGGCGAAGGTCGAGCAACCCATGTAATGGTGGATCGGCGTGCCGTCGAGCATGGAAAACCGCGTCGTGCCGTCGGGCAGAAGGCCCTGACCTTGGGTCGCGCGCACCGCCTGGCAGAGGTTGGTCTTGGGGTGCAGGCAATACTCGCATTCGCGGCACTCGGGCGTGTAAAGCGGGATCACGTGATCGCCCACCTCGAGGCTGGTCACGCCCTCGCCCAGCTCGACGACGACGCCCGCCCCCTCATGCCCGAGGATCGCGGGAAAGATCCCCTCGGGATCGCCGCCCGAGCGCGTGAACTCGTCGGTGTGACACAGCCCCGTCGCCTTGATCTCGACCAGAACCTCGCCCGCCCGCGGGCCGTCAAGCTCCACATCCATGACTTCCAGAGGCTTCCCGGCCTCCACCGCAACAGCAGCACGTGTGCGCATGATCTGTCCCCTCATCTGATTTGTCGCGATTGTGTGCCAAAGCGCGGGTAGGTGCAATGGAGAGAGGCGACTCGACTCGGGGCGGCGACTCATCTAAAAAAAGAACAAATAACGAACATACACTGCCATGCCTGCCCGCCGTATCCTGTCTGTCTGGTTTCCGCGTCTGGGGGCGGAACGTCACTTGCGCCGTTGCGGCGATGCGGGGCGGCGTCCCTTTGCAGTGGTGGCCGATGACGGGCAGCGGCAGGTGCTGGCTTCGCTTTCGCCCGAGGCCGAGACGGCGGGGCTGGTCGTCGGGCAGCCCTTGCGCGAGGCGCATGCGCTCTGCCCCGATCTGGCCACGCAGGTGCAGCACCGCGCGGCCGAGGCCGGGTTCCTGCGCGCGCTGGTCCGATGGGCAGACCGGTTTTCGCCGCTGGTGGGCGAGGAGGGCGCGGACGGGCTGCGGCTGGATATCACAGGCTGCGCGCATCTTTTCGGCGGCGAGGCGGCGCTGATCGACAACCTGATGCAGGAGGCCGCCGATCTGGGCCTGTCGGTGCGCTGCGGGCTTGCCGATACGGTGGGCGCGGCCTGGGCGCTCGCGCGGTTCGCGGATCGCGGCCTCGCGCCGGGCCGGTCTGGCGACGCCATCGAGCAAGAGGCCCGCGCGACCCGCGCCCGCGCCGCGAAACGGCCGCACTGGCAGCGCGGCACGCCCGCGGGTCGGCCGGACCGCCCGGCCCGGATCGCGCCGTCCGGCCAGACGCACAGCGCGCTGTCGCCCCTGCCGGTGGCCGCATTGCGCCTGCCCGACAAAGTGCTGGCCGATCTGGAACGGCTGGGGTTGCGCCGGGTCGGCGATCTGACGGGGCAGCCGCGCGCCGCGCTCGGTCGCCGCTTCGGCCCGGACCTGATGCTGCGCCTCGATCAGGCGCTCGGGCGCGTGCCCGAGCCGGTCTCGCCCGGAACGCCGCTGCCGCGGTTCGCCACGCGGCTCAGCCTGCCCGATCCCATCGGCCTGCACGCGGATATCAGCGCCGGGGCGGCGCGGCTGGTGACGCGGCTGTGCGACATGCTGCGCGACAAGGGGCAGGGCGCGCGGCATCTGCGGGTTGAGGCGTTTCGCACCGATGACAGCGTGCAGGTGCTGGATCTGCGGCTGGCGCGCCCGACCCATGCGCCGGACACCATCCGGCCGTTGCTGGACGGGCGGCTGGACGAGATCGACGCGGGTTTCGGCATCGACGTGCTGCGGATCGAGGCGCTGGTGACGGAACCGATGGAGGCGCGGCAGGTGCGCAGCCCGGTCCATGACGGCGGACCGGCCACCGGCGACGAGGCCCGCGCGGCGGCGCTCGCCGATCTGGTCACCCGTCTGGGCGGGCGCATCGGGCTCGAGGCGATCACCCGTCCCCACCCGGCCGAAAGCGTGATCCCCGAGAAAACTGCGCTGACCCTCGCCGTGGCGTGGTCCGACCCGGCGCCGGGGCCGTGGCCGCTGCCGGATCTGGCGCGCCCTCTGCTGATGTGGCGGCCCGAGCCGCTGCGCGTGCTGCGCGCCGCGCGCCCCTGTGCCGCCTTTCACTGGCGCGGGCGCAGGCACGAGGTCGCGGCCTCGATCGGGCCGGAACGCATCGCGCCGGAATGGTGGCTGGACGATCCCGACTGGCGCAGCGGGCTGCGCGATTACTGGCAGGTGGTCACCACACGCGGCGAGCGGCTGTGGCTGTTTCAGGCGTTTGGCGCGCAGATCTCGGGCGGATGGTTCTGCCAGGGCCGGTTCGGATAAGGACGGTCGCAGGAAATGGCTTGATTCCACCCCGCTTTGGCGCAACTCTGATGGGTATGAATCATCACTCCTCCGGATCGGTGCCCGACATCGCCCCGCACGATCAGGTGGCGTTTCAGCGCGATGAGCTTGGCGTGATCCTGTCGCTTTACGGGCGCATGGTGGCGGCCGGCGAATGGCGCGATTACGGCATTTCCTGCCTGCGCGAGGTGGCGGTGTTCGCCGTCTTTCGCCGCACCGCCGAACACCCGCTCTACCGGATCGAGAAGCGGCCCCGGCTGCAGGCCCGGCAGGGCCAGTATTCGGTGATCGGCATGGATGGTCGGATCCTGAAACGGGGGCATGACCTGCGCACGGTGCTGCGCGTGCTGGAGCGCAAGGTGATCCGCGTGGTCGATTAGGCCGGCGCGGGGGCGGGCAGGCGTTTGCGCCTCAGGACGGGGCCGTCGCCCTGCGCGTCGATGCGGGCGATGGCCGCAGGCATCGGTTCATACGCCACGGCCATGTGATGCGCGTTGGCGTGCAGCAGGGTCTGCGGGTCCGCGACCCACGCCACGTGACCGCGCCAGAACATCAGATCGCCGCGTCGCAGGGGCGCATCCTCGGGCAGCGCCACACCAAGCGTCTCCATCTGCGGGGCGCTGTCGCCGGGGCAGGGTATGCCGCAGGCGAGACAGCCCACCTGCACCAGCCCCGAGCAATCGATCCCGAAGGGCGAATCGCCGCCCCAGAGGTAAGGCGCGCCAAGATGCAGCGCGGCCACCGCCACCGGATCGCTGTCCCGCGTGTCGACCGGGGCGAGATGCGCGCGCGGCACGAAGCCGTGCGGCGTTTCGGCGAACCGGCCCTCTTCGGTCAGGACAAGCAGCCGCGCGCCGAACCCGAGGCTGAAGCGTTCGCGCGTCTTGAAATCGGCGTCTGGATAGACATGCGTGGCACGGACGCACACGCGGTGCGTGACATGCCCCGATCCGAGCGCCGTGCGGGGCACAAAACCGCGATAGCCGTCGCGCATGGCCGTGACTTCGGCCCAGTCGTGATCCTGATCCCGCAGATGCACGGCCTCGCCCATTCGCAACTGCCGGTCGCGCGGTCCATCGGGGCGGCGGCACAGATCGACCAGCGGCTGCGCGATGAGACGGGTCTCGCTCACAGTGACAGAATCTCGGGCAAGGCGTCCAGCAGGGCGCGCGCGCCCATGCCGACGCCGCCCTTGGGCCGCGCGGGCATCGCATTCGCGCTCCAGGCGTAGATGTCGAAATGCGCGTAAGGGTGATCCCCGGCAAAGCGGCGCAGGAACAGGGCCGCGGTGATCGAGCCTGCGAACCCGCCCGAGGGCGCATTGTCGAGATCGGCGATTCCGGGCTCGATCATCGTCTCGTAGGGCGTGTGGAACGGCAGGCGCCAGACCGGATCGGCCACCTGTGCCGCGCTCGTCTCCAGGGCTGCGGCAAAGGGTGTGTGGTCGGTGTAATAGGGTGCGATGTCCGGCCCGAGCGCCACGCGCGCCGCCCCGGTCAGCGTCGCCATCGACACCATAAGATCCGGCGCGTCTTCGGCCGCGTAGGCCAGCGCATCGGCCAGCACCAGCCGCCCCTCGGCGTCGGTGTTGTTGATTTCCACCGTCATCCCGTTGCGCGCCGTCAGGATGTCGCCGGGGCGAAAGGCGCCGGCGCTGACCGCGTTCTCGACCGCCGGGATCAGCACCCGCAGGCGCAGGGGCAGGTCCAGCGCCATGATCATGTGCGCAAGGCCCAGCACGGTGGCCGCCCCGCCCATGTCCTTTTTCATCAGCCCCATCGAGCTTCCGGGCTTGAGGTTGAGCCCGCCGGTGTCGAAACACACGCCCTTGCCGACCAGCGTCAGGGTCGGGCCGGTATCGCCGCCCGTGCCGTGCCATGTCATCTCGACCAGCCGCGGTTCCTGGCTGGCGGCGCGCCCGACCGTGTGGATCAGCGGGAAGTTCTCGTCGATCAGCGCGGCCCCGCGCCGGCAGGTGATCTGCGCGTCATGCTGTCCGGCAAGATCGGCGCAGGCGGCCTCCAGCGCATCGGGGCCAAGGTCGTTGGCAGGCGTGTTGATCAGGTCCCGCGTCAGCGCCTCGCCCGCCGCGATCACCTCCAGCCGGGCGGCGTCCACCCCCTCGGGGGCGATGAGCCGCGCCTTCACAGGGGATTGCTTGCGGTAACGATCGAAGGCGTAATGCGACAGCAGCCAGCCGAGCGCCTCGGTTTCGGCGTCATCCTGCGGCAGGCCTTCGACGCGGTAGGTGCCATCGGGCAGTGCGGCAGCCATGCCCGCAAGGTGGAACCGTCCGCGGGCGCAGGCGGCCATTGTGCCATATCCGCCGACCGCCATGGCGATCCCGCCCTGCGCATCGGGCACCACGACCGTCTGGCCGAGCGCGCCGGTGAAGCCGGTGCTGCGCAGCCAGGCGGCGACCTGCGGCGCCTGCTGCGCGATCCATCCATCGCAGGCGTCTTCCGTGACCAGATGCAGCGGTGTGGCCGGCGTGCCGGGCGGGGCGAATGTCAGGCTCATCAGGCAGACCTTTTCAAGGGAATTACACGCTTAGCCTAGCCGCCTGCGCGGCGCCTGCAACCCGTCAAATCACGCGGACGCGGCAGGGTTCAACACGGGCCCGCCTGCACGTCCCAGATGTCGCAGAGCGAGCGTTCGCCGATCTGGAGGAGCCGAGCGAAGGTCGCGGCCAGCGCGATGCGATCCTCCGCATCGATGCTTGCGATGACATCGCCGGCCACCCGCGCCAGAAGCGCCATGCCGATCTGATCGGCGATCGCGATCAGGCTGCGGCTGCTCTTGCGCATGTCCGCGATGCGGCCCTCGCGATGACACTTTTCCGCGTGGCCGAGCCGCGCCGCCAGTTCTTCGAGCGCGCGGCAGACGATATCCTCGGCGCCCGTGTCGCCCAGCTCCGCGAAAAGCGCGTCGAGCCTGTCGGGATCGAGACGCACGCGCTCGTCCGGTTTCAGCAATGTCACCTGGTTCACTGTCTCACCCGTTCCTGTCGATCACCGCATCCCACGCGGCACAGCATGACCCGGGCCGGGTTCCCAAACCGTTTAAGGCCGGGAAAAATATTGCTCGAATTCGAGGTGATTCCCGATTATCGATCGAGGGTCACCGCAACCTGGAGCCGGAATGAAACATGCCCGCGCTTTGCCCGCCTACCTGGCGCAGCGCTATCACGGCTGGAAGGCCACCAGTTATGCCGAGAATTCGGCCTGGTACCGGCATCTTGCAGAGCAGGGCCAACACCCGCGCGCGATGGTGATCTCATGCTGCGACTCGCGCGTGCCCGTGACCGCCCTGTTCGGGGCGGATCAGGGCGAGCTCTTCACCCATCGCAACATCGCCAATCTGGTGCCGCCCTGCGCCGAGGATGGGCGCCAGCATGGCACCTCGGCGGCTCTGGAATTCGCAGTAACGGCCCTGAGTGTCGCGCATGTGATCATCATCGGCCATTCGGCCTGCGGCGGCGCCAGGGGCTGTCAGCGGATGTGCGAAGGTGCCGCGCCCGAGCTGGAACTGAATACGAGCTTTGTCGGGCGCTGGCTGGAAATCCTGCGCCCTGGTTACGAGCGGGTGCGCGACGTGGCCGACCCGGACGCGCAGCTTCACGCGCTGGAAAAGCAGACCGTGATCGTCTCGCTCGACAACCTGATGAGCTTTCCGTTCGTGGCCCACCGTGTCACTGACGGCACGCTAACGCTGCACGGGCTCTGGCACGATATCGGCTCTGGCGTGCTGGAGCAGTATGACGCGGGCGAGGACCGGTTCCTGCCGCTTTGATCGGTTTTGTCCGGCCCGCCCGGGGCTTGCGTCGGGATTTCGGGTATTTTTGCCAAGAAGAAACCCCGCGCGACGTTTGAGCCACGCGGGGTCTTTCGGTCAGGCGGCCTCGGATTGATGGGCGAAGCGCGCGTAGAAGCCCTGGTTGTGTTCGGCCATCTCGCGCAGCAGGTCCGGCGTGGCAAAGCGGCGGCCCAATTGTTCGGCGAGCTGGTCGCAACGCTCGGCCGCGTAGGGCGTGCCGATGATATCGAGCCACGAGAACGGCCCGCCGGACCAGGGCGCGAAGCCCCAGCCGAGGATCGCGCCGACGTCGCCCTCGCGGATGTCTTCCAGAACGCCCTCTTCCAGCGCGCGCACGGCCTCCAGCACCTGCGCGAACATCAACCGGTGCTGGACGAGCGTCAGGTCGGGTTGCTCGGGCGCGCGGGGGAACTTGTCGGCCAGGCCCGGCCAGTAGCCAAGCCGCTTGCCCTGATCGTCATACTCGAAGAACCCGGCACCCGCCTTGCGTCCCAGACGCCCTTCGCCTTCCATCCAGAAAATCACCTCGTCGACGGCCGCGTCGGGATAGGCGTCGCCCATGGCCGCCTTGGTCGCGCGCGCGATCTTCGCGCCAAGGTCGATCGAGGTCTCGTCCACCAGCTGCAGCGGCCCCACCGGAAAGCCCAGTTGCCGCGCCGCGTTGTCGATCAGCGGCGGGGCCACGCCCTCGGCCACCATGCGGATCCCCTCGTTGATGTAGGGAATGATGCAGCGATTGGCGTAGAAGAACCGCGCATCGTTGACCACGATCGGCGTCTTGCGGATCTGGCGCACGTAATCGAGGGCCTTGGCCACCGCGCGCGGGCCGGTTTTTTGCCCCTTGATGATCTCGACGAGGTTCATCTTCTCCACCGGTGAGAAGAAGTGGATGCCGATGAAATCCTCCGGCGTGTCGCTGGCACGGGCGAGGTCAGTGATCGGCAGGGTCGAGGTGTTGGTGGCGAAGACGCAGTCGCCGTCCACCTCGGCGAGCGCCTTTTGCGTCGCCTCGGCCTTGATCTGCGGATCCTCGAACACCGCCTCGATGATCAGGTCACAGCCCTTCAGCGCCGCGTACTGCGTGGTTGCGGTGATCAGGTCGAGCGTCGCCTGCTTGGTCGCCTCAGTCGCCTTGCCGCGCTTGATGCCTTTGTCCATGTAGTCGGCGGTATAGGATTTGCCCTTGTCCGCGGCTTCCTGTTTCTGGTCGATCAGGACCACCTCGATGCCGGCCTGCGCCGAGACCAGCGCGATGCCCGCGCCCATCATGCCCGCGCCCATGACGCCGAGCTTGCGGACGGTCTGATCGGGGGTCTCGGGGCGGTTGGCGCCCTTTTCGAGCGCCTCCTTGTTGATGAAGAGCGAGCGGATCATCGCGCTTGAACTGGGGTTCATCAGAACATGCGTGAACCAGCGCGCCTCGATCTTCAGGGCGGTGTCGAAGGGCACCAGCGCGCCCTCGTAGACAGCACTCAAAAGCGCCTTCGCGGCCGGGAACGCGCCTTGCGTGCGGCCGTTGACCATCGCCGAGGCGCCGACGAAGGTCATGAATCCCGCCGGGTGATAGGGCGCGCCGCCGGGCATCTTGTAGTCCTTTTCGTCCCACGGCTTGACGATCTTCGGCCCCGACAGAACCCATTCGCGGGCGGTCTCGATCAGCTGATCGGCGGACACGACCTCGTCCACGACGCCGGCGGATTTGGCCTTTTTCGGATCGTTCAGCTTGCCTTCGAGCAGCAGGGGCGAAGCGGCCATCGCGCCCATCTTGCGCACCAGCCGCGTGGTGCCGCCCGCGCCGGGAAAGATGCCGACCATGATCTCGGGCAGGCCGATCTTGGCCTTTGGATTGTCGGCGGCAAAGATACGATGACAGGCCAGAGGGATCTCCAGCCCGATGCCAAGGGCGGTGCCGGGCAGGGCGGCGGCGATTGGCTTGCCGCCCTTGTTCTTGGTGTCCATTCCGGCGCGCTCGATCTTGCGCAGGATGGTGTGCATGCCCATGACCCCGTCGAAGAGGCCCTTTGCGGGATCGTCCCCGGCCTCGTCGCGCATCCGCGCGATGGCGTTGAGGTCCATGCCGCCGGCAAAGCTGCCCTCCTTGCCCGAAGTCAGGATCACGCCCTTGACGGCCTCGTCGGACAGCGCGTCGTCGATCAGCGCTTCGAGATCGGCGAAGCCCTGACGGGTCATCACGTTCATCGATTTGCCGGCCACGTCCCAGGTGATGATCGCGACGCCATCGGCGTGCTTTTCCATGGTGAAATCGGTCATTGTCGCAACCTTTCCTTAAACGCGTTCGATGATCGTGGCGGCACCCATGCCCGACGCCACGCAGAGCGTGGCAAGCCCGGTGCCCTTGCCCGTGCGCTCCAACTCATCGAGCAGCGTGCCGATGATGATTGCGCCGGTGGCCCCCAGCGGATGGCCCATGGCGATGGCCCCGCCATTGACGTTGACCTTGCTGTGATCGACGTCGAAGGCCTGCATGAAGCGCAGCACGACCGACGAGAACGCCTCGTTCACCTCGAACAGGTCGATGTCGGATATGGCCATGCCGCTGTCGCGCAGTGCCTTTTCGGTGGCCGGTACCGGGCCGGTCAGCATGATCGTGGGATCGGTGCCGATCTTGGTGGTCTGGCGGATGCGCGCGCGGGGCGTCAGGCCCCATGTCTCGCCGAACGCCTTGCTGCCCACCAGCACGCCCGCCGCGCCGTCGACGATGCCCGACGAGTTGCCGGCGTGGTGGATGTGGTTGATCGCCTCGAGATGCGGGTATTTCAGCTTGGCCACGGCATCGAAGCCGGGCATGTTTTCGCCCATGTCCTTGAAGCTGGGTTTCAGGCTGCCAAGCGACTGCATGTCGGTCTCGGGGCGCATATGCTCGTCATGGTCGAGGATCGGCAACCCGTTCTGGTCGCGGATACTGATGATCGAGCGGTCGAACCGGCGATCCCCCCACGCCGCGGCGGCACGGCGCTGCGACTCGACGGCAAAGGCATCGGCATCGTCGCGCGAAAAACCGTACTCGGTGGCGATGATATCCGCGCTGATGCCCTGCGGGACGAAATAGCTGTCCATCGCGATGCTTGGATCGACGGCGATTGCCGCCCCGTCGCTGCCCATGGCGACGCGGCCCATCATCTCGACACCGCCGGCGATATAGCCGGCCCCGGCCCCCGCGCGCACTTGGTTGGCGGCAAGATTCACCGCCTCCATTCCGCTCGCGCAGAAGCGGTTGATCGACAGGCCGGGGATCCGCTCATCGAGATCCGAAGCCAGCACGGCGGTGCGCGCAAGACATCCGCCCTGTTCCATCACCTGCGTAGCGTTGCCCCAGATCACGTCCTCGACGGCGTGCCCGTCGAACCCGTTGCGCGACCGCAGCGCGTTCAGGACATGCGCCGAAAGCCGCGCGGCGGTCACCTCGTGCAGCGCCCCGTCGCTTCGGCCCTTGCCGCGCGGGCTTCGTACCGCGTCATAGATATAGGCGTCGGTCATGTCGGTCTCCTTTGTCATTGCCGGTCGGACGGTTTGCCGGGCATCAGGTCGTAGGGATGTTTCCATCCGGGCAAGCTCTGGATATTGCCGAGCCACCGGTCGATCTCGGGCCAGTCGGCGCGATCGAACCCGAACGGTTCGGGGTAGAAGAGATACCCGCAGCACGACAGATCCGCGTTGGTGAGTGTATCCCCCACGATCCAGTCGCGGCCCTTCAGATGCGTGTCGAGCGCGCTGTAGGCGGCCTTGAGGCGTCCCTGCATGAAACCGATCACCTCGGCGGGGCGCTTGTCCTCGGGGAGGAAATTCATCAGGAACCGCGTCATGCCGGCCTGGGAACTGAGCTTGTGATTGTCCCAGAACATCCAGCGCATGACCTCGCGCTTTTCCTCGGGCGTGTCACCGCCGAACTTTCCTGTCAACTCTGTGACATACATCTGGATGACGCCGGACTGCGTCAAGGTAGTGGCCCCGTCCATCAGCACCGGCACCTCGCCCATCACGTTGAGGTCGCGATAGTCCAGCCCGCTTGTCTCGCCGCCGAAGAAATCGACGAAGACCGGCTCCCAGTCGACGCCGGCCAGCTCCAGTGCGAGCGCCGCCTTGTAGGCGTTGCCGCTCTCTCCGAAGCAATAAAGCTGTATCGTCATGTGCAACCTTTCGGCGTTCCGCCCGTGGTGATGTTTTTAGATGGGTATTTGAGCCAAAAAGAAACAGTCATGCCGGATCCGCCCCCTGCTTCTTCTTGGTCGAAATACCCCACGGGGGTCCGGGGGTGTGAAACCCCCGGTTCGGCGATCGGGGCCCGACGCGGCGGTCCGGCCGGTGCGCAGCCTGCGCAAGATAAGCCCGTCATACCCGTTTTCTCATGCCGGTATCCGTTTCGCGCGCCTTAACTGGCGGCGCTGGCGAACTGGTCGGGTTTCAGCGCCATGACGGTGTCGGCGCCGGTCTGGATCCGCGCGAGATGCGTGGCGGTCATCGGCAAGTGCCGGGTCATGTAATGACGCCCGGTCGCAAGCTTGGCCTCCAGAAAGGCGGCGTCGCCGTCGCCCGCGTCGAGCAGCGCCTTGGCGGCCTTCGCCATGCGGGCCCACATCAGTCCAAGGCAGACATGGCCGAAGAGATGCATGAAATCATAGGATCCAGCCAGCGCGTTGTTGGGTGCCTTCATGCCGTTCTGCATGAAATAAATGCCCGCCGCCTGCAGATCTTTTGAGGCGGCCTTCAGCGGGTCGAGGAACTGCGCGTCGAACTCGGGATCCTTGCCGGCATTGTCCTTGATGTAGCCTTTCAGCATGTCGAAGACCGCCATGATCGCCTTGCCCCCCTGCTGCGCCAACTTGCGCCCCACGAGGTCCAGCGACTGGATGCCGTTGGTGCCCTCGTAGATCATGGTGATGCGCGCATCGCGCACGAACTGCTCCATCCCCCATTCGCGGGTGAAGCCCGAGCCGCCAAGCGTCTGTTGCGCCAGCACAGTCGTCTCGAACCCCTTGTCGGTCAGGAACCCCTTGATCACCGGTGTCAGCAGCGAGATCATCTGCTCTGCCTCTTCATCGCCGGCGCGCACATGCGCGTCGATCATCGACGCCCCCCAGAAGGTGAACGCGCGCGCGCCCTCGACGAAGGCCTTCTGATCCATCAGGTTGCGGCGCACATCGGGATGCACGATGATCGGATCGGCGGGCTTGTCGGGGGCCTGCGTGCCGGTCACGTCGCGCCCCTGCAGCCGGTCGAGCGCGAAGCCCAAAGCGTTCTGATAGGCGATTTCGCCCTGCGCATAGCCTTGCAGGCCCACGCCGAGCCGCGCCTCGTTCATCATGGTGAACATCGCGCGCATGCCCTTGTGCGGCTCGCCCACGAGATACCCTGTTGCGCCGTCGTAGTTCATCACGCAGGTGGCGTTGCCGTGGATACCCATCTTCTCTTCCAGCCCGCCGCACGAGAGCGCGTTGCGCGCACCGAGGCTGCCATCCTCGTTCACCATGAACTTGGGCACGATGAACAGCGAGATCCCCTTGACCCCCTCGGGCGCGTCCGGAAGCTTGGCCAACACCAGGTGGATGATGTTCTCGACCATGTCGTGTTCACCGGCCGAGATCCAGATCTTCTGACCGCTGATCCGGTAGCTGCCGTCATCCTGCGGCTCGGCCTTGGTGCGGATGAGGCCCAGATCGGTGCCGCAATGCGGCTCTGTCAGGTTCATCGTGCCGCCCCATTCGGAGCTGACCAGCTTTGGCAGGTATGTCCGTTTCTGCGCCTCGGACCCGTGGGCGTGGATGGCGTTGTAGGCCCCGTGCGTCAGGCCCTGGTACATGTTGAAGGCCATGTTGGCGGCCGAGAACATCTCGCCCACGGCCGTCGAGATCAGGTAGGGCAAGCCCTGGCCGCCATATTCGGGGTCGCAATCGAGCGACGTCCAGCCGCCGTCGCGCACAGTGGCGAAGGCCTCCTTGAACCCGTCGGGCGTGCGCACCACGCCGTTCTCTAGCGTGCAGCCCTGACGGTCGCCCACCGGGTTGAGCGGGCTGAGCACCTCGGACGCGATCTTGCCAGCCTCGCCGAGGATGGCCGCGGTGAAGTCACGGTCAAGCTCGTCATAGCCGGGAATCCTGGAGGCGGAGACATTCAGCACATCGTGCAGCACGAATTGCATGTCGCGGGTCGGGGCGGTGTAGCTTGGCATATCTGTCTTTCCCTGGATCGGATGGCGGTCCGCGTCACTCGGCGGCGTCGCGGTTCTGCTTCAGCGAGGCGAGCATCCGCTCGCCCCATGTCATCTGTTCGCGCAACTCCGAGATCGCGGCTTCCAGTTCGTCGCGCTGCGCCTCCATCTCGGCCAGACGGCCCTGTGCCACCTCGTAGGCGCGGGCGATCTGGGTGCGCTGCTGATCCCCCTTGTCGTAGAGATCGAGCAGCTGTCGCAATTCTTCCAGGCTGAACCCGAAGCGCTTGCCGCGCAGGATCAGCTTCAGCCGCGCCCGGTCCCGCCGGGTGAAGAGGCGCCGCTGTCCCTGCCGCACGGGCGACAGGAGTTCCTTTGCCTCGTAGAACCGCAGGGTGCGCGGCGTCACGTCGAACGCGTCGCACATCTGCCGGATCGTCATGATGTCGTCCTTCATGGTCATGCCCTTGTCGCGCCTTGTCTTGTGCGGACATGATGCGTGTACGGGCGTGATACAACATCCGGTCGGCTTGACGTAACCACAACGTCACGTCACTTTGAGGTTGACGTAAGATAAATCAAGGTAAGGATATTTGCGCGGAATTTTCTTGCCTCGCCTCAGCCGAGAGTCGCGGCCGTCTCATCGCGGAGGTGTTTCAGTTCCGCCATCGCCTCGTCGATCTGGCGGCGCTGCTCGGCGAGTTCGGCAAGCTGACGGTCGGCCAGCGCGATCCAGGAGCGCATCTGCGCCTCGGTGCCTTCCCGCTCGTAGATCAGCAGCCATTGCCGGATGTCCTCGAGCGCGAAGCCGAACTTGCGCCCGCGTAGGATCAAGGTCATGCGCGCGCATTCGCGCGGGCCGTAGATGCGGGTGCGGCCCGCGCGTTCGGGCTGCAAAAGCTCGATATACTCGTAATAGCGCAGGGTGCGCGGCGTCACGTCGTATTTCGCGCACATTTCCTTGAAGCTGAGTCGCGTCTCGGACATCTGGCCCCCTCCGCCCGTCACTCTCGCGATGATTGCGCGTGTCGGGGACGGCGTCAATGGCAAGGGAATTTGGGGTTGAAGCCTGCCGGACAAGGTCGAATAAAGACGGGTGAAGCACGCGTGACCGCAGCGAGGCGAGATGAGCGACACCGATCCGGCCCGGGACTTCATGGAGGCGCTGCCGCATGCGCGCGCACTTGGTCTGCGCCTGGTGCAGATGGGCAATGGCACCGCCGAGATCGAGATGGATTACGACACCCGCCTGATCGGCGATCCCGAGACCGGCGTGATCCATGGCGGCGCGGTCTCGGCGCTGATGGACACCTGTTGCGGGGCGGCGGCCATGAGCCATCCGGCCTCACCCGGCGGCACCGCGACCATAGATCTGCGCATCGACTACATGCGCCCCGCCACGCCCGGTCAGACCATCCGCGCACAGGCCGAGTGCTATCACATCACGCGCTCGGTGGCTTTCGTGCGCGCCCGTGCTATGGATGATGACGCGGCGCGCCCGGTGGCTGCCGCCACCGGCAGTTTCACCGTCGAGGGCGGCTGATGGCGCGGCCCCGACCCGACCCCGTGCAGGTGGTCAAGCAGCGGCGCGATGCGGCGCTGCGGGCGCTCGTGGCGGGCGTGCCCTATATCGGGTTCCTCGGGGTCGAGTTCGAGCGTCGCGGCGACGAACTGACCGGCGTCATGCCTTTCGACGAGACGTTGATCGGCAACCCGATCCTTCCGGCGCTGCACGGGGGTGCTACGGCGGCTTTCCTGGAAATCACCGCGATCATCGGGCTGAGCTGGGGGGTGCTCTGGGACGAGGTCGAGACCGGCGCGGTCGATCTGGACACTCTCAAGGCGGGCCGATTGCCGCGGCTGCCCAAGACCATCGATTTCACCGTGGATTACCTGCGCTCGGGTCTGCCGCGCGACGCCTATGCGCGCGCGCAGGTCAACCGTTCCGGGCGACGCTATGCCAGCGTCCATGTCGAGGCGTGGCAGGACAATCGCGGGCGGCCCTTTGCGCAGGCCACCGGGCATTTCCTGATGCCGCGCCGCGATGACTGAGACCGCACGCGCCGCAACCCCGATCACCCATGCCCGCGTCCTCAAGATCGCCCTGCCGATCGTGATCTCGAACGCCACGGTGCCCATTCTGGGGGCCGTCGATACCGGCGTGGTGGGGCAGATGGGCGCCGCCGCCCCGATCGGTGCGGTCGGCCTTGGTGCGGTGATCCTGACGGGGATATACTGGATCTTCGGCTTTCTGCGGATGGGCACCACCGGGCTGACCAGCCAGGCGCATGGCGCGGGCCAGACGGGCGAGGTCGCAGCATTGCTGACCCGCGCGCTCATGATCGGGTTTGCGGGCGGGGCGGCGGTGATCGCGCTGCAGCTTCCGATCTTCTGGGGCGCATTCCGGGTGGCGCCCGCCAGCGCCGAGGTCGAGGGGCTTGCGCGCGAGTACCTTGCCATCCGGGTCTGGTCCGCGCCGGCGATGATCGCCATTTTCGGCCTTACCGGCTGGCTGATCGCACAGGAGCGCACGCGCGCGGTGCTGGCCATTCAGGTACTGATGAACGGCGTCAACATCGTGCTCGACCTGTGGTTCGTGCTTGGGCTCGACTGGGGCGTGGCGGGTGTCGCGCGCGCCACTGTGATCGCGGAATGGGGCGGGCTCGCGCTCGGGCTGTGGATCTGCCGAGATGCCTTTGCCGTTCCTGCGTGGCGCGACTGGCCGCGGGTGTTCGACCCTGTGCGGCTGCGCGTCATGGCGGCGGTCAATACCGATATCCTGCTTCGGTCGCTGATGCTGCAGGTGATCTTCGTCTCGTTTTTGTTTCTCGGTGCCGATTTCGGGGATGTGACGCTGGCGGCGAACCAGGTCCTGTTGCAATTCCTGCACATCACCGCGCATGCGCTGGACGGCTTTGCCTTTGCCGCCGAGGCGCTGGTGGGGCAGGCCTATGGCGCGCGCGCCGCACGCCGGCTGCGGCGCGGCGCGGTGATGACCAGCCTCTGGGGGCTCGTGGTCTGCGGACTGCTGGCCGTGGGTTTTGCGGGGTTCGGCGGCGCGATCATCGACATCATGGCCAAGGCCCCGGAGGTGCAGACCGAGGCGCGCGCCTATCTTGTCTACATGGTCGCCGCCCCCGTTCTGGGCCTCGCCGCATGGATGCTCGACGGGGTGTTCATCGGCGCCACACGCTCGCGCGACATGCGCAACATGATGGCGGTCAGCCTTGGGGTTTACGTCGTGGCGGCGCTTGGCCTCGTGCCGAGCCTTGGCAATCACGGCCTTTGGCTGGCGCTGCTCATCAGCTTCGTGGCGCGCGGCGTGACGCTCGGGCTGCGCTACCCGGCGCTGGAGCGGGATACGCGGGCAGGGTGAGGGGCGATGCGCGCCACCTCGATCTGGCGGATCTTGCGCGGAATCAAGGCGCGGCACGCGCCGCCGCGCAGCGCCCGACCGCCCCTCGGGCCGGCGCTTTTGCAACTTCGCAGTCTCGCATCAGCGTCGCAAGATGTTGCTGCCATAAAGCGCGCCGCACATCCGTTTCTGCGCCCACCCGGCGGTCGGGCGCCGCGCAGCCGCCAGGCCAGCACCTCACTCCCTACTCCCGCGTCCGCAACCTTGACCGCTGTACGACAAACACCGTCAGCAGCGGCAGCCCGACGGTGATCACGCTGACCACGATCAGCAGGATGCCCAGGTCGGAATAATCGGCCGGGGTCGTCACGTCGCCGGTCTCGGGGTCGTTCACCTGGCGCGTGACGACGAACATTTCGTTGAGATACTTCGTCAGCAGGGAACTCGCCGACAGCGCCAGATTGGTGAACGATGCCATCACCGCAAAGAACGTGGCCTTTAGATCATTGGGCGCGTTGCGGGCGATCCAGGCCAGCATCGGGATCATCGCGATCTGCCCCAAGGGAGATTCGACCGCCGTGTCGATGATCGCGATGAAGCGTGCATCGACCACGCCCCCGGTCAGCGGCGCGGTGATGTTCTGGATCCCGTAGTAAAGCCCGAGATTGGGCAGCGACAGGATCCCGCCCGCCAGTGTCAGCAGCACGATGATGTAGACGATGGGCCTGTGCGCCATCAGCGGGCGCAGCACCACCATCCCGACCAGCGTCAGCACCGAGGCGATCAGCGACAGGATCGACAGGAATTGCTGATCGAAGCCCAGCACGTCGATGGAAAACCACGTGTACCCGTCGCCCGGGCGCGGAACCGCGCGAAAGATGAAGATGATGACGGCGGTGCCGATCAGCGCGCGCGCCTGCGCCGGGTCGAGCACCGCGATCAGCTGACGCATCAGCAGCAGCACGATCGCCATCGAGCCGGCAAAGATGATCTCCTGCCCGTAGGCGATATCGCTCAGCCCGACGGTCAGCGTGATCGCAACGAACCCCGCGCCGCCGATGAAATACCACGGGTTGGGCGTGGTCTCTTCATCCGGGCGCTCGAACAGGGTGTCCGCCTCGGCGGGGCTCAGCCCGCCCCGGATCAGCCCGCGCTTTGCCCGGATCTTCTGGATGCTGGCCAGAACGACGCCCGAGACGGAAACCACAGGGATCGCCAGCGCGCTCAGGTAGATCGTTGCGTAGACTTCGCGCTTGGCGGCATCGTCCAGCGCCTCGATCCCGGAAAACATCGTGATATTGATCACCGCAACCGCCACTGTCCCAAGAATCAGCGCGAAGCGCCCCAGCGTCTGCATCGTGGTGTGCATGGCGCGCGACTGTTCCAGCCCGATCTCGCGGCCCTGCGCGTCGACCTGCGGCACGGCCTCGACCGACATCGCGTCGGCCACGGCGTCCTGCACGACCAGACCGCAGGGCGCGAGGATGTAGGAGGTGATGTACCACGCGCTCATCGGCATGATGGCCGTCATGGCCTCGGTCTGGGTCAGCAGCAGGTACATGATGAACACCGACAGCCCGACCAGCGCCGCACCGAAATAGACCAGCAGCCATTTCCAGCGCCAGATGATGTCGACCAGATGCCCCAGCGGCATTTTCAGCGCCCAGGGCAGCCCGGCCCAGAACGCGAGCCCTGCCAGATAGGCCGCCGACAGGTCGAGATATTCCTTCACGAAGAAGGTGCCGACGATCATCGTCAGCCCCGAAAACCCGGCGGCGAAATAGACCATCAGCGGCGGCAGGAAGGTCCAGCGCATCTGCCGGCCGAGATCGAACACGACCGCGTCGATCCAACCGTTGATCCGGGCCGCCACGGTCATCGCGTGTCTCCGGGCGCCGGCCAGTGCGCGGCGCTTTCCGACAGGGCGGTCACGAGGATGTCCAGCATCTCCACCGGCAGCATCAGCAGCATCTTCGGCGCCGTGATCGACAGATGCACCGGACCGAGCGCCGCGTTCGAGGTGCCGACCAGGCCGTCGGGCGCGAAATTCAGGCCTCCGATGGGAAAGGCCAGACCGTCCGACGCGCCCTCGACCGCGCCCATCGGAAAGAGCGACACGCGGCATCCCGCGTCCAGCGGCAGGTGGATCGAGGGCGGGCACAGCATTGTCAGATCCCTTTCGCCCAGAAGCACGCAGCGTTGCGCCGGACGGCGCACCAGCGTGGTGCAGGCGGCCATCTGGTGATCCATGCGCGCGCCGCAGAAGCCGACGCCGAGGATCAGCGGGGCGGTCACCCGGCGCATGCACTTGTCGAAATCGGTGCTGTCCTGATCCGGCATCAAGTGCAGCGTGGCGGGATCGAGCCGGTCGCGCGCATCCTGCGACATACTGTCGAAATCGCCGAACACCGCGCGCGGGGTCACCCCGTGGGCCAGCGCGCGATCCGCGCCGCTATCGGCGGCGACCACGTCGGACGCATGCCGCAGGGCCGCGTCGAGCAGGTCAGAGGATACTGGCGCCCCACCGATCAGCGTGATCGGCGTTTTCGCTTGCACAGTCATTCTCGAAGGTCCTTTCCCCGGCCAACACCGCCCTTTGCCACAATTTCACCATGAAATCATGCGCGAAAGGCCAATAAATCGTGCAAACTTCGTCAAGACGGCAGTTTCTGATGTCAATACTCATTTGGAAAGGGAGGCGGGGTTGTCATGGCGCCACGCGGTAACTTGCTGACGATCTCTTACCAAGGCTTCTCCTGCATGCTGGAGGGTTTCGAAGACCCGTTGCGGACCATGACGGCGATCATCGATTACCTGCGCTATCTCGACGCGATCGCCGGCGAAGGCGGTGCCGGTGCGGCAGCCCCCGACCCCGACATCCTGACCAGGATTGCCGCAGGCGGGATCGAGGACAGCGTCGAGGTGCAGGTATGCGCGGACGGGATCCTCTTGCGGGCCGTGCCGGTGAAGGTGGCGACGGATCGGCCCGGCGCCGCGCCCGACACCGACCAAGGATGCGATTCGCGGTCCCCCGAGGCATCGCTGGAACGGCTGGATACTGTTCCCGGATCGGCGCTGGGCGATTTGTCGCGCATCTTCGCCGAGATCGACATGCAGCTTGAAATCCCGGCCTCCAGCCGGCGCCGTACGGCGATCCAGCACGCCCGCGCGGCCCTTGCCGCGACCCGGACGCCGGATCGCATGTCCGGTCTGCTCCGGCTCGGACCGGACACGCGCGTGGACCCGCCGCAGGCGAAAGCCGGACCGCCCGAGGCCATCCCGAACGATTTCGCCACATTCGTCGCCCGGACGGGGATCGCGGGACTGCCGGATCTGGTCGAGATGGCAGCGGCGTACCTGACGGAGATCGAAGGTGTCACGCGGCTCTCGAGGCCGATGCTGATGCGGAAACTGGACGAGATCGGGACGCATGAGGCGCGCGAGGACGTGCTGCGTGCCTGCGACCTACTGCTGGACAAAAAGGCCTGGCGCAGCGCGTCGGGTGCGCGCGAACCCACACGCGACACGGCTGGATATCGCCGGGTGCCGACTGTCCGCGCGTTTCGGCGCCGCTGACGGCGCCCATCGGCCTCGTGGCCCGCTCAGCCGCGAAACCCGGTCGCCACCACGAACTTTTCGGAACTGTCGGCGCGCGACGCGGGCGGCTTGACATTCGCGACCTTGGTGAAGCGCTGTTTCAGCAGTGTCTGCAATTCGCCCTCGGCCCCGCCCGCCAGGACCTTGGACACGAAGGTTCCGCCCTCGTCGAGCACGTCGAAGGCCAGATACGCGGCGGCTTCGCAAAGTGCCACGATTCTAAGGTGATCGGTCTGCTTGTGGCCCGAGGATGACGCAGCCATGTCCGACATCACCACATCGGCGCGGCCGCCCAGCCAGGCTTTGACGCGGTCATCCGCGACATCCTCCATGAAGTCGAGCTGATGCAATTCGCAGCCCGCGATCGGCTCGACCTCCTGCAGATCGAGACCGAGGATACGACCCTGGGCCTTGCCGCGCTTGTCGCCGAGCGCGTTCACGCGCGGCACGGCCACTTGGCACCAGCCGCCCGGCGCGCAGCCCAGATCGACGACGCGTGCACCCGGCACAAGAAAGCGGAACTTGTCGTCAAGCTCCATGATCTTGTAGGCCGCGCGCCCGCGATAGCCTTCGGCCTGCGCGCGTTTCACATAGGGGTCGTTGAGCTGCCGTTGCAGCCAGCGTGTGGACGATGCGCGCCGCCCCCGGGCCGTCTTGACCTTGACCGTCAGATCGCGCTGCCCGCGGCCCGAGGTGTTCTTGCCATCCGGTCCCTTGGTCATCTGTCCGTCCCGTCCATCAGAACCCCTGTCGTGGCCATCTGCGCGTAAAGCATCCCCTCGCGCAGACCCCGGTCGGCCACGGACAACCTGTCTGTCGGCCAGCACCGAAGAAGCGCCTGCAGGATTGCGGCGCCGGACATGATCAGTGCCTGCCGGTCGTGACCGATGCGCGGATCGCTGCGCCGTCCGGCCGGGCCGAGGCTCAGGTAGGTGCGGATCACCTTGTCAATCTCGTCGCTGGTCATGGTCAGCCCGTCCACCTTGTTGCGGTCGTAGCGCTTGAGGCCCAGATGGCTTGCGGCCACGGTCGTCACGGTGCCGCTGGTGCCGATGATCTGGAACCCCTCGCGTTTCTGTTCGTCCTTGTAGGGGGCGAATTCCGCGAGGTTCTCCTCGAAAAACCAGCTCATCAGCGCGAAGCGTGCGCTGTCTTCCATCACGTCGTGGAACTGATCGCGCAGGGTGGCCACCCCCAGCGGCACGCTGATCCAGTCCACGACCTTGGCCATCGGCCCGCCATCATTGCTCTGGAAGCCCAGATGCATGCGCGCGATGGCGCGCCTGCGTTCCACTGGGGGCACGTCGCGCAGGTCGATCCACACAAGCTCTGTCGAGCCGCCGCCGATATCCACCACCAGAAGCTGTTCTGTGCGCGCGCTCACCAGCGGCGCGCAGGACACCACCGCCAGACACGCCTCTTCCTCAGGGGTGATGATGTCAAGCTTCAGCCCCGTCTCGCGTTCGACCTTGCGCATGAAATCCATGCCGTTGGCAGCGCGCCGACAGGCCTCGGTCGCCACGAGCCGCATGTGGTCCACCTTGTGCCGGCGCAGTTTCTGCCGGCAGACGCGCAACGCCTGGATGGTCCGGTATATCGAGGCGCGCGACAAGCGTCCCGACCGCTCCAGCCCGAGGCCAAGCTGCACCGTCTTCGAAAAGCTGTCCACGACTTTGAACTGAGCGCCCTCCGGACGGGCGATCAGCATGCGACAGCTGTTTGTGCCCAGATCCAGCGCCGCGTAGAGCGGCCTATGATCCGGGAGGCTCAGTGCGGGGCCCTCGACCGGGTTAGGGAATGCGCCCGCACTTTCGGGACGCTTGGGCGCCATGGGACACGCCCTCCATTTCAAGTTGCGCTCAATCTAGACCTGCCGGGGCTGTCGTGCAAGCGCCGCTTGCCGCGCGCCACTAGGGGCCCGAGACCACCACGACCTCGACCCGGCGGTTGCGCTCGCGCCCGGTTTCCGTATCATTCGCGGCGCGCGGCGCGAGATAGCCAACGCCATAGGCGACGATCCGGGATGGTGCTGTGCCGTGGCTGTCGATCAGATGGTCGCGGACCGCCTCGGCGCGGGCGCGCGACAGCGCGATATTGCCATCGAGCGCGCCTTCGTCGTCAGTATGCCCCACGAGCGCGATGCTCAGATCCGGCTGCGCCCGCAATATCCCGGCCAGCGCGGCAAGGCTGTCATACGGCCCGTCCGCAAGCGCGTCGGCCCCGGACGCAAAATCCAGCCCCCCGAGCACGGCTCGCCCGTCTCGGCGCAAGCGCTCTGCGAGATCCGCGTCGGCATCGCCGCGGCGGCCGGTTTCGTCGCGGGGCTGCGGGTCGGGCAGGGTGGCAGGGCGCAAATGCGTGGCCTGCACATATCCGCGCCCGTCCCGCGCGCTGACGATCAGCGCGACATGCTCAATCGCGTCGCCCTCGCCGCTGGTTGCGAGAAGATAGCGGAAATCGAAGAGATCCACGAACATGTCGGGTGCGGGCAGCACGGGCAGGGTGACGCGAAAATCGAAGCCCCCGCATTCATCGGCGGCGCAGCGATAGATCACCGCCCATCCCGCATCCTCCAGCGCCGCGCGCAGCGGGTCGAGGATCTGCAGGGTGCTGCGCCCGCGGTCGGGCAGGCGCCAGGCGCGGCTGCGGATATCGGCGTCGCGCTGCAGGCGCGGCACGCCATCCTCGGCGAATGGCCCCATCGGCAGTCCGATCGTGTCGGCCTCGCGCATCACATCGGCCGTCTCGACCGCCTCGTCGGGCAGGGGCAGATCAAGGGCACGGGCCGCATCCGCCAGCCCGATCAGCGCCGCGACGAGACAGGCGCGCCACCCGCTCATCGGGCCTGCGCGTGATACTCGGGGTTGGGTTGCATCCCGGTGGCCGAGGCCACGCGATTGGTCATGTTGAAGAATCCCGCCACATTGGCAATGTCCCAGATGTCGCGATCCGAAAAGCCCGCCTCGCGCAAGCTGGCGCGATCGGCCTCGACGATTTCCGCTGACGCCCTGGTGACCTTTTCGGCAAAGACGAGCATCGCGTTCTGGCGGGCGTCGAGCGGTGCCGCGCGCCAGTTCATCACCATCGCCTCGCCCAGGGCCGGGTCGCCCGACAATTGCCGCACCGCCGCCCCATGCGCCACCTGGCAATACCAGCAGCGATTGATCGAGCTGACCACGACCGCGATCATCTCGCGCTCCAGCTTGGTCAGCCCGCTGTCGCCCAGCATCAGATCGTTGTAGAGTGCGGTGAAGGCGTTCAGCTTGTCGATGTCATGCGCGTAGGCCTTCAGCACATTGGGCACCATACCCAGTTTCTGCTCGCAGATGTCGAAATATTGCCGCGTGGCGTCGGGCAACGGCGCGACCATCGGCAGGTCGAGCGCGGTGGTCTGGTCGGGCGTTGTCATGGGTCAGTCCTTCCGGCGGTAGTGATAGGCGCCAGCATGCGCAAAACCCATCGCGGAATAAAGGCCGTTGGCCGCCACGTTGGCCTGCGTGCACAGCACGGCGACGTGATCCGCCCCGTGGCGCGTGGCCCAATGCGCGGCCTGCACCATCATCCAGCGGCCCATGCCGGCCCGCCGGTGATCGGGATGCACCTCTAGCGCATGCACCACGGCGACACGGTCATGCGTCGCGACAAACCCGGCAGCGGCCGGGCGGTTGTCATGGCGTCCGAAAAGCCCGGTCTTGGGGTCTGCCGCGCGTGCCATCACCGCGATCCGCTCGGGGCCGATGCCGCCCCCGGCCCAGATCTCGCGCATGATTTCCAGCGGCTCCCAGATCTCGAAGCAGGTGACGCGCGGCGGGGTCTGCGCGGTCAGGGCCGTGACGGGGGCGGCAAGGATATTGGTCGGATCGACGACGCGGTATCGTTGCGCGGCGAGCATGGCGTCGAGCGCGCCGTCGCCTGCGCGGATTTGGAACAGGGCGTCCTGCCCGAGGTCGTGCATCGCCGCTTCGGCGCGCGTCAACTCTGCGGGCGAAAGCGCCCGAGACGCCGTTGCCGCCGACACGCGCTTGCCACCGCCGCACCCCTCGCGCAGCGTGACCGGGCCGAGAGTTGTCATGTCGGCGGGCGGCCACGTGGCCTCGGCCGCGGCCTGAAGGCGGCACGGGCCGGGTATCATTCGCCCAGCATCTGCGACAGGTCGGCCATCGCCGCATCGACCCGCGCGCCATCGCTGCCGCGCACCACGACATTCACGCCGTGCGCGCCGCCGCGCATGAACGGGTAAGAGCCGAAGGTCAGATCCGGATACCGCGCGGCCAGATCGGTCAGCGGTCCGGCGATGTCGCCCTCGCCGCGCGCCACGTCCAGCGATTGCGACAGGATCGGCGCGCCGCCGGTGATGGTGGGCAGAACCGAGGCGACCATCGCCTGAAAGATCGTCGGCACGCCGGCCATCACATGCACGTTTCCAAGGCTGAAACCGGGGGCTGCGCTGATCGGGTTGTCGATCAACGTGGCGCCTTCGGGGATGCGCGCCATGCGCAGCCTTGCCTCGTTCAGGTCCTGATCGCGGGCCGCGTAGAACTGCGCGAGGATCGCGCGCGCATCCTCGCGTACCGAGATCTTGCGGTCAAACGCGTGCGCCACGTTCTCGGCGGTGATGTCGTCATGCGTCGGCCCGATTCCGCCCGAGGTGAACACCACGTCATACGCGGCGCTCAACGCGCGCACCGCAGCGACGATGGCGTCGGCGTCGTCGCTGATCACCCGCACCTCGCGCAGATCGACACCGGCGCGCGTCAGTTCAGTGGCCAGATAAGGCGTGTTGGCGTCCGGTGTACGGCCCGACAGGATCTCATCCCCTATGACGAGCATGGCGGCGGTCGGGTTTGGCATGGGGCGGGCCTTTCGCGATACTGCGGTTTTGCTGGGGTATAAGCGCGCCATGTCCGGTTTCAAACCCCCGTTTGCGCGGCGTGGCCGACCGGACACCGGAAAAGCGACAGCGCCTGCTTGTCGGCAAAGCGGCACGAAGCGCGCTCGAGTCCCAGATCATGCGCCAATCGGTCAAGATGGATGGACGTCGCAAAATTCAAACGACACGAAGATCAGACAAGGCAAACGAGGGGCTCATGGCATGGCGCGGTCGGCACTGGGCCAGCCCTGCAAAAGCATTCACGCCCCCGTGCGCGACACTGCCCTTAAAGGTCGGGATCCACACCGTCAGCCGCATCCGGACGCCGGATTGGCTCGGGACCCGGGACGTGGATCCTGAAAGCCCGTGCTATTCCGGGGTGATCGACCGGCTGGAAATGCCCGGCATCTGGGAAGAGCTGCAGCACATGGGTCGATGCGACATGTCCGATCCGCACACCCCAACCTGGCGCGGAAGGTCAGGATGTGTGGCTCGCCAAGCCGTGCGCTGGCTTTCAGCCGGTCGGGTGGCCTCTCGGCATGGCGGCAGGTGTGCGGCCCCGTGGCCTGATCCGCGCGTCGGCGCCCCCGGTCCGTTGCCTCAGCCCGGATCGAGCAGGTCCACGTCGTCCCGGCACCGGATCGCGGCGATGTCCCGCTCGTAGAGCCGGATCAGGTGCGCGCGTTCCTGCGCCGTCCATGGATCGTAACCAGGCCAGTCCGGCCCGCGCGGATACCGCTTCTGGATTTCGGCGCGGCGGGCCAGCGCGGCCTCGCCGCCAATGCGCGCGACCTCGGACAGCAATTCGCGCACCGCGCGATGCGAGGCCGAGGGCCGCCCGCGCGACCGCGCCGGGCGCTCTAGTATTTTGGCCGCGATGCCCGGTCCGCAAAGATTGCCGATGATCCGAGCCGACAGGGCCGCGAAATCCTCGTGCCGCCAGACGATCAGGCGGGCCGAGGGGAAGGCCTCGCGCACCACCGCAACAAAGCCCGGCCAGCCCGGCATGCGGTCGAGGACGGCGCGTTTGATGCACGCCTCGCCCAGAACCTCCGCACCGCGGGCTGATCGCAGGTACTCGACATAGGCCGACGCGAAGAAATCGGCGTAGTTGCGCAACCCCAGATGCACCTCGCGCACCGGGTAGGGGATGTTGCGCGCGAAGATCGGGATCAGCGTGTCGCGGCGCTGGTAGAGATCGCCGCTTCGCACGCATTGGCCGCAATGCCCCGGCATGTTCTCGTCCGACAGGATGATCCGCTCGCCTGTCCGGGCCCCAATCTGCCCGAAGAAGGCGCGTGCCTTTGCCTCCAGCGCCGCATCCGGCACCTTCGTGCGAAAGTTCAGCCCCAGCTTTTCGTAACCGTTCAACTGGCATGGATAGGTGTAGTGCTTGCGGGCCTCCCGGTGGTGGATGTAGTGGACGCCGCGTTTTCTCAGTCGGGCCGCGTTGTGTTGCAGGATGGATTGCAGGTGGCTTGTGGCGGTCTTGTGCACGCCGCCATGCACCACGACATATGGCCCGTTCGTGTCCGTCACGCGCGCCGCGTCACGGCATCGGGCACAGCATTGAGGCGTGCGATCTCGTCGCGGAACGCGGGCCAGCCGTCCCGGTTCAGCAGGTCCGATATGCGGCCCCGGTGCCAGTCGCAGGCCGCCCCGTGCAGCCGTGCAAGCTCGGGGTCCTGCAAGAGCCGGTCAAGCTCGTGGCGCAACGCGGGCAGCCGGGCATGCAGGGACGTGTCGCGCTCCGAATTGAAATTCATGCTCGACCAATAGGCCACGCCCATATCGTCGCCCACGTGATGCGCGCGGCCGCGGTCGCGCTTGACCAGAAAGCTGTCGACCGAGCGCACCGCGTAGTGATGCAGCCGCGCAAACGCATGGCTGAACCCCGCATGCGCGTTCCACCCGCGGTTCAGATACGAGTCCGGCAACGGGCGCCCGCCCGCGTCCACCCAGGCCACGTCGCCCCGGTCGAGGTGAAAGGCGGGGCGGTGCAGGCGTAGCTTGGCCAAGCGGTCCGTGTTGCGCACGAGGGTCTTGAGGCCCCGCGCCCGGTAATTGGGAAACTCCAGCTCGCAGCAGCATCGCGTGAACCTCTCGATGACAGGGTCATCGGCATAGTGCACATGCCCGCCATTGCCGAACAGCTTCCAGCAGACGGAGATTGCGTCGACATCCCCGGCGGCGGCAATGAGATCGTCCAGATGCCCCGCGCCCACGCGGATGTTGAGAAACTCGTCACAATCGAGGCTGCACAGCCAGTCGGCCTGCCTGGAGACGGGCTCTCTGCGCGCGGCCTTCAGGGCTGTCACCTGCGGACGCCCGCCTGCGCGGACGACGTTCTCACGATGCTGGGCAACGCCCATCTCGGTCAGCCGTGCGGCGATGCGGTCGGTCCCGTCCGCGCAATCATTGGTGTAGATCAGGAAATCGGTGAACCCGATGGCGCGGTTGAAGGCCACCCATTCCAGCATGAACGGCCCCTCGTTCTTCATCGAGGTCACGATCAGGCGCTTGCCCAAGTCCTTGGACGGCATCGCTGCGCCGACCGTCCTGGCCGCGACGATCCGTGCCGGGCGCAGTGTGCCGGGGGCGGGCGCGGAATGCGTGGTGCGCGGCATGTCGCCGGCCTTCGTCTGGTCCTGCACGCCTGCGCGAAAGAGCCGGGCGAATCGCTCGGCGACCTGCGGGCGCTGCGTGCGCTGGAAATAGTCGCTGACCGCGCCGCGGAACCACGGCAGGCTGCGGCGCGCGCGATAAAGCCTGTAAAAGGTCGCCGGCGTCAGCTCGTCAAAGACGCACTGCTCCATCACCGGCTTCAGCGCACCGATCTTGCGCAGGAACACGGCGGTCTTGTGGCTGGAATGCCGACATCTGAACATCCGCAGGTTATCACCCCCCAGCCGGTCCATGTGGCGCCGGTCAAGCGCGTGATAGGGGTCGTAGAACAGGTTCACCCGGCCCAGATGCCGCGTCAGCGCGGCGGCATCCGACAGCGGCAGGGTCCAGTCCTGACGCTGCCCGGTCACGTAGCGCGTCTCCCACGGGACGCGCTCCGGGTCGAGCGTCGTCTGCGCATTGATCGCGATCACATGCGCGCCCGGCACCAGCGAGGCGAAGGCGAGCGCGCCGTAGCCGCCCATCGACACGCCTGCGAACACCACCCGGTCGTAGCCGGCAAAGAAACCCGCGTCGCGCAACCGTTCGAACCGCGCGATCAGATCCGCGTCGCGATACCAGTCGCCGACATGCGCCATCACGCCCAGGTGCGACAGGCCGGTGTCCTGCGCAAACCCGAACCCCCACGGCTCGCGCAGGACATCCCCGTCATTGACGTTCGAGAGATTGTCAAAGGTCACAAGCAGCCGCGTGGACGGTCGCGCAATGAACATGAGGCTGTGGCGCAGGCTCTTTTCGAGGAATCCCGCCCCTTCGCTGCCGGGGCGCAACTCGTCCAGCCAGCGCGGGGCGGACAGGCTGTCCTTGGGCGTGGACTTCTGCTTGGCCATCATCGCGGACCCTCATGGGTGCAAGACGGTGCCTCCGCCCCGTCTTGCACGGTCTATAAGGGGCTGGGGCAAGTCGGCGCAACATTAGTATCGGGCGTGGTGGATTGTTGCGCTCATGCGCGGCGGGGCCTAGTCGGAAAGGTGATCCTCAAGAAACGCGGTAAAGGCCTCCCAGCTTTCGGTGTCGGCGCGTTCTTCGTAGCGATCGCCGTCGAACACCGTGAACGCGTGCGGCGCGCCGGAATAGATCTCGATTCTGTAATCCGTTCCGGCCTCTTCCAGTTCGGTGCCGAGGGTCGCGACATCCTCCAGCGTGATCGAGCTGTCGGCGCCGCCATGCAGGATCAGCAGCGGCGGCTCGTCGCCGGACCAGCCCTGGCCCTCGGGCGTGTCGAGCCCGCCGTGAAAACTTGCGTATCCCGCCACGCCCTCGGGTCCGCCATTCCGCGCCATCTCGAGCGTGGCGGCGCCGCCGAAACAATAGCCCATGACGACCATGCGCTCGGCCTCGGATCCCGACAGCGCCTCTTCGACGCCCGCATCCAGAAGCCGGCGCATCCGCTCTCGGTCCTCGTACAGCGCCCCGGTGGCCGCGCGCCGGTGATCGACGCTGTCCGTCGGCGTGTCGTCGCCGAAGAGATCCAGCGCGAAGACGTCATACCCCATCTCGGCCAGCATGTCCGCACGCTGACGCTCGTAATCGGTCATCCCGTCCCAGTCATGCACGATCAGCACGAGGCCCGCCGGGTCCTCGGCCTGCGCGCGGTAGCCGGTGAAGGCTTCGCCATCCACCTCGTAGGACACGTCCTCGGCCAATGCGGGCGCAGCCAGCAGCAAAGGCGCGGCAAGAAATGATGTCAGTCTCATGTGGTCCTCCCTTTGGGGTTTGTCGTGATGGCGTCCCGGATCCCGCCACGGTGTGTCAAGACCGGCCCTGATCCTAGTCTAGGGCGGGCGGGGCATCAGAACAATAAAAAGGGGCCCTCGGCGACGGCGCTACGCCTCGCGTCCCCGCGCCTTCAACCGGGCATGCAGGCGCGCGGCCTCTGCCGCGCCCGCCTCCAGCGCGAAGACATAGGCATGCGTCAGGAAGAAACACGCGGCATCCAGATCGTTCATCCGGTCGGCCGCCTCGGCATATAGCCCGATCAGCGCGTGCCGGTCGCCCGCGGCATGCGCGGCGAGCATCCTCGTGTCGAGGTCGGTCATTCCGCCGCCCGCGTGGCGGCCCTTTCCGATGCGCGATGCGCCTCGATCCGGCCCGCGACCCAAGCGTGAAAGCAATGCGTGGGGCTGTCCATCACCGGCGAGAACCGCCCGCCATCGAACCCGGCCGCGTGCCGGCCGCGCTGCATACCCTCGACCACGAAGATATCCTCCTCGAAGACCGACTTCCACAGCTGGGCGTTGCGCATGCGCAGCCCCTCGTCGCTGTCGGGGACCGCGTAATACAGGTGGACATGCTCGATCGTGCGCTCGGGGCCTTTCGGCTCCAGAATGATGGCGAAGGCGTGATCGCGGTGCACGCCCATCAACACATTGGGATAGGCCGCGATATACTCGGCCTGCTCGTTCCACTTTGCCCCGGCATCCGCGAAATCGGGGAAGGTCTCGGCATGCTCGTTGGTGATCTGGCGGTAAACCATGGTGCCCTGCCCGGAAAATTCGCCCGGGGCCTCGATGTGGTAATGATCCTCCAGTCGCGAATAGCTGTTGAGGCCGGGATGCACCCAGGGCAGGTGGTAGCTCTCGCAATAATTCTCGACCGCAAGCTTCCAGTTGGTCGCCACCTCCAGCGTGAAGCGGCTGTCATGGCCGCCATGATACACAGGCAGATCGAAATCCCGCCAGCGCTCCATCAGGCCGGCCATTACCTCTTCAAAGGGTGGGGCGTCGCCCGACAGGTTGATCCAGACGATATCGCGCCAGATATGGCTGCGCACTTCCAGAAGGCCCAGATCGGCGCGGTCGATGGCTGCGTGCGTGTTGTGCCCCGGCCCGCCCACATGCGGCGTGGCGACCAGCGCGCCACTCGTGGAATAGCACCACGAATGATAAGGGCATCGGATCGCCCCCTCGATCTTGCGCGGTGCGTCCACGAGGATCATCCCGCGATGGCGGCAGATGTTCTGGAACACGCGCACGGTGCCCTCGCGGTCACGGATCAGCAGCAGCGGAAGCCCCAGAAACTCCAGCGGCTTCGCATCGCCCGGTTCGGGCACATCGGCGGCCACGGCCAGACCGGCCCATTGCGAGACCAGCAGCGCCTGCTTTTCCTCCTCGAAGACGCATCTGTCTGTATAATGCGCGTTTGGCAGCCCGTTGGCCCTGGCCACATCGACGCGCACACGGCCAAGATCTGTCAGCGTCTGGCTCATCTGGACATCTCCCGTTCGGTTGATGACCGGAAGACTGCCAGCTCATGCGCGCCTGTGCACCTACGCCTGCGACACGGGTTTCCTCAAGGCGACATGACCGGGCGGATTTCCGCGCCGCTCAGGTCCCGCGCGAGATCGCCGCGACCCCGGTGCGCGCCATCTCGATCAACCCGAGCGGCCGCATGAGATCGGCGAGCGCGTCGACCTTTTCCGGCGCGCCGGTGATCTGGAACACGAAACTGGTCAGGGTGCTGTCCACGACATTGGCCCGAAAGATATCGGCCAGCCGCAGCGCCTCGACCCGCTTTTCGCCGGACCCTTCGACCTTCAGCAGCGCCAGTTCGCGCTGCACGTTGGGCCCCTCGACGGTCAAGTCATGCACCGCGTGGACCGGCACGATGCGGCCCAGCTGCGCTTTGATCTGCACGATCACCTGCGGCGTGCCGGTGGTGACGATGGTGATCCGGCTGGTATGTCCGGTATGATCCACCTCGGCCACGGTCAGGCTGTCGATATTGTAGCCGCGCCCTGAAAACAGCCCGATCACTCGGGCTAGCACACCTGGTTCGTTATCGACGATCACCGCCAGCGTGTGCGTCTCCTGCACGTCCGAGAATTGCGGCCTCAGGTTGTAGGCCGAATGCTTGGACGAGCCTTTCTTGATCTTCAGGGCGGACATGGGCCTTTTTCCTTGTCTTCGGCCTGCGCGGCCACGTTTCATCTTGCCGGAAGTACTCTAGGGGGGTGTGGGAGGCAGAGCCCCCCACGGATCGTGCGGGCGTGGGGGCAGACAGCCCCCCACCGGGTTCAGACAAGAACCGCGCCTCCTTCCTTGATGGCATCCTTGGTCGAGGCGTTCTCGCCCAGAAGCATCTTGTTATGCGGCTCGCCCGACGGGATCATCGGGAAGCAGTTCTCGTGCTTTTCCACGAGGCAGTCGAAGATCACCGGCCCGTCATGCGCCAGCATTTCCATGATCGCGTCATCCAGATCCGCGGGATCCTCGCACAATATGCCCTTGGCGCCGAACGCCTCGGCCAGCTTGACGAAATCGGGCAGCGCCTCGGACCACGAGGACGAATAGCGCTCGCCATGCAGCAATTCCTGCCATTGCCGCACCATGCCGAGGCGCTCGTTATTGAGGATGAACTGCTTGACGGGCAAGTGGTACTGCACCGCGGTGCCCATCTCCTGCATGTTCATCAGCCATGACGCCTCGCCGGCGACATTGATCACCAGTGCATCAGGATGCGCCATCTGCACGCCGATCGAGGCCGGGAAGCCATAACCCATCGTTCCGAGGCCCCCGGAGGTCATCCAGCGGTTCGGATCCTCGAAGCCCATGTATTGCGCCGCCCACATCTGGTGCTGGCCGACTTCGGTGCAGATGTAGCGATCCGCGTCCTTGGTCAGCGCCTCCAGCCGCGCCAGCGCGTGCTGGGGTCGGATCACGGGGCCGGATTGCTTGAACTTCAGGCAGTCGACGCGGCGCCACTCCTCGATCTTGGTCCACCATTTGGCGATGGCCTCGCGATTGGTCTTGCCGCCGCGCGCCTTCCAGACCTCCAGCAGATCGCCCAGCACATTGGCGATATCGCCGACGATGGGGATGTCGGTCTTGATGACCTTGTTGATCGACGACGGGTCGATATCGATATGCGCTTTGGTGCTGCCCGGGCTGAACGCATCCAGCCGCCCTGTGATCCGGTCGTCGAACCGCGCGCCGATATTGATCATCAGGTCGCAGTCATGCATCGCCATGTTGGCCTCGTAAAGACCATGCATCCCCAGCATGCCCAGCCAGTTCGGCCCGCTGGCGGGATAGGCGCCCAGACCCATCAGCGTCGAGGTGATGGGAATGCCCGTGGCCGCGACCAGTTCGCGCAAGATGCGGCTGGCCTCCGGGCCTGAATTGATCACGCCGCCGCCTGTATAGAAGATCGGGCGCTTGGCCTTTTCGATGGCGGCGGCAAGATCCGTGATGCCCTCGATATCGCCCTTGACCTGCGGCTGGTAGTGATGCGTGCGGGCCTTGGACGGCGCGACATAATCAGCGCTCGCGAATTGCACGTCCTTGGGGATGTCCACCAGCACCGGCCCGGGACGCCCCGAGGTGGCCACGTGAAACGCCTGGTGCAATGTGTCGGCAAGGACCTCCGTGTCCGAGACCAGCCAATTATGCTTGGTGCAGGGACGGGTGATGCCCACCGTGTCGGCCTCCTGAAACGCATCCGTGCCGATCATGAACGTGGGCACCTGTCCGGTCAGCACCACCAGCGGAATGGAATCCATGAGCGCATCGGTCAGTCCGGTGACGGCGTTCGTCGCACCGGGCCCCGAAGTTACCAAAACGACACCCGGTCGGCCGGTCGACCGGGCATAGCCCTCGGCAGCATGCACTGCGCCCTGTTCATGGCGCACCAGTACGTGGCGGATCCCATTCTGTTGAAAGATCTCATCATAAATCGGCAGCACGGCACCGCCGGGATATCCGAACACGACGTCCACGCCCTGATCCTTGAGGGCCTGGACCACCATTTTCGCTCCGGTCATCTGACGTGTCATGTGCTTCTGGCTCCGTAATCTGACGTCATGTCGTTTTGCATAAAAAAGCCCCCGATCCAAGACGGGGGCGCATGGGGTGACGTTTTGGCGCCCGTCACTGGTCCATGCGCAAGCAGTCTACGATGTGTACCCGTGTGTTCACGACGCATTCCCTTTTCACGTTGCGGTACTTAAATCCGCGCGTCCAGGGCGTCAAGCTGAATTGGCAGGTAAAATGTCGTTGCAAGTCCTGAAAACTTTTCATTTGTTGCGCAGGAGGGCTTTCTTTTGACAGGTCCCGTTTTGGGTGGGCCGTCCGGCGAGGCCCGGTCGCCATACGACGAGACGGTCGCGGCCGGACGCGGGGATGCGGCCTGCGGGACCGGAAGATTTCTGGCGCCGACCCCGGACCAGGACGGGCAACGGGAGTTGCGCCCGCGCGCTCAGCCGCTAGAGTTCGATCGACGAACGGGGCGCCGTGCCGGAACGGTCACGACAGACAGCCAAATGGGAGGAGACATTGATGTATCGCCGTAAATTCCTGAAGAACGCCACGCTCGGGGGCTCCGCCGCCGCGGCCACGTCGCTTGCCGCGCCCGCCCTTGCGCAAGGCAGGCGCACGCTGACCATGGTCACCACATGGGGGCGCGGGATGGCCGGGGTGCATGACGCCGCGCAATACTGCGCGGATGCGATCACCGACATGTCCGACGGCGAGATCACGATCGATCTGCAAGCCGCCGACGAGCTTGTCGGGCCGTTCGAGGTGTTCGATGCCGTATCGGCCGGGCAGGCCGATATGTACCATTCGGCCGATTACTATTTCCTGGGTCAGCACCCGGCGCTGTCGTTCTTCTGTCAGGTGCCCTTCGGCATGACGTTTCAGGAATACGGGAACTGGTTCTATCATGCCGAGGGGCGCGAACTGGCCGACGAACTCTACGGCATCTTCGGGCTCAAATGCTTTCCGGCGGGCAATACCGGCCCGCAAGCCGGCGGCTGGTTCAACAAGGAGATCAACAGCCCCGACGATTTCGAGGGGCTGCGCTTCCGCATGCCGGGGCAGGGCGGCCAGGTGCTGGGCAAGCTGGGCGCGAGCGTCCAGAACCTGCCGGGATCCGAGGTCTATCAGGCGCTCTCGTCTGGCGCCATCGACGGAACCGAATGGATCGGTCCCTGGGCCGACGAGAAGGTCGGCTTTCAGGAGATCACCGACATCTATTACACAGCCGGGTTCTTCGAGCCGGGTCCGAACATCAACCTGACTTTCAACCTCGACGTCTATGAAAGCCTGACATCCGCGCAGCGATCCATCGTCAGCCACGCGGCGCAGGCCGCCAATATCTGGTCGATGTCGCAATTCATGGCCAACAACTCGGCCGCGCTGCAACGCCTGCAGGAAGGTGGGGTCAAGCTGATGGAATTCCCCGAAAGTGTCTGGGACGCCTTCGGCGCCGCGTCCGAGGAGGTGGTGCAGGAGCCGATGGACGATCCGCTCTACAAGGACTGCCATGACAGTTACATGGCATCGCTGCGCAGCTCGGCCGCGTGGAGCAGCGTGTCCGAGGGCGCGTTCGCGAGACAGCGTAACCGCGTGGTCGGCATCTGACCGGGCCCTGACCCGGGACCCCGGCCCGACCGGGACGGGGTCGGCCTGAGCGCGGCGCACGGGACAATCGCCGTGCCCTCCAGCAGGAGAGTTTCATGGAAAACGACAGCGGCCCTGGCCTGATCGACCTGATCGCCGCGCTTGGCGCCGGGCTGATGTCGCTCGTCCAGAATATCGGCATGGCGGTCTACAACCTCGCCTATGCTCTCAGTCATCCGGCGTCGTGGCTCGACTGGTCCGATCCCGAGGCGATCTCGCGCGTTGTCTACTACGGCGGCTCGGCGGAACTCTTCTTCGTGGTGATGACCGTCTTTCTGGCGATCACCGCCATCGGCCTCTGGCACACCCGTTTTCTCTGGGGCTGCGTGCGCGGCCTTGAAGGCTTTGCCAACACCGTCGGGCGCATCGCGGCCTGGGCGGGGCTGATCATGGTGATCCAGCAGCTTGTCATCGTGTTCCTCCAGCGTATTTTCGCGCGCACCGAGATCGTGCTGGGCGTCGGGATTCCGCTGCAATTCGACATGAGCTGGTGGTCCGAGGAACTGAAGCTTTACAACGCGATCGTGGTTGCGCTGTGCTGCTCCTACACCTTCACGCAAGGCAGCCATGTGCGGGTCGACCTGATCTACGCGCGGGTGCGGCATCGCACCAGGAAGGGGATCGACATGGTGGGCAGCCTGTTGTTCATGATGCCTATGGCGATCCTTATCTGGGTTTACGGCTGGTTCTTCATGTGGCGGCACCTGATCACGCCGAAACCGTCGGCGTCCGAGTCGCTTGACCGGATCATGATGAAATCCCGCGCGCTGCGCTGGAATGTCGAGACGATCAGCTTCAGTCCCAACGGCTTCAATGCCTATTTCCTCTTCAAGGTGCTGATGGTGCTTTTGGCCGGCATGATCTTCCTGCAGGCCTGCGCGGTCTTCTGGCGGTCGTGGCTGGAATGGCGCGAGGGCCCCGAAAGCGCGGGCAAGCATCTGGATCGGGACATGTCCGCGTCGGCCGAAACACCCCGCGACCTCACGCAGTAAAGGACCGCGACAGCATGCTATTCGGACTTGATGGCGTCGAGATCGGCCTGATCCTCGTGTTCCTGTGCCTTTTCGGCGGCATCCTGTCGGGGTTCCCGGTGGCCTTTGCCATCGGCGGGGCGGGGGTGGTGTCCTTTGCGATCATGGCCGCGCTCGACAGCGCGGGGCTGCTCGTGCATCAGGCCATCGACACCCGAAGCGAGGCGTTCGACGCGCTCGTGGCCAGCGGGGTGCGGTCCGACGCGATCTCGATCTTCCGATACCCGGATCTCCCGCGCATCGCCCAGCCTGTTTTCGAGCAGGGCTGGGAAATGGCGCTCGACCGGAACATGTCGTTCATTGCCAACCGCATCAACGAGCGGGTGCTGGCGGGCGCCTCGATCGAGACGCTGCTGGCCGTGCTGATGTTCGTGATGATGGGGATCACGCTGGAACGCTCGCGCATTGCCAACGACCTTCTGACCACGATGGCACGGGTCTTTGGCCCGCTGCCCGGCGGCCTCGCGGTTTCGGTCGTTGTCGTGGGCGCATTTCTGGCGGCCTCGACGGGCATCGTTGGCGCGACGGTCGTGACCATGGGCCTGTTGAGCCTGCCGACGATGCTGCGCGCCGGCTACTCGCCGCAGCTCTCGACCGGCGTGATCGCGGCCAGCGGTACGCTGGGGCAGATCATTCCCCCCTCGATCGTGATCGTGCTTCTGGGGTCGCTGGCGGGCGATCTCTATTCGACGGCGCAGGAGGACCGCGCACAGGCCGCGGGGTGCTCGGACGCGCTGACCTATCTGGGGGAACCGGCAGTCGTGTCGGTCGGCACGCTGTTCGAGGCCGCAATTCTGCCGGGACTCCTGCTGGTGCTGCTCTATGCCCTTTACGCTTTCGGTTACGCGCTGGTGAACCCCTCCAGGGCCCCGGCCGTGCAATACGCCAGCAGCGGCGGCTCCGAGCCTGTCACCCGCGGCGAAAGCTTGACGTGGTGCCTGGGCGTGCCGGTCGCGCTGATCGCCGGGGTCATGGCGCTTGGGTCGCTCGGCGTCGTCGGGTCACAGGATCTGACGGCGTCAACTTTCACCGACGCGCGCGAGAGCGTGCCGCTGCGCACCAATGTCAGCGAAGAGTGCAAGCAGTCGATGATCGATCTGCACGGCCAGTCTGCCTGGGACGCCGCCGTCGAGGAACAGGCGGTGATCGACGGATCCGAAGGAACCGAGGAAAGCGCGCGCCTGACGCTTGAACAGATGGCCGAGTCTGACATTCGGGCAGAGGACGACGCGGCGCCCATCGGTGCCGGCGTGGCGACGATCATGGTGATGCTGGCCCTGACACTGTCGCTGGCGCGCGGCGTGGCCCCGTCGGCCAGCCCCGTGCCCCTTCTGATCGGCGGTCTCGGGATCGTGATGGGGCTGCTGGTCGACACGGTGCTCATTCGCCCTTCGGCCTCGCCGGGACAGACGGTTCTTTTGCTGGCGATCCCGCTGGGGCTGGCGCTTTACGGCACGGCGCAGGCCGCGATCCGGCTTGCGCGCAACGATATCATCCGGGTGGTCTTTCCGCCATTGGTGCTGATCGTGGCTGTGCTGGGGTCGATCCTCGGCGGGATCACCAACCCGACGCCCGCCGCAGCCCTCGGGGCGGGCGGGGCCATCCTTCTGGCCGCGTACCGCAAGCTGCGCGACGAGGACCGCTCGCCCAGGATCATCCTGCTGGCCACGCTGGCGGTGGTTGTCGCCATCCTGCTGGGCATCAATTTCGACCTGCGGATCGGCCGCGACGCCGCGGGTGTCGAAACCTGGCTGGCCTTTCTCGTCGCCTATGCCGCCTATCTCGCAGCACTTTTCGGCCTGCTTTTCGCATGTTGGGTACTTTACAGCGGCGGGATCCTGACGCCGGTTGTGCGCGAGACCGCCAAGGTCACCAGCATGGTCTTTACCATCCTAATCGGCAGCCAGATCCTGAATCTCACGGTGGTCAGCTTTGGCGGCGAGGAATACATCCAGGATTTCCTCACCAGCTTCGACGATGAACTCAAGGTGTTTCTCGTCGTGATGCTGGTGCTTTTCATCCTCGGCTTCGTGCTGGATTTTCTCGAGATCATCTACATCGCGATCCCCATCGTGGGACCGGTGATTTATGGTGGCAGCTTCGATCCGAAATGGGTGACCATCATGATCGCGGTGAATCTGCAGACCTCGTTCCTGACACCGCCCTTCGGCTTCGCGCTGTTCTACCTTCGGGGGGTCGCGCCCCCCTCGGTCACCACGGGGCATATCTATGCCGGCGTATTGCCGTTTGTCCTGATCCAGTTGTTCGGACTGGCGATCCTGTGGATTTTCCCGGATATCGTGACGATCCTGCCCACGCTTCTGGCAGGGTGAGGGGCACGGGGGCGCTGTGACACCGTATCCCTCTGGTACTCTGACGAAAAGATGCTTAATTTCGACTGAAAGAGATCACGAGACGAGGCAAGTTGTGAGCGAGAAACACCGTGGACGCACCACGCGCGAGGGCATTCGCATCCATACGGCGGCCGATTTTGCCGGCATGCATGCGGCAGGCCGGCTTGCCGCCACGATCCTCGACGAGATCGCCGATCACGTCTTCGTGGGCCAGACCACGGCGGCCATCGACAAGCTTGTCGAGGATCGGGTGACGGAGGCTGGCGCACGCTCCGCGACGATCGGCTACAAGGGCTATCGCCATGCCAGTTGCATCAGCGTCAATCACGTGGTCTGCCACGGCATCCCCGGCGACAAGGTGCTGAAGGATGGCGACATCCTGAACGTGGATGTCACCGTCATCGTTGATGGCTGGTTCGGCGATTCGAGCCGGATGTATGTCGCCGGAAAGCTCGGGCGCAAGGCCGAACGGCTGATCGAGGTGACGCATGACGCGCTGATGAAGGGTATCGAGGTGGTACGTCCCGGCAACACCTTCGGCGATATCGGCCACGCGATCCAGTCTTTCGTCGAGGCGCAGCGCATGTCGGTGGTGCGCGATTTCTGCGGCCATGGGCTGGGCCGTGTGTTCCATGCGCCGCCCAATGTCCTGCATTACGGGCGGCCGGGCACCGGTGCGGTGCTGGAAGAGGGGATGTTC
>JAWLGF010000078.1:0-10283 GCA_041685205.1 Roseovarius sp.
TTCCTGATCCCGCAGATCCCGCTGACCTTCGAGACGCTGATGATCATCCTGCCCTATTCGGTGGCGGTGGCGGTCGTGGGCCTGCTCGAAAGCCTGATGACGCAGAGCATCGTCGACGACCTGACCGACACGAAGTCGAACCGCAACCAGGAGTGCATCGGCCAGGGCGTCGCCAATACCGCGACCGGCTTCATCGGCGGCATGGCGGGGTGTGCGATGATCGGCCAGTCGATCATCAACGTCAAATCCGGCGGGCGCGGGCGCCTGTCGTCGTTCGCGGCGGGCGTGTACCTGCTGTTCATGGTTGTCGTGCTGGGGGATCTGGTCAGCATCATCCCGATGGCCGCGCTGGTCGCCATCATGATCATGGTCGCGATCGGCACGTTCTCGTGGTCGTCGATCAAGGCGCTGCGAACCCATCCGCGGTCGTCCTCGGTCGTGATGATCGCGACCGTGGTCACCGTGGTCTATACCCACAACCTTGCCATCGGGGTGCTCGTGGGCGTGCTGCTGTCGGGCATTTTCTTCGCGGGCAAGATCGCGCAGCTTTTCAGTGTCAGGAGCGAAATCACCTCAGACGGCCGCGTGCGTACATACCATGTCGAGGGACAGCTTTTCTATGGCTCTGTCGAGGACTTCATGAATGCCTTCGACTTCAAGGAAGCCCCCGAGCAGGTCGTGATCGACGTAAGCCGCGCCCATATCTGGGATATCAGTTCGGTTCAGGCGCTCGACATGGCGATTCTCAAATTCCGTCGTGACGGGGCCGACGTCGAGGTCGTGGGCATGAATACGGCGACCGAAACCCTCGTCGACAAGCTTGCCATCCATGACAAGCCCGGCGCGATGGACAAGTTGATGAGTCACTGAGGGAGGCAGAAAGTCATGACACGCAAGATCATCGCATTGGTGGACGGGTCGATCTATTCCGAAAGCGTCTGTCATCACGCGGCCTGGATCGCGAAAAGAACCGATGCGCCGGTCGAGCTGATCCATGTCCTCGGCCGCCGCGGGGGACCGGAAAAGCAGGATCTCTCCGGCTCGATACGTCTGGGGGCACGCTCGACGCTGATGGAAGAGCTTGCCGAGCTTGACGCGCAGCGTGCCAAGCTTGTCAGCCATCGCGGCCGTGCGGTGCTGGAGGATGCTCGCGCCATCGTCGATCAGGATGGCGTGACCGAAATCACCACGCGGCTGCGCCATGGCGATATCGTCGAGGCGATTTCCGAAATCGAAGCGGAGGCACGTGTCATCCTTGTCGGAAAGCGTGGCGAGGCGGCGGATTTTGCCAAGGGGCATCTCGGATCCAACCTCGAACGCATCGTCCGCACGGCCCACCGGCCGGTTTTCGTGGCGTCACGGGCGTTCCAGCCAATCGGGTCCGTGCTGGTCGCTTATGACGGTGGAACCTCGTCGATGAAGGCGGTGGATCATATCGCGCGCAGCCCGCTCTTTGCCGGGTTGGCGGTGACTGTCGTGACGGTCGGCAGCGAGACGCCCGAGATCAGGAAAGGTCTCGAGGATGCCAAGGCGCTGCTCAAGGCGGCGGGCATGGACGCGCAGACACGCGTTCTGTCGGGGCAACCGGAAACGGAGCTTGGCAAGCTGGTCGAGGACGAAAGCTTTGGATTGGTCGTGATGGGCGCGTATGGCCACAGTCGAATCCGAAGCCTCGTGATCGGATCGACCACGACCGAGATGGTGCGCAGTTGCAAGGTGCCTGTCGTCCTGATGCGGTAAGCGCCAGGCCGGATCCAACCCCTGACGATCCGGGGGTTATGGTCCGGCCGGGGCGCGAGGAAGAATGGCGTGCATTCCGCAAAGCATTGTAGCCTGAAGGTTGGCACCGGGTCGCTTGTCAGATTCATCGATGCCCGATCCAGCCGCGATCATCGGTGAAGGCGCGAGCCCCGGAGATCTGGGTGGGATCATAGCCGTCTCGCGCACCGTCCAGAGGCTCAAGCGGTCGGCGGGATGCCACGAGGAGGATATTGGCCCGGCCGCGCCTGTTCACCTCGCCCTGCACGGCCTCGACATGCGGATAAAGCTCGCGCAGGATCGCATGGACCCCGCGCGCGAGGCGGCCGTCTGGTCGATCCAGCAGGTTCACATAGATCGGGCCGTCCACGATGTCGCGCAGGCGGGCGAAGGTCTCGCGCGTGACCAGATGCGCCGGGACCGAGCCGGAGGAGAACGCATCCATCACGGCGGCGTCAAACCGTTGATCCGTCTCGTTCAGGTACACCCGCCCGTCGGCATGAACGATGCCCAGCCGACCGTCGGCGTCGTCATCCTCGGATGCGTCATGGCCGGTCCGCTCGATCATGTCCGAGGCGCCCGGCATGTGCTTGCGCACCACCTTCGTCACCAGCGGATCGATCTCGACGCCCACCGCCCGTGCCTTGGCCCGCGACGCGAGCAGCTTTGTCGGTAGCGTGTAACCGCCACCACCGACGAACAGAACCGAGGCCTCCGGCCCAAGATCGCGGTCGAGGCGCGCCCAGAGCCACTCGGTATAGCTCAGGACAAGCTCGACCGAACCACCGTCGGCGTCTACCGGCGCGGCCCGCTCGGCGGCCTGCACCGTGCCGTCCGAAACGAGGCGCACCTCCGGGCCCCGCTGGACGACATGCAGGCAGGACAGACCGGATTCGTACTGGCAGGCCGGCGATCCGGCGAGACCGGCAAAGGTCACAAAACCCGCGGCCGCGATGGTCACGCCGGTATTGCGCGGCTGGCCGCCGCGCACGAAGGGCAGGCAGAGCAGCGCCACAGCCCCGCAGGCCGCGAATGTCGCTGTCGAGCCGATCAGGGGCAAGGTCACGAACCCGGCGAGGATAGCCCCGAAGATTGCCCCGACCGAGCCTGCGGCCAGCACGAAACCCAGCGACGACCCTTCCCGGCCCGGCCGCGCCTCGATGGCGAGTTTCGCGAGCAGGGGCGACGGCAGGGTCACACAGACGGACGCCGGAAAGAAGACGACGATTACGCTTAGGATCATGCCACCCGTGCCCCGCACGCCCCAGGCATGCACGAGGCCAAGCAGCGTCGGCGACACCGCCATCAGGACCGCCGTCGCGACAAGCGCGCTGCGGACGGTGCGCAAGGCTGCGGCACGCTGCCGTTCCGCCACGATCCCGCCAAGCGCGCTGCCCAGCGAAAACCCGCCCAGCACCGTCGCGATCACGGTCGTCCAGGTCAGCAGCGAGGTGCCGAAGAAGGGCGCGAGCACACGGCCGGCGGCGATCTCGTAGGTCAGCCCCACCGCCGACAGCACGAGAATGAGAGTGATGGTAACGGAAAAGCGGATGGTCGCCTCCTTGTCGTCTTCGGATGTAACAGAGCGACACGGCGCCCGCATGAACCTGTGAAGTGTCGGGCTTTTCCCGAAAATCATGTCCTTCCGCAACAGGAGGACCGACAGGCTTTTTACCTATATGCAGATGGGCATGAGCGACTTGCAAGCTCTGGTCATGACGCACGAAGCATCAGGGGCAGGTCGCCGGGTGTCGCGGCTCTGCGAGGGTGAGCCATCGCGTCGCCATGCGTTCGAGACCGATGGCGAACGACGAGCGGGTGCAGGCGTTCCTGAACCGACCTCTGAAGGGCGACTGGCCATTTCTGTGGCTCCAAGCCACCTATGTGAAGCTGCGCGACGGCGGGCGCATCGTCTCGAGGTCGATGATCGTAGCCGTGGCGGTCAACACGGACGGGCGGCGCGATATCCTGGGGATCACGGTCATACCCTCGGAGGCCGAGACCTTCTGGTCGGGCGTCCTGCGCTCACTCACACGCCGAGGCCTGCGGCGCGTGCAGCGGGTGATCAAGCGGCGGATCAATGTCGTCGCGATCTTTCTCAACCGCGACGCCGTCATCCGGCTCGTGGGCGCGCTAATGCTGGAGCAAAATGATGAGTGGGCTGTATCGCGTCGCTACATGCCGCTGGAAAAGCTGACCGCCATATGCAAGGATGACCCCGAGACGGCAAAGACCGCCGCTCAGTGAGCGAGCAACACCAGCCATGAAGAAGCAGGTGGACGCCAGTTCCTACACCATTTCCCGGGGCACGAGCCGGCGTCAGCACGGCGGCGGTCGGTCAGGTATTACAGCACCCATGGGACAGGTGTCAGAGGCGCGGTGCGCGGAAGCCAGATCCACTCGGCCAGCCGCGTGCCGCCTCGCGGTGCCAAGCCGCAGGCATGATGCCAGTGGACATTTCGACCAAGATCCGCCAGCCGATAAAGACCCCGAGACCGGTCCTACGGCCGACAGAACGATTGCCATGCGAAACCTTACCGCTTCAATGATCCCGCCTTTGGTCGCATCTTGGCGGTAGCTTCGATCGGCATTGGGCGCGGCGCGGGATAGCATATCCTCGCCACGCCGCGCGCCCGTCTGCCGCCAGCCGTCGGCGGCGACGCCTGAGTTCAAGGGGCGTGACCCGCCGCGCCGCGGCCTCGAATGTGCCTTGGATGTAGCTGTTGCGCACTGCGCCGACGCGAAGACGTCTTTCCTCGGGTCTCGGCATCACCCGTCATTACCCCGAGTGGGCCTCGGGCGTTTGCGCGGCATTCGCGACAAGCCGCTTGGTAACCGTGCGCATCACGGCCATGGCGAATTCGGGGTCTTCATACTGCAAGCGCGTAAAGCGCTTCTCGTCGAGCTCGTAAACAACCGTATCCTCCGCGCATCGAACCGTCGCCGATCGCGTGGCAGTCTTGTTGAAGAACGCCATCTCGCCGAAAATATTCCCCGCGGCCACGGATACGTTCTGATCCGCGATTTCGACCTGACCCTTGGCCAGGTAATAGAGACTGTCGACCGGATCGCCCTTTTGGAAAAGGACATCACCAGCTTGGAGAACACGTTTTTTGCCATACGCCATGGCGGCGGAAAAATCCGGCTCCGACTCGTCCGTCATATGCGTGACCAACCTGCGCAGTGCGATGATCTCATAAAGGCGGTAGGCGTTGACGGATAGCAAGACGAGTTCGATCGCCAGTAACGGCCAGATCTCAAACAAACCGCTATATATGATAAAGCAGGCAGACGACGCCATCGCGAGAAGACGCAATGAAATCATCGACCGCATTGAGAAGGTGACCAGTTTGAAAACCGCAGCGAGCCAGCCAACGGCCTCTATGAGGTGATTTTCAGTGATAAATTCCATCGGCCCCGTATCCTAGGGTGCCCGTCGGGCTCGGGTCAATCCACGAAACGTGATCCTGAAGGCGCCGCTGGCATGGCTCTGGCCGGGTCATCGGGGCCCCGCATGTTTGCGCAAGGTATGCGCAATAAGGTTGCCATGGCCAAACAAAGGGTGATTGTAACGGTGCAACCCGCGATCATCCGGCGGGTTGTGGATCAACCGCCAGCCCAGCCATATCGCGATCGACGCGAATACGACGCTCCCGACAGCCTGCCCGATCAGCACTCCCGGCGCGCCGAGCAGCATGCCCCCAAAGACGACGAACGGCCAAATGCCCAGCGTGTTCTGACCCCAACTCACCCATGTCGAATAAGACGGGCGGCCCAGCGTGTTGAATGAGGCGGTGGCGACAAAAATCGCGCCGTTGAAGAAATACGCAAGCGCCAATGGAAAGCAGAAGAGGAAAATCAGTGACCTTGCCACGTCCTCGACGCCGAACAGCCCGGCAATCGGGCCACGAAAGGCCAGCAAGACCAAGGTGATGAACATCACATAAATCGCAACAAACTTGAGAGCGTCGAGATAAGCCGTCTTGACCCTGTCCATGTTGCCGGCGCCAAAATTCTGGCCGATGATTGGCCCCAAGGCGCCCGGAAGTGCCCAGATTACCGAGAATGCAACCGGCGTCAGCCTGCCGATCACCGCCATGCCGGCGACTGCCTCGGAGCCGAATTTCGACATTTCACGGGTCACGATCGCGGTGCCAATCGGCGTGGCCACGCTTGTCAGAACAGCCCGAACGGCGAAGTATGAAACCGGCTGGTAATCACGCCAGAGCAGCCTGAGTTTTGGTGACACGAAAGCGTTGTGGCGGCGCATCGCCGGGTAAAGGGCGAAGCCGAGCGTCACGAACCGGGCCGCCACCGTCGCCCAGGCCGCACCCTCCATGCCCATGTCCAGACCAAAGATCAGGATCGGGTCCAACACGGCATTGGTTACGGCCCCGAAAAGCGACGGGTACATCGCCATCCGGGTCTCTCCATAGCCTCGCAGGACCGTTACCGTGACCATCGACAGCCCCGATACCCAGGTAAACGGAATGATGATCCAGAGATAGGTCGCAGCCAGTTGGGCCACGTGGCCCTCGGCACCAAGCAGCCCCAGGAAGAACTCTATGTTTGACAGTAGAATCAAAGGTATGATGACAGATGTCACCACGGAAAACATCGCCGTGCTGGTGGCATATTCTCGGGCCTCCAGCGTGTCGCCCGAGCCGATTGAGCGCGACGCCAGGACCCCCGCGGCGACCGACACCCCGATATTGATAGCGCTGGTGAAAAACATGAGGGCGCTGGCATAGCCCGCCGCCGCCGCCAACACCTCATGTCCGAGCATCGAAATGAATATCAGGTCGATCAGATCGACCGCATAGATCGCCATCAGGCCGATACTGGCCGTGAAAGACGAGACCGATACGTGACGCATGATGCGACCCGTGGTAAACGCCGCCTGCTTTTCGGTCGTCATCTCAAATCTCTCTGATCCGGGCTGGCCATCGACCCTGCACGCATTGCAGGGACGGATTTCCGTCGTGGCACTCGCCCAGTCTACAGTCTCGACTCCTTTCCGGGTAGTCCCGGGTTACGTGTCGCTTTCCCAAGGGCAGTCAGGACGATCATTGAGGTGAGCCGCTCGATGCCGAGCGGTCGCAGAGGGCGGCCGTGTCTCACGTTATGGTGTCTGACCGACGGTCTTCGTCGATGCCTCGCAGGGCTCTGCACGCACATTCGCGGATGGATCACTGCCTGCAAGGCAATGATCCAGGGCGGTGTCCCATCCACGCCGGGTCAATGGCTTTCTCAACCAAAACCGGGGCTTCAGATGTCTTGCGGGAACTCAGCCCTTTTTCAGGATCCGCTGACCGAGCGTTTCGGCAATCTGCACGGCGTTCAGGGCCGCGCCCTTGCGCAGGTTGTCACTGACGCACCACAGGTTGATGCCATTATCGATGGTCGGATCCTGCCGGATGCGGCTGATGAAAGTGGCGAAATCACCGACGCACTCGATCGGCGTGACATAGCCACCATCCTCGCGCTTGTCGATCACCATGATGCCGGGGCTTTCGCGCAGGATGTCGCGCGCCTCGGCCTCGTCGAGATGGTCTTCGAACTCGATATTGATCGCCTCGGCATGACCCACGAAGACCGGCACGCGCACGCAGGTCGCGGTGACCTTGATCTTGGGGTCGACGATCTTCTTGGTCTCGGCGACCATCTTCCATTCTTCCTTGGTCTGGCCATCTTCCAGAAACACGTCGATATGCGGGATCACGTTGAAGGCGATCTGTTTGGGATAAACCTTGGCCTGGTAATCGTCGGTCGGGTTGTAGACCGACTTGGTCTGATCCCAGAGTTCGTCGATACCTTCCTTGCCCGAGCCCGAGACCGACTGGTAGGTCGACACCACGACGCGGCGGATCCTGGCGCGGTCGTGCAGCGGCTTCAGCGCCACAACCATCTGCGCGGTCGAGCAGTTGGGATTGGCGATGATGTTCTTTTTGGAATAGCCCACCACCGCATCGGCGTTGACTTCGGGCACGATCAGCGGAACGTCAGGGTCGTAGCGGTAAAGCGACGAGTTGTCGATCACCACGCAGCCCGCAGCGGCGGCCTTGGGCGCATAGGTCTTGGTCGCGTCCGAGCCGATAGCGAACAACGCGATGTCCCAGCCGGTGAAGTCGAACGTGTCGAGGTCCTGCGTCTTGAGCGTCCGGTCGCCAAAGCTTATCTCGGTGCCGAGTGACCGACGCGAGGCAAGCGCCGCAATCTCGTCGACCGGAAATTCGCGCTCGGCAAGGATGTTCAGCATTTCGCGGCCCACATTGCCCGTGGCACCGACGACGGCGATTCTGTAACCCATGTTTATCCGGCCTCCTGCGCAGGGATCGAACTGCGTCATACCGCGATTGTCGACGATGCGAAAGGGGCCGCGCCCATCCGGGACGCGTCTTCGGTTGCGTCAGGCCGCACCGCGCGCGATCAGCACATCGACATGCGCTGCCGCGCTTTCGGCCAGCGCATCCAGATCGTAGCCGCCTTCGAGGCTGCTCACCAGCCGTCCCTCGCACAGCTCATCGGCCAGATCGCACAGCCGCTCGGTGACCCATGCGAAATCGCCCGTCTCCAGCATCAGCTCGGCCAGCGGATCGGCACGATGCGCGTCGAACCCGGCCGAAACAAGGATCAACTCGGGCCGGAACGCGCGGACACGCGGAAACACCGTGTCCTCCCACGCGCGCCGGAAGCCGTCGCTGCCGGTGCGCGGGGCCAGCGGCACGTTCACGATCGTGCCATGCGGCCCGGTCTCGTGCGCCGCCCCCGTGCCGGGCCAGAGCGGCGATTGGTGCGACGAGGCGAACAGCGCGCGCGGCTCGTCCTCCAGCAGGTCCTGCGTGCCGTTGCCGTGATGCACATCGAAATCGACGACCGCGACGCGGCTCAGCCCGTGATGGTCCAGCGCATGTTTCGCCGCCGCCGCCACGGTGCCGAACAGGCAGAACCCCATCGGCGTCTCGCGCTCGGCATGGTGGCCCGGCGGACGGGTCGCGACAAACGCGTTGCGCGCCTCGCCCGAGAGCACCAGATCGACGCCGCGCAGCGCGCCGCCAACCGCCCGGTGGGCGGCGGCAAGCGAGCCGGGCGACATCCACGTGTCCGCGTCGAGCGGCGCCAAGCCCTCTTCGGGGGCGGCCGCGCGGATCGCCTCGATATGGGCCTTGGGGTGTACGCGCAACAGATCGTCCTCGGCGGCCAGCGGCGCGGTCACGCGGGTCACATCCTTGCCCTTCAGCGCGGCCAGCACATGTTGCAGCCGGGCGATCTGTTCGGGATGGCCGGGCGGTGTCTCGTGCGCAAGGCAATCGTCATGGGTGATCAATGCGGTGGTCATGCGGCTCCTCCTCGTTTGCGCGCGACCCAACCCGGATTTTCGGGGATTGTCCAGTGCCCGCTCAGACCGCGTTCATCGCTCTCGCGGTCTGCTGGGCCAGGCTCACACCGGCCTCCGTCATGGTCAGATAGGTATGATCGGCGCCTGCCTCTCGGATTTGCTCCATATGCGAGTCGTGCAGCGCATGCGCCACGATCGGCCCGTCAAAGCCGCGCTGCCGCAAGGACCGTGCGGCAATCAGCTTGGCCTCGAGATCGTCCATTGCGAGGATCGCCGCCTCGATCCCGTCGAAGGTGCAACTGCGCCAGAAATTGCTGTCCTCGGCATCGGCGAAAAGGACATTGCGCCCGGCCTCTTGATGCGCCGCGGCCTTGTACTGATCCGCGTCGAGGCCGATGGGGCGCAGCCCCTGCGCTTCGGCCTGATTGTAGGCAGCGCTGCCGGTGCGGCCCATGCCGAAGATCAGCACATTTGCATCACCTAGTTCCTTGGGCTGCTCGTCGGGATGGATCGTGTCGCGCTCGTAGCGGCGCAAGGGGGTCTCGAACCGTTCGAACAGCACATGCGCGTAACGGTTGAGCGGCGCCGAGATCACGAAGGAGAGCGACACCGCGATCGCCAGCGGCACAAGGAATTCCGGCAAAACGCCGGCGGCCACGATCAGCCCGAATTCCGAATAGGCCGTCAGGCTGAGCGCGGTCAGAAAGGCGCTGCGCGCGCGCAGCTTGAATGCCACCAGCAACGCGAAAAACAGAACACCCTTGAACGCCAACGCGATCCCCACGGCCACCGCGAACACCATCGCGCCCCAGTCCGGCAGCCCGGTCAGCCCGATCTGCAGGAAAAAACCCACAAGGAAGATCTCCTTGAGCGACCAGAGGGATTCGCCCAGTTCCTTGGCCTTGGCATGGGTCGACAGAAGCACGCCCATGACCAGCGCGCCGATCTCCGACGACAGGCCCATGGCCTCGAACCCCATGCCGCCGATGACGAGCGACAGCAGCATGCCCATCAGCACCAACAATTCGTCATGGCCCGCGAAATCCAGCAACCGGTGCAGCGCCGGGCGCAACAGCGGCACGGCAAAGACCAGAAGCGCCCAGATATTGGGCGTCTGGCCCGACCACACGGCAAGGACAACCAGCGCGATGATGTCCTGCACGATCAGGATGCCGATGGCGGTGCG
>JAWLGF010000079.1:0-10212 GCA_041685205.1 Roseovarius sp.
CCGATCTCGGGCCGTAAAATGACGGTCCCATCAGGCATTTGCGCGAGGGCCGAGCGTCCGGTGAATGCGGTGTCGGACCACAGAAGCAGGGATTGCACGGCCTGCCCGAGCGCCAGCGTCTCGGCGTCCATTGCCGCCATGATGTCATCCATGCGCAAGAACACGAAACACGCCTTGATGCCGCCCGCCGCGTCGAAACGGAATATGCGGTATTGATTCGCCCCCGTCGCCTGCAGCCGGTCCACCAGCGGCGCGAGGTCCGGGATCATGCGGTCCAGGTTCGGTGTCTCGGTCAACTCGGCCCAGTCCCGCACGAAGAACACCATCAGGTTGGCGCCGAGTTCGGGATCGGTTTCGGCCATCTTGTGGCCCGCCAGGCCCACCACCGCCTCGATCGCGCCCTTGACGATGCCAAGCGTCCGGTCGTCCACGCCGAACACCACCGGCACGATGGGCCGTCCCCACCGCGCGCACAGGAACGTGCCGTCGCTGCGGGTGAACAGCGCCTCGATCTCTTCGGGGCTCAGCGTTTTGGTCATGCGGTATACCTCCGGGTCACGCGCCGCTTAGCAGCGCCCGTTCAAAGCCGCAAACCTGACGCAACCGTTTCTTCTTGGTCCAAATACCCGAATCCGACATGTGGACCACGGGCAGGGTCATCCCTCGAAGAGATCACTTTGCCCCTTGGCCACAGGGGCCAAGGGCGCCGGCAGGCCCAGATGCGTCCAGCCGCCATGCGCCAGCATCCGCCCGCGCGGGGTGCGCTGGATGAGGCCCTGTTGCAGAAGGTAAGGCTCGATCACCTCTTCCAGCGCATCGCGCGACTCCGACAGCGCCGCGGCCATCGTCTCGATGCCCACCGGGCCGCCCTGATAGGCCTCGGCGATCAGCCGCAGATAGCGCCGGTCTGCCCCGTCGAGGCCGAGATGATCCACGCCAAGCCGGGTGAGCGCGCCGTCGGCCAGCGCGCGGCTGATCTGGCCGCCGCCCTCGACCACCGCGAAATCCACCACGCGACGCAGCAGGCGGCCGGCGATGCGGGGCGTCCCGCGGGCCCGGCGGGCAATCTCCAGCGCGCCCTCCGGGTCGGTCGGAATATCGAGCAGCGCGGCATTGCGGCGCACGATCTCGTGCAATTCCTCGATCTCGTAGAATTGCAGCCGCGTCGGGATTCCGAACCTGTCCCGCAGCGGCGTCGTCAGCAGCCCCAGCCGGGTCGTCGCGCCGACCAGCGTGAAGGGCTGCAACTCGATCCGCACGGTGCGCGCCGCCGGCCCCTCGCCGATCACCAGATCGAGCTCGAAATCCTCCAGCGCGGGGTAGAGCACCTCCTCGACCGCCGGGTTGAGGCGGTGGATCTCGTCGATAAACAGCACATCATTGCGTTCCAGATTCGTCAGGATCGCGGCCAGATCGCCCGCCTTGGCCAGCACCGGGCCCGAGGTCATGCGGAATCCGACACCCAGTTCGCGGGCCATGATCTGTGCCAGGGTCGTCTTGCCCAGACCGGGCGGGCCGTGAAACAGCGTGTGATCCATCGCGTCGCCACGTTGCCTTGCGGAGGCGATGAACACGGCAAGATTGGCGCGCGCCTCGCGCTGGCCGATGAATTCCGACAGCAGCTTGGGGCGCAGGCTGCGGTCGCTGTCCTCGGGAAGTGCCTCTGGCCGCAATGTCGGGTCGGGACCTGTCACAGCCTAGCCTTTCGGTGCCAGACGCCGCAACGCGGCGCGGATGAGATCGGCGGTTGCGGCCTCGGGGGCCTCGGATGCCGCCTGTGCGATGGCGCCCGCCGCCTCGCCGGGGCCGTAGCCCAGATTGCCGAGTGCCGACAACGCCTCGGCCTGCGCGCCGGCATTGGCCGGTGCGGGCGCGGGTGCCGCCATCTCGATCACCTCGCCGGCCTCGGCCGCGTCCGGCGCAGGCGGCGGGGTGGACCCCATGGCCATGACGGTGGGCGCCTTGTCCTTGAGTTCGTTCACCACGCGCTGCGCGGTCTTGGCGCCCACGCCGCGCGCTGCGGTGATCGCATGCCAGTCGCCGATGGCGATCGCGCGGCTGACGCCGTCGGGCCCGAGCGCCCCGAGGATGGCCAACGAGGCCTTGGCACCCACCCCCTGCACGCTCATAAGCAGGCGGTGCCATTCCTTTTCCACCAGCGTGGGAAAGCCGAACAGTTGCAGAATGTCCTCGCGCACAAGAAGGTCGGTATAAAGCGCCGTCTGCCCGCCGACGCCGGGCAGCGCCGATAAGGTCCGGTCCGAGCAATGGACGAGGTATCCCACGCCGCGCACGTCGATCAGCACATGATCGCTTGCACGGTAGTCGATCCGGCCCGCGATACGTCCGATCATGCGCCGGCCTTTGCCACGGCCCTTGCCAGCATGGACCCGGACCGCGCATGATGCGCGTGGCAGATCGCGACGGCGAGCGCGTCGGCGGCATCGGGCCCGGCAAGGACGACGCCCTGCAATTGTACCGCGACCATGTGCGCGACCTGCTGCTTGGCGGCGTGACCCACGCCCACGACCGTCTTCTTGACCGAGTTGGGCGCGTACTCCCCGACGCTCAGCCCGTATTGCGCCGGCACCAAAAGGGCGATGCCGCGCGCCTGCCCCAGCTTGAGCGTGCCCGCGCCGTCCTTGTTGACGAAGGTCTGTTCGACCGCCGCCTCGGTGGGCTCGTGGCGATGCAGGATATCGGTCAGCTGCTGGTAAAGCGACAGCAGGCGCGCACCCAGATCCGGCCCTTCCGAATGGCAGATGCCGTTGGCCACATGACTCAGCCGGTTTCCATCCACCTCGATCACGCCCCAACCGAGGTTGCGCAACCCGGGATCGATTCCCAAAACCCGCATCTTTTCGCCCTGCCGCTTCTTGTTTTCAAAGTCATAGCACGAAGCATGAACAGGCACCAAGGGGCGTCTGCGTTTTCATTTTGCTCAATGAACCGGCTTGATCTTGCCGATCCAGCGCGGCGTGCCGGCGCGCCCCGCGCAAGACTTTTTAAAAACAATTTATTATCAGATACTTGAAATGGCGTCGACCCATGCAGAAAATGCATAATGACTATGCAGACTTACTGTCTTGTGAGCGTGATCGCGGTCCCCTAGCTCGACATCACGAGAAACGATCACCCGCACCCGTCGCACAAGGACCCGTCACATGACCACGCTTGCCCCCACACGCAAACACACTGCCCATTCAGGCCTTGACCGCCTGATGTCCCGCATCGCCACATCACTCATCGTCTGGAACGAGCGTCGCATGACGCGCAACGCGCTGTCGCGTCTTTCGGATCGCGAGCTCGAGGATATCGGCCTGACGCGCGGCGATATCGACGCCGTGGCGCGCAAAGCCTGATGCGGCCATCCCCGCTCGGGCAGACCCGCACAGGAAAAGCCCTGCATGACACGGATCATGCAGGGCTTTTTCTTGTGCCGCGTTCAGGCTGTTCGGGACATCACAAGCGTTGTCCAGTCGCCGATATCCTCGCGATATTCCAAGATGTTGCCGGCCTGTGAATAGACCGTGATCACCTCGTCGGCCTGTTCAACAAGAAGCCCCGACAGGATGACCTTGCCCGCGGGGCGCAGGCTTTCGGTGATTGCCGGCGCAAGCTCGATCAGAGGTCCCTTGAGGATGTTGGCGAAGATCAGATCGAACGGCGCGGCGCGGCGCAGCTCCGGATGATCGAGGCCGACAGCCTCGATGCAGTGCACCCGTCCATTCAGGTCGTTCGCGGCGACATTGGCCTCGGCGACCTCGATGGCGACCGCGTCGATATCCGAGGCCAGCATCACCCCTGGCCATATCCGTGCGGCGGCCATGGCCAGCACCGCCGTCCCGCAGCCCAGATCGAGCACCGCCTCGCCCTGAAACCTGTCCGTCGCCAGCCGGTCGAGCGCGCGCAGACAGCCGAGCGTCGTGCCGTGATGCCCGGTGCCAAAGGCCATCGACGCCTCGATCAGCAGCGGCTCGCGTTCCGCGGGCACCTTCTCCGCATCGTGGCTGCCATAGACGAAGAACCGTCCCGCCTCGACCGGGCTGAGATCGCGCTGGACCTTGGACACCCAGTCCGTTTCGGGCAGCTTCGACACTGTGAAGGGCCGTGCCTTGTACATCGTGGCCAACAGCGCCAGCCCGGCCTGATCGGGTGCATCCTCGAAATAGGCGCCGATCTCCCACAACCCCGAGCCGTCCTCCATCTCGAACGCGCCGATGCCCGTGGGTTCGGGGGTCAGTCCCTCGAGCGCGTCGGCAAGCGCGTCGGCATTGATCTTGTCGGCAAGGGTGGTGAAGGCGGTAAAGGTCGGCATTTCGGTCTTTCCGGTCAGGGATCATTCGGCCGTGGCGGGGTCCAGGATCGTCGCGTGGCCCCGCCCGGGATTGCGCTCAACCGACACCGCCAGCGGCACGGCATCGGTTCTCGCATCATGCGCGCACAGCCGCCATCCGGGCCGTCGACATCGGCCACTTCGACAACGAGATCACGCAGACGGGCGAAATCCACGCGCATGGCGCCTGCGATCGGGACAACCCGCAGCGTGGCTGCATGCCGCCAGCGTGGGAGATCTCGTGCGTCGGGCAAGGAAACGGGGGGCGGGGGCATGGGGCCGATGATATACCCGCCCCATGCGGGAGGCGAGCGGGAAAACCGCGCGCCCTTGGTGTCAGACCACAGCCGGGCCGCCGCTCCGGCTGCTCATGTAATTGGTCATGAAGACCGGCTCGCCCAGCTTTTGCAGCAGGTCGAGCTGCAGATCGAGCCATTCCCAATGGCCTTCCTCATCCTGCACGATTCGCTCGAACAGGGCGCGGGTGCCGATATCGTCGACCTCGAACGCCTCGCGCGCGGCGCGGGTATAGAACTCTATCGCGCCGCCTTCTTCCTTCTTGTCGGCCTGAAACAGGGACTGCAGGTTCTCGGCCTTTTTAGGCGTGCTCGCGGGTTCCAGTTTCGGCGTTCCGCCAAGGAACAGGATCCGGTCGATGAACGCCCCGGCATGCCCCAACTCTTCCTGCATCTCTTCGCGCATTTTTGTGCCGAGCTTGTCGATGCCCCAATCCTCGAGCGTGTGGGCGTGCAGAAGGTATTGATGCACCGCGGTCAGTTCCATCGACAACGCGGTTTGCAGGTTCTCGATGCTTTTTGTCCTGTCAGCCATGATCGGCTCCTTTTCATAATATCGTTGATTTGAAATTTATGCTCCGGATCGCGGTTTGCAACACCCTTGGCCCCGGCAGGCGGCCTGCGCCGTCAGAAAAAGCTTTGCGGGTCGATATCGACGGTCAGCCGGGCCTGCGCGGGCAGCCGGACCTGTCCCACCCAGTCCGCCACCGCCGCTTGCAGCGCAGCCCCTTTCGGCGCCTTGACGAGCAGGCGCACGCGGTGGCGCCCCCTGATCCGGGCAATGGGGGCCGGGGCGGGGCCGAACACCTGCGCGCCCACGGCGCGGAGCGGCCCGTCGCGCCGCGCCAGATCCGCGCCGATGTCGAACACGGCCTGCATGTCTGGCGACGACAAGATGATGCCCGCCATCCGTCCGTAGGGCGGCACGCCGGCCTCGCGCCGGCCTGCGGCCTCGGCCCGCCAGAAGCCTTCCTCGTCGCCCGACAGAATCGCGCGGATCACCGGGTGTTCGGGCTGATACGTCTGCAGCACTGCGCGGCCCGCGCGTTCGGCGCGGCCCGCGCGGCCCGCGACCTGCCGCATCAGCTGGAACGTCCGTTCGGCGGCGCGCAGATCGCTGCCTTGCAGCCCCAGATCGGCGTCGATCACGCCCACCAGCGTCAGCAGCGGAAAATTGTGCCCCTTCGCGACCAATTGCGTGCCGATTATGATGTCGGCGGCACCCTCGGCAATCTCGGCGATCTGCTCTTTCAGCGCACGGGCCGAGCCGAAGAGATCCGACGAGAGCACCGCGATCCGGGCCTGCGGGAACAGCGCAGCGGCCTCTTCGGCCAGCCGTTCCACCCCCGGGCCGACGGCGGCCAGCCGGTCCTCTGCGCCGCAGGACGGGCAGGTGGTGGGCACCGGCGCGCTTTCGCCGCATTGGTGGCAGATCAGGCGTTTCTGGAACCGATGCTCGACCATCCGCGCGTCGCAATGGGTACAGCCGATCTGGTGCCCGCAGGCGCGGCACAGCGTGGTGGGCGCATAGCCGCGCCGGTTGAGAAACAGCATCGCCTGTTCGCCGGCTGCGACCCGCGCGTTCACCAGCCCCTGCAAGCTGGGCGAGATCCAGCGATTTGCCGGCAGGCGTTCGGCCCGCATGTCGATCGTCGCGATATCCGGCATCACCGCCGCGCCATACCGGGCGGCAAGATCCAGCCGGTCGTATTTGCCGGCCTCGGCATTGGCCCAGCTTTCAAGGCTGGGCGTGGCCGAGGCGAGCACCACGCGCGCGTGGCAGATGCTGGCGCGCAGCACCGCCATGTCGCGGGCATTGTAAAGCACGCCGTCCTCCTGCTTGTAGGAGCTGTCATGTTCCTCGTCCACGACGATCAGCCCGAGATCCCGGAACGGCAGGAACAGCGCAGATCGCGCGCCGACCACCATTTGCGCGGACCCCTCGCCCACCATCTTCCAGGCGCGGCGGCGTTCGGTCATGGTGACACCCGAATGCCACTCGGCGGGTTTCGCGCCGAACCGCGCCTCGACCCGGGTGAGGAATTCGGCCGACAGCGCGATCTCGGGCAGCAGCACCAGCCCCTGCCGCCCCTGCCGCAGCGCCTCTGCCACGGCCTCGAGATAGACCTCGGTCTTGCCCGAGCCGGTGACGCCGCGCAGCAGAGTGGTACCATAGGTGCCCGTCCGCACGCCGTCCCGCAGCGTGTCCGCCGCCGCCGACTGATCCTCGGTCAGGTCTTTCGATGGCAGATCGGGTTCGAGACGGGGAAAGGCGCGGTCGCGCGGCGTGTCTTCTTCCAGCACGGCGCCTTGCGCAACCAGCCCCTTGACGACCGAGGATGTGACACCGGCCATGTCGGCCAGTTCCTTGAGGGTAAAGCCAAGCCCGCCATGCGCGCGCAGCACCGACAGCACCCGCTCGCGCGCGTCGGTCATGCGGGAAGGCTCCGCGTCGCCCAGCCGGTAGATCTTCTGCATCGAGGGCGGGTTGCCGAGGCCCGGCGCGCGGGTGGCCAGACGCAGCATGGCGGGCAGGGGCGTCAGCGTGTAGTCCGCCGCGCGGCGCAGGAAGTCCTGCATGTCGGGCTGCATCGGGGCCGCGTCCAGAACCCGGATGATGCTGCGTGCCTTCTTGATGTCGAACCCGCCGCGCCCCGCGCCCCAGACCACGCCAAGCACGCGGCGCGGCCCCAGCGGCACCTCGACGAACGCGCCATGCAGGCACCCGCCCTCGGGGGCGAGGTAATCGAGCGGCCCGTCCAGCGGCTGTGTCGTCAGCACTGCGACCAGATCACCTTCGTGATGGAAGGCGGGCGGCGACTGGGACACCGGCTCTGGCACGGGGCGGCTCCTATCCGTCAGGGGTTTCGGCAGGCTGTCCCATGGGGTAAACGCATCCGCAACGGAACCCAAGCCACCACGAGAGGGCCATCCCATGAAATTCTTTGTCGACACGGCCGAGACAGACCAGATCGCCGAACTGCACGACCTGGGCATGGTGGACGGCGTCACCACCAACCCGTCGCTGATCCTGAAATCGGGGCGTGATATCCTCGAGGTCACCAAAGAGATCGCCGGCATGGTCGACGGCCCTGTCAGCGCCGAGGTCGTTGCGCTGACATCCGACGAGATGATCGCCGAGGGCCGCAAGCTGGCGCAGATCGCGGGCAATATCGCGGTCAAGGTGCCGCTGACATGGGACGGGCTGAAGGCGTGCAAGGTGCTTTCGGACGAGGGCAGCATGGTCAACGTGACGCTGTGCTTCTCGGCCAATCAGGCGCTGCTGGCGGCCAAGGCCGGAGCGACCTTCATCTCGCCCTTCATAGGGCGGCTGGATGACATCAATCTCGACGGGATGGACCTGATCTCGGATATCCGGCAGATCTACGACAATTACGGGTTCGAGACGCAGATCCTCGCGGCGTCGATCCGCACGGTCAATCACGCCTACCAGTCTGCGATGCACGGTGCCGACGTGATGACCGCGCCCCCGGCCGTGATCAAGAAGATGGCCGAGCATCCGCTGACCGATGCCGGGCTTGCGACCTTCATGGCGGACTGGGAAAAGACCGGGCAGAAGATCCTCTAAGCCAAGCGCGGCGCGATTTTTATTACGCGCTTAAATGGCTTGGCGTCAGGGCGCCTCGGAGATCACCCGTGCGGCCGCCGCCACGCCGCCCGGCCCGTGCGGGATGTCGAGCGCCATCAGCCCGGCCTCGATCGCGCCGAGCGCGCCAAGGATCATGTGCGCGTTGACGTGCCCCATATGGCCGATGCGAAAGAACCCGTGCCAGGCCGGATCGCCCGGTTCGGCCATCCCCAGCCCGATGCCGAGCGTCACGCCTGCATGCTCCTGCACCCAGTTGCGCAGCGCCGATCCGTGCGGCGCGCCGATCCGCAGCGCAGTGACGGCGCGGCTGCGCAAGGCCGGGTCGGCGATGTTCAGCTCCAGCGGGCCGGTTTGCCCCCACGCCTCGCACGCGGCCCAGATCGCGCGGGCGAGCCGTTCGTGCCGGTCCCAGATCGCCTCGATCCCCTCGGCGCGGATCAGGTCCAGCGCGGCGCGCAGGCCATAGAGGTGATGGGTGGGGGCCGTGCCGCCGAAATACTGGTAGAACATCTCGGGGTTGGCGCGGTTCGTCCAGTCCCAGTAGCGGCTGACGCGGGGCAGGGCGCGGCGGGCCTCGGCGGCCTTTTGGGAAAAGAACACGAAGGCGAGGCCCGGCGGCACCATCAGCCCTTTCTGGCTGCCGGCGATCATCACGTCGACGCCCCAGGCGTCCATCTCGAACCGGTCGCAGGCCAGCGAGGCGATGCAATCGGCCATCAACAGGGCCGGGTGCCCGACCGCGTCGAGCACCGCGCGCAGGGCCGCGATATCGTTGCGCACCGAGGTCGAGGTATCGACATGCGTGGCCAGCACCGCCTTGATTTCATGGTATTTATCTGCGCGCAGCGCGTCCTCGACCCGGTCGAGATCGATGGCCGACCGCTTGCCGAAATCCAGAAGATCCGCCTCGATCCCGCGGGCCTCGGCCACATCCGCCCAGCCATGTCCGAAACGCCCGGTCGCCGGCACCAGAACCCGGTCGCCGGGGGCGAGGGTGTTGGCCAACGCGGCCTCCCACGCGCCGTGACCGTTGGCGATGTAAATGGCCACATCCCCCTTGGTGCGTGCCACGTCCCGCAGGTCCGGCATCAATCCGGCCGTCATCTCGATCAACTCGCCCTCGTAGATATTGGGGGACGCGCGATGCATCGCGCGCAGCACCTCCTCGGGCATGACCGAGGGGCCGGGAATGGCGAGATACGGGCGGCCGCCTGCGAGGCTCATGGCGGATGTCTCCTGATGATTTCTCGGCGACCTTACGCTCTTGCCGGGTGGCGTCAATCGGGCATGAGGCGCGCCTTTTGCGACAGGCAGGCACGAGACAATCCCAACAAGCCATTGTTATAAAACACCGTCACACCTGAGGATCGCGAAGCCAGTGCAGGCGGCGTGCTGCGTCGCGGGCAAATTTGCGGGTCAATGCAGAGCGGCGGGCGCTCGGCAGCTTGCGCGCGTCGGGCATGCGGATGATCTCGGCGGCGTAGGCATCGGCGATCATGATGCCGGTCTCGTCGGGCAGGATCTCCAGCGGAAAATCCGCATCCACCGCCCAGAAATAGCGGTCGCACCAGTCGAGATAGCCGTGCCATTTCGCGTCGGACTGGAAATCGGCGCGGCTCGACTTGCATTCGATCACCCAGATCTCGCCCTTGGGGCCGAGGGCCGCGACATCCACGCGCTTGCCCCGTTCGGGCGAGAATTCCTCTATCGATACAAAGTCATGGGTCGCGAGATGCCGGCACACCCCCCGCGCCAGAAGCTGGCCGGCCTTTGCCATCCGATCGAAACCGCTGGTCATATCGCAGTCTTGAACGAAACACGAACGTGTGCAACCCCTTGTTCTACGCGAGACAAGAGGCTACCTCATGAGTGTGGCGGGTGCTGCCCTTCCCGTGATCGGTTACATTCCAGTGGCCTTAATCTTTTCCGAGGGAGCTGGCTCTGTCCTGGCCGTGGTCTGGTTAACCGGC
>JAWLGF010000014.1:0-5237 GCA_041685205.1 Roseovarius sp.
CCCGACAGCACCGACCGGTCATCCTTGAGATCGAGGTAGATATGCCCCGAGCGCGGCCGCGCGATGCGCCCCAACTCGCCGCGCACGCGGACATGACCGAATTCCCCCTCGATCACCCGCTTGATCGCGCCCGAAAGCTCGGTGACCGAGAATTCGGGCGCGTTCTCACCGGGGTCGGGATCGTCGATAAGATCGGACATGTGTTTGCCTTGTGTCTGGTTCGCGGCCACCCTAGAACGCGATGCAGCCAAGGCCAAGACGGAGTTGCGCGTCATGAACATCCTCATTCTCGGCGGCGGGGGGCGCGAACATGCCCTGGCCTGGGCGGTGCTTCAGAACCCCAAATGCGACCGGCTGATCGTGGCGCCGGGCAATGCCGGCATCGACGAGATCGCCGAATGTGCCACGCTCGATCTGTCGGATGGCGGGGCGATCGCGGGCTTCTGCGAGGCCGAGGCGGTGGATTTCGTGATCATCGGCCCCGAGGCGCCGCTTGTCGCGGGCGTGGCCGACCGGCTGCGCGACGCCGGGCTGCTGGTCTTCGGGCCGGGGGCGGAGGCGGCGCGGCTGGAGGCGTCCAAGCACTTTGCCAAGGAGATCTGCGACGCGGCGGGCGCGCCGACCGCAGCCTATGCGCATTTCACCGATCACGCAGCCGCCCGCGCGCATGTGCAGGCGCACGGCGCGCCCACCGTGATCAAGGCCGACGGGCTGGCCGCCGGCAAGGGCGTGGTCGTGGCCGAGACCGAAGATCAGGCATTGGCCGCGCTCGACGACATGTTCGGCGGCGCGTTCGGCGCCGCCGGCGCCGAGGTTGTGATCGAGGAGATGATGACGGGCGAGGAGGCCTCGTTCTTCGTGCTGTGTGATGGCGAGACGGCGCTGCCCATTGGCACCGCACAGGACCACAAGCGCGCGGGCGAGGGCGATACCGGCCCCAACACGGGCGGCATGGGCGCCTACTCTCCGGCGCCGGTGATGACGACCGAGGTGACCGACAAGGCCCTCGAAGAGATCGTGCGCCCGGTGCTGGCGGAAATGGCGCGGCGCGACACGCCCTACCAAGGGGTGCTGTTCGTCGGGCTGATGATCGAGGACGGCCAGCCCCGACTGGTCGAGTTCAACGTGCGTTTCGGTGATCCCGAATGCCAGGTGCTGATGATGCGGCTTGGCGGGCAGGTGCTTGACCTGATGCACGCCGTGGCCGAGGGGCGGCTGGCCGATGTGGCGGTCAACTGGGCCGGGGATCATGCCCTGAGCGTGGTGATGGCCGCGCGGGGCTATCCCGGCGCCTATGAAAAGGGCAGCGTGGTCGGCGGGCTGGAGGCGTGCCCCGAGGACAGCTTTCACCAGGTGTTTCATGCGGGCACCACCCGGAGCGGGGGGCGCTACCGGGCAGATGGCGGGCGCGTTCTGGCGGTGACGGCGCGCGGGGCGAGCCTGCGCGAGGCCGCGGACCGGGCCTATGGCATGGTCGACCGAATCGACTGGCCCGAGGGGGTCTGCCGCCGCGACATCGGCTGGCGCGCGCTCTGATCCCGGCACTTTCGAATTGCGCTGCGCGCAATCCGACCGGTGCGAGGGGCGCTGCCCCTCGCGCTCCCCGGGGTATTTGACCCAAGAAGAAGCGGGGACACGGTCAGATCTGCTTTTCGGGCATCTGGACGACCAGACCGTCGAGCGCATCGCTGACCTTGAGCTGGCAGGTCAGGCGCGACCTTTCGGGGTCGGGCTGATAGGCGAAATCGAGCATGTCCTCTTCCATGTCCTCCCTGGCGGGCAGCTTGTCCACCCACGACGGGTCGACATAGACATGGCAGGTCGAACAGGCGCAGGCCCCGCCGCAATCGGCCTCGATCCCCGGAATGTTGTTGTCGCGCGCGCCTTCCATCACGGTCAGGCCGGTGGGAACCTCGACCTCGTGCTGCGTGCCGTTATGCTCGATATAGGTGATTTTCGCCATGGCTGGCATGCTCCCTTTGCTCGCGTGTCCCGGGCTACCTAGCCAAGCCCCCCGCCCGAGACCAGCCCCGTTTGCAACGCATCGGGAAAAGACTTGCTATGCGCGGGTTATGTTCTATTTATGTTCTCATGACAGGCCATTTGCCACGCCCGCCCTCTGCCCTTGTGGCTACGCAGCTTTTGAAGGCGCTGGCAGGGGCGCGTGTCACTGTTGCGGGGCTGGTCCTGCTGCGGCAACGGCCCGGCACCGCGCAGGGCGTGGTCTTCGTGACACTGGAGGACGAGACCGGCGTGGTGAATGTCGTGATCTGGCGCACCGTGTTCGAAAGGTTCCGCCGCGCGGTGGTCTCGGGACGGCTGTTGCGGGTGACCGGCCGCGTGGAACGGCAGGCGGGCGTGGTGCATGTGGTGGCCGAGCTGATCGAGGATGTCTCGATGCTGCTAGACCGGCTGAGCGATCCGGATGCAACGCCGGTGGGGACCACAGGCGCGGAGTGACGCCGTCCCGTCCCGCGACGGGATCGTGACACCGATGCGGATGCCAAGGGGATCAGGACGCTTTCCCGGTGCCCGCGATACGGCGTAGCGAGGGCCAGTAAAGCTCCACCAGGACGCATCCCGTGACGAGGATGATCGCCATCACCTGCAACCCCGTGGGCCACGAGGCAAGGAACACGATCGCCAGGGCCGCCGCGATGATCGGCTTCAGGAAGAACAGATACGACGCCCGTGTGATGTCCGGCGCCGCCGACAGCCCGCCGAACCACATCAGCTGCGTGACGGTGGTGTTTATCACCGCGAGAATGATCAGGGACCACGCCGCGAGCGCGGGTTTGTCGACGATGCTCGCCGGGTTGACCCAGATCCCCCAGGCCGAGCCGACCAGCAGCCACAGCCCGATCCCGCCGATCATCATCGTCAGCGCGATGATCTTCAGCCCGCCATGCCGCGCCATCACCGGCTTGACCAGCACCGCGTAGAACGACCCCAGGGCCGCACAGCCGGTGGCCAGCAGCACGCCCCAGATCGTGCCCGCCTCGCCGGCGAGCGCGGCCAGCGCGCCATCGGTCAGCAGCACCGCGATCCCCAGGACCGCCATCACCCCGGTCACGATCTTGACGGTGCCGGGACGCACACCGTTGATCGTCCAGTTGGCGATCGCGACGAAGATCGGGATCGTCGTGGTCACCGTCGCCACCTGGATCACGGTGGCGTAATCCAGCGCCCAGTGGAAAAACAGGTAGGTGACGGTCAAGCCCATGACCGACAGCCACAGGATATTGAGCCCCTCTTGCCGCAACGGCGTGATCAGGTCGCGGCTGTCGCGATCCCAGAGCGCCCAGAGGATCAGCCCGAACCCGCCCAGCAGGTAGCGCCAGACGCTGGTTTCCGGCCCCGCGACACCGCCGAGGTTGGCGAAGAACTCGCTGCTGGCATGGCCCGCGACGCCGATCATCACCGCCGGATAAGCCCATTTCTCGGGGATGTTCATTGCGTCGCCTCGGTGCCGAAACGGGCAAGGCTGGCCGCCAGCCGCTCGGGCGCTTCCTGGGGCAGAAGATGCCCGATCTCGGCCCACTCCTCGCGCCGCGCATCGGGCAGCTTCGCGAACAGCCGGTCCACGACATCCATGTCCAGAAAGACCCGGTCCTGCAGCCCGGTGATGACCAGCACGGGCAGCGCGAGCGCGTCGTAGTCGAGGCGCCAGTCGCTATGGGCGGCATTGCGCATCAGGTTCATGTGGCCATGCTCGGGCGGCAGCGGCGCGTAATCGCCCTTGAGGAAATTGTCCCGGGCCCGGGCGGCGAAGTCCCCGTTCACCAGCAGCGGAAAGAGCGCGTCGAGAAACAGGCCCACCCCGCCATGCCCCATGATCTGCGCCATCGCCGTGTTGACCCAGTCGATCCGGGGATTGATCTCGCGCAGGGTGTTGAGCAGCACCAGCCCCTCGACCCGCGCGCCGCCCAGAACCGCGCGCGCGGCGTAAAGCCCGCCGATGGACAGCCCCACGAGGATCGGGCGTGCCGGTTCGATCTCGACCAGCAGCCGCTCCAGATCGGCGGTAATCACCGCGTCGGTCAGTTCCAGTTCGGGATCGAAGCGCGATTCGGCCTGACCCCGGAAATTCCACGCCAGCGTGCCAAAGCCCTGTTCGCGCAAGGCGGGGGCCACCATGGCCTCCCACGCGTCGGTAGATCCGGTCAGCGCGTTGACGAAGACGAAGGTGGGCGCGCCCTCGCAGGTTGGCGCGTGATGCAGGTAGTGGATCGCATCCGTTTCGGATAACTTGAAGTGGATGAGGTGTTCTCTTGTGCTGCGGCTGCACTGCACGGTGGCCGAGGGTCAAGACCGGTGCAAGGCGGCACCCGTTACGGCAGAACCTGCAACCACAGCCAGGCCGAGATAACCGTCAGCGCCGTGGCGATCAGCACGCTGGAGGCGGCGACGCGCATCGCATGACCGTACATGTTGGCGAAGATATACGCGTTGATCCCCGGCGCCATCGCCGCTGTCACCACGGCACCGCGCAGCGCCTCGACCGACAGGCCAAGCGCCTGACCCAGCCCGTAGGTGATCAGCGGGTGGGCGACCAGCGACACGCCGCAGACATAGAGGATGACGCGCATGTCGCCCTCGGGGCGGTAGCGCACGAGCACGCCGCCCAGCCCGAACAGCGCCGCGGGAAGGGCCGCGCGCACCATCAGGTCCACCGCGTCGTTGAACGGCCCCGGCAGCGGCAGCCCCGACAGGTTGACCGCGAACCCGGCGGCGATGCCCATGATCAGGGCGTTGGAAAACATCGCGCGGACGACCTTGCCCACAAGCCGGGGCGCGGCTTGGCCGCGGGCCTTTGCGACCTCCATCGCGGTGATGCCGATGCCGTAACAGATCGGCGAATGAAGCGCGATGATCGCGAAATTGGCCGACAGCGCGTCCGTGCCATAGGCGCGTTCCATGATCGGCAGACCCAGCAGGACCGAATTCGAGAAGAGGCCGCAGAACCCTATGGCGATCGCATCTTCCCACGACCGGCCGAACAGAAACCGCCCGCCAAGCAGGCCCAGGGCAAAACCCGACACGGCCCCCGCATAAAAGCTCAGGAGCAAGCGCCCTTCGAAGCTCTGGCCGAGATCGAGCCGGGCGATGGCCGCGAAAAGCAGGCAGGGAATGGCGAATTTCTGGGTGAAGGTCATCAGCCCTTCGACACCGGCATCCGTGAACCAGCCGCGCCACACGGCGAGGTATCCGAACCCGATCACCAGAAAGACCGGCAG
>JAWLGF010000014.1:5337-38487 GCA_041685205.1 Roseovarius sp.
CGCAACCGAGTATGGTGAAGCGCAGCTCGGCCATCACGACACCGCCTTTGTGAAGAGCCGTTCGAAATTGGCCTCGGTCTGCGCGGCGAAATCCGGCCAGTCCATGCCGAAGATCTCGGCCCCCTTGCGCGCGGTGTGAAGGGTGTAACCCGGCTCGTTCCGGCGGCCACGATGGGGCGGCGGGGCGAGATAGGGCGCGTCCGTCTCCACAAGGATGCGGTCGACGGGGGCGGAGGCGAATATGTCGCGCAACGCCTGGCTTTTGGGGAAGGTCGCGATCCCCGACATCGAGAGGTAAAACCCCATGTCGAGCGCCGCGCGCGCAAGCTCCGGCCCGGATGAAAAGCAGTGCAGAACGCAGGTATAGGGCGCGGTGCGATAGCCTTTGGAGAGGATGCGTATCATGTCCTCGTCGGCATCGCGGGCATGGATGATCAGCGGCAGGCCGGTTTCCTGGGCCGCCGTGATATGCACCCGCAGGCTGTCTTTCTGTACCTCCGCGCTGTCGGAGGTGTAGTGATAATCCAGCCCCGTCTCGCCGATGCCGACGAATTTCGGATGCGCGGCCAGTTTTACCAGGTTGTCCACGGTCACCATCGGCTCGGCGGCGGCGGACATGGGGTGCGTGCCGGCGGCATAGAAGACGCTGTCATGCGCCTCGGCAATGGCGCGCACGCTCGGCTCTTGCCGAAGCTTCGTGCAGATCGTGACCATGCGTTTCACGCCCGCGTCATGCGCCCTTTCGAGCACCTCCGCACGGTCGTCATCGAAATCGGCAAAATCGAGATGGCAATGGCTGTCGGTGATGCGGATATCGGTGTCCATGCCCCTCCCTCGTCGGGGGCTAGCCCCGCGCGGTCTGCTGAATCTTGAACACCGTATCTAGGACGAGGCTGGCAGGGTCAAGGTTGACCGCCCGGCCATGGCGGGCCCGCGCGCCGATCTCTTGCGCGCAATCGGCCCAGGCCCGCGCGCGGATGGTGTCGGGGGCCAGACGGGCCAGCAGCGCCGCCTCACCCGGCGCGGCCTCGACCTGTGGCGCGACCCCGAGCGCACCGCTGCGCGACAGCCGCGTCATGAAAAGATCAATGAGCGAGAAAAGCAGATCGCGACGCTCCTCGGCCCCGCGCTGCGCTGCGCTTTCGGCCAGCCGCAACGCACGGGGCGGATCAAGGCGCGGCAACGTGTCGAACAGCGCAACCAGCTCGGCATAGGTTTTCATCCCGCCAAGGTTGAGCAGGCGCACCGCCGCCCCGACCGAGCCGCCGGACAACTCCGCCAGAGCCATCGGATCGCCCTCCGGCGTGATCCCCGCCTGTTGCAGCGCCACGGCCATGTCCTCGGCCCCGAGCGGGGTCAGCCGCAGCACGCGGCAGCGCGACCGAATGGTCGGCAAGAGCCCCGAGGGCTGATGCGAGACCAGCAGCAGCACCGTGCGCTCGGGCGGTTCCTCGAGCATCTTCAGAAGCGCGTTGGCGGCCTGCGTATTGAGTTCGTCGGCACTGTCGACGATGACCACGCGCCGACCGCCATCGGTCGACGAGAGGGCGAGGAAACTGCCCAGCTTGCGCACCTCGCCGACACGGATCTCGGCGGCAAGCCGGTCGCCCTTGTCATTGGCCCCGCGTCGAAGCAGGAACAGCCCCGGATCAGACAGCGCCATGAACCGGCGCGCGACCGGATGGGTAGGGTCCACGTCCAGCGTCGGCAGGACCGGCGCGTCTTGATGCGCCAGAAGATGCCGCGCGATCCGCCAGGCCAGCGTCGCCTTGCCCACGCCGCGTGGCCCTGTCAGCAGCCAGGCATGATGCAGGCGCCCCGTGGCAAGCGCATCCAGAAAGCCGGCCTCGGCCGCGCCCTGCCCGATCAGCCGCGGGGTTTCGCGCGGATGCGGTGCCCCTTCGACGCGGTCGGGATCCGGCAGCCCCTCGTCACTCATGTCAGGCGGGCGTCCACTTCGCGCGAGATATCCGCCGCGATGGCATCGACCTCGCGCCCCCCGTCGATGACGGTGAAGCGCGATGCGTATTCTTTGGCGAGCGCAAGGAATCCGGCGCGTATCCGCCTCTGAAGGTCCTGTCCGAACGCCTCGAACCGGGCCTCGCCGCCGGCGCGGGACAGCGCACGATCCAGCCCCAGATCGGGCGCGATGTCGATCAAAACCGTGAGATCCGGCTCGCATCCGATCATCAGGTCATGCAACCGGTCCACGTGCCCGCGCAGATCGGCGCGCCCCAACCCCTGATAGATGCGGGTGCTATCGACAAAACGGTCGCAAACCACCACCTGCCCGGCCGCAAGCGCGGGTGCGATGACGCGTTCGAGATGATCGCGCCGGGCGGCGGTAAACAAGAGGATTTCGGTCTCGGGCGACCAGCGGTCGGTGGCCCCTTCCAGCACGAGGGCGCGGATCTGTTCTGCCCCTGCACTGCCCCCCGGCTCGCGGGTCAGCACAACCGAATGACCGGCCGCGCGCAGATCCTCGGCCAGGCGCCGGGCCTGGGTCGACTTGCCCGACCCGTCGATCCCTTCGAAACTGATGAACAGGCCGCGACCCGTCACATTGTTCCCTCGATGCTGCGCAGGACCCGCTGCGCCAGTCGCTCCGAGACCACGCCGAGGCGCTGAAGGAACCCGCCCTGCGCCACGCTTTCGGACGCGACAAGCGGCACGCGCGTCTCGGGCAGACCCTCGGGCTTGAGCACGAGTTCGGCCAGCCTGTCACCTTTGGAGACGGGGGCATGCACCGGTCCGTCATAGACCACCTCGGCATTGACCGTGGTATCGCCAAGCGACGGCAGGAGCGTGTTGACATCGTTTTCCGGGGTCAGCCCGACGGTACGCTCCTCGCCCATCCAGACTGGAACGCGCGCCACATCTTCGCCAGCCTTGGCCACCGATCGCTGCGTGAATTGCCGGAAGGCCCATTTGACGATCGCCTCGCCCTCGCGCGCCCTAGCCGCGGACGAGTCGAGACCGGAAAACGCGAATATCACGCGGCGGTCACCCTGCGCGGCCGACGCGGTCAGCCCGTAGCCCGCCTCCTGGGTGTGCCCGGTCTTGAGCCCGTCCACACCCATGTCGAGCGCCAGAAGCGGATTGCGGTTGGACACATTGCTCGGCGCCCGCCCGTCGAACCGGTATTCCCGTTCGGCCAGCATGTCGTAGAATTCCGGAAAATCCTCGATGATCCGCTCAGACAGCAAGGCCAGATCGCGCATGCTCATGACCTGTCCCTCTGCGGGCCAGCCGCTGGCATTCTTGAAGACAGAGTTCGTCAACCCGATGCGCTCGGCGCGCTGCGTCATCAATTCGGCAAAGCCGGCCTCGGTGCCATCGGGGCTGAGCGCCTCGGCGATGACGGCACAGGCATCGTTGCCGCTGAGCACCGCGATTCCGCGCAGCAGATCCTCGACCCGGACACGGTCCGTCGTGTCGAGAAACATGGTCGAGCCGCCGTAGCTCATCGCGTGCTCGGACACGGGCAGACGTTCGTCGAGCGAAAGCTGACCCTCACGCACCGCCTCGAAAGCGACGTAAAGCGTCATCAGCTTGGACATCGAGGCCGGCGGCAACGGCATGTCGGCATTCTTTTCCAAAAGCACAGTGCCCGTGGTCATGTCGACCACGAAGGCCGCCCGGGCGCTCGTCTCGAACGCGGAGGCCGGCAGCGAAAGCGCCCCTGCGAGCGCCAGAACAAAGAAAAAACGCAGTAAGTGCATCACAGCCTCCGAGGCCAGGTCATATGATTTCGGACAGGGTCACAGCGCCACCGGCCAGCGATTTCAGGCGGTCCGTTCCGATCCCGGGGCAGCGCAAAAGGGACCCAGACCCGGCCGAACCCAGAAGCGTCGCCACATGAGCTGGCATGGGTGTGTCCTGCTGCACTGTCCCGCATCGCGTATAACGCGCCACGCAGGCAACGTCATGCGTTTTCATCACGCGCCTCTCGTTCGACGGCCGAGAGCCCGGCCGACGTTTCATCGGCGCAGGCGCCTGCGCGTCATCTGTGGCGGAGCGGTCGTGGCGCGCGGTCTCGGGCATCGTCTATGCAATGGCAGGCGTGACGCGCTAACGTCGCGGAACCATGCCACAAAGATGGCATCAAGGTCACATGCGTCTCGGGCTCGGATTCCTCCACGAAAACGTGACCATGGCCTTCAATGCCTACACCGAACCGAATGGTGGGCAGATCAACAACTGTATCTGCCAGGATTTTTCGGAATTGAGATACGATAAATGCACCACAGACGTTTTTTGTCGGTATTCCAACAGACACGGCGGAACGAGGTCCGGCAAGGATGCCGCGGTCGAATGGCTGTTTACGCGCGCGAGCAATCCCGCTTAATGTCATGACACGTGAACGGCTCCGAAGCCCTCTCCCGGTCGCGTGAACTCCCGGAGTGCACATGCCGCAGAAACTGATGCCGAACGACCGTGCCGCGTCCCAGACCCTCGACAGCGCCGGGATCGTGGCCAACAATGATCTTGGCCGTTATTGGCCGGACAACGCGGCGTGCAGCGAAGGGATCGACGCGGCGGCCACGAGGATGAAGGATGGCGGGGCAATTATCTGCCGCACGCAACCGGCCCGTACATTCGGGGATATGGCGGCAAAACTTGGCGTCGACGGCCCCGCTGGCATCGACCTGCGGGACCGCGCCGGGCCTCTCGGCGGTGTCCATCCATGCGTCGCCGTACACAGAACACGAAGCCTTGGAGGGATCGACCGGGGATCACCGCGTCACATCCGGCCGGCACAATCGAAACGCGGATCAAAATAGGAGAGAGGGCCATGACCGAAGAGTTCAACATGTCCATGCGCAAGTTTCTCAAGCAGGTGGGTGTCACCTCGCAGTTGGCCATCGAGGAAGCCTTGCGCGAAAAAGGCGCCACAGCCGGGCAGGAATTCGAGGCGAAGGTGGTGATGACCGTCGAGGGGCTGGATCTCGAGCATGTCGTGACCGGCACGATCAAGGGACAGGACTGAAATCGCAATGACGCGCGACGCCGTCTTCGCGGCGCTCTGCCGAATCGGCATCGGGTGAGTGGCTCGGGTATTGTTGGCACAGGCGTGGCGCGTGGTCGGTCGAGGCCGGGCGGTACGCGTCGGCCCCGACATTGACCGGCGACACGGCGACGCCCGGCGCGCCGCGGCCTGTCGCGATCCCGCCGCGTCTCGAGATCCGGACCGCCTTGGGCGGCGGCGTGCCGATTGGCGTCTCAAGACCCCACAGCCCCAAGGCGCTCGGCTTTCGCGACGTCGCGCGCCGCATTGATCCCAAGGACGCTTGCGCCTATAGCCCGTCGGGACGCGAAACAGACACGACGAGGACAGGCCCCATGTCGCATGCAGCCTTAGAGACCGCCATCGAAGCCGCCTGGGAGGCGCGTGACAGCATCACGCCCACCACCGGCGGCGAGACCCGCGAGGCCATCGAAGAGACGCTGAACGCGCTCGACCGCGGAACGCTGCGCGTGGCCGAGCGGCAGGACAATGGCGACTGGCATGTCAACCAGTGGGCCAAGAAGGCGGTACTTCTGGGGTTCCGCGTGAAGGACATGGAGATTCAGTCCGGCGGGCCGCAAGGATCTGGCTGGTGGGACAAGGTCGACAGCAAATTCAAGGGCTGGGGCGACGAGGACTGGCGCGCGGCCGGTTTCCGTGCGGTGCCGAACTGCGTCGTGCGCCGCTCGGCCTATATCGCGCCGGGCGCGGTCCTGATGCCGTCCTTTGTCAATCTCGGGGCGTACGTGGACGAGGGCACGATGGTCGACACCTGGGCCACGGTGGGCAGTTGCGCGCAGATCGGCAAAGGCGTGCATCTGTCGGGCGGCGTCGGCATCGGCGGCGTGCTGGAGCCGATGCAGGCCGGCCCGACGATCATCGAGGATAACTGCTTCATCGGCGCCCGCTCGGAGGTGGTCGAGGGCTGCATCATCCGCGAAGGCTCGGTCCTCGGGATGGGTGTCTATATCGGCAAGTCCACCAAGGTCATCGACCGCGAGACCGGCGAGGTCTTCATGGGCGAGGTGCCGCCCTACTCGGTCGTGGTGTCGGGCAGCATGCCCACCAAGAACAACCTGAACCTCTACTGCGCGGTGATCGTCAAGCGGGTGGACGCGCAGACCCGCTCGAAGACCGGCATCAACGAACTTCTGCGTGACTGACGAAAGGACCGGCATGGGACTTGGACTGATCGGATCGCTGATCGTCGGCGGGCTGGCCGGATGGATCGCGTCGAGCGTGATGAAGGCCAATACCGGCATTCTGCTGAACATCCTCCTCGGGATCTTCGGGGCGGTCCTGCTCAACACGGTGCTGCAATGGATCGGAATCTACGCGGCACAGTCCTGGCTACCGCAACTGGTCGTGGGCGCCGCCGGTGCAAGCGTGCTGATCGGGGTCGCGCGGATGTTGCGGGGATGACCCTCGTAGTCGGGACGAACGCCACCCCATGATCTCGGCGCTGCCATTTGCACTTCTGATGGTCGTGTTCCTGATCGCGGCGGGCGTGGTGATCCTTTGCGCGCTGCGAGCGACCGGGCTGGCCGATGTCATCGCCGACCGGACACGTCTGGGCGAGGCGATCATCGGCGGTACGCTGCTTGGCGCGGCCACGTCGCTGTCGGGGACCGTGGTCTCGGTCACGGCCGCCAGCCAGGGCGACGCGAGCTTTGCCATTTCCAACGCCATCGGCGGCATCGCGGCGCAGACGCTGTTTCTGGCGATCGGCGATCTGGTTTACCGCCGCGGCAATCTCGAACACGCGGTGGCAGAACCCGCAAACCTATTCCAATGCGTCGTGCTGATCGGCATGCTGAGCCTTCCCCTGGTCGCGATGACAGGGCCGGAGGTGGCGTTCGTCGGGTTGCATCCGGTGTCGCTGGTGCTGTTTCTGGTCTATGTGACCTCGGTCCGACTGAGCGCGCAGATGCGCGAGACGCCCATGTGGAAGCCCACGCAGACCAGCCAGACCCGGCGCGACGAGCCGGAGGACGCCTCGGAACGTCACCGGTCCGCCACCGGTCCGCTGCTGATCTTCGGCGTGCTCGTCTGCCTGATGGGGGCCGGCGGATGGGTGATCAGCCAGGTCGGGGCCGAACTGATCCAGCGCTACGCGCTCGGCTCGAGCTTTGTGGGGGCATTGGTCACCGCCGTCGTGACCTCGCTGCCGGAGCTGGTCACGACGTTGGCGGCGATCCGGCGCGGCGCGCTGCAACTGGCCGTGGGCGGCATCATCGGCGGCAACACGTTCGACGTGCTGTTTCTGGTGCTGTCGGATATCGCCTATCGAGACGGATCGATTTATCACGCCATGGCGCCAGATGACGTGTTCTGGGTCGCCACCGGCCTGCTCATGACCTCGGTGCTGCTGGCGGGTCTCATCCTGCGGCAGAAAAAGGGGCCAGCCGGGATCGGGATCGAATCCGTCCTGCTTTTCACGATCTATATCGGGGCCGTCGTCATCCAGGTCTTCGCGCAGGGCTGAGAGCGCGGCCCGCTGCACCCGACTTGTCTTGACTTTGCACCCCGTGCCGGCGCATTGCGCGCGCATGAACACCGACAAGCGCCCCCAGCAGGTCTACACCCTCGTCGTCGAGATCGGCCGCAAGGCGGGTGACGGTCTGCCGGAAACGGCCACGGGCGCGGCGCTCATGGTGTTCGCCTCGGGTGTGGACGAGGCCGAGGCGGTGCGCGAAACGATTGCGGTGCTCAAGCAGGCCGACACTGCGCCTCTGGAGGTGTCGGGCTACGGCACGCTGGCCGATCGCGAGGCCGAGGGCCACGAGATCGGCGACGACGAGCGCGATCTGATGCAGCGCGCGCTTGACGACAATGCGGTTATCGTTACGCAAGTGACGCCGTTCTACGACTGACATCACGGGGGGCGAGACATATACGGCCCTTGATCCGGCACGAACGCTTGCACGCGACCCGCCCTCGCAATACGCTCTGTTCAGTTATCCCATGGAGTACGTCATGACCCTGCCACGCCTGTCTCTCTGCACGCTTGCCGCCTCGGTCGGCACCGCACTCGCAGCACCCGCAAGTGCCGACCCGACCATCGGGATCGGGTTCAGCCTTTCGTTCGGCGGGGGCCAGCCCCAGCTGGGGGCCGGTGCGCGCATCTTCTCTGACGATGAAGAGGACGAGTTCGCGGCCTCTGTCGGACTCGATTACGTGTTCACGACCCAGAGCTGGCGTCCGACGGTCGGTGCCGCCTATCTGATGGACGACAGCTATGTGGGCGCCGATGTGGGCTACAACTACACCCTGGGCGCGTTTGACGTCGGCGGCGGCATCGGCCTTGCCGATACGGACGATTAGGGATGAGTGTCGGTCGCTGATAAGCCCTTTGAAAGGGTCCTATGCCCTAAATCCGGGCGCAATCCCGGCCTGACGCTTCAGCTGGACACGTCCATGCCGCGAACACCTCTCGACCCCGCACGGCTGACCGCCGAGCTTGTGCACTGCCCGTCTGTGACGCCAGACGAAGGCGGCGCGTTGCTGCTTCTGGAGCGCGTTCTGACCGAGGCCGGGTTCACCTGCACGCGGGTGGATCGCGGCGGCGTCGCCAATCTTTTTGCTCGGTGGGGGACCAAGGGGGCGGCGCGGACATTCGGCTTCAACGGCCACACTGATGTGGTGCCAGTGGGGGACGCCGCCGCATGGAGTGTACCGCCCTTCGGCGCCGAGGAGCGCGACGGCCAGCTTTGGGGGCGCGGCACCACGGACATGAAATCCGGTGTCGCGGCCTTCGTCGCGGCAGCCGTGGATTTCGTGGCCGAGACCCCGCCTGATGGCGCGGTGATCCTTGCCATCACCGGCGACGAGGAAGGCGACGCGGTGGACGGCACCCGCGCCCTGCTGGACTGGATGGACGCGCAAGGCGAGCGCATGACCGAATGCCTCGTGGGCGAACCGACCTGCCCCGAGCGCATGGGCGACATGATCAAAATCGGGCGGCGAGGATCGCTTGTCGCGTTGATCACGATAACCGGCGTGCAGGGTCATTCCGCCTATCCGCACCGCGCCAGAAACCCCCTGCCCGCCTTGGCGCGGCTTGTGGATCGGCTGGCCTCGCACACACTGGACGAGGGCACCGAACATTTCGACCCCTCGACGCTGGCCGTGGTGACGATCGACACCGGCAACCCGGCGACCAACGTGATCCCGGCGGAGTGTCGCGCGACCGTGAATATACGCTTCAACGACGCTCATGACAGCGCGTCCCTTGTCGCGTGGATGGAGGGCGAGCTGGACCGCGTTGCAGGCGAATTCGGTGTGACCGCCGAGATGCAGGTCAAGGTGTCGGGTGAGAGCTTTCTGACCGCACCCGGGCCGCTGTCGGATCTCGTCGCGGGCGCGGTCGAGGCCGAGACGGGGGTGACGCCGGTACTGTCCACGACGGGCGGCACCTCGGATGCGCGCTTTGTCAAGGATCACTGCCCGGTGGTGGAGTTCGGCCTTGTCGGGCAGACCATGCATCAAGTCGACGAACGCGTCGAGATCGCGCAAATTCATCAGCTCAAGGCGATCTATACCCGCATCATACGTGATTATTTCGCCTGATGCGCCCGCAACTGATCATCATGGTCAAGGAACCGCGCCCAGGGCGCGTCAAGACCCGGCTGGGACGCGAGATCGGCATGGTCCCCGCCGCGTGGTGGTTTCGCCACCAGACAGCGCGCCTGTTGCGCGAGGTGGACGATCCGCGTTGGCATCTCACCCTTGCGGTCAGCCCGGACCGCGCCGGCCTGCAGAGCCGGGTCTGGCCCGCGCATCTGCCGCGCCGGCCGCAAGGGTCCGGCGATCTGGGCGATCGCATGGGGCGGCTTCTGCGCGGCGCGCCACCGGGGCCGGTCTGCATCATCGGAGCGGATATTCCAGGCATTCTCCGACACCATATCGCGCGAGCCTTCTCGGCGCTTGGACGGCACGACGCCGTGTTCGGCCCCGCACATGACGGTGGCTTCTGGCTGGTGGGGTTGAAACGCACAAGGGCGGTGCCCAAGGCCCTGTTCCGGGGCGTGCGCTGGTCGAGCCGGACCGTGCTTGCCGACACCGTGGACACGGTCGGCGATTGCCGCGTGGCCTGCATCGACGCCCTGAACGATGTCGACACGGCCGACGACTTGCGGTGCTCGACGGCGGGGTACAGCCCGCGGATGAACCCATCCCGAAACGAAGTCTTGCACGCCTCACGGCCACGGTTTATTCACGGCTCAACGCGGGTGTAGCTCAGGGGTAGAGCGTCTGCTTCCCAAGCAGAATGTCGTGAGTTCGAATCTCATCACCCGCTCCAATCCACCGACAGCCTCTGGCGGCCATTGGCCCTTAGAGAGCACGCGCCGGACCTATGCGCCGAACTGCCCCTCGTAGACAGGCTCCAGCGTCGGGGTCTCGAAGAGCGAGGACACGGATGTCCCGTTCCAGATGTTCAGGATCGCCTGCGCAAAGACGGGCGCGGTCGGAATGATCCGGATATTGGGGGTGTTGCGGACCGCCTCCGTGGCCTCGATCGTGTCGGTGATGACCATGGATTTCAGCACCGAGTTGGTCACCCGCTCGACCGCCGGGCCGGACATGACGCCGTGGGTCGTGTAGGCGTGCACTTCGCGCGCCCCGCAATCGAGCAGCACCTCCGCCGCCTTGCACATCGTGCCGGCGGTGTCGCACATGTCGTCGACGATGATGCATATCTTGTCGGTGACATCACCGATCACGGTCATCTCGGCCACCTCGCCGGGGACTTCTCGGCGCTTGTCGACGATGGCCAGCGGCGCGTTGATCCGCTTGGCGAGTTCCCGGGCACGGGCAACACCGCCGACATCCGGGGACACGATCATCACGTCCTGCACGGCGTGCTTGAACTGCGTTCTGATATCCAGTGCGAAGATCGGCGATGCATAAAGGTTGTCGACCGGAATGTCGAAGAAGCCCTGGATCTGCGCCGCGTGCAGATCCATCGTCAGAACACGTTCGATGCCCGCGCCGACGATCATGTTGGCCACCAGCTTGGCCGAGATGGGCGTGCGCGCTTTCGACCGGCGGTCCTGACGGGCATAGCCGAAATAGGGGATCACGGCCGTGATCCGCTTGGCCGACGACCGCCGCAGCGCATCGGCCATGATAAGAAGCTCCATCAGGTTGTCGTTGGCCGGGTTCGACGTTGGCTGGATGATGAACATGTCCTCGCCGCGCACGTTCTCATAAACCTCGACGAAGATTTCCTGATCGTTGAAGCGCTCGATCCGCGCGTCGCAGAGACCGACATCCACCCCGCGGTGCATGGACATGCGCCGCGCGATGGCCTTGGCAAGCGGCATGTTGGCATTGCCGGAGATCAGTTTGGGCTGCGGGGTGGCGGACATTTTGGAGTCTCCGGGATTATGAAATGCAACAGATTCGCCCTGATTGCGTTCCGCTTAGCACGCGCCTTGGGCAGCGCAAAGCAATGCAACCCTGACGTGCATTTGCGAAAGCGTAACGCGAGCAGATGCCCATCGTCGCATCACCGCGGATGTTGTGGCGGGATCTGAGGTGATCCCGCCAGGGCAGGCGTCGAAGCGCATTACGCCGGATCATCCCGGCCATGCGGGGCGTCGAAATCCGGGCGCGGGTTGATCGGTATGATACGATGCGGGTTCACGGTATCGTGGCTGTAATGGTAGTGACGGACGATGTGATCGAAATTCACCGTCTCCTTGACGCCCGACCATTGGTAAAGCTCGCGCAGGTAGCCCCAGAGGTTGGGGAAATCCACGATCCGGTTGCGGTTGCACTTGAAATGCAGGTGATACACCAGATCGAACCGGATCAGCGTGGTGAAGAGCCGCCAGTCCGCCTCGGTCAACCGGTCTCCCATGAGATATCGGTTCTGCGACAACCGCTCTTCCAGCCAGTCGAGACTGTCGAACAACGGATAGACGGCGGCGTCATACGCCTCCTGTGAGGTGGCGAAGCCCGACTTATATACGCCGTTATTGACCGTGTCGTAGATCCGCGCGTTGACCGGCTCGATCGCGTCGCGCAAATCTTCGGGCCAGTAGTCATCGGTGTTGCCCGTCACGTCGTCGAAGGCTGAATTGAACATGCGGATGATTTCCGAGGATTCGTTCGACACGATCGTCTCGCGCTCGCGATCCCAAAGGATCGGCACCGTCACGCGGCCCGAGATGTCGGGATCGGCCTTGAGATAGATGTCGCGCGCGAAGGACAGGCCGTACAGCCGATCACCCGTCGTGCCCGGATAGTCGGTTCGAAACTCCCACCCTTCCGACAGCATGTCAGGATGCACGACCGACACCCCGATGTGATCGTTCAGCCCCTTCAAGGCGCGGAAGATCAGCGCCCGGTGCGCCCAAGGACAGGCCAGCGCTACATAAAGATGATACCGCCCCGTTTCGGCCTTGAAGCCGCCTTCACCAGACGGCCCGGCGCTGCCGTCAGGCGTGATCCAGTTGCGAAACCGCGACGTGTCGCGGACGAATGCGCCGCCCGTCGATGCGGTGTCATACCATTTGTCTTCCCAGATCCCATTCACCAGGCGCCCCATGTCGTGACCCTCCGTTTTGTTCAACGCGGAGTTAGACGATTGAGCCATGCGCGATAAGTCAGCCGTGCGCGCAGGCTGCGTGCACAGGTGCACAAATACCCCTTATGTTCAAATATGGGTGCGCAAATACTCTGTCGTCGCTGCACGCACGCTTTGCGATCCCCGCGCACGCTCGGCATGGATGATCTCGCGCAGCTCGCTCAGGTCGATGCTGCGCAGAAGGCTCTTGACCGGCCCGATGGACGCGGGGCGCATCGACAGCGTCCGGAAGCCTATCGCGGCAAGGCAGGCCGCCTCGACAGGCCGTCCGGCATCCTCGCCGCAGAAGCTCAGCGGCGTGTTCAGAGTGGCACAGCGATAGACGATGCCCTCGAGAAAATTCAGAAAGCTCACGTTGAGCGTATCGTAGCGCCGACGCACGCGCTCGTTTTCGCGATCGGCGGCAAAGAAGAACTGCTTGAGATCGTTGCCCCCCACCGAAATGAAATCCACCTGCGTGAAGAAATCATCCGACGCGAAGGCGAGCGCGGGTGTCTCCAGCATCGCGCCCACCTCGATGCGTTCCGGGATCGGGTGCCCAAGGATACGCTCGCGCACAAGCGCCTTGTCCATTTCGGCACGGGCGGCGGTGAATTCGTCCTGCTGCGCGATGAACGGAAACATCACCGTCAGGGCGCGCCCCTTCGCCGCGCGGATCAGCGCCTGAAGCTGCATCCGCATGACCCCGGGTTTGTCCAGCCCGACCCGCACCGCGCGCCACCCCATGGCGGGGTTCGGCTCGTCGTTGGATTTCATGTAGGGCAGCACCTTGTCCGATCCGATGTCGAGCGTGCGGAAGATCACGCGCTGTCCCTTGGCCGCGTCCATCACGCGCGCGTAAAGCTCCGAAAGTTCGGCGCGCTTTGGCATGTAGTTGCGGATCAGGAACTGCAACTCGGTGCGGAAAAGTCCCACCCCATCGGCACCCGAGCTTTCGAGGCTGGGCAGATCGGCCATCAGACCGGCATTCATCTTCAGCTTGACACGCGCACCGCAACGCGTCTCGGCGGGCTTGTCGCGGATCGAGGCGTAGCGCTCCTGCGCCTCCGCCTGCATCGCCATCTTGTCGCGAAACGCCGCGACCACGGTCTCGTTGGGTCGCAGATGCGCGATGCCCTGATCGCCATCCACGAGGATCAGATCGCCGTTGAGCGCCTCGGTGGTGACACGGCCGGCATTGATCACCAGCGGGATCGCGAGCGCGCGTGCGATGATGGCGGCATGGCTGCCGACCGCGCCTTCCTCGAGCACGATCCCGCGCAGGCTGCGCCCGTAATCCAGCAACTCTGCCGGCCCCATGTTGCGCGCCACGAGAATCGGATCTGGCGGCATCTCGGCGCCGGTTTCCTGGCCCTGCCCGGTCAGGATCCGCAGCAGCCGGTTGCTGAGATCATCGAGATCGTGCAGCCGTTCGCGCAGATAGGCATCGCCGACCTGACCCATACGGGCGCGGGCGGCGGATTGTTCCTTTTCCACCGCCGCTTCGGCAGAAAGGCCGCTGTCGATATTGGCCTGCATCCGCCGCATCCAGCCCTTGGAATTGGCGAACATGCGATAGGTTTCCAGCACGTCGAGCTGGTCCTTTTCGCCGTGCTTGGCCGAGGCGAGCATGCGGTCCACACCCACGCGCAAGGTTTCCACAGCCTCATGCAGGCGTTCCAGCTCTTGCGCGGGATCCTCGGCAATCGGATTGGTGACGACAACGCGCGGCTCGTGCAGCCAGACATGCCCCTGGGCATGGCCCTCCTGCCCACAGAAGCCGCGAAACATCACCGACTGGCTGTGCAGCGCCGACATCGCCGCGCCCTCGCCGACGAAGGCCCCAAGCTCGGCCATCTCCGCGAGCACCATCGCGACGACCTCGACCGCGTAGATCTCGTCGTCGCAAAAGAGCCGCGCCTCTTTCGACTGCACCACGAGGACGCCCAGCTTTTCGCCGAGCCGCTGGATCAGCACACCCAGAAACGACGAGTACGCCTCTTCGCCGGTTTCAGCCATGAACCGAAAGCCGGGCGCGGCCGGTGCATCATCGGTGTTGATCACCGCACCGGTGCGCGCGACACGGCCCACCAGACCTTCGCCCAAACGCATGCGCGTCTGGTGCACCGCCTCGGGCTTCAGCCCCTCGGTCGCGCACAGTTCCAACGTGTCCTCGTCGCGAAAGAGATAGATCGAACACACCTCCGTGTGCATCTCCTCGGCGATCAGCCGGGTGATCTGGTCCAGCCGGGTCTGCCCTCCGGCATCCTCGGCCATGACGGCGCGCAGGCGGCGCAGCATCTGGCGACTGTCGGTCTTGGTGATCTCGGTCATCGGTGGCGATTCCCAAGGGCCGTTTCAGGGATGGCCGGGCAAGAGATCAAGCCGATTTGTCCAGCTCGAAGGCATCATGCAGGGCCTGCACCGCAAGTTCCATGTATTTCCTGTCAATGAGCACGGAAATCTTGATCTCGGAGGTCGCGATGACCTTGATGTTTACACCTTCATCCGACAGCGTCCGGAACATCCGCGCGGCAACGCCGGACTGGCTGCGCATGCCGATCCCCACGGCCGAGACCTTGGCCACGTCGGTATCGGCGATGAGATCGCGGTAGTTGATATCGCCCGCCTCCTTGGCGGCCTGCAATGCCTTCTCGGCCCGGTTCACCTGGTCCGTGGGGCACGAAAAGGTCACGTCGGTGCGCCCCTCGTCAGAGATGTTCTGCACGATCATGTCCACGTTCACCCCGGCCTCAGACAGCGGGCCGAAGATGGCCGCGGCGATGCCGGGGCGGTCGGCGACCGAGACGAGGGTCATTTTCGCTTCTTCGCGCGAATAGGCGATGCCGTTGACGACATTGGTTTCCATGATTTCCTCCTCGGCACAGACAAGCGTGCCGGCCGCGTCCGATTGTTCCTCGAAGCTCGAAAGCACGCGCAGCTTCACGTTATAGCGCATCGCCAGCTCGACCGAGCGGGTCTGCAACACCTTGGCCCCGAGCGAGGCCAGTTCCAGCATTTCCTCGAACGCGATCTTGTCGAGTTTGCGCGCCTTGGCGCTGATCCTGGGGTCGGTGGTGTAGACACCGTCCACGTCTGTGTAGATATCGCAGCGCTCGGCGCCGAAGGCCGCGGCAAAGGCCACCGCGGTGGTGTCCGACCCGCCCCGCCCGAGCGTGGTGATCCGGCCCTCGGGGCTGATCCCCTGAAAGCCCGCGATCACCGCCACGCGCATGCCCTCGCCGAATTTCGCGGTTATGTTGTCGGTGGGGATCTCCTCGATCCGGGCGGCGGAATGAGATGAATTGGTTTTCAGCGGCACCTGCCAGCCCTGCCAGCTGCGCGCGGGCACATCCATTTCCTGAAGCGTCAGCGCCATCAGCCCGGCGGTCACGTTCTCGCCCGAACCGACGACGGCATCGTATTCGCGCGCATCGTAAAGCGGCGAGATCTCCCGCACCCAGCCCACCAGCTCGTTGGTCTTGCCAGACATGGCCGAGACGACGACGATCACGTCATACCCTTTGGCCACCTCGACGCCGACCCGTTTTGCCACGCGTCGGATCCGGTCGATATTGGCGACCGAGGTGCCGCCGAATTTCATCACGAGCACGGGCATGGGCCGGACCTCAACCTTGCATCCCAACAGGTTTACGCGTGCGCCAAGTTGCGTGCAAGGGGCGCGGCATTATACCCGGGGTTGCAGTAATGGAGGCGTTCCAGCAGCGTGGGCGTCGCATGCCCCCACGCCAGAGACCAGAGAGCATAATGCGCGTCATCGGAATTTGCCGATTTTCCTACCCCGCCGAAGGCGGCTTCAAGCGGATGCATGACAGCCTCGCGGCGCGCGAGGCCTATCTTTACGCGCCCGACCGGATGGCGTTGCGTTTTCGGCATTTCGAATGCCTGACCCTGCCCTCCATCGCCGCGCAGAAAGACCGCGATTTCACCTTTCTCATCGTGGTGGGCGAAAGCCTGCCGGAGACGTATCGCGCGCGTCTTCAGGATCTGACGGCGTCCGTCCCGCAGATCCGCATCGTGGCACAGCCCCCCATGCGCCACCGTACGGCCATGCAGCGCGCGATCAAGCAGGAGCTTGGCGAGGACGCGACCGGGTCGATCCAGTTCCGGCTCGACGATGACGACGCGGTGTCGGTCGGGTTCATCCGCGGCCTGCGCTGGTTCGAAAAGACCACGCGCAAAATGCGCCGGAACTGGCGCAACGTCGCGTTCGAATACAGTCGCGGCTATGCCGTGCGCCTGTCCGATCAGGGGATCGCCGCCGAAGAGGTGAAAACCCCGTTCTGGGCCTGCGGGCTGGCCGTGCTGTTTCGTCCCGGCGATCCGCGCACGGTGATGAATTACGGCCATCACAAGCTGCATCACGACATGACGATGATCTCGAACCCCGGGCCGAGAATGTATCTGCGCGCGATCCATGCCGATAACGATTCAGGGGCGCCATACAGGTCAAGCGGATTGCAGCCGCTCGGCGATGCCGACCGTGCCTATTTTCGCGACCGGTTCAACGTGGATGAGGACCGAGTGAAAGCTGTCTTTTCTGCTCCGCCCGCGCCCGCCGGCTGACCTGCGACTCGCGGTAGAGCGTGAAGAGACCCGACGCCACCACGATCGCCGCCCCGACCAGCGTGATCGTCTGCGGCCAGTCGCCGAACACAACCCAGCCGAGGATCAGCGCCCAGATCAGGCTGGTATAGCGGAACGGCGCGATGAAGCTGATCTCGCCCACCCGCATCACCATGATCGAGAACAGGTAGCCACCGATCACCATCACCGAGGCCCCGGTGATCAGCGCGGTCGCGCGCGTGTCCAGCGCGACCCAGTCGTCGGTCAGGCTGGCCAATCCGAAGAAGGTCATGATCGCGCAGGAGGTGAGCAGCGTCACCAGCATCGACGGCACGTCGCGCGACAGCTTGCGTGTGGCCAGATCACGCAGCGTCACGAAGGCGACCGCGGCCAGACCGTAGACGGAGTAGACGTTGAAGCCTTCAGTGCCCGGCCGGACGATCAGCATCACCCCGACAAAGCCCGCCAGAATGGCCGCCATACGCTTCCACCCGACCGGGTCGCGAAAGAACACCGCGGCGGCCAGCGTGATGGTCAGCGGCAGCGCCTGCATGATCGCGCTGATATTGGCGATCGGCATGTTGAAGAGTGCCGAGATGAAGAAATAGGCCGACCCGACCTCGCCCACCATACGCCATAGGACAGGCCACAGATCCTCGCGCGGCAGGCGACGCGCAAGCGCGCCCATGCGCCACGCGATCACCGCCACCAGCACCGTGGTCAGCACGCCGCGCAGGAACATCGCCTGAAACAGCGGCACATGCCCTGACAGCCCCTTGATCATCGCGTCGTTGAAGGTAAAGGCCGCCATCGACCCCATCATCAGAAGCGCGCCGGTCAGGTTGTCGGAACGGGGCATGGTCTGCCTGCTTTTTGATCATATCCACGCGATCTAGACGCAGCGCGCGCAGGACCGCAAGGGGAGATCAGTCGGCGAGGGCCTTGTGAAGGGCACCATGCAGGGCCGGGTTCGCCGCGATCACCCCGTCAAGCCGCGGCAGCGGGTTGTTGAAGACCAGCGGCACGGCCCGGCGGGTCGAGGTGACAGCCCCTGCCTCGCGCAGGATCAGGTCCCCTGCGGCGATGTCCCATTCCCAGGACGCGCGCAGCGTCAGCATCGCGTCATAGCGCCCCTCGGCCACGAGGCTGAGCCTGTGGGCAAGCGACGGGCGAAATGTCCGCGTAATTCGGGGCACGTTCCCGGCACGCCAGTTCTCCGGGGAAAGCGCCGGGCGTGTCGCGAGCAATGACGCCCCCTCCAGATCCGCACGATCGGTCACGCGCACCGCCCGCCCGTTGAGCGCCGCGCCCTGCCCGGCGGCTGCGGTATAGAGCTTGTCGCACATCGGCAGGAACACGACCGCGGCGGTGATCACCCCGCGCTCGGCGACCGCCAGCGAATGCGCCCAGCCATCGGCGCCGTCGATGAAGGCGCGGGTGCCGTCGATGGGATCCACGATGAACACACGCTCGGCCCCGAGGCGCGCGGCGTCGTCTGCGCTTTCCTCCGACAGCCAGCCGTAATCGGGCCGTGCCGCGCGCAGGATCTGCGCGAGGGCCGCATCAACCGCAAGATCGGCCTCTGTCACAGGCCCGGCACCGTCGGGTTTCTCGCGCACCTCCATCGGTGCGCCGATGTAGCGCGTGGCGATGCGCGCCGCCTCTTCGGCGGTCCCGATCAGAAGGGGAAGGTCACTCGCCGGCAAGCGTCAGCCCCTCCACCAGCAGCGACGGGACCACGCGGCTGAGATGCGGGCGCGCATCATTGGCGGGGATCAGGCCGCGCAGCATGTCCGGCAGGCTGCCCGCGATAGTGCATTCGTTGACCGGGTAGGCGATCTCGCCATTCTCGACCCAGAAGCCCGATGCGCCGCGCGAATAGTCGCCGGTATTGGGGTTGATCGTCGCCCCGATCATCGACGTCACCAGAAGGCCCGTCCCCATCTCGGCGATCAGATCCTCGCGGCTGCGCGCGCCTTGTGTCAAGGCCACGTTCCATGTCGCGGGCGACGGCGGGCCGGACGTGCCGCGCCCGGCATTCGCGGTGGAGCGCATCCCCAGCTTGCGCGCCGTCGCAAGGTCAAGCGTCCAGCCCGTCAGCACGCCATTCTCGACGATGTGGCGCGGGGCCGTCGGCAAGCCCTCGGCATCGAAGGGGCGCGATCCGGTCGCGCGTGCGCGGTGCGGATCCTCGACCAGCGACAGCGTCTCGGGCAGCACGACCTCGCCCAGCCGGTGCATCAGCCACGACGACCCGCGCGCCACCGACGCGCCGTTGGCCGCCACCAGCAGATGCCCGATCAGCGAGGCCGCGATCCGCTCGTCAAACAGCACCGGGTAGGACCCCGTGCGCGGGCGGCGGGCGTTCAGCCGTTCGACGGTCCGCATGCCCGCGCGGTGCCCGATTTCTTCGGCGCCGCGCAGATCCGATGCAAAGACGCGCGAATCGGCGTCATAGTCGCGCTCCATCCCCGTGCCGGTTCCGGCGATCGCGACGCAGCCGAGGCTTGTCTCGGTCCGCGCGTACCCGCCGGAAAAACCGTTGCTGGCCGCGATATGCGCGGCGTTGTGGGAATAGGACGCCGAGGCGGATTGCACCTGGCTGACACCGTCCACGGCAAGGGCCGCCGCCTCGGCCTCGCGCGCGACGCGCATCAGGGCGTCGGGGGCAGGTTCAGGGGCGGGATCGCACAATTCCAGCGCTGCCAGATCCCAATCGCGCGCAAGCTGATCGGGATCGGCCAGACCGGCATATGGATCTTCGGGGGCCTCGGTCGCCATGGCAACGGCGCGGTCTGCCAAGGCCTCGATGGTTTCCGGGCGAGTGTCCGAGGCCGAGACATTGGCCTGCCGCCCGCCGATCAGCACCCGCAACCCGATATCGGTTCCCTCCGCGCGCTCGGCCTGTTCCAGCATCCCGCCGCGCATGTCGACGATCACCGACTGCCCGCGGATCGCGATGGCATCAGCAGACTGCGCCCCGGCCTTGAGCGCAGCGTCGATCAAGGCATGTGACAGATCATCGAGCGATTGGGTCATGGATCCCTCCGTGTTCCAAGCGCAGGTAGACCGGGGCATGACAGGGTACAAGGCTGCATCACGCAAAAACGCCGCATGCCGGATGGCACGGCCCGTGCCGTCACGATCCGGCGGGTTATTTCAGCCGCTGCCCGTTGGCGAGGACCTGCCCGTCCTCTGTCACCTCGATCCGCGAGATCAGTTCATCATCGGCATCACCGGGCGTCGCGAAAAGCCCCATCATCATGCGAAGGCCGGTCGCCTGATCCTGGGCGACGAGCCCCATGCTCACCAGAGAGTCCAAAAGCGCATTGCCGCCGAGCAGCCGCAGATTCAGCGTGCCCTCGGGCGCGGGGGCACCGCCAAAACTCTCAAGATCGTCGGAATCGAACGTGAACGCCCCCTCGCCGCTCAGCTCGGCGCCCGCGAGGTTCAGTGCCAGCTCATTCAGCGTCAGGCTCTCCAACTCGCCCGGCAGACGGTCGCTGCTTTCCAGATCCTCCATGTCGGCAGGATCTAGCAGGTCGAGAAACAGCCGCCCGGTGCCGGCGAGATCAACGCGCAGCGTCGCGGGATCCCGCGGCAACTGCGCTTGGGGATCGATCATCGACCAAAGCTCGTCGGACATCGTGAACTCCGACAGCTCCAGATCGATCGCGTAATCCTGCATGTCCTCGGTCTTTGTGACCGGCATGGTGACGTCGCCGCCGAGGCGCGCCATCTTTAGATCCACCGGCACCGGGAAATCGCTCGAGTTGAGCTCCAGGCTTGCATCCTCGCCCGACACCCCGTAGCGCAGCCCGTCCTGGCCCATCGACATGGCAAGACGGCCCCGCGCAGAGCTGTTGGACCCGTCCAGCACCTCGCCCGCATCCTCGAAGCGATAGCTCGTGCTGCCATTTTCGTAGTCGATCGAAGATGCAAAACGGAACCCGTCGCGCACCGCGTCGGCCATGTCACCCGCGTCGAAGCTTTCGGGAAGTGTCGCGTCGCCGGTGAACGCGATGCGCGCCATCGTGCCCTCGATTGCCATCGTGGCGCCGTCATCAGGCTCGGTCATGTCGATCTCATAGGTCACGGGCCCGGCACGCAGCGCCTGATCCACAGCGCGCGACGTGTCACCGGGCTGGACGTCGCTTTTGCCCTCCACGTCGTCGAGACGCACCCGCGCCGCGCGGATCTCGGGCGTCTCGTCGCCGGCCTGCAATCCGGTCAGCGCCAGCGTCAGAACCTCGGCGGTGTAATTGTAATCCATCTCATCGGGATCACCGGATATGGTCAGATCAAGGGCCCGTTGCCCGACCTCCACCGATGCGGTCACCTGCTGGGCCTCGTCATCCGTCGCCGCGATCGCGATCGGCAGCGTTTCGGGCAGGATCACCGACACGGTGCCGTCGCCGTTTTCGACCAGTCGGATTTCGCCAATGCGCATCGAGACACTTTCCTCGGCCTCGGGTGCATCCAGTTCCAGCGCAACCTCCTTGATGGTCAGCGTGTCGCCGGAACGGCTGGTGTCGCTGTCCACCCGGTAGCCTGCATCCTCGAAGGACTCCATCCAGCCCTGCCAGACCTGATCGGCGGTCAGATCAGCGAGGGCCACGGATCCGCTGACCCCGGTGACAAGGGCCGTGACGGCCCCGAAACGAAGATGTGACATGCGCGGCACCCTTTCGACCTCGGCTCTGGAATGGTCACACTTTCAGCGGTCGCGCGAACGGGGTCAAGGGACGATGTGACTGGAAGTCGGGACCCGGCCAAGCTATGCAAGGCGGTGATGACACGGCACGGGAGGCACCCATGACGCTGCAAGGCAAATGCATTCTGATCACCGGCGCAAGCAAGGGCATCGGGGCCGCGGCCGCGCGCGCCTTCGCCGAGGCGGGCGCGAACGTGGCGCTGGTCGCGCGCAACGGCGATGCGATCGCCGATCTGGCCGGCGAGATCGGCCCGAGCGCCGTGGCGATTCCCTGCGATGTCAGCCGCTACTGGGAGATGGAGGCGGCGGTCGAGGCCTGTCACACGGCCTTTGGCCAACTTGACGTGCTGATCAACAATGCCGGCGTGATAGATCCCATCGCCCCGCTCAGCGAGGTCGAGCCGGACAGCTGGGGCCATGCGATCGACATCAATCTCAAGGGCGTGTTCAACGGCATGCGCGCCGCCCTGCCCGACATGATCGAGCAGGGGTCCGGCACCATCCTGACGGTCAGTTCCGGTGCCGCGCATAACGCGCTGGAGGGCTGGAGTGCCTATTGCAGCTCCAAGGCGGGTGCGGCGATGCTGACCCGCTGCGCCGATCACGAGGCGCGCCCGGCCGGCATCCGCGTGATGGGCCTGTCGCCGGGCACTGTCGCCACGGACATGCAGCGCGAGATCAAGCAAAGCGGCATCAACCCGGTCAGCGCGCTCGACTGGTCCGATCACATCCCGGCCGACTGGCCCGCCAAGGCCTTGGTGTGGATGTGCGGCCCGGATGCGGACGACTTCCTCGGCCAGGAAATCTCGTTGCGCGACGAGGGTTTGCGCCGCCGGATCGGTCTCGCGTGATTTCGCTGGAGAAAGAGGGCGGTCTCTGGACCGCCACGCTCGACCGCGCCGACAAGGCCAACGCGCTGACCGAAGGCATGCTGACCGACCTGGCCGAGATCGCCGAGGCCGCGCAAGACGCAAGGGCCTTCATCCTGACCGGCGCGGGCAAGGTGTTCTCCGCCGGCGCCGATCTGGAGGCAGCGCGCGCGGGTCTGGCCACAAGCCCCGCGTGGGAACGGCTCTCCGCGGCCATCGACGCGCTGCCGGGCCTCAGCATCGCCGCGCTCAACGGCACCGTGGCGGGCGGCGCCATGGGGATGGTACTGGCCTGCGACATCCGCGTCGCCTGCGAACGGGCCAAGGCGTTCTACCCGGTGATGAAGCTGGGGTTTCTGCCGCAGCCGAGCGATCCGGGTCGGCTTGCGGCGCTTGTCGGGCCGGCGCGGGCCAAGATGATCCTGATGGCGGGCGCAAGGATCGACACCGCAGAGGCGCTCGACTGGGGGCTTTTCGACCGCGTCGTGCCGTCAGAGATGGTCGTGTCCACGGCCCGCGATCTGGCGACGGACTGTCTTGCCGCGTCACCCGAGCATGTCAAGGCGCTCAAGATCATGTGCAATACTCCGAAAACTTAACCATATGTGGTGTCCTGCGCGTGATCCCCTGTCGACGGCTTGAATGACACACGCGCTCGTCATCGGCGCCGGTCCGGCAGGGCTCATGGCCGCGCGGGAACTCGCGTTTGCGGGACTGCGGGTCACGGTGACCGACGCCAAGCCGTCAGTAGGGCGCAAGCTCCTGATGGCCGGCAAATCGGGGCTGAACCTGACGAAGGCGGAGCCGTTTGCGGACTTCCTGCGCGCTTACGGGTCGAACGCCGAACGTCTGCGCCCCATGCTGGAGGCCTTCGGGCCGGACGCGGTGCAGGACTGGGCGCGCAGCCATGGGCAGGAGGTGTTCACCGGATCAACCGGGCGCGTCTTTCCCAAGGTCATGAAGGCCTCGCCTCTGCTGCGCAGCGTCCTCGACGAGCTGAGGGGCGCGGGCGTGACCATCCGCACAGGCTGGCGTTGGACCGGCGGTCTTGATGGCGCGCTGTTCGACACGCCCGAGGGGCCGCGAACGGTCGCGGCGGATGTCACGGTGCTGGCCTGCGGCGGGGCGAGCTGGGCGCGGCTGGGGTCGGACGGGGCCTGGGCCGCGCATGTGCCACCGGAGGTGGTCGCGCCCTTCCGTGCGGCCAATATGGGGTTCGACGTGGACTGGTCGCCGCACATGGCGCGGCACTTCGGCGGGGCCGTAAAGGGCGTGGAACTTCGGGCCGGACAGGCGCGGTCACGCGGTGAAGTCATCATCTCGTCCAACGGGCTGGAGGGTGGCGGGATCTACGAGATCAGCGCCGTTCTGCGGGACGGCGCGCCGCTGACCCTCGATCTTCTGCCCGATCTCGACGAAGGCCAGATCCGGGACAGGCTGGCCCGGTCCAAGCCTCGCGACAGCCGGCCCAACCGTCTGCGCAAGGCTCTGCGGCTCGATCCCGCAAGGCGCGCGCTGGTCATGGAGTTCGGCCGCGAGGCCACAGATTTACCGCCTATCATCAAACGCTTGCCCATCCCCCTGAAGGGCCCGCGCCCTATGGATGAGGCGATCTCGACAGCGGGTGGACTGCGGTTTGAAGCGCTGGATTCAAGGCTGATGTTGCGCGACCGGCCGGGGGTGTTCGCAGCCGGCGAGATGTTGGATTGGGAGGCGCCGACGGGCGGCTACCTGTTGACCGCCTGTTTCGCCACGGGGCTGTGGGCCGGACGGCATGCCGCGCGATATGCTTTGTCACAAGACCCCCCGACGCACTGAGCGTCCGTCCCGGGACGCTATTCGTACACCGGACCCCGCGTGAGCGAGTTGTGTCCGCAAATCCGGGTTGGGACTGTGCCGCGCGATTGCGGGGTCGCAGACTTTCGATGGCCGGTCATGGTGCGGCGCTTCATGTCCGTCAAAAGCGGGAAAGATCGGCGCAACCTGTTGTCGGGCAGGTATCACCGGTCCGGGGTGAAACCCGGCAATCGCGCGACAGCGACCGTGGTGGAGAGCTCGCGCAGCTGAGGTTTCAACCATGACCCGAGGCTGTCCTCGTCCTTGATCTCCGCGATCTCGACCATGCTGCGAAGCATGCCGCGGCGCGGGGTCTTGTCTAGCGGACAGGTGCCCCGATACCGCCCGCTCCTCATGGCGGATCATGAGGGGCCGCTGCGGTCGCGCCAGAGCGCGCGTTTGACGCGCGCGGCGTGCAAGTCCGCGGCGATCTCGGCCACCGTCATGCCGGCAGTCTCTTGCGCAGTGCGTTGACAGCGACGGGGCGTCGGGTCAGTTTGGCTCCTCGGGTCCACCGTCGCGTGGATCCGGCAACAGGGGTCCGTGCGGACTGACGCGACAGGCATTGATGTCCCGGTGACGCGGAAGGGGAGGAACGCGAATGAGTGAACAATATGACAGCCAGGGTCTTGGTGGCGCCGAAGAAGGCCAGCACGCCTCTGGCAAGCTGACATGGGGTCTGCGCGTGCTCGGGCTGGCCTTGGCGGCCCTTGTCTGGACGCTTCTTGGCGGGGCCGAGGATCTGAGCGCGGATGCACGGGCAGTCGCGGCGGTCGCAACGCTGATGGCGGTCTGGTGGATGACCGAGGCCGTGCCGCTGCCGGCCACGTCGCTTCTGCCGATCGTTCTGTTGCCCGCGCTGACCGATGCCTCGGTGGGCGATGCCACGGAGCCTTACGCAAGTTCGCTGGTCTTCCTGTTCCTCGGCGGGTTCCTGATCGCCATCGCGATGGAGAAATGGGATCTGCACCGCCGCATTGCGCTGCTTGTGCTGGACCGGGTGGGTGTCTCGCCCAAGCGGATCATTCTGGGCATGATGATCGCCACCGGATTTCTGTCGATGTGGGTGTCCAACACCGCCACCACGCTGATGATGCTGCCGATCGGGTTGTCGGTGCTGGCCTTGGTGGTCGAGCGCAGCAGCAGCACGCAGACCGGATCCGAGGTGCACGAGAACCTCAAGGAGGGCACGATCTCCGACGCCGTGGACGACCCGAACGTCAAGATGTTCGGGATCTGCCTCGTTCTGGCGATCGCATGGTCGGCATCCATGGGCGGGCTTGGCACGCTTCTGGGATCGCCGCCGAACGCGATCGTGGCCGGCTATGCCGCCGACGAGCTGGACCGCGAGATCGGGTTCCTCGAATGGATGCTTCTTGGCGTGCCGCTGGCCGCGATCTTCATCGCCATCGGATGGGCCTTGATGGTCAACGTGCTTTATCGGTTCAAGCTCGATGCGATCCCGGGGGGCCGCGAGATGATCCGTGACCAGATCGCCGATCTGGGATCCATGAGCCAGGCCGAGAAGATGGTCGCGGCGGTGTTCGTCGGCGCGGCCTTTCTTTGGATCGTGCCGGGGCTCTTGTCGAACATACCGGGCCTCGGGGTCCTCGACTCGCTCAACGACACGGCCATCGCGATCTTCGCCGGGCTGATGCTGTTCCTTCTGCCGGCGCGGGGGCGCGGCGAGATGGTCCTGACATGGAAGGATGCCGAGAGGGGGCTGCCTTGGGGCGTGCTTCTGCTGTTCGGGGGCGGTCTGAGCCTGGCGAGTTCGGTCGCGTCCTCGGGGCTCGACGACTGGTTCGGCGAGCAGGTCAGCGGCCTCGGCGGATTGCCGACCATCCTGCTGATCGGATCGGTGGTCACGATCGTGCTGTTCCTGACCGAGATCACCTCGAACACCGCGACGGCGGCGACCTTCATTCCGGTGCTCGGCGGCGTCGCCGTCGGGATCGACGCCGAGCCCCTGATGCTTCTGATCCCGGCGGCCTTTGCCGCGACCTGTGCCTTCATGCTGCCGGTGGGCACGCCGCCCAATGCCATCGTGTTCGGCACCGGCACGGTGACCATCGGCCAGATGATCCGCGGCGGCGTGGTGCTGAACGTGCTGGGCGTTCTGCTGATCACGGGGATCTTCTACTATCTCGGCGGGTTGATCCTCGGGATATGATCGCAGGGCCGGGCGGCAGGTGGTCATGCATCGCCACGCCGTCCGGCCGGTCGAGCCGCAGAGCGACAGCGCGGGTTGGCAGACCCGGCCAGCCATGCCAAGATATTCACGCCCATAACCATCGGCCTATGCCTGTCGTGATGCGCGAACGGGCCAAGCGCCCCGCCCATCAGAGTGACGCCGCAGGGCGGAAGCCGTCGGGAACGCGGTCGATACCGTCCAGCATCAGTTCGGCCATGACCTCGGCCACTTTCGGGGCCATGCCGAAGCCGATCTTGAACCCGCCATTGGCGATGAACTGCCCGGCATGCAGCGGATGCGCCCCGAGCATCGGCGCGCGGCTGCGGGCGCGGGGCCTCACGCCGGCCCACCGTTCGATCACGCGCGCCCCGGCCAGCGCGGGCACCGCCGCCACCGCCCGCGCGATCACTGCGTCGAGCTGCGCATCAGTGCTGGCAGGATCGTCATACGCGCGTTCGGAGGTGGAGCCGATGGCGGTCGTGCCGTCCTCGTGCGGCACGATGTGCAACCCGTCCGCGAAAAGCTGCGGTTCGTCCCGCGCATCGACATCCAGCAGGGCCGCCTGCCCTTTCACACCGCTGCCGACAAGACGGGAACGCCCGGTGTTCAGCTCTTCCAGTCCGGCCACGCCGGTGGCCCAGAGCACGCGCCCCTCGTCGGGACCCTCGGTCATGACGTCGCACCCGTCGGCGCGCAGCGCAGCGGCAAGGGCGGCGCAGGCGCGGCGCGGATGCAGCCGCGCGGTGAGCGTATCGCGGATGACATACCCGGTCGGGCTGAGCGGACACCAGTCCCCCGTCGCGGGTTCTACCCGCCAATCCGCCTGACCCTGCCAAAGCCGCGCCGCGCTTGTCTGCCTGTCGCGGGCCAGCGCCAGCCCCGCCGCGTCCGCCACCGGCTGCACCCGCCCGGTGCGCGCATAGCCCGGCGACTGGCCGCCGGCCTCGGCCACCTCGGCCCAGAACCCCTCGGCCATCATCAGGCTGTCGAACTGGAACGCCTTCTTGTCGTTCCAGTTTTCCGGCACATGCGGGGCAAGCGCGCCGACAATGCCGCCCGACGCGCCCGTGCCGGGGCCTTGGGGGTCGATCACGCGCACCTTTGCCGCGCGCCGGGTGCAGGCCCAGGCCACCGACAGCCCGAAGATACCCGCGCCGCGTACCGTCACATCCGCCATTGTCATTTCGCCGCCCCCGCGCGATCATCGGTTCGTTTACGCCCCCGTAAAGGATCGCCACGTGCAGGACCATATCGCAGATCTCGTCTGGCATGACGACGACGTGCCGGTCTCGACGCGGTTCGACGATCCGTATTTCAACCTCGACAATGGGTTGGCCGAGACGCGGCACGTATTTCTGGGCGGCAACGACTTGCCGGCACGGTTCCGCGACGGGTTTCACATCGGCGAGCTTGGGTTCGGCACCGGGCTGAACCTGCTGGCCACGCTGGCATGCTGGCGCGCATCCGGCGTCGCGGGGCGGTTGCAATACACCGCCTTCGAGGCCTACCCGATCCCGCCCGAGGCCATGCGCCGGGCGCAAACCCGGTTTGCCGAGCTGGCCTCCATCGCCGCAGAGCTCACGCCGTTCTGGCAGGCGGGGGCACCGCAGTTCGATCTGCCGGATCTTTCTTTCACGCTGGTCACCGGCGATGCGCGCCGGACACTAAGTCCTTGGGATGGCATGGCGGATGCGTGGTTTCTCGACGGGTTCTCACCGGCGAAGAACCCCGAGCTGTGGCAGCCCGACCTGATGGCAGAGGTCGCGCGCCACACGGCGCCGGGCGGCACCGCGGCCACGTATACCGCCGCCGGCGTCGTGCGCCGCGGGCTTGCCGAGGCGGGGTTCGCCGTGACACGCCAGCCGGGATATGGTCGCAAGCGGCACATGACAGCGGCGGTGAAGGATGGGGCATGACGGAACAGAACACCCGTCTTGGCATCTGGATGATGGTGCTGACGACCTTCATCTTCGCCGTGCAGGACGGCATCTCGCAGCATCTGGCCAGCGAGTACAACGTGCTGATGGTGGTGATGATCCGCTACTGGTTCTTTGCCGCCTTCGTGATGAGCGTGGCCGCGCGGCAGGCCGGGGGGCTGCGCGCCGCCGCCGCCACGTCGCAGCCGCTGATGCAGGCGTTTCGCGCGCTGCTGCTGATCACCGAGATCTGCGTGATGGTTCTTGGCTTTACCCTGCTGGGGCTGGTCGAGAGCCACGCGGTGTTCGCCTGCTACCCGCTTCTGATCGCCGCGCTGTCGGGGCCGGTGCTGGGCGAGAGTGTGGGCTGGCGCCGGTGGGTGGCAATCGGCGTGGGCTTCATCGGGGTGATCATCATCCTTGAGCCGGGCTTCGGCGTATTCGACCCCGCGGCGGTCGTGCCGTTCCTCGCGGCGCTGATGTTCGCGCTGTACGGGCTTCTGACGCGTTACGTGGCCCGCGCCGACAGCGCCGCCACGTCGTTTTTCTGGACCGGCACGGTCGGATCGATCGGGATGACCGCCGTGGGCATCTGGTTCTGGGAGCCGATGACCGGACCGGACTGGGCGTGGATGGGCGCGCTGTGCGTCACCGGGGCGGCGGGGCACTGGACCCTGATAAAGTGCTACGAGGTCGCCGAGGCCAGCGCGGTGCAGCCCTTTGCCTATCTGCAACTGCTCTTTGCCAGCACGCTCGGGATCCTCGTGTTCTCCGAGACAATCCGCCTCAACGTGGCGCTTGGCGCGGCGCTGATCGTCGGGGCGGGGCTGTTCACGCTGTGGCGGCAACGACAGGCGGGCTGATCCGCAATCACCCGCAGCGAATATCCGCACCGAGACCTGCCATTAACGGTTCGAACACCGGGAAGGACGTGGCGATCGGGCTGCCGTCATCCACGGTGACGGGCGCGGTGCTGGCCATGCCCATGACCAGAAACGACATCGCGATGCGGTGATCGAGATGGCTGGCGCAGGTCTGACCACCCGGAACATTGCCGTGTCCGCGCCCCGTGACGACCCACCAGTCGGGAGCGTCCTCGACCGTGACGCCACCGGCGCGCAGGCCGTCGGCCATGGCCGCGATGCGGTCGCTTTCCTTGACGCGCAGTTCCTTGACACCGCGCATGACCGTCTGCCCGGTGGCAAAGGCGGCGACGACCGACAGGACGGGATATTCGTCGATCATGCTCGCGGCCCGCTCTGGCGGAACGGTGACGCCGCGCAGGTCCGGTGAAAAGCGGGCGCGCAGGTCGGCCACGGGCTCGCCGCCCTCCTCGCGCTCGTTTTCATAGGTCAGGTCCGCGCCCATTTCGCTCAGCGTCGTGAACAGCCCCGCGCGGGTGGGGTTGAGACCGATGGTCGGCACCACCACGTCCGAGCCGGGCGTGATCAGCGCGGCACAGACCGGGAACGCCGCTGAGCTGGGATCGCGCGGCACGTCGATGGCCTGCGGTACAAGCTCGGGATGGCCGGTCAGGGTGATGACGCGCCCCTCGGGCGTCACCTCGGTGTTGATCCGCGCGCCGAAGCCGGCCAGCATCCGCTCAGTATGGTCGCGGGTCGCCTCGCGCTCGATCACCACGGTCTCGCCCGGCGCGTTCAGCCCGGCAAAAAGCACGGCGGATTTGACCTGCGCCGAGGGCACCGGCACCTCGTAACGCACCGGGATTGGATCGCGGGCGCCTTCAATCGTCATCGGCAGGCGGCCACCCGTGCGCCCGACAGCAACCGCACCGAACAGCGCCAGCGGGTCGGTCACGCGCGCCATGGGCCGCTTGTTGAGGCTCGCGTCTCCGGTGAAGGTCGCGGTGATCCCGGTGGTCGCCATCGCCCCCATGATCAGCCGCACGCCGGTACCCGAATTTCCGCAATCGATCACGTTTCCGGGTTCGAAAAATCCGCCGACACCCACGCCATGCACGCGCCATGTGCCGCCTGCGTCGCGCGCGACCTCGGCCCCGAAGGCGCGCATCGCCTTTGCCGTGTCGAGCACGTCCTCGCCTTCGAGCAGCCCGGTGATCACCGTTTCACCCACCGACAGCGCCCCGAGGATCAGCGCCCGGTGCGAGATCGACTTGTCGCCCGGCACATCTGCGCGCCCCGTCAAGGGCCCGCACGGGTGCGACGTCATGGGCATCGGCAGGGCATGGCCGGACATGGGCTGCGGTCACCTTTCAAACGAGGAAATCGCCTGCCTGATAGCGCAGGCAGGCGACCTCGTCCATCGCTCATGCCACGCGGGGCGGCGTCAGCCCATGTCGAATTGCAGCGGGCGGATCTGCTGGAACTTGCCCGTCGCGTGCAGCGCCTTGATCGCCGCCTCGGGCACCGGCGCGTCGACGTAGAGCAGCGCGATCGCCTCGCCGCCCGCATCCGACCGGCCAAGGGTGAAATTGGCGATGTTCACGCCATTCTCGCCCATCGTGTGGCCGAGCGTGCCGATCATGCCGGGCTCGTCACGGTTGGTGGTATAGACCATGTGCTGCCCGACCTCTGCATCGATGTTGATGCCCTTGATCTGGATGAAGCGTGGCTTGCCGTCCGAGAACACCGTGCCGCCGATCGAGCGTTCGCGCTTGTCGGTGACCACGGTGATCTTGATATAGCCCTCGAAGGCGCCAGACTTGTCCTGTTGCGTGGTCGAGATCTTGACGCCACGTTCCTTGGCGATCACCGGGGCCGAGACCATGTTCACCTCCGGGTTCACGGACTTCATGATCCCCGCCACGGCGGCCGAGCTGAGCGCGCCGAGGTTCATCTCGCTGGCCACACCATCGTAGAGGATGTTGATCGCCTTGATCGGCTCGTCGGTCATCTGGCCGATGAAACTGCCCAGATGATCCGACAGCTTTATCCACGGCCCCATGACCTTGGCCTCTTCGGCGGTCACCGAGGGCATGTTGATCGCGTTCGCGACAGCCCCGGTCAGAAGGTAATCCGACATCTGTTCGGCCACCTGCAGGGCGACGTTTTCCTGCGCCTCGGTGGTCGCGGCCCCCAGATGCGGCGTGCAGACCACGTTGGGCAGGCCGAAAAGCGGATTGTCTATCGCCGGTTCCTCGGCGAAGACGTCAAGCGCGGCGCTGGCCACGTGGCCCGACTTGATGAGATCGGCGAGCGCCTGCTCATCCAAGAGGCCACCGCGCGCGCAATTGATGATGCGCACGCCGGGCTTGGTCTTTTCCAGCGCCTCGCGGCTGAGGATGTTGCGGGTCTGGTCGGTCATCGGCACATGCAGGGTGATGAAATCAGCGCGCTTCAGCAGGTCGTCGAGATCCTCGACCTTCTCGACCCCCATCTTGTCGGCCTTTTCCTGACCGAGGAAGGGGTCGTAGGCCACCACCTTCATCTTGAGCCCGCGCGCCCGGTCGCAGACGATGCCGCCGATATTGCCGGCGCCGATCACGCCGAGGGTCTTGCCGGTCAGCTCGACCCCCATGAATTTCGACTTTTCCCACTTGCCGGCTTGTGTCGAGGCCGAGGCTTCGGGGATCTGCCGGGCGATCGAGAACATCATGGCGATGGCGTGTTCGGCGGTGGTGATCATGTTGCCGAAGGGCGTGTTCATCACGATCACGCCCTTTTTCGAGGCCGCGGCCTTGTCGATATTGTCGGTGCCGATCCCGGCGCGCCCGATCACCTTGAGGTTGGTCGCCGCATCGAGAATCTTTTCTGTGACCTTGGTGGCCGAGCGGATGGCCAGACCGTCGTAATCGCCGATCACCTCGGCCAGCCTGTCCTTGTCTTTGCCGAGATCGGGCTGAAAATCGACCTCGATGCCGCGGTCACGAAAGATCTGCACGGCGGTTTCGGAAAGTTTGTCGGAAACGAGTACCTTGGGCGCCATATCAGGAGCTCCTTTGAGAAAAACCGTTGCGGAGGGGGCCGGACCCCTTGAAAGAGCCCGGACCGATTTCTTTCCAAGACATCGGGATTACGCCGTCTGGGGCAGCGCGGCGATCTCGGCCTCGTAGGCCCATTCGATCCACGGCATAAGCGCCCGGACATCCTCGGTCTCGACGGTGCCGCCGCACCAGATCCGCAGACCCGGCGGCGCATCGCGATACGAGCCGACGTCATAGGCCGCATCCTCGGCCTCCAGCCGCTTGACCACGGCCTTGGCAAAAGCGGCCCCGTCGGTGATGCGGTCATCGGTGAACTTGAGGCAGACGGAGGTGTTGGAGCGCACGGCCGGTTCCTGCGCCAGAAAGGCCAGCCAGCGGTGGTCGGCGACAAAGGCCTGCACAACGGCGAGGTTGGCATAGGCGCGTTCGCGCAGGGCGTCCATGCCGCCAACGTCGCGCGCCCAGGCAAGCGCCAGCAGGTAATCCTCGACCGCGAGCATCGAGGGGGTGTTGATCGTCTCGCCAACGAAGATCCCCTCGTTCAGCTTG
>JAWLGF010000015.1:0-38273 GCA_041685205.1 Roseovarius sp.
GCCGGATCGTAGCGGCGCATCATGAACTCGGAAAACGTCTGGCGGCCCTCGAAGCGATCCTCGCGCAGCACGCCGATGCGCTGATGCACGATCTGCTCGTAGGCGGCGGTCGCGCCGAACCGGAACGAGGATTGCGCGATCAGCGATTCCAGCTCGGCCGAGACGCGCAGCAGGCTTTGCAGGGTCTCGTCGGCGGGCTGCGTGCCGGCGGTCATGTCGTCGATCAGCCGGCTCAGATGGCCGTCTGTCTCGCCCATCATGCGGCCCATCTCGCGGACGCGCGCGAAGCCTAGCATCGACATCGCCTTGTAGGTCTCGATCTCGCAGATCCGCTGCACGACGCGGCCGACACGTCGCGTGCCGGTGGTTGGGCCCACATGCAGCGAGAAGCGCAAATGCCCGGCCGGATCGATGCGGAAATCGCCGGCCACAACCGCCGCGTCGTCGAGCACCCGCGCCACCGCCACGCTTTCCGAGACGAACCAGTTCTCGATGTTGGCGCGCGTGGTCTCGCGGCTTTCCCACGGCACCACCCGGATCAGCGCCGAGGTGATCCGCTGACCGGGTGCCGCGGCCAGCCAGTCGGCCGGGAAGACCTCGAAATCCGCGGGATCGAAGGGGCGCTCGCTGACCGCGTCCCGGAACACGGTATAGGTCACCATCTCGGTATGGCTTTCCCATTTCAGCACGTGCTTGCCGATCTGACCCGAATAATGCGTGGCCCCGGGCTGCGGATGCGCCGCGCCATAGCGATCCAGCAGCGCCGTGAGGTGCGCCAGATCGGCGGCGCGGTCGCGCTTGGCGGCGTCATGCGGCGCCTTGATCGCCATGAAGACCGCCGTGCAGGGCGCCTCCAGCGTCGGGAAGGGTCGCGCGTGCAACTCGTTGGTCAGCTCATAACGCAGGGGGTGATCTTCGATCCGCGACATGCTGCGATCTCCTGATGTCTGCGGCTGCCTACCGCGCGCCGGCAGCCAGGGGAACCGTTGTTTCCAGATCGGACAAGGATTTAGAGGAAAACGAGCGTAGACTGCACAGGTTTTGGTTTCTTCTTGGCAAAAATACCCGGATTCCGCACGCGCCAAACCGCGCGGTGGCATGAAAAAGGGGCGCGCCGGTCGGGCACGCCCCTCTCAGGATCACTTGGTGCGGATCATTCGATCTTGGCCAGGAGGCTGGAGATGCTCGTCTTGGCGTCGCCGTAGAACATCCGGGTGTTCTCCTTGAAGAACAGCGGGTTCTCGATCCCGGAATAGCCGGTGCCCTGGCCGCGTTTGGACACGAAGACCTGCTTGGCCTTCCACACCTCCAGCACCGGCATGCCGGCGATCGGGCTGTTGGGATCATCCTGTGCGGCCGGATTGACGATGTCGTTGGAGCCGATGACGATCACCACATCCGTGTCGGGAAAGTCCTCGTTGATCTCGTCCATCTCCAGCACGATATCGTAGGGCACCTTGGCTTCGGCCAGCAGCACGTTCATGTGCCCGGGCAGACGCCCCGCCACCGGATGGATGGCAAAGCGCACGGTCTTGCCCTTGGCGCGCAGCTTCTGGGTCATCTCGCTGACGGCCTGCTGCGCCTGCGCCACGGCCATGCCGTAGCCCGGCACGATGATCACGCTGTCGGCCTCGTTGAGGGCATTCGCGACGCCATCGACATCGATGGCGACCTGCTCGCCCTCCATCTCGGCGGCAGGGCCCTGCGGGCCGCCGAAGCCCCCGAGGATCACGCTGACGAATTGCCGGTTCATCGCCTTGCACATGATGTAACTCAGGATCGCGCCCGACGCACCGACCAGCGCACCCACCACGATCAGCAGATCATTGCTCAGCGAGAAACCGATGGCCGCCGCCGCCCAGCCCGAATAGCTGTTGAGCATGGACACCACCACGGGCATATCGGCGCCGCCGATCCCCATGATCAGGTGATAGCCGATGAACAGCGCCAGCACGGTCAGCACGAGCAGCGACCAGATCCCGGCACCACCCAGGTAAAGGATCGCGACCAGCAACGACAGCGCCGCTGCGGTGGCGTTCAGGTAATGCCCGCCCGGCAGTTTCTTGGCGGCCGTATCCACCTTTCCGGCCAGCTTGCCATAGGCGATGATCGAGCCGGTGAATGTCACCGCGCCGATCCAGATGCCCAGCATCAGCTCGACCTTGAGGATGGTGATCTCGACGGCCGTCTTCTTGGCGACAATGGCGGCAAAGCCTGAGAACGCATCGATCAGGACGGCGGCCTCGGGCGGGCTCGTCGCGTCAATCGGAAAGACCAGCCCGGCCTCGGCAAAGATCTGGGCGACCCGCACCATCTCCATGTGCGCGTTGAGACCCACCAGAACCGCCGCCAGCCCGACGAGGCTGTGCATGATCGCCACGAGCTCTGGCATCTGCGTCATCTGCACCCGTGTGGCCAGCTGGTAGCCCACGAGCCCCCCTGCCGCGATCAGGATCAACGAGATGGGCCAAAGGCCCGCGCCCGGCCCGATTATCGTCGCGAAGATGGCGATGGTCATGCCGACGATGCCATACCAGATGGCCCGTTTCGCGCTTTCCTGCCCGCTCAGTCCGCCAAGGCTGAGGATGAAAAGAACCGCCGCGACCGCATAGGCCGCAATCGTGAAACCGAAATCCATTATCCTCTATCTCCTTAAGATTTCTGGAACATGGCGAGCATGCGCCGGGTGACGAGGAATCCGCCGAATATGTTGATGCCGGCCATGAACACCGAGAGCGCCGCAAGGATCATGATCAGGCCGGAGCCGGAGCCGATCTGCATCAGCGCGCCGAGGATGATGATCGACGAGATCGCGTTGGTGATCGCCATCAGCGGCGTGTGCAGGCTGTGCGCCACCCCCCAGATCACCTGGAAGCCGACAAAGACTGCCAGGATGAAGACGATGAAATGCTGCATGAAGCTGGCCGGCGCGACCAGTCCCACCGCCAGCACGAGCGCGGCCCCAACCGCCAGCAGCGTGACCTGCTGCTTGGTCTGGGCCTTGAACGCCGCGATTTCCTGGGCGCGCTTTTCTTCCGCCGTCAGTTCCTTGGGTTTTTCCTTGGGCTTCTGCGCGGCGATCGCGTTCACCTTGGGTGCCGGGGGCGGGAAGGTCACCTCGCCCTGATGCGTCACGGTGACGCCGCGGATCACGTCATCCTCCATGTTCTGATGCACGACCCCGTCTTTTTCCGGCGTCAGGTCGGCCATCAGGTGGCGGATGTTGGTGGCGTAAAGCGTTGAGGCCTGCGTCGCCATGCGGCTCGGGAAATCGGTATAGCCGATGATCACCACGCCGTTGTCGGTGACGATGCGCTCGTCCATCACCGTCAGCTTGCAGTTGCCACCCTTTTCGGCGGCCAGATCGATGATCACCGAGCCGGGCTTCATCGCCTTGACCATGTCCTCGGTCCAAAGCTCGGGCGCCTCGCGGTTGGGAATGAGGGCCGTGGTGATCACGATATCAACCTCGGGGGCCAGCTCGCGGAACTTGGCTAGCTGCGCCTCGCGGAATTCCGGGCTCGACGGTGCGGCATAGCCACCCGTCTTGGCGCCGTCGGTCTGTTCCTCCTCAAAATCGAGATAGACGAACTCCGCGCCCATGCTCTCGACCTGTTCGGCCACTTCGGGCCGCACGTCGAACGCATAGGTGATCGCCCCCAGCGAGGTCGAGGTGCCGATCGCGGCAAGGCCGGCCACGCCCGCGCCCACGACCAGCACCTTGGCGGGCGGCACCTTGCCGGCGGCGGTGATCTGACCGGTGAAGAAACGGCCGAAATTGTTGCCGGCCTCGATCACGGCGCGGTAGCCCGCGATATTGGCCATCGACGACAGCGCGTCCATTTTCTGCGCGCGGCTGATGCGGGGCACCATGTCCATCGCGATGACCGACGCGCCCTTTTCGGCGATCGAATTCATCTGCTCTTCGTTCTGGGCGGGCCAGAAGAACGAGATCAGGATCTGGTCCTTGCGCAGGCGCTTGGCCTCGGTGTCGGTGGGCGGACGCACCTTGGCGACGATGTCGGCGGCCTTGTAAAGCTGCGCTGCGCTCTTGATCACTTCGACGCCGGCCTCGGTGTAGGCGTCGTCGGTGAACCCCGCGGCGCTGCCGGCACCGGCCTCTATGGCGCAGTCATAGCCCAGCTTCTGCAATTGCCGGGCCGAGTCGGGCGTCATCGCCACCCGGTTCTCGCCCTCGCGAATTTCCTTTGGCGTTCCGATCTTCAATGCGGTCTCCCCCTCTGGCAGATCAATTGGTCCTTGGGTATCGGGCATGCCGACACCGTTTTCGTGCTTGTGACCGTGGTTACTTCACACAAATATCCACGTCACGCCAGCAAGATTGTTTCGGGCGTCATAGCCACCGGCGGGTCTTTTCACAATACCGGGCAAATTCCATGCGGAAGATGCGGCGCAGGCGGTTTTCTTCGGGAATGATGAAACGCCGTTCGATCACCCAGACGAAGACCGGGATCAAGGGCAGGGACAGCACCGCGTCCCACCGCAGGATCAGGCCCGCGAGGATCAGTGCATCGCCGAGGTAGATCGGGTTGCGGCTGCGCCGGAAGATGCCCGTCTGGATCAGCCGCTCTGGCGTCTCGTGCGGCACTATGGTGGTGCGGTAGCGGCGAAACTCCATCGCGGCCATCACGATCAGCACCAGCCCGCCGCCGACCAGCAGCCCGCCCAGAAGGTCGGCCCAGACCGCGCCGAAATCCAGGTTCATCGGGTAATACATCGCCTGAACCCATGCGAGTACGAGACAGCCGGCCAGCCAGACCGGCGGCATGTCGATCCATCGGAGCATTCGGTTTTCGTCCTTCGCGTCTGCCTTGCACCCGTCGTGCGGTCGGACAGTAATGCCTGACCCGCGAGAGGCAACACCCCGATTCGGATGCTTTAGGCGTCTGACCGGGTCGGCGCGGCCCCGCATGGGGCAGCCGGTACATCATGCAGTCCGCACCGCGTGACGGCGCAGCGCCGATCAGCCGATGGCACCTTTTTCCGGGACAGGCTCTCGTGCGATCGGCATCGGCGCGCCCGCACGCGCCCAGCTTCGTACCGCATCGCCGAACGCGTTAAAGAGAGGGCGGCTGACCGGATCGTTGGCCGCGTTGAATTCGGGGTGCCACTGCACGCCGAGGCAGAAGCCAGGCGCGTCCCTCACGTAAAGCGCCTCGGGCGTGCCGTCGGGCGCCCAGCCGTCGATCACGATGCGATGCCCCGCCGTCACCACGCCCTGTCCGTGCAGGCTGTTGGTCATCACCGACTCGCTGCCCATCAGCCGGTGGAACACGCCGCCCGGTGTGAACCGCACCGTGTGGCGCAGCGCGAACTGTTCCTCCATCGTGCCGTCGGGCGGCATGCGGTGGTTGTCGCGCCCCGGCAGGTCGCGGATCTCGGGATGCAGCGTCCCGCCCATGGCAACGTTCACCTCCTGAAACCCGCGGCAGATCGCCAGAAACGGCTGGCCGCGCTCCAGACAGGCGTTGACCAGTGGCAGGGTGATCGCGTCCCGCGCCCGGTCGAAATCGCCATGCGCCTCGGTCGGGGTCTCGCCGTATTCTTCGGGATGCACGTTGGGCCGTCCGCCGGTCAGCATGAAGCCGTCGCAGACCTCCATCAGTTCGGGGACGCTGACATAGCGCGGATCGGCGGGGATGATCAGCGGCAGACAGCCTGCGACATCCGCGGCCGCCGACACGTTGATCAGCCCGCCCGCATGCGCAGGGTAGCGATCGTTGAGCGTGTGCCTGTTGCCGATGATGCCGACGACCGGGCGTTTCATGTCGGTTCTCCGATTGACCTGTCGGTATAGAAAACATTCAATTCAAAGAGTATCAAGATCGGCGCAGGATTCCGTGAGGTTCGCGCCGAAAATCCATCTTCCGCAAAGATTTGCGCCGTAAGTTTCGGCATGTGGGCGGGTTGTCCGCTAACGGCTATTCGCATCCCGGTCGGGTGGGGGCGATCCGTTCACACCTTTGGGCCGGTTGCCGCGGCAGCGCTCGCTGCAATACCGCACTTGGTCCCAGACCTTGGCCCATTTGCGCCGCCATCGCATCGGGCGGCCGCATGCGGCGCATGTCTTGACGGGCAGGTCGGATGTCTTGCGATTGCGTCCGGTCACAGGTCGAACCTCAACTGTGCGGGTTTCCGCGACGTGCCGCCTGGTCGCCGGCGCGGCGCGCGTTTGCGGCTGGCATGTTTCTGTACGATCGCCTCGGTCTCTGCGTCGCCGCGATGCGCACGGCGGTGGGTATAGACGGCGTCCTTCGCCGCTTTCGCCGCGGCCACCGGGTCGATGATCGGCTGCGGGTAGTCACGAACGAGAACCGCGCCCGATCCGTCCCATGTCCAGGGCTGCTGCAGATGCACATCCGGCACGCCGGCCAGTTCGGGCACCCAGTGTCGGGTGAATTCCCCCGTCGGGTCCTGATCCAGCCCCTGCTTGACGGGGTTGTAGATGCGGATCGTGTTCATGCCGGTTGTTCCGGATTGCATCTGCGTCTGCGACCAGTGGATGCCCGGCTCGTAATCGGTGAAATATCGCGCCAGCACGGTGCCCGTCGCCCGCCAGTCCAGCCACAGGTGGTAGGACGCCACCGCCATCAGCATCGACCGCATCCGGAAGTTCAGCCATCCGGTGGCGATCAGCGACCGCATGCAGGCATCGACGAAGGGCAGCCCCGTCTCGCCTCTTGTCCATGCGTCGAGCTTTGCGGGGTCCGGCTCGGCCGGGCGCAGGCCCTCATAGGCGGGGTGCAGGCAGCGATGCTCGATCGCCGGTTCGTCCTCGAGTTTCTGCATGAAATGATCGCGCCAGGCGAGCCGTGCCTGAAAGGACCGCATCGCGCGTGCCCAGTCCGCGCCGCGCCCCGTCGGGGCCGCGCGCCCGGCCTGCACCGCCTCGCGGACCGACAGCGTGCCATAAGCCAGATGCGGCGAGATCCGCGAACAGGCCCGCGCGCCGGTCAGCGGCGAGGACATGGCGCGGGTGTAGGTTTCGCCCCGGACGTTCAGGAAACTGTCAAGCGCGCGCAGCGCGGGTTTGCGCCCGCCGCGTTGCCGTCCGGGGCAATGATCGTTCAGGCCAAGTGCCTCGGCCGTTGGCGCGTCGTCGCTGGACACGCCCGGCACCGCCTGAGCCGCGGACGGCACCGGCACCGGGGGCGCGCGCATGAAGGCGTCGCGCGCCGATTGCCAGCGGTCGCGATTGTCCAGACGTCGCATGACACCGCATTGGGGCAGTTCCGTCCAGACCACCGAGTGGGTCCGCGCCCAGTCCGCCACGCGCCGGTCGCGCGCAAAGCTCCAGCCGTTGCCGGTTTCTTCGTGGCTGACCAGATGCGTCGCGCCATGCATCTCGCGAAGATCTTCCAGCACTGATGCGGCATCGCCGACACGGATCACCAATGGTAGGCCCATGCCGGACAATTCCGCCGCGAGGCTTTCCAGCGTCTCGCGGAGAAAGTGATAATGCCGGCCCGCTGCGTCCGGCTGCGTCCACATCCCCGGCTCGACGATGTACAGCGGCACGATGCGTCCAAGCCGGGCCGCATGATCCAGCGCGGGATGATCCACGATGCGCAGATCCCGCTTGAACCAGCAGATGACCGTGGCCGACATGCGTTTCCCCGTCGTCAGTTCCGCGCGCATCGTGCATTGAAGCCGCGTTCGCATCGCCCTAATCTACTACGCAATCCCAGATCGTCACACGGAGACGCCCGCGATGAAAGACGCTTCACCGCCAACCATCTATCTCGCGGATTACACGCCGCCAGCTTTTCTCGTGGACGACGTGCATCTGACCTTTCGGCTTGCGCCGGAGACGACGCGCGTGCTCAGCCGGATCGCCTTCCGCCCGAACCCCGATGCCACGTCGCGTGACTTCTTCCTGCATGGCGAAAACCTGCGCCTGATCGGCGCCAAGATCGACGCGCGCGACATAATCCCGGACGTCACGCCCGAGGGCCTGACGGCGCAGGTGCCCGACGCGCCCTTCGTCTTCGAGGCCGAGGTCGAGATCGACCCGGCAGGTAATACCGCGCTCGAAGGGCTTTACATGTCCAATGGCATGTATTGCACACAATGCGAGGCCGAGGGGTTTCGCAAGATCACCTACTACCCCGACCGCCCCGACGTGATGGGCGTCTTCACCGTGCGGATCGAGGGCGACATGCCCGTGATGCTGTCCAACGGCAACCCGGCAGGCTCGGGCGACGGCTGGGCGGAATGGCATGACCCATGGCCCAAACCGTCATACCTTTTCGCGCTGGTCGCTGGAGATCTGGTGGCGCATCCCGACAGCTTCACCACCCGGTCGGGCCGCGATGTGGCGCTCAACATCTGGGTGCGCCCGGGTGACGATGACAAATGCGCCTTCGGCATGGAGGCGCTGAAGAAGTCGATGAAATGGGACGAAGACGTTTACGGGCGCGAATACGATCTCGATCTCTTCAACATCGTCGCGGTGGACGACTTCAACATGGGCGCGATGGAGAACAAGGGCCTGAACATCTTCAACTCGTCCTGCGTTCTGGCCAGCCCCGAGACCAGCACCGACGCCAATTTCGAGCGGGTCGAGGCGATCATCGCGCACGAATATTTCCACAACTGGACAGGCAACCGCATCACCTGCCGCGACTGGTTCCAGCTCTGCCTGAAGGAAGGCCTGACCGTCTACCGCGATGCTCAGTTCACCGCCGACATGCGCTCTGCCCCGGTCAAGCGGATCGGAGACGTGATCGCGCTTCGCGCCCGTCAGTTTCGCGAGGATAACGGGCCATTGGCGCATCCAGTGCGCCCCGAAAGCTTTGTGGAGATCAACAATTTCTATACCGCGACGGTTTATGAAAAGGGCGCCGAGGTGATCGGCATGCTCAAGCGGCTGGTCGGCGACGACGCCTATTACCGCGCTCTCGATCTCTATTTCGACCGCCATGACGGGCAGGCCTGCACCATCGAGAACTGGCTGCAGGTGTTCGAGGAGGCCACGGGGCGCGACCTCGGGCAGTTCAAGCTTTGGTACGAAGAGGCCGGTACGCCGCGCCTGCACGTCTCGGAAGAGTATGCCGACGGCACCTACACCCTGAATTTCGAACAGACGACGCCGCCCACACCGGGTCAGCAGGTCAAGCGCCCGCGCGTGATCCCGATTGCCGTCGGGCTTCTCGGCCTCAACGGCGACGAGGTGCAGACCACACGGCTTCTCGAAATGACCGAGGAACGACAAAGCTTTCGCTTCGACGGGCTGTCGGCCAGACCCATCCCGTCGATCCTGCGCGATTTCTCGGCTCCGGTGATCGTCGAGCGCGAGACCACGAATGCAGAGCGCGCGTTTCTGCTGGCGCATGACACCGATCCCTTCAATCGATGGGAGGCCGGACACGCCCTGGCGCGCAACGGCCTGCTGGCGATGATCCGGGACGGCGCAGACCCGGACCCGGCCTATCTTGACGCCGTCCAGACGATGGCCCGTGACGAAACCCTCGATCCGGCGTTCCGCGCGCTGGCGCTCGGCCTGCCATCCGAGGATGATCTGGCGCAATCGCTCCACGAGGTCGGCGACACGCCTGATCCCCAGGCGATCTGGCAGGCGCTGGAGACCTTGCGCAATGCTCGCGCCGAGGCGATGGAAGGCACCGCCCGCGCGCTTTATGCGCGCCACCAGGTGGCGTCCCCCTACCGCCCGGATCCCGACCAGACCGGCGCGCGGGCGCTGGCCAACACCGCGCTCGGGATCCTTACCCGTCGCGATGGCGGCGCGCGGGCGCAGGCGCAGTTCGATGCGGCGCGCAATATGACCCAGCAGCTTGCCGCGTTCTCGTGCCTGTTGCAGGCAGGGCAGGGCGATGCCGCCACGCGCGCGTTCTACGACCAGTGGCGGGATGACCGGCTGGTGATCGACAAGTGGTTCAGCCTGCAGGTGCTTTATGCACCCCCGGAGGACACGGCCGATGCCGCCGGGCGCCTGACCGAGCACCCGGATTTCACCCTGCGCAATCCCAATCGCTTCCGCGCCACGCTCGGCGCGCTTGCCATGTCGCCCGCGGGATTCCACCATGCCTCGGGCAAGGGGTACAAGCTGCTGGCCAACTGGTTGATCTCGCTTGATCCGCTCAACCCGCAGACCACGGCGCGGATGTGCACCGCCTTCGAGACATGGCGGCGCTACGATCCGCAACGCCAGGCGCTGATCCGGGCCGAGCTTGACCGCATCCGTGCCACGCCCGGCCTCAGCCGAGACACGGGCGAGATGGTGAGCCGCATTCTGGAAGGGTGATGGCGTTGCGCGAACATCCGGGCTACAGCCTCGGCGCGATACGCGACCGCAGGTCGCAGCGCAATCTCATGTCCGCCTCCCGGACAGGCGATTTGTCTAAGTTGACGCGTCGATTGCAGCTTTTGCGGGCTGGGCGGGATAAAGTGCGCTGAAAAACCGCCGGATCGCCTGCCCGCGGGCATGCGCTGGCGCTGCGCCGTCGAACGTCCCGCTCAGGCCATACCGGCAACCGCTCCGGACCCTGTGCCACGCCTGCCGCGCGCCGAATATCAGCGCGTCAGGCGGTGAACCGCTCTGCGGCCTCGCCGGTCAGGTAGCTGATCCGCCCGCCCGCGATGGTCGCCATCACACGCCGCGTGTCGGGGTCGATCACGGTCAGATCGGCGCGCAGGCCGGCGCGCAACGCGCCGCGGTCGGTCAGGCCCATCACCCGCGCCGGCCCGGATGATACCAGGTCCCATGCGGCGGCCAGATCGCGGATCTCGGCATCGCTCAGGTGAAATGCGGCTGCTGCCAGCGACGGGTAGTGATAATCCGAGGCCAGCGCATCGACGCAGCCCGCCTCCACCATCGCGCCGGCGCCGGCATTGCCGTTATGCGACCCGCCTCGCATCACGTTGGGCGCCCCCATGATCACCGCATCCCCGCCTGCGCGGGCCGCCCGCGCGGCCTCCAGCGTCTCGGGAAACTCCGCGATCCGCACGCGGCGTGCCCGGTGGCGCGCGCGCGTCTCGGCTGTTCGATCGTCATGGCTGCCAAGGCGTACACCCGATGCGGTCAGCCGCGCGGCCAGCGCGTCCAGGGCCGGGTCCACCTCGGCCATGCGATCATGCAAACCTTGCATGATCTGCAAATGCGTTTCGGGGTTGCGTCCGATGCGCAGCGCCTGACCGGTCAGGCGCGGCGGGCGTTTTCCCGTGGCCAGTGCGTCATGTGGCAGATGATCGTTGAACACGACGTATTTCACGGCGAACCGCGTGATCATGTCCTCCAAATCCGGGTAGGCGTCGATCATCGCCACCTCGACCCGCACTTGCGCGCGCAGATCGGTCGCGACGGCTTTCTTCGTCTCGGCCAAGGCTGCCAACATCCTTGCTGCGAAGTCCGGCCCGCGCAGGCCGCCTTCCCAAGAGTAGAACTGCGCCAGCGTTGCGGTGGTGATGCCGGTCGCGGCCAGTTCTGCCTCTGCGGCGACGAGGCCGCGGGCCAGATCCGTCATCGCGCCGCGCCTCGGGGCCAGATGCCGCTCGAACCCGTCGCCATGCGCGTCGATGATGCCGGGCAGGACAAGAAACCCGGAAAGATCCACCACGCGCGGCTGCGCATCGGTTACGATCATGCCGCCCGCCATCGACAGATCCCCCGCGCCGAACCCGTCGGGCCAGAGCACCCGCGCCCCGCGCAAGGTGACGTCCATGCTCACCCGCCGCGGCGTCCCAGCAGGACATCGCCAAGGCTCAGATCATGGTCGAACCGGCCGTGCTTGAGGAATTGCTGTACTTGCGTGATGACCAGCGGGTTGTTCATCATGAAGGTATGCGTCACGGGCAAGGTGATGTGATCGGCCATGCCGTCGACCTTCGTCGAGGCGACCGAGACCTTGCCGTCATCCGGCCCGTCGATCAGCGCCGAGAAATACGGGTTGAGCGAGCGTGTTCCGGCGATCACCCCAAGCTCGAAATCGACGGGCGGCAGGGTGTCGTGCACGCCGCCCTCACCGGTCACCAGTTGTTGCCCGGCAGGCCCGTTAAGCCATTTGAAAAGCTCGAGGCTGCCCAGCTCGTCCACAAGCTGGCTGCCGTGATTCGGCGGCGCGAGCATGACCACACGGCCGAGATTGTCGGGACGATTGTCCTTCAGCCAGACCCGTAGCAGGATACCGCCCATGGAATGTGTGACGAAATGCAGCCGTTCGCCGGCGCAGACATGCACGGCGAAGGGCAGGGTTTCCTCGGCCAGCTTCGCGATATCGTCCTCGGTCGAGGGGTAGTCTGGTGTAAAGACCTCATGCCCCTGAGCCTCGAATACTTCCTGCATCACCAGAAACGACGCGTCGCTGCGCGCCAGCCCGTGCAGAAGCACGACGCAATCGGCGCGCGCCGGGCTGGTGACAAGGCCGAGCATCAGGGCGGACAGGACGATGAGGGTTCGCATGCAGACGCTATAGGCCGAAAAGAACGGCCTGTGAACCGCGATTGCATGTCGTTGCGTCGGGCGTGCCCCGAGGGTAGGCAGGTTGGGGGGCCGCGTTGCGCGCCACCCTGCAGGACCGCCCGTTTACCCAGTCGGTCTATCTGGCACGGGCGTGACCGGGCTGCGCGGGTTGCTTTGGTCGTACGCTGCCGCTTGGTATGGTCTCCCGCGTCACCGGCGAAGCCAGCCAAGAAAATTTCAAATTTTCTTGGCCGGAATTTTTCAAAAATTCCGTGGGCCAAGCCGGCCACAACCGTTCCTGGCTCAGCCCTGGGCCTGTCGTGCCAGCCCGGCCGCGCGCATGGCGCTCAGTGTGACGCGCGGTGTGATCGCCTCGGGCGAGATGGCCAGATCCAGCACCCCGCCCGTCGGCGACGCGCAGGCGCGCGCGAAGGCGTCGGCGAAATCTGCGGTGGTTTCCACCCGCTCGCCGTGAAAGCCGTGGGCGCGCGCCAGCGCCGCGAAATCGGGATTGACCATCGTCGTGTGCGATACTCGCCCGGGATAGTGTTTTTCCTGATGCGCGCGGATCGTGCCGTATGTGCCGTTATTCAGGACGAGGATCACCGGCTGCGCCCCGGCTTGTGCCGCAGTGGCCAGCTCCGCCCCTGTCATCTGAAAATCGCCATCGCCCGCGAAACAGACGACACGTCGGTCGGGGTGCACGAGTTTTGCGGCAATGGCGGCGGGGATGCCATAGCCCATGGCCCCCGATTGCGGCGCCAGAAGCCGCATGTTGTCCCCGTATTTCAGGAACCGTCCGGACCAGATCGCGAAGTTGCCCGCGCCGTTGGTGATGATCGCGTCCTCGGGCAGCACCTCGCGCAGATGCGCCGTCACCTGGCCCATATCCACCGGCGACGGCTGCTCTGGCAGATCAAAGCTCGCCTCCCACGCTGCGCGCGCCTCGGCGCGCCAGCCGGCCCAGTCGCCGGTCACCGCGCCCGCGGCGTTGAGGGCGGTGACAAAGGCATTGGGTCCGGCCTGGACCCCGAGCGCAGGCTGGTAGACCTTGCCCAGTTCCAGATCCGAGGCATGCACATGGATCAGCGTTTGTGCGGGCTCGGGCACCGAGAGGGCGGTATAGCCATCGGTGGAGTTTTCGCCGAACCGTGCGTTGACGGCCAGGATCACATCTGCGCGCGTCAGCAAGTCGCGCACATGCGGCACCATGCCAACGCCGGCCTCGCCGCAGAAAACCGGCGAATGGTTGTCGAACTTGTCCTGATAGCGGAACACCGACACCACCGGGATGTCCGATCCTTCGGCAAATCCCTGCAACGCCGCGCGCCCCGGACCCGTCCAGTTGCAGCCGCCGTAAAGGATCAGCGGGCGCCGTGCCTCGGCCAGCATCGCGCGGGTCGTCTCTATGGCACCTGCACCGGGCGCCGGCTCGATGTAGCGTGCGGGACCGCGTAGCGGGGCGACGGTGACAGCGCCGCTCAGCATGTCCTCGGGCAGCGCGACCACGACCGGCCCGGGCCGACCGGTCAACGCGGTTTTCCACGCCCGCGCGATGATCTCGGGGATGCGGTCGCCGTCATCGATCTCGACCGCCCATTTCACCATGCTGCCGAAGACGGCGCGGTAATCCAGTTCCTGAAACGCCTCGCGTCCCTTCATGTCCGTGCCGACCTGACCGACGAACAGGATCATCGGCGCGCTGTCCTGCATCGCGGTGTGAACGCCGATCGAGGCATTCGTCGCCCCCGGTCCGCGCGTGACCCAGGCGATCCCGGGGCTGCCGGTCAGCTTGCCGTAGGCGGCGGCCATGAACGCCGCGCCACCCTCGTGTCGGCAGAGCGTGAAATCGAGCTGTCCTGCGGTGTCGTGCAGCGCATCCAGCACCGCCAGATAGCTTTCGCCGGGCACGCCGAAACTGTGGCGCGCGCCCAGGGCCATGAGGCAGTCCACCAGCAAATGCCCACCATTGCGCGTGTTTCCGGTCATGTCCCGTCCCCCTTGCCGTTCCGCGACAGGCTGACCCGGCGAGCGGGGAAAAGACAAGCCCGATTCGGCCACGCTTGCCGGGGCCGTGGTCGCCGGGCATAAGCGGCGCATCCCCGCCGACAGGAGGTGCACATGCCCAGCCAACCCCCCGGACCCCGACTTGCCGCGCGTGCGGTGATCGTCGAGGACAACCGCCTGCTGCTGGTCAATGCGGTTGCGGACGCGGGCAGCACACTGTGGTGCGCCCCGGGTGGTGGGGTCGAGACGGGCGCCTCGCTGCCCGATACCCTGATCCGAGAGGTCTACGAGGAGACGGGGCTGGTGATCGAGGTGGGCGGACCCTGTCTCGTCAACGAGTTTCACGCGCCCGAGCGTGGCTTTCATCAGGTCGAGGTGTTCTTTCGCTGCCGGATCGTGACGGGCGCGCTGGATGCGCACTGGCGCGATCCCGAGGGGATCGTGACGCGCCGCCGTTGGGTCGCGCGCGCGGAGATGGCGATGCTGCGCGTCAAGCCCGACAGCCTTGCGCGTGTCGCCTTCGATGGCGGCTTTGCCTACGACCCGCTGGAGCGGATGGTCCGTGCCTGAATCGGCAGGACAGAGACCGCCACACCGCCCAGCACCAGCAGGCTCGCCATCACGAATTGCAGGCTCATCCCTTCGCCAAGAAAGATCATGCCCCCCGCCATGGCGATCATCGGAACGGTCAGCTGCGCCACCGCCGCCACCGACGAGGCCAGACCCGGCAGCACCCGGTACCACAGCGCATAGCCCAATCCGGAGGTCACCGCGCCGGACAGGATAGCCAGCGCGATGCCGTCGGTGCCCATCACCATGCCGTTCGCCCCGGCGGGCAGGGCCATGCCGATCAGCACCCCGAGCGGGGCCGCGATGATGAAATTCGCCGCAGTACCCTGCAGCGCGTCGGTGCTGCGCTTTCCAGCCAGCGAATAGAGGCCCCAGCCGATGCCGGCCGCGGCCATGAAGAGGCCATGCACCACGCTGACCTGCGGCCCGGCCCCGGGCCAGAGCAGCCAGACCAGCCCGGAAAATGCAAGCGTCGCCCCGATCCATCGGCGCGGAGGCACCGCCTCGCGGGCCATCAGGCTTCCGGCGAACATGGTGATCTGCACCACGCCGAACAGGATCAGCGCCCCAAGCCCGGCATCGAGCACGTCATAGGCCGCCGAGAACCCGTAAATATAAAGAAGCAACGACAACACTCCCGCCACGCGCGCAGGGCCGCGCAGCTGCAGCCCGCCGCGCAACAGCGCGCAAAGCACGCCGAGCATGACCGCGCCCGAGATCAGGCGAATGGTGCCGAAACTGGCCGCATCGATGGTGCCTTGCGCCAGCGCCATCCGGTTGAGCACCGAATTGGCGGCAAAGGCGATCATCGTGAGGGCGGTCAGCAAAAACAGGCGCATACCTTTCGCATAGCGCAGACGGCCACGCGGGTACAGTCACGGGGGCGTGCGCGGGGCAGGGAGCTTGGCACGGGTGCAGGCGGCGCTTTGCGCCTTGGGTCCGTGCACGCACCTTGGCGCAAGGAGAGCGCAGGTCACGAACGCTGTGCCGCTAGACCAGCGCAAAGATCCGGGCCGGGCCGCCGGTGCCGCCACGATGCTTGGGCGCGCCGACCACCACGGTGGCGCCCGCCGCCGGCACCCGGTCGAGATTTGCCATGCACTCGATACCGAAGCGGCCGGTCGGCAACCAGGCGTAATGCGCGGCGAAATCCGCCGACGCCCCGTGATCGAGCGACAGCGTGTCCGAGGCGATGGAGCGCGCGCCGGTCTCCTCGATCAGCATCTGTGCAGCCTCGACATGAAAGCCCGGGTAATGCTGCGCCTCGCCGTCGAACCCGCGGAAGGCGTCGCTGCCGGTCTTGTCGCCCCAACCTGAATAAAGCGCAACGCAGGCGCCGTCGGGAATAGGGCCATGCGTGTCCATCCATGCGCGCAGATCGTCCGGGGTCAGACGCGTGTCGGCATCCTCTGCGGCACGCGCGGCGATGTCCACCACGCAGAGCGGTGCGACCAGATCGCCCACCGGGATCTCGTCGACCGACGCGCCGTCGGCCGAGAAATGCAGCGGCGCATCGACATGCGTGCCGGTATGCTCGTTCACGGTGAGGTTCAGAAGGTTGAACCCGTGGTCCTCGAAATTGAAACCCTGCTCGGTCGAGATCCCGGATTCGCCGAAATAGGTCGGGAAGTCGGGACCGTAGGGATGTGTCAAATCCTCGACCCGTCCGTGGCCTTGTGCCAGCGCGGGCGGCGCGCCGAAGGGCTGCAGCGCGGTGGCCGCACCGGCTCCCGCAGCGGCGGTGAAGAACGCGCGGCGCGACAGCATCCTGTCCTTGACCGCGTTGATGATGCAGGCGTCACACATTGGGTCTCTCCCTGAGTGCTGTGGACGTTGGCGGACAGAACGGATCAGTCGTTCGCGCGCAGATCCACGGGTTCCTTCGGGTTACGAACGGTCTTTTCCGACCGGTCCTCGCGACCGATCCGAGGTCACGGCCAGAATGCGCTATGGAGTCTACCCCCGCTGCCGTGTATTGCAAGAATGAAGGTGAAACGAGGGGTCCGCACCATGCCGGCATTGTTTCGATTGCTGTTTTTTGGTCTGATCTTTCTGACCATCGTCTATTTCGCGCTGTCCTGGTATTTCAGGTCAGAGCGACGTCGCCGGATGGAGCGCGACTGGGAAGAGGCCGGCCGTCCGGGCAATCGCGAGGCCTATGTCGAGGCGGGCATGGAACAGTACGAGCAATCTCTGCGGCGCAAGCTTGTCTGGCTGGTCTACGTCGTGCCCCTGACGGCGATCGTCGTCATCATCTACGTCACGAATTACACCTGAAGGGAAGTCGCATGGTTTATGTCAAATGGGGGTTCTGGGCGATCTTCTGGACGATCCTGGTGGCGTTCCTGCATTACACGCTGCCGCACACGGATATCGTGCGGATCAACGACACTTATGAGCGCCGAATCGAGCCGGGCGACAACGCGCTGTTCTGGGCCAACGCCGACACCGGTGACAACCGGGATTCGAGCGGACGTGACGTGTTCTTCATCCAGACCTTCCGCAGCGACGACACGGCCGTGGTGTACCGCAACGAGGATACCGGTTGGAGCTGGCCGCCCTATTTCAAGTTCAATGCGTCCAACCTGCAGGCGCGGGCGTCGGATTCGATATCCGACGGTAAAGGCGCGGATGCAGAGTGGGTCGCGATCCGCCATTACGGCTGGCGCAACGAGTTCCTGTCGATCTATCCCAATGCGGTCGGCGTCTGGGAGGTCGACGGCCCCGACGCGCGTATCATCCCGTGGCTGAACATCGTGATCCTTGTGTCACTGGGCGTCGTCTTCTGGGCGGTCCGCGCGCGGTGGAAGCGGTTCTGGCACCGCCGCGAGGAATGGGCGCAGGACGAGTGGAACGATGGCACCAACTGATCGCCGCCAAGCCGTGAGGTGACACTCTCACGAGGATGAGGACAGCCTGCGCCGCGATATAACGTGCCGCGCGGGCGCTGATTGCCCCTGCGCGGCGGTGGACCCCGGGAAAACGCGAGCGGGGGCGAGGGACGCGCGGTTATATCGCGCGCCCGCACTCTTCCACGGGCGGGATCAGCCCGGATCGGTCGCGTAGATCAGGCTTTCCTTGCAAGGTGCGACGCGCAGGATATTTGTCGTGCCCGGCACATTGAACGGCACGCCCGCAATGACGACGATCTGGTCGGTTTCCTCGGCATAGCCTTGGGCCAGAGCAGCCCCGACGGAATTGATGACCGCCATCTTGAACCGCGTCAGGTCCTCCGTCATCACGCAATCCACACCCCATGTCAGCGCAAGCCGCCGCGCCGTGCCGCGCACGCTCGTCATCGCGATGATCGGCACACGTGGACGCTCGCGCGCGGTCAAAAGGGCCGTCGTGCCGGACTCGGTGTAGCAGCAGATGACCTTGATATCCGTGGTCTCGGCGATTTCGCGGGCGGCGGCGACGATGCCGTCGGCCACGGTCTGCCGGTCCGCGCGGCGGCTGGATTCGATCACCTCGCGATAGGTCGGATCGCTTTCCACCTCGCGCGCGACGTTGTCCATGGTCTGCACGGCCTCCACGGGATAATCGCCGGCGGCCGATTCGGCTGACAGCATGATCGCGTCCGAGCCCTCGTAGATGGCGGTGGCCACGTCCGAGACCTCGGCACGGGTCGGCATCGGGGATTCGATCATCGATTCGAGCATCTGCGTGGCGACGATCACCGGCTTCGCGGCCTCGCGGCACTTGCGCACCAGCCGCTTCTGGATGGGCGGCACGTTCTGCACCGGCAATTCGACGCCCAGATCGCCGCGGGCGACCATGATCCCGTCGCTGGCGGCGAGGATCTCGTCAAAGCACTTTACCGCCGCGGGTTTCTCGACCTTGGTCATGATCGCCGCGCGCCCCCGCGCGAGGGTCCGGCCCTCGTTAACGTCCTCCGGGCGCTGCACGAAGCTGAGCGCGAGCCAGTCGACGCCGAGCTCGCACACGAATTCGAGATCCTTGCGGTCCTTGTCTGACAGTGCCGCGAACGGAAGCACCACATCCGGCACGTTCACCCCCTTGTTGTTGGAGATGGTGCCACCTGCGATCACGTCGCAATTGGCGAAATCATCCCCGCACTCGGTGACCCGCAGGCGGATCTTGCCGTCATTGACCAGAAGATCCGCACCCGGTTCAAGCGCCGCGAAGATCTCGCGGTGCGGCAGGCACACCCGCGTCGCATCACCATCGGTCGTGTCGAGATCAAGCCGGAAAGGCGCGCCCTCGACCAGTTCCTCTTCGCCGTTCGCGAAGGTGCCGACGCGCAGTTTCGGCCCCTGCAGATCAGCGAGAATCGCGATCGGGCTTCCAAGGTCCTCCTCGATCTGGCGGATGATGCGGTGCCGTTCGGCAATGTCGGCATGGGTGCCGTGGCTCATGTTGAGGCGAAACACGTCCGCTCCGGCTTCGTGCAGGGCGCGGATCGTGTCGTAATCCGAAGAGGCGGGGCCGAGCGTGGCCACGATCTTGACGTTGCGGTGGCGTCTCATCAGTGCTCCTTCATTTCGCAATCTCGCGATGTTATCGCTAACAGCGCGCATGTTTCCCTATCCCGCATTCACACTCCCACGCAACTGTCCTAGAGGAAAGACCAAAGGAAAATCCAGCACGATGACTCATCAACCTTTCGAGATCGACGGCGACGCGCAACCGGAGCGGTTTCTGGTGGTCTGCGATCACGCGACGAATACCGTGCCGGATTTCGTGAACGGTGGCACGCTCGGGCTCGCTGATCGCGACATGGCGCGGCATATCGCCTACGACATCGGCGCGGCCGGCGTGGCGCGGGCACTTGCACAAGCCCTCGACGGTCCCGCGATCCTGAGCAACTTCTCGCGGCTGGTGATCGACCCGAACCGCGGCGAGGATGATCCGACGCTGGTGATGAAGCTTTACGACGGCACGGTCATTCCGGCCAACCGCCGCGCCGATGCCGCCGAGGTCGAGCGCCGTCTGAACCGTCTTTACCGACCCTATCACACCGCGCTTGCAGAGCTGGCGGCGCGGCGCAGAGATACCGTGATCGTGTCGATCCACAGCTTCACGCGTCAGTTGCGGGGCCGGCCGCCGCGGCCCTGGCATATTTCGATGCTCTATGCCTCCGACACGCGGCTTGCGCGGCCCCTTCTGGCGCGTCTGCGCGCCGAGCCGGATCTTTGCGTGGGCGACAACCAGCCCTATGGCGGGCATCTGCCCGGGGACACGATCGCGCGCCACGGCATCGCGCACGAGCGGCCCAACATCCTGATCGAACTACGCAACGATCTGATCGAGACGCCCGAGACACAGGCACGCTGGGCCGCGCGTCTGGCCCCGATCCTGCAGGAAGTGGCGGGGCATATCGGTGTCTGAGGGGGGGCTTGCGCACCCGGTCCCGGGGGCTCATCTTTGATGGAAAAGAGGAGATCTAGCATGGATGACCAGACCCGGACGGAACTCGAGGCCGCGGCATTTCGTACGCTTCGCGAGCACTTGATGGAAAAGCGTCCCGACGTGCAGAACATAGACCTGATGAACCTCGCCGGGTTCTGCCGAAACTGCCTGAGCCGCTGGTATCAGGAAGCAGCACAGGCGCGCGGCATGGAGATGTCCAAGGACGAGGCGCGCGAGATCTTTTATGGCATGCCCTACGAGGACTGGAAAGCGCAGAACCAAACCGCAGCCAGCCCCGATCAGCAAACGGCCTTTCGCACGTCCTTTGCCGAAAACGTCGGCGATAAGAATTAAACAAGCCAAGCCGGCCGAAAACCGATCTCACCGTGCAATGACCATTTTGGGTTGCGACGGATGATCACGGACGTATGATCGCGCCATGAATATTACTTTGCGCCAATTGTCTTATTTCAAGGCGCTGAGCGAGCAACGCAATTTTGGGCGGGCGGCCGGTGTCGTGAACGTCTCGCAGCCCGCGCTTTCGGTCCAGATCCGCGAGATGGAGGCATCGCTTGGCGCACAGCTCGTTGAACGGCGCGCGCGCGACATCGTGCTGACCCCGTTCGGTCGCCGAATCCTCGATCACGCCACACGTGTGCTCACCGAGATGCAGGCCCTGACCGAGGCCGCCCGCTGGCAGGACGGGCTGGCCGGGCGGCTGTCGCTCGGCATCATTCCGACCGTCGCGCCCTATATCCTGCCCGGTGTGCTCGAGGCTTTGCGCAGCCGGGACATCTCGCTCGACGTCAAGGTCCGCGAGGCGCGCACCGATCAGCTTGTTGCAGAGGTGCAGGCCGGCCAGCTTGACGCGGCGATCCTCGCGCTGCCGATCCCGCATGAGGGGCTGCAATCCCGTGCGCTTTTCGCGGATCGGTTCCTTGTTGCGGGCAGTGCGGCGCGTCTTGCCTCGCTCAAGGACCATGCCGATGCGTTGCGGCCGACATCGCTGACCCACAGCTCGCTGTTGCTGCTCGAGGACGGGCATTGCCTGACCGACCAGGCGCTCGAAGTTTGCGGACGCGGACGCGGGCACGCCCAGATCGACATGGGCGCGTCGTCGCTGAGCACGCTGTCGCGGCTGGTTGCGGCGGGGTTCGGGTTGACGCTGATGCCCGAGATCGCGGCAGCAACCGAGGCCCGCGCGGCGCCGGGTCTGGAGGTGCAGCGTTTCACGTCCCCCGAGCCTTACCGCGAAATCGCCCTTATCCGGCGCGCGAGCACCGAGACCGCACTTTGGTTCGACGAGCTGGCCGATCTGCTGGCGCATGTGGGCACCGATCTCATTGCGACGCTGTCGACCGAACCGGAGCCCGACATCAGCGTGGAAGCAAAGGAAGATGGCGGGCCGGCGACGCGCAAGGCGGCCGCGCGTTGACTGGCAATGGCCGCTCACATGGGCTAGGATCATACCAACTGCAATCCAGCTACGGGACATTGTCATGCGCGACCTGAAACTTCCCGATCAGCGCCATCCCGAAAAGGCGCATCGCCCGAGCACCGCCCAGCCTAAGAAACCGGACTGGATCCGCGTGAAGGCGCCAACCGGCAAGGGCTATTTCAAGACGAGCGAGATCATCCGAGAGCACAAGCTGGTGACCGTCTGCGAAGAGGCCGGGTGTCCCAATGCCGGGGAATGCTGGGCGCAGGGTCACGCCACGATGATGATCATGGGCGAGATCTGCACGCGAGGCTGCACCTTCTGCAACGTGGCCACCGGCAAGCCGCAAACGCTTGACGTGTTCGAGCCGGGCCGGGTCGCAGATGCCGTGCAAAAGCTGGGACTGAACCACGTGGTGATCACGTCGGTGGATCGCGACGATCTCGACGATGGCGGGGCCGAGCACTTTGCCCAGACGATCCGGGCCATCCGGCATCGCGCGCCCGAGACCACGATCGAGATCCTGACGCCCGATTTTCTCCATTGCGCCGACGAGGTGCTCGAGGTGGTGGTGGCGGCCAAGCCCGACGTCTTCAATCACAACCTAGAGACGGTGCCGGGTCTTTATCCCGGCGTCCGGCCCGGTGCGCGATATTTCCATTCCCTTCGGCTCTTGCAGCGCGTGAAGGAGATCGATCCCGCGACATTCACAAAGTCCGGGATCATGGTTGGTCTTGGCGAGGACCGTGCCGCCGTTCACCAGGTGATGGACGACATGCGTGCGGCGGATGTGGATTTCCTGACCATCGGACAATATCTCCAGCCGACGCCCAAGCACCATGCCGTGGATCGTTTCGTCCACCCGGACGAATTTGCGGCCTATGAAAGGGCGGCGTACGGGAAGGGGTTCCTGATGGTGTCAGCCACGCCTCTCACCCGGTCGAGCTATCACGCGGGCGAGGACTTTGCCCGGCTTCGGGAAGCGCGCAACGCGCGGCTGGCCTGACTGTATGGGATGCGCGTCGGGTGTATTTCCCGACGCGATAAAGCTGGATCGCGCACAGGCCCGCCTTCGACCCATGGCACGATTGCAGACGGGCCGTGCGTTGCCTTATCGGCCCCAACTGCGTACGGGACCGCAATCCATGTGCACGAAATCGGAACTCGAATAGCGCCCGACACCCCCGGCGCCGCAGGCCAGACCGGCCTGGTAGATCTGGTTGACGCTCCGGCTGCCGAGCCGCAGGTCTGCGGCCTCTCCGGACATGTGACGCGAGGTTTTGGCAACGCCGCCGGATCGGCCGCGCAACATGGCGTTGGTCTTGGGGCTGCGATAGCCGCTCAGAAGCGCGTAGGGTTCGCTGGCGTCCAGCAAGTTGTGACTTGCCGCCATGATGTCGATCGTGCGGGCGTCAATCGTTCTGGTGTCATTCGTGCGCCAGTCGCGCATGAAGATCGTGATCTCGTTGAGGGCCTCGCGGATGTAGTTTCCCTCTATCCAATAGATCGTGTCGATCCGCTCGCCGGTGCGCGGTGACACCATCCGTAACCGTCGGATATCACCGCCCCCGCGCAAATATCCCGTTGCGTTGCCGAATGTCGGTGCGGCCGAGATCGCCGTCGCCGCGAAAGCCCTCAGAATGCTACGGCGTGAAAGCCCAGCCGAACTGAATTTTGTCATTGTATGAAACGCCTGTCCCGTCGCGTGCTCTGATACCGCTGTTCCGCGGTTTATGGTTTAGCCCCTATCAGTCCGTAAAACGTGACATAAAGCGCTCCCGGAACCAAGCCAATTTTTGGCGTACCACGCGCATGAGTATATTTCGGCAGGATTTCGCGCATTCTCGGCTCTCCGTGTGCGGGGCGTTCGGGCCGCTTGCATCACCGCGTGATCGTGCGGCATCGTCTCATTTTTGCATCGGTTCCTTGCAGAAAGGTTTACGATGATATGGTTTTTCATGGTGAGTCATTGTTCAATAAAAGCGTGTTTTTCGAGGATTGAGTGACATGCGGATCGGACGATACGGGGTCAGGGCCCTCGCCTTGGTGACGGGACTTGCGTTGTCTGCGGGCCCTGACCCGGCAAGCGCCGGCGAGCCGTCCCCGGCGTTGCGGCAGGCGCTGGCAGAGGCCGTGTCGAGTGATCAGGAACTTGCGGCATATTACCTTGACGCGGGCTACCGGCCTCTCTGGATCGGCGAGGGCGATGACGATCATGCAAGACGCAAGGCGCTCGTACAGGCCCTCACTCAGGCGTCGGCGCATGGGCTGCCGGAAACGCGCTACGATCTCGACGGGCTGATGGCGCTGATGTCGCAGGCCCGGTCGATGCGTGACATGGGGCAGGTCGAGGTGTCGCTGAGCCGCGCCTATCTCGACTATGCGAACGACATTGGATCGGGCGTGCTCGTGCCGTCACGGGTCGATCCCGACATCAAGCGCGCGATCACGGATCGTCCCGCCGCCGCACATCTTGAGGCCCTGAAGACCGGCGCACCGCAGCGGGTGATGCGCGACTTGCCGCCGCAGAGCAACGCGTATGCGCGGCTGATGAAGGAAAAGCTGCGGCTGGAGCGCCTGATCGAGGCGGGGGGCTGGGGTCCGACCTTGCCTGCAGACTCCATCAAGCCGGGGGAGCGCGGCGAAGCGGTCGTCTCGCTGCGCGACCGGCTTGCGGCCATGGGTTACATGCGGCGCAGCGCAAGCGGCTCCTATGACGGCGCGATCGAGGCGGCGGTGCGCGCGTTCCAGCGCGATCACGGGCTCGAAACGGATGGTGTCGCCGGCCCATCGACGCTGCGCGCGCTCAACCGAAGTGCAGGCGAGCGGCTGAAATCGGTGATCGTCGCGATGGAGCGGGAACGCTGGCTGCCGAGGGACAGAGGGGCGCGTCACATCCTTGTCAATCTGACCGATTTCAGTGCGCGCATCCTCGATGCGGATACGGTAACCTTTCATACCCGTGCCGTGATCGGCAAGGACATGGGCGGCCGCCGCAGTCCCGAGTTCTCCGACGAGATGGAGCACATGGTCATCAACCCGACCTGGCACGTGCCGCGGTCGATCGTCGTCGGAGAATACCTTCCGCAGATGCAGCGCAATCCGAACGCGGTTTCGCATCTGAAACTCTATGACAGCAACGGCCGAGAAATCAGCCGGGGCGCAGTCGATTTCGGCGCCTACACCGCGCGCACGTTTCCGTTTGCCATGAAACAACCCCCCTCGACGCGCAACGCGCTCGGTCTGGTGAAATTCATGTTTCCTAACAAGTACAACATCTACCTTCACGACACGCCGGAAAAGGCCCTTTTCGACCGCGAAGCGCGGGCCTTCAGCCACGGCTGCATCCGCCTGCAACAACCCTTCGACTTTGCCTATGAACTTTTGTCGCGGCAAGAAGCGGACCCCGGGACATTCTTTCATTCGGTGCTGAACACCGGCCGCGAGACCTACGTGCAGCTTGATCAGCATGTGCCGGTCCATATCGTCTATCGCACCGCCATCACGCAGCCGCGCGGGCGCACCGAGTATCGCGAGGATGTCTATGGGCGGGATGCACGGATCTGGGAGGCGCTCGAAAAGGCCGGTGTGTCCCTTAAGACGGTCCGGAGCTGAGACAGCGGTCGCGGAGCGCTGACGCGGTCCGAGAGGTCGGAAGGTTCCGTGGTCGCCGTGTCTACCTGTACGGGCTTGCCGAAACGCGTGCCATTTCGATCATGTTCCCTGTCGCAAACATATCGCGAGATCGGAGCGGACGCTTGGCACGCCTGTTTCGGCTTGCCGCCGCTTGCGCTGCGGTCCTTTCTTGTGGGGCGCCATCGCGCCGCAATGCGGGAAGTTTCCGCGCGATGGCGAATCGGGAGAAAACCGTTACAGAGAGGATGCGAAACTCCTCCCACCCGCGCGCAGTGCGGGACCGCATGAGAAAGACCCCATCATGAGCAGCATTCAGGACCGTGTGATCCAGATCATCGCAGAACAGGCGGTGCTCGAGCCGTCGGACATCACCCTTGACAGCACACTGGAGGATCTCGGAATCGACAGTCTCGGGCTTGTCGAAACGATATTCGCCGTTGAGGAAGCGTTCGACATCTCCGTGCCGTTCAACGCCAATGAACCCTCGAAGAGCGATTTCGACATCTCGTCCGTGCGCGCCATCGTCCAAGGTGTCGAGCGGCTGATCGCGGAGCAGTCTTGAAACGTGTCGTCATCACGGGAGCGGGGACCATCAACGCCCTCGGTCCCGATGTGCCGACCACACTCGAGGCGATGCGCGAAGGGCGTTGCGGCATAGGCGATCTTGCGTTCCGCGATGTCGAAAGGCTGGCGATCAGGATCGGCGCGCAGGTCAAGGATTACGACCCCGAAGCGCAGTTCAACCGCCAGCAACTGGCGCTTTACGACCGGTTCACGCAATTCACGCTGATCGCCGCGCGGCAGGCGATCGCGCAGTCGGGGCTGGAATTCGACGGTGATCTTGCGGCGCGCGCCGGCGTGATCCTTGGCAATTCCGGGGGCGGGATGACCACGCTCGACGAGAATTATCGCTCTGTCTACGAGGAGGGCAAGAACCGCGTTCATCCGTTCGTCGTCCCGAAGCTGATGAACAATGCCGCGGCATCGCACCTGTCGATGGTGTTTAACCTGATGGGGCCCAGCTTTACCGTTTCCACGGCCTGTGCCTCGTCCAATCACGCCATGGCGCAGGCCTTTCAGATGGTGCATGGCGGGATCACCCCGGTCATGGTCACCGGAGGATCGGAATCGATGCTGTGTTTCGGCGGGGTCAAGGCGTGGGAGGGCCTGCGCGTGATGTCGCGCGATGCCTGCCGCCCGTTTTCGGCCAACCGCAACGGCATGGTGCAGGGCGAGGGCGCCGCGGTCTTCGTGTTCGAGGAGTTGGAGCATGCGCGCCGGCGCGGGGCAGAGATCCTGGCCGAGGTGGCCGGTTTCGCGATGACGTCGGACGCGTCCGATATCGTGATGCCGTCCAAGCAGGGCGCGGCGCGGGCCATGTCGGGCGCGTTGCGTGATGCCAGGATCAACAGCGACGAGGTCGGCTACATCAACGCGCATGGCACCGGCACCGCGGCCAATGACAAGACCGAATGCGCCGCGGTCGCGGACGTGTTCGGGGCACATGCCGACAGGCTGATGATATCCTCGACCAAGTCGATGCATGCACATCTGATCGGCGGCACGGGCGCCGTGGAACTGTTGGCCTGCATCATGGCATTGCGCGACGGGGTCGTCGCGCCGACCATCGGCTACGAAGAACCGGATCCGGAATGCGCCCTCGACGTGGTGCCGAACGAGGCGCGCGAGGCACAGGTCGAGGTCGCGCTGTCCAATGCCTTCGCCTTTGGCGGGCTCAACGCGGTGCTGGCGTTGCGTAGGTTTTCTTGACTGCCGCGAGCGCAGGAATCGGAGGATATTTCAAATGGCGGGCCCGGGACGCGATACGCGATGCACGCCCCGGAACGCCATGTCGCTTCAGTTTTCCAGTTCGGACGCGGCATCGTAGGCGGCCGTGAACCCCGCAAGCGAGGCTTCGATGCTCACGGTCTGGTCGGGGGCCTGCGCCGGCACGATTTCCAGCGTGGCTGACCGGCCGCCTTTCATCGCGTCGATGTCATCTTCGGTCAGACCGATCCGTGCAAAACACCCGCCCATGGTGCAGAATGAGAACGCGTAGCTCTTGGCCCGGCCGCCATCGACCGACAGCTTGACCTCCTCGGACAGCAGCGTCCCGAGGGGGGCCGCGATCGTGGCCCCCGCCACCACATTGCCGGCATCCGCCAGCTTGTAGAGGCTGAATTCGGCGACCGGATTGCCGCCGTCTTCGGTCAGAAGCTGGTACATTTGGCAAAGGTCTTCTCCCTCCTCTGCCCGGAAGCATTTCAGTTCCCAATCGTCAAACGTGTCCTTGATGTAGGATTCGTCTTCGCCATCCTCCACATTGGTGCCGGTATCAAGGTTTTGGATCGGATCGGAGGGCGCGTCTTCGCCTTGGACCGTTTGCTCGGTCCCGTTTTCGTCGTCGGTTTCGGACGGTTCCTCCTGTGCGTCCGCGATGGTGGCAAACGCCAAAAGTGCTGCAAGCGAAAGGCTCGAAAGGGTATTGGACATTCTATCCTCGTGACCGGTTCTGTTTATGTCTGATGCGCTTTACCACGCGGCTTCGTGTCTGTCAGGTTGGAATCTTGGCGTCGCGTGCCGTGGACGTGACATGTCTGGAAGGCTTCAAATAAAGAAAGAGGCCACTTGGCCTCTTTCCATATTTCCCCGTCGGACTGGCCGAACTTTATTTGGTAAAAAGGTAGACCAGACACTCCTGTGCGGTCAATGTTTCCCTGCGTGCCATTGCGGAAAAAAGGCCGCACCATACCCGGCGCGGCCAGTCTGACAGGGAGGAAATGCCCGGTTCCGAGGAATCTTGGCCCCGAACACAATCATAGGTTGCAGAAAAATGGTTAAGATTGCGTTTCGTTCTCGTACCGGATTGCAGAGGCCACTTTGACTTGATCCTCAGCCAGACACCGCTGCCAGGTCATTGTGCAAGGCATCCTGCATCTTGCGCGCGTGCCACAATCGGTCACACGACATCGCGGGATGTTCGACCCGGATCAGCGCCTCGATGCCGATGAAGAACGGCAGCGTCCACTCTCGTTCTGTCTCTGTGAGCGAAAAGATTTCCGCAAAAACCTCCAGCCCGCCCGCATCCACGCCGAACGAGCGGCGTCCCGACGGGAGCATCCCGCGCCGTGCCAGATGAACGAGATAGCGTGCGATGTCCTTGCAGACCGGCAGGCGACTCGATTCGCCGAGGTCTATTCCGGTCAGCCGGTCTGGCCCGAGGATCAGGTTGTTGGGGTGAAAGTCCCCGTGACAGATCGCCGTCCGCCACTCGATTCCGTCCAGCCGATCAGCGAGAGGTTCCAGATCACCGAGGATCGCTGTCTCGATGTCGCGAAGAGCGTCATGCGACTGGGTGCGGGCGGCCCGCGCCGCCCTTGCCAGCCAGCCTGCCGGGTTGGCCATGCCCCAGCTTTCGGTCGCATCGGTGTGATGGCGTAGCCAGATTGCCGCGTCCCGCAGATGTGCAGGGCGCGTCTCGGGCGGAGATCGCCACATGTGTTTCAGCATGGGTGTGCCGGCCACGCGCTCGACGACCATCGCCCCGACCGTCGGCAGATGTGCAAAGGGTTCGGCCACCCGGTAGCGTGCCGTCTTCATATGCGGCCAGAGTCGCGTCGCTTCGCGCCATTCACGGGTTTGCGCGTCGACGGCGCTCGGCGGCACCAGCCGGAACACTGCGGCACGCCCCTGCCACTGCCCGGCCAGAACCGCTCGATTGTACGGAATGACGCGAAGTAGCGCGTCGATCTCGGCATCTGCCAGCGCCGGTAATGCCGTGCGGGCCGCGTCCAGTCGTTCGCGCACCGCGTTCAGCATCTCGGCGTCCGGCAGGTCCGGTTCGGACGGGAAAAGGAAATTCAGCATGGGATGTATTTTCCCGAGCCGACAAATCACGTCAACCGAATTGAACCCGCTCTGCGGCGCGTCTATGCTGCCCGGACGTTACAGCAACAGGACCGCATGATGCCCGACACACCCGTGACCGAACTCAGCTTTGAACAGGCGATGCAGGAACTCGAACAGGTGGTCGCGCGGCTGGAGCGGGGCGATGTCGCGCTTGACGAGTCGATCACGCTTTACGAACGCGGAGCGGAATTGAAAAAACGCTGCGAGACAAAGCTGAAGGAAGCCGAGGAAAAGGTCGCGGCGATCACCCTCGACGGTGACGGTCAGCCCACCGGGACCCAGCCCGTCTCGGGCGACTGACCAGATGCAGGGGCGTCTTGCCGCCGATGCCGACCGTATTCAGGCGAGGTTCGACCACGTCTTTGGGGCCTATCCCGCAGGCCCGGTTACCGACGGCATGGGCTATGCGACGCGCGGCGGCAAGCGGATCCGCGGCTTTCTGGTAATGGAAAGCGCGCGCCTGCACGGTATGTCCGCCGATGCCGCCATCTGGCCGGCCTGTGCGATCGAGGCCCTGCATGCCTACAGCCTCGTGCATGACGACCTTCCCGCGATGGATGACGACGACCTGCGACGCGGCCAACCCACGGTTCATGTCCGGTGGGACGAGGCGACGGCGATCCTTGTCGGCGACGCGTTGCAGACGTTGGCCTTCGAGATGCTCGGCGATCCCGGGAACGGCCTGTCCGGTGCTGTGCGCGCCGAGCTGGTGCATACGCTGGCCGTTGCGGCCGGCGGGCAGGGCATGGTGCTGGGACAGGCGCGCGACATCGCGGCCGAACAGGCGGCCACGCCCCTGACCCTCGACGAGATCACCACGCTGCAGGCCGGCAAGACCGGCGCGCTGATCGAATGGGCGGCGACCGCGGGCGCGCGCATGGCCGGGGCCGATCCGGCGCCGCTTGGCGCTTACGCCCGGGCGCTCGGTCTGGCGTTCCAGATCCGCGACGACGTGATCGACGTGACGGGCAGCGCGGCGCAGGTCGGCAAGGCCGTCGGCAAGGATGCGGGCGCCGGTAAGGCGACCTTCGTGTCGCTTCTGGGGCTCGATGGCGCCAGGGCCCGGGCGGAAACCCTTGTTGATGATGCCTGCAACACTCTATCTATATATGATGAAACTGCCGCGAATTTGCGCGATCTTGCCCGCTTCGTGATCGCGCGCCAGACCTGACCAGAACCCCGAAGGAGGGGCAACGCCATGCCGGACCGTCCGCACACACCGCTGCTCGATCAGGTCAACACGCCCGCCGACCTCAAGCGGCTGAGCGACAGCCAGCTTGACGGGCTGGCCCACGAACTGCGCGCCGAGACCATCTCGGCGGTGTCGCGGACCGGCGGGCATCTGGGTGCGGGTCTGGGCGTGGTGGAACTGACCGTGGCGCTGCATCACGTGTTCGATGCGCCCCGTGACAAGATCATCTGGGACGTGTCGCATCAAAGCTACCCGCACAAGATCCTGACCGGGCGCCGCGACCGCATGTCGACGATCCGGCAAAAGGACGGGTTGTCGGGATTCACCAAAAGATCCGAAAGCGATTACGACCCGTTCGGCGCCGCGCATTCCTCGACCTCGATCAGCGCCGCGCTCGGGTTCGCCGTGGCGCGCGATCTGGGTGGCTCGTGCCCCACCGGGCAGGGCGACGCCATCGCGGTGATCGGGGATGGCGCGATGAGCGCGGGCATGGCCTTCGAGGCGATGAACAATGCGGGCCATTTGGGCAAGCGCCTGATCGTGATCCTCAACGACAACGAGATGTCCATCGCGCCGCCCGTTGGCGCGTTTTCGTCATATTTGTCAAGGCTTTACGCGGGCGAGCCGTTCCAGGACTTCAAGGCGGCCGCGAAAGGCGCGATCTCTTTCCTGCCCTCGCCGTTCCAGGACGGGGCGCGCCGTGCCAAGGACATGCTCAAGGGCCTGACCGTCGGGGGCACGCTGTTCGAGGAACTGGGGTTTTCCTATGTCGGCCCGATCGACGGTCATGACATGGACCAGCTTCTGCCTGTTTTGCGCACCGTCAAGGCGCGCGCGAAGGGGCCGATCCTGATCCACGTGCTGACCAAGAAGGGCAAGGGTTACGCACCTGCCGAACATGCCAGCGATGGCGGTCACGCCACGGCGAAATTCGATCTCATCACCGGCGAGCAGAAAAAGACGCCTTCCAACGCGCCGAGCTACACCAAGGTCTTTGCGCGGGCGCTGCTGGACGAGGCGGCGCGTGACGACAAGATCTGCGCGATCACGGCGGCGATGCCGGACGGCACGGGCCTTGATCTGTTCGCCGAACGCTACCCGTCGCGCTGTTTTGACGTGGGCATCGCCGAACAGCATGCCGTGACCTTTTCCGCCGGGCTGGCCGCCGGCGGGATGAAGCCGTTCTGCGCGCTCTATTCCACCTTCCTGCAGCGCGGTTTCGATCAGGTGGTGCATGACGTGGCGATCCAGCGGCTGCCCGTGCGCTTTGCCATCGACCGCGCGGGGCTGGTCGGGGCCGATGGCGCCACGCATGCGGGCAGTTTCGACATCGCCTTTCTTGCGAACCTGCCGGGGTTCACGGTGATGGCCGCGGCCGACGAGGCAGAGCTTGTGCACATGGTCGCCACCGCCGCGGCGCATGACACGGGGCCGATCGCGTTTCGCTATCCGCGCGGAGAGGGGACAGGCGTGACCATGCCCGAACGCGGCGTCCCGCTGGAGATCGGCAAGGGCCGCATTGTGCAGGAGGGGGCCCGCGTGGCGATCCTGTCCTACGGCACGCGGCTGTCCGAGGTGATGACCGCATCGGAATCGCTGCGCGCGCGCGGAATCACGCCGACCGTCGCCGATGCCCGCTTTGCCAAGCCGCTGGACACCGGGCTGATCCTCGATCTTGTCGCGGGGCACGAGGCGCTCATCACCATCGAGGAAGGTGCGATCGGCGGATTTGGTTGCCATGTCAGCCACTTGTTGTCCGAAAGTCAGGTGTTTGATGAAGGATTCAAATTCCGGTCGATGGTGCTGCCCGACATTTTCATCGATCAGGCCAGCCCGGCGGACATGTATGCTACCGCACGCCTTTCGGCCGACGATATCGAGGCACGGGTGCTCGACATCCTCGATATCGCGCAGATGGGTAGCAAACGCGCCTGACCTGCCTATCTTGCATGTCGAGAAAGGAGCGACCCATGACACGTTTTGCCCCCTTCCTGCTGGCCCTCGGCCTCGGTTGCAGCCCCGCACACACGATGGACACCAGCACCGGAAACCTCACCGTCACGGAAATGGTCGACCAGCTTGATGACCCATGGGCGCTCGGGTTTTTGCCGGATGGCGGCATGCTGATCACCGAGCGCGCGGGACGCCTTTTGCATGTCGAGGGCGACGACCGGCGCGAGATCTCGGGGCTGCCCGAGGTGGCCGCAGGCGGGCAGGGTGGATTGCTCGACCTGATGATCCCGCGTGATTTCGAGGACAGCCGAGAGATCTTTCTGACGTTCTCGAAACCGCAACGCGGCGGGCAGGGCACGGCGATCTATCGCGCGACCCTCGCGCCCGACGCGGATCGGCTGACCGATGGAGAGGTGATCTTCGAGCTTAAACCCGGCTCGTCGGGTGGGCGGCATTTCGGATCGCGTCTTGTCGAGGGGGCGGACGGGTATCTCTTCGCCACCATCGGCGATCGCGGTGATGACGACACCGCACAGGATCGGTCGAACCAGAACGGCACCGTGATCCGCATCGCGCGGGATGGCTCCGTGCCCGACGACAATCCCTTTGTCGAGACTGAGGGTGCGCAGCCGGAAATATGGTCCTATGGTCACCGCAATCCGCAGGGCGCGACGCTTGATTCCGAGGGCAACCTTTGGGTCAACGAGCATGGCGCGCGTGGCGGTGACGAGGTGAACCGGGTGCGGCGCGGGGCCAATTACGGCTGGCCGGTGATTTCCTACGGCACGCATTATTCCGGCGCAAAGATCGGCGAGGGCACAGAGAAAGACGGGATGGAACAGCCCGCACATTACTGGGATCCGTCGATCGCGCCGTCGGGCATGATGATCTATCAGGGCGACATGTTTCCCGACTGGCAGGGTGACATGTTCGTCGGGTCCCTGAAATTCAACATGATCTCGCGGCTCTCGGGCGACGATGTCCGCGAGGCGGAACGCCTCGAATCCGGCGAGACCCGACGTGTGCGCGACATTCGCGAAGCGCCGGACGGATCCATCTGGTTTCTCAGTGAAGGGCAGGGGGCGGCCTACCGTATCGCGCCGGACTGACGCAAAGGCATCACCAGGGATCAGCCGAGCGCGTAGCCCGCCCCGCGCACCGTGCGCAGAGGATCTTCCCCGCCGTGCTGGCACAACGCCTTGCGCAGCCGCCCGATATGGACGTCGACCGTGCGCGTGTCCACGTAGATCTCGCGGCCCCAGACCCTGTCGAGCAATTGTTCGCGGCTCCAGACACGGCCGGGCTTTTCCATGAACGTGGACAGTAGCCGGAACTCCGTCGGGCCCAGCTTCAACGCCTTGTCTCGGCGGGTTACGCGATGCGTTTCGGCATCGAGCACGATATCCCCGTATTCCAGCCGCTCGCCCATCGTGGCCGGACGCGCCCGACGCAGCTGCGCGCGCACCCGCGCCATCAGTTCGACCATCGAATAGGGCTTGATCACGTAGTCATCCGCGCCGGTTTCCAGCCCGCGCACGCGGTCCACCTCTTCGGAGCGGGCCGACAGCATGATGATCGGAATCCCCCGCGTGGCCGACCGCATCTTGAGCTGTCGGCACACCTCGATCCCGGACACGTTCGGCATCATCCAGTCGAGCACGATGATGTCGGGAGGGGACTCATCGACCATCATCAACGCTTCTTCGCCGTTATCGGCGGTCAGCACGCGAAACCCGTCCGCTTCAAGATTGTAGCCGAGAACCTCGCGCTGTGCGGGTTCATCCTCGACCACAAGCACACTGGGTTGTTCATTCGATATCATGGCACTCTCCGGTTCAGGCCCGAACATGGTATGAAATCGTCGGATCTGTCGAGGTCCGATCACCCTTGGGGCGCGCATGCCCCGGCCGTTCGCCGGACACGAGGTAGATGACCTGTTCGGCGACGGATGTGACCAGATCGCCCATCCGCTCGGTGTTCTTGGCGATGAAATGCAAATGCATGCAAGGCGTGATATTGCGCGGGTCCTCCATCATGAAGGTGAGGAATTCCCGGAATATGGCATTGTACATTTGATCGACATCCCTGTCTCGATCGATGACCGCTTGCGCGAGATCGGCATCACGCTGGATATAGGCGTCAAGCACGTCCTTGAGCATGCCCTCGACCTCGCGCGCCATGCGCCGCAGCGCCGCGGTGGCGCCTTCGACGGGTGTCATGTCCGTCAGGACAGAGGTGCGCTTGGCCATGTTCTTGGCATAATCCCCGATCCGTTCAAGATTGGCAGAAATCTTGATCACTGTCAGCACGAGGCGAAGATCGCCGCCTGCGGGAGCGCGGCGGGCGATGATCTGCGTCGCCTCTTCGGTGATCGATTCTTCCGCCGTGTCGATCGCGGCGTCGCGCAGCCGCACGGCCTCTGCCAGTTCCTCGTCGCGGGTTTCAAGCGAGCAGGCCGCGTCGGCGATTGCGCGTTCGACCAACCCGCCCATCTTCATGACACGCGCCTGTATGACTTCCAGATCCCTGTCGAACAGAGGATCGGTCTGCGGTTGATCCGACATCGGCTTGTCCTGCTCGTCGCTCTCCGGTCGGCAATCGCGGCCGACCCGGGCTGACCGTTCCGGCCAAATTATCTGACAACTTACGGCTGTTTCGCAAAAGTTTCACGACACACGCATGACGATTTTATGACATGCGATCGCGACCGCGCCCGGCGACCTTCATGGCGGGTCAACCGGTCCAGAGCGGCAGGATGACGGTGAATTCGCTGCCCTCGCCGGGGTTTGACGATATGCGCAGGCGGCCCCGGTGCCGGCTGACGATGTGCTTGACGATCGCAAGACCCAGCCCCGTGCCGCCCATCTCGCGCGAGCGATGCGTGTCCACGCGGTAGAACCGTTCGGTCAGGCGCGGGATGTGCAGCGGGTCGATCCCGGGCCCGGTGTCGCGCACCCGCACAAGCACCGCCGGCAGACGCAGCCCGGGATCCTTCGGGTGCCGGTCGAGCGTGATGGTGATCCGGTTCGCGGAGCCGCCATACTTGATGGCGTTCTCGATGAGATTGGTGAAGACCTGCTGCAACTGGTCGGCGTCGCCCGGAACATGGGTGTCCTCGACTGGCTCGAAGATCAGCTCTGCGCCGCTCTCGCGGGCCAGCGGGCGCAGCATGTAGACCACCGATCCCACCACCTCCGACAGGTTGATCGCGTCGCGCGGGCGCACGCGCTCCTCGCCCTCGACGCGGCTCAGCGAGAGAAGATCGCGCACGAGCCGTTCCATGCGCGCCGCCTCGATCTGCATGATCCCGAGAAAGCGGTCGATCGCCGCCTCGTCGCGCCTTGCCGGGCCCTGCAGCGTTTCGATGAATCCCAGAAGCGCGGTCAGCGGCGTGCGCAATTCGTGGCTGACATTGGCGACGAAATCGCGGCGCATCTGCGCGGCCTGCTCGCGCTCGGTCATGTCCTCGAAGCACACCAGAAGGCCATGCGTCGCGCCGGTCTCGACGGGGGCTACATGCACCTTGTAGATGCCATCGCGCCCCGACTCGGCGGTCTGGTGGGTGGTCTTGCGCGGCGCGTGGTCGCGCATCGTGGCCTCGATCGCCTCGAGCATCTCGGGCTGGCGCAGCGCGGTGAGGAAATGCCGGCCCTCGATGCCATGTCCCAGCAAGTCTCGCGCCATGGCGTTGACGCCCTCGATGCGCTCGTTCGGGCCGATCACTAGCGCGGCGAAAGGCAGCCCCGCAAGGAAGGACGCAAGCCCCTGCATCGCCGTTCAGACCTCTTGCAACCCGGCGCGATAGCGGCGCATGTTCTGCTGGTAATGCAACGCGGCGGCGCACAGCCCCTCGATCGCGTCCGCGTCGAGTGCGCGCACCACCTTGCCCGGTGCGCCCATCACGAGGCTGCCATCGGGAATGTCCTTGCCCTCGGTGATCAGCGCGCCTGCGCCGATCAGGCAATCGCGCCCGATCCGCGCCCCGTTGAGCACGCAGGCCCCCATGCCGATCAGGGTGTTCTCTCCAAGGGTGCAGCCATGCAGCATCGCCTTGTGCCCGATCGTGCAGCCCGCGCCGATGACCAGCGGATAGCCCATGTCGGTATGCATCACGGTATGATCCTGCACATTGGTGCCCGCGCCCACGCGGATGACCTCGTTATCGCCGCGCAGGGTGCAGCCGAACCAGACCGAGGCCGCGTCCTCGATCACCACCTTGCCGATCAGATTGGCGTCGGGGGCGATCCAGGTGTCATCGGCGATCTGCGGCGCGTGGCCGTCCAGTGCATAAAGGGTCATGACATTTCCTCGAATTCGGTTTGCAGCTTGCGCACGTGATCTGTCAGCCAGGGCTGCTGGCTGCGGCGCAGGCGCGTCGCCTCGATGATGGTCCGCAGCTGCGCCTCGGTGGCGTCCAGATCGTCATTGACGAGCACGAAATCATAGCCGTCCCAGTGGCTGATCTCGTCCCAGCTTTTCTGCATGCGGCGGGTGATAACCTCCGGTGCATCCTGCCCGCGCTCTTCCAGGCGCCGGTGCAGTTCCCGAATCGAGGGCGGCAAAAGAAAGATCGACAATGTGAGCCCGCCCAGTTCCGAGTTGCGGATCTGCTGCGCGCCTTGCCAGTCGATGTCGAAAAGCACGTCGCGCCCGGCATCGATGGCCGCCTGGACCGGACCCTTGGGCGAGCCGTAGAAATTGCCGAAGACATGGGCGTGTTCCAGCATCTCGCCCGCGGCCACATCGTGCTTGAACCTGTCCTCGGTCATGAAGTGATACTCGCGCCCGTCCACCTCTCCGCGGCGCGGTTTGCGGGTGGTCGCGGACACCGAAAAGGACAGCGTCGGATCCCAGTCACGCAAGCGCCCCGACAACGTGGACTTGCCTGCACCGGACGGCGAGGACAGTATGATCAGAAGGCCCCGGCGTTGGCTCATCTCGTGACCTGTCCTTTCACCTTGCCAGAAATACGCACATCGCGGCGGCCCGCAGGCGCGACAGACGACACATCCTACCCCGGTTTCGTACTGCGACGGCGCGCGGCTGGCAAGGCGTCGCAACCCGGCCTCCGGCGTTCGGGCCTCGCCCGATCTTAACCAGTGTTTAAAATTTGACACGAGTTTCGGTACAATTTGTGGCAATCTCAACAGGACGCACGGCGCCGTGACGCGGGCCCGTGTCCCACCCAGATCTTTTGGAGATGCTTGTGATGCAGGATGATGTCAGAAAATCGATTGCGGGGGCCGGTGGCGCCATGAATGCCGATCTGAGGGCGTTTCAAGCCCATTGGGCCGAGGCGCGGCGTGGCGATAGCGTCCCTTACCGCGCACATATCGATCCCCGCCGCATCGCGCCGCTTCTGCCAAATGTCTTCGTGGCCGAGCGGATCGCACCGGGCGTCACACGGATGCGGATCGCCGGCATGCATCTGAGCCACCTCGTCGGGACAGAAGCACGCGGGATTCCGCTCTGCAGCCTGATCGCGCCGGCTGCGCGTGATGCGTTCGCGCTTGCTCTCGTCGAACTCTTCGATCGTCCCGCCACCCTGCGCATGGATCTGCGCAGCCATGGCGGGCTGGGAGGGCCCGAACTGCGCGGCACGCTCCTGATGATGCCGCTGCGCAGCGATCTGGGCGATGTCTCGCGCGTCCTGGGATGTCTGGTGACGAATGGGGAAGCGGGACGAACGCCGTGCAGATTCGAGATCGCGAGCACGCAGGTGACACCCGTGGTCGAAGATCCAGAGGTCACTGCAC
>JAWLGF010000080.1:0-10056 GCA_041685205.1 Roseovarius sp.
GAAATAGCGCTGCAGTTCCTCGGTCTCCTCGGGCCAGCCAAGCGTGCCGATGGGCCAGAGACCCGACGAGAACCATGTGTCGAGCACGTCGGGGTCGCGATCGAGATTAACCCAATGCTCTCTGGTTCCGGGAATATTTGAGCGAGCGTAGCCTTTTGGGCGTTCGTCGCTGATCTCGACGTGAAAATCCTCACCGTAATATTGAGAAGCCTTCTCTAATGCCTCTTTCCAAGAAAACCCGCAGAAAGCTTTGGGCAAGTCCTGATCCACGGGCTCGCGATCATCGACTTCTAGATCATCCTTGAGTGTCGGCCCATACCAAACCGGGATCTGGTGCCCCCACCACAACTGCCTTGAAATGCACCACGGCTCGATATGCTCCAGCCAGTGGAAATACACCTTGCGGTCGGCCTCGGGCAGGATCGTCACCTCGCCCGAGCGCACGGCGTCCAGCGCGGGCTGGACGATCTTCGCGGTGTCCACGAACCACTGGTCGGTCAGCATCGGCTCGATCACCACCTTCGAGCGGTCGCCAAAGGGCTGCATCATCGGTTTGGCCTCGACCAGCGGCACAAGGTCCATATCCGGCGCTTCGCCGCCTTCCTCGGGCGCGGCGGGTTTTTGCGCGGCCCTGCCAAGGCGCGGGTCATCGGCGCGGGTCATCATCGCAAGCCCTTCGGCCGTGACCTCTGCGACGACCTTTTCGCGCGCCTCCAGCCGGTCGAGACCGCGCAGATGGTCGGGGATCAGGTTGAGGCTGTCCACCTCTTCGACGGTAAAGTCGGCGCCATCGGCGATGGCCTGTGCGCGGGCGGCAGCCTCGGCATAAGGAACGCCGTCGTCGCGCATGCGCGCCTTGGTGTCCATCAGCCGGTACATCGGGATGCCGCCGCGCTTGGCGACCTCATAGTCATTGAAATCATGCGCGCCGGTGATCTTGACGGCCCCGGATCCAAAATCGGGGTCGGGGTAGTCATCCGTGATGATCGGGATCAGGCGGCGATGCTCCTTGGGCCCCACCGGTATCTCGCACAGCTTGCCGACCAGCGGCGCATAGCGCGCATCGTCGGGCGACACGGCCACCGCGCCATCGCCCAGCATCGTCTCGGGTCGAGTGGTGGCGATCGAGATGTAGTCGCGCTCTTCCTCAAGCACGACCGCACCGTCGTCGTCGCGCTCGACATAGGTGTAGGTCTCGCCGCCCGCGAGCGGGTACTTGAAGTGCCACATATGCCCCGGCACCTCGACATTCTCGACCTCCAGATCGGAAATCGCGGTCTCGAAATGCGGGTCCCAGTTTACCAGGCGTTTGCCGCGATAGATCAGCCCCTTGTTGTACATCTCGACAAAGACCTTGATCACGGCATCGTGGAAATTGCCCCCCTCGCCCTCGGGCGCATTGGGTGCGCCGGACATCGTGAAGGCTTCGCGCGACCAGTCGCAGGACGCGCCGAGCCGCTTCAACTGCCCGATGATCGTGCCGCGCGACTTGATCTTCTGTTGCCAGACGCGGCGCTCGAAGGCGTCGCGGCCCATCTCGACGCGCGATGGCTCGCCATTGGCGGCCATCTCCTTTTCCGTGACCATCTGCGTGGCGATGCCCGCGTGATCGGTACCGGGCTGCCAGAGCGTGTCATGCCCGCGCATCCGGTGCCAGCGGACAAGGATGTCCTGCAACGTGTTGTTGAAGGCGTGGCCCATATGCAGGCTGCCGGTCACGTTGGGCGGCGGGATCATGATGCTGAAGCTCTCGGCCCCGGACCGCGCATTGGCGCCGGCCTCGAACACGCCGGCCTCTTCCCATGCCTTGTAGATCCGCGCTTCGGCCTCGGCGGCGTTGAATGTCTTGTTCATCGTCATGGCGTCTTGGATCCTGCAAGGTCACGCGGTTCTGCGCTGCTTTAACGAAACTGTGCCCGCAGGAAAAGCCAAAGCGCCGGGAAAAACCGTGTGGCTGACCGCACTACAAGTTCTTCTTGGCAAAAATACCCGGATCCAACGGCCTGCCTCACGCGCCGCGATCGAGTTTGGTGGAAAGGTGAACGAGGCTTTCGGATCCTTTCACGCCTCGGGTCTCGCCGATCCGGTCGAGTGTTTCGTCCAACGCCTCGGTGCTGTCGGCCTCGATCGTCACGATCAGATCGAACCGTCCCGATGTCGTGTGCACGCGCTGCACCGCGCGCAGCGATTTCAGCCGGGCGAGCACGGCGGGACCGGCCCGCGGCTCGATACTCAGCAGGGCCGTGGCATGCAGGGCGGGGCGTGCGCCCGGACCCAGTCGGAGCGCGTACCCCGTGATGACACCCGACGTTTCCAGCCGATCAAGCCGGGCCTGCACGGTGGTGCGCGCCAGCCCCAGGCGCCGTGCGAGCGTGGCCACCGGCAGCCGCGCATTGTTCTGCAAGAGCGCGATCAATTGACGGTCCGTTTCGTCTATTGGCATGATCATGATGTCATTTTGGTCAATTTATATGGCAAGATATACAAAATGACGCGATGAATCGACGTGTTTCTAAGGCAGACTTGCTCAAAACGAGCAGATCCAAGGACCCCCGCCATGCGCAATCGCTCCGAGATGCCCGATCCGCGGGCCCACCTGCTGCGGCATGGCCCGGATACGCCAGTGCTCTATTTCAGCCCGGCGCGGCTGCAGAGCATGGCTCGGGCCTTTCTGCGCGGGTTCCCGGGGCTGGTGACCTATGCGGTCAAGGCCAACCCGGCCGCAGAGGTGCTTGCCAACCTGGTGCACGCGGGCATCGACGCCTTCGATGTGGCCAGTCCCGAAGAGATGCGCGCGGTCCGCGCCGTGGCGCCGACCGCGACGCTGCATTACAACAATCCCGTGCGCTCGCCGGCGGAGGTGGCCGTGGCCGCGGAGATGGGCGTGCACTCGTTCTCGGTCGATTGCCTGTCCGAACTTCGCAAGTTGCACCGCAAGGTTTCCCACGATTCAGAGGTCTGCGCGCGGCTTGCGCTGCCGGTCTCGGGGGCCGCCTATCACTTTGGCGACAAGTTCGGCGTTGCGCCCGGTCCGGCCGTGGATTTGCTGCGGGCGGTGGCAGATTGCGGCTTTGCACCGTCGATCACGTTCCATCCCGGCACGCAATGCGCCGACCCGCAGGCCTGGGCCAGCTACATCGTTGCCGCGGCGCAGGTTGCGCGGGCATCGGGGGTGCGGCTGCACCGGCTCAATGTCGGGGGCGGCTTCGCCGCGCATCGCACGGGGGAAATGCCCGACCTTGACGCGATCTTCGACCGTATCCGGTCCGAGGTCGCGCACCAGTTCGGGGCCGAGGCGCCGGCGCTGGTCTGCGAGCCGGGCCGCGCGATGGTGGCCGAGGCGTTCAGCCTTGCGATCCGCATCAAGGCGGTGCGCGACTGCGGGGCGATCTTTGTCAATGACGGGGTCTATGGCGGCCTGACCGAGATCCGCGATATCGGCGCGCCCGACCGGATCACGGTGATCGCCCCCGACGGACGACCACGCCGGGGGGATCTGCGCCCGCAGGTGGTCTACGGCCCGACCTGCGACAGCATCGACCGTCTGCCCGACCCGCTGCCGTTGCCCGAAGATCTGGCAGATGGCGATCACATCCTCATCGCCGGTATGGGCGCCTACACGCGCTGCCTGAGCACATCGTTCAACGGCTACGGGCTGCGCGATGTGGTGACGGTCGCGCAGCTGTGACCGCGCCCTCACGCAGATGTTCAGCATCTTTCAATGATTATCGCGCAGGCTGTTGCTAGGATGGGAACGGGCCGCAAGAGGAGTGCGGCCGGGTAGCGCAGGTGTGACATGTCGTGGCGTGACTGGACCAGAGGAATCTATGACCGGCTGCTGCCCGGCACGCGGGCGGAACAGACGGCATTTGCCCACAGGCGCGGGGCCGTCACGCATGTGCTGATCCTCGACGGCACGATGTCGAGCCTCACCGACGGGTTCGAGACCAATGCGGGTCTGACCTACAAGCTGCTGCGCGAAATAGCCTCGCCCGACCTGTCGCTGTATTACGAGGCCGGGATCCAGTGGCGGGACTGGCGCGCGACCGGCGACATCATCTTGGGGCGCGGGATCAACCGTCAGATCCGCCGGGCCTATGGATATCTCGCAAGCCGGTACCGCCCCGGCGACCGGATTTTCCTGTTGGGATATTCGCGGGGGGCCTTCGCGGTGCGCTCGCTCGCCGGGGCGATCGACCAGATCGGGCTGTTGCGCGCGGAGGCTGCAACAGAGCGCCATGTGCGCCATGTGTTCCGGCACTACCGCGGTGCGTCATCATCCGAGGGCGCGCGGCTGTTTGGTCGGCTGCATTGCCACGCGTCATGTCATGTCGAGATGGTGGGTGTCTGGGACACGGTAAAGGCGCTGGGCCTGTCCATACCCGTGCTTCGGCGGTTCCGCGAGGATCGGCACGCGTTTCACAATCATCAGCTTGGTCATACCACCCGGCATGGCTTTCACGCCCTGGCGCTTGACGAGACGCGCATGGCCTATGCGCCGGTTCTGTGGACATGCCCGCCGGATTTCGAAGGCCATGTCGAACAGGTCTGGTTCCGGGGTTGTCATTCGGATGTGGGCGGGCAGCCCTGCGGGCGGCACGACGCGCGACCGCTGGCGAACATTCCGCTGGTCTGGATGCTGGAGCGGGCCGAGGCCTGCGCCCTGCCGCTGCCCGACGGGTGGCGCGCGCGGTTCCCGCAGGATGTCACGGCACCTTCGGTCGGCACATGGGCGGGATGGGGCAAGATCCTGCTGCGCCGTCGCGCGCGTGTCGTAGGTAACGATCCGTCCGAGCGGCTGCATGACAGCGTGCGCGGCATCGCGCGGTCGGGCTGGCGAGGCCCGCGCCTTGTCGGACCGGTCAAGGGTATGGACGAAGGCGTGATCTGAGAACGTTCTGCTCTGACCTGCCGGCCATTTCAGGCGTCGCCGGTCGCCCCATTCGGACGGGGCGTCAGTGCGGTTTCGGTCGATGGTTCGGTTTCCGGGGCCAGTTCCTCGAAATCGAAATTGTCGAGCCGCCGGGCGCGGCGTCCGGCCTTGTCGGCGGAAATCTTGATGTCGGAAATGTCCTTCGAGGCCTGGTTGAAATGCCGGTCGAGGTTTTCCACCCGCGTGCCCAGCCGGTCCACATCCGCAAACAGCAGCCCCAGTTCGCGGCGGATCGCGCCGGCCTGCTCGCGCATGCGGGCATCCTTCAGGATCGCGCGCATGGTGTTGAGCGTGGCCATGCAGGTCGTGGGCGACACGATCCAGACCCGGGCGGCAAAGCCGTCGCGCACCACCTCGGGAAAGTTGGCGTGCAGCTCGGCATAGACCGCCTCGGACGGAAGGAACATCAGCGCGCCATCGGCAGTCTCACCGTCGAGGATGTATTTCTCGGAAATGTCCTTGATGTGCTTGCGCACCGAGGTGCGCAGGAACCGCGCCGCCTCGTTGAGTTCGGCATCCGAGGTGGCGCGGCGCAGCGCCTCGTAGGCCTCCAGCGGGAACTTGCTGTCGATGCAGATCGGCCCCGGCGGGTTGGGCAGGTGGATCAGGCAATCGGCGCGCTTGCCATTGGACAATGTGTGTTGCAGCGCATAGCTGTCGGATGGCAGCGCCTTGGTCACGATATCGTGCAGCTGGATTTCCCCGAACGCGCCGCGCGTCTGCTTGTTCGACAGGATGTCCTGCAATGACAGCACGTCGCCTGACAGTTTGGTGATGTTGTCCTGCGCCTTGTCGATGACCTGCAGCCGCTGGTGAAGATCGCCCAAGGACTGCGCGGTGCGGCGCGAGGTGCCTTGCAGGTTCTCGTTCATGGACTCGGTCACCTGCGACAGGCGCTTTTCCATCAATTGCAGCATGTGCGATTGCGACGCGGCCTGCGCCTCCGACAAATGGCTGAGCCCGCCGGCCAGTTGCTGTTGCCCGTCCGAGAGGCCCTGCACCCGCTGCCCCAGCTGCCCGACCTGCCGCGTCAGCGGTTCGGTCATCCCGGCGGACCGCGTCGCAGCACGCACCGCGACGACCAGCAGCACGAGAATTAGCAGCAGCACCGCCCCCCCGATCAGCGCGGCCAGGGTTGCCGGGTCGTCGAGCGAATAGGTCTGGTCGCCGATCCGGATCATGTGCGACCGAACAGTCGGTCTATGTCGGCCAGCGGCAGCTCGACATAGGTGGGCCGACCGTGGTTGCACTGACCCGAATGCGGCGTGCGTTCCATCTCGCGCAGCAGGGCGTTCATCTCCTCCGCCGTCATCCTGCGGCCCGACCGGATAGAGCCGTGGCACGCCGCGCGGCTGAGGATCGCGTCGATGCGCGATTTCAGCGTGCCGCTGGCGCCAACGTCATGCAATTCGTCGAGGATGTCGTGCAGTAGGGCCTTGGCGTCGACCGTGCCCAGAATGGCGGGAGTTTCGCGCACGGCGATGGTGGCCGGGCCGAAGGGCTCGATGCTTAGCCCCAGTGTGGCCAGATCCTCGGCATGGGCATGCAGCAGGGCACAATCTGTCTCGGACAACTCCACGATCTCGGGGATCAGCAGGGCTTGTGCGGCGATACCCGTATCAGCCATCTGGCGTTTCAGGCGCTCGTAGACCAGCCGCTCATGGGCGGCGTGCTGATCGACGATCACGAGGCCGGCCTGGGTCTGGGCGACGATATAGTTCTCGTGGATCTGCGCACGCGCCGCGCCAAGGGGCAGGGCGACGGCGCCGCTGTCCGGCTCTGACGGGATGTTCTCGACCCGCGCGCTCCATGCCTCCGGCATCTCCGCGAAACCGGGCGCCTGCGCCTGATAGGCGACGCTGCGCGCCTGCGCCGAGGGACGGTCCATCTGGTAGACGCGGCCCTGCGCCGGCTCGGGGCGGAATGCGCCTAGGGTCGCATGCGCCACGGTCGAGGACGCGCGGTGCCCGGCCTCGGCCAGCGCATGCCGCAGCCCCGACACGATCAGGCCGCGCGCGACACCGGGATCGCGAAACCGCACCTCGGATTTCGCCGGGTGGACATTGACGTCTACCAGCACCGGGTCGCAATCGATGAAAATCGCCGCCGCCGGGTGGCGGTCGCGCGCGAGCATGTCCTGATAGGCCGCGCGCAGCGCGCCGTAGAGCATCTTGTCGCGCACCGGGCGGCCGTTCACGAACAGGTACTGCGCCACCGCCGATCCGCGCGAATAGGTCGGCAACGCGGCATAGCCGGTCATCCGCAGCCCGTCGCGCGTGGCGTCGATGCGCAGGGCGTTCTCGGCGAACTCGGCCCCAAGGATGCGCCGCAGCCGTCCGTGCAGCGCATCGAAGAGATCGCCCGTCTCGGCGTCGGCGCGGAAGGCCACGCGCCCCTCACCGCCGCCCGAGGTGTCGCGCAGGGTGAACCCGACGCGCGGTTCGGCCATCGCAAGGCGCTTGACGATATCGGCGATCGCCTGCGCCTCGGCCCGGTCCGTGCGCAGGAATTTCAGCCGCGCCGGCGTGGCGTGGAACAGATCGCGCAGCTCCACCACCGTACCGGCATTGAGCGCGGCGGGTTTGACGGCGCTGATCTGCCCGGCCGTCACGGTGATCTCGCCCGCCTCATGACCGTCCGCGCGCGAGGTGATGCGCAGCCGCCCGACCGCGCCGAGCGAGGGCAGCGCCTCGCCCCGGAACCCGAAGGAATGGATATTGAGAAGGTCACTGCCGTCAATCTTCGACGTGGCGTGCCGTGCAAGCGCCAGCGGCAACTGATCGGGGGCCATGCCGCAACCGTCATCTGTCACCCGGATCAGCGTCTTGCCGCCATCGGCGTAGGCCACCTCGACGCGTGTCGCCCCGGCATCGAGCGCGTTTTCCAGCAGTTCCTTGACGGCCGAAGCGGGTCGCTCGACCACTTCACCGGCGGCGATGCGGTTGACAGCCGACTCGTCAAGCTGCCGGATCAGCGGCTGTGCGGCGCTTATATTGGGGGTCGGCGTGTTCATACCGCAAGACTTAGCATGAACTTGGGCGATTCTGCCAGAGCCGTCTATACCATCATTTCCTTGGTCGCGGTCAGCGAGATGCCGGGATGGTCGCGTTCCACCCGGTCGATATCCCATTGCATCCGCGTGAGGTACACCGCGTCGCCGTCATGATCGTAGGCGATGTGCTGCTTGTTGGCGTTGGTGAATTTTTCCATCGCCGGCTTGTCGCCCGCGATCCACCGCGCCGAGGTGAATTGCGACGCCTCGAACCGCACCGGCAGCCCGTATTCCTGTTCGATCCGGCTGGCCAGAACCTCGAATTGCAGCGCGCCCACCACGCCGACGATGAAGCCCGAGCCGAAGGCGGGCTTGAACACCTTGGCCGCCCCTTCCTCGGCGAATTGCATCAGGGCCTTTTCCAGATGCTTGGCCTTCATCGGATCGCCCGCGCGGGCCTGTTGCAGCAGTTCGGGCGCAAAGGACGGGATGCCGGCGACACGGATCGACTCGCCCTCGGTCAGGGTGTCGCCGATGCGCAGCTGCCCGTGATTGGGAATGCCGATGATGTCGCCCGCCCACGCCTCTTCGGCCAGTTCGCGGTCGGACGCGAGGAACAGGACTGGCGCCGAGATCGTCATCTGCTTTTTCGATCGCACATGCGTGAGCTTCATGCCCCTCTTGAAATGCCCCGAGGCGAGGCGCACGAAGGCCACGCGGTCGCGGTGCTTGGGGTCCATGTTGGCCTGCACTTTGAACACGAAGCCCGCGACCTTGTCTTCCTCGGGGGCGATCTGGCGCGGGGTCGCCTTCTGGATCTGCGGCACGGGGCCATAGGTGCCGAGGCCCTCCATCAGTTCGCGCACCCCGAAAGAGTTGATGGCAGAGCCGAACCAGATCGGCGACATGTGCCCTTCGAGCACCGATTGCGGATCAAGCTCGGGCAGCAATTCGCGCGCCATCTCGACCTCTTCGCGCAGCTTGGTCACCAGGTCGGCGGGCACGTGTTCGTCAAGCCTGGGGTCGTCCAGCCCCTCGATGCGGATCGATTCGGCGACGCGGTTGCGGTCGGCGCGGTCCATCAGTTCCAGGCGGTTGTGCAGCATGTCGTAACAGCCCACGAAATCGCGCCCCATGCCGATGGGCCAGCTTGCCGGGGTCACGTCGATGGCGAGGTTTTCCTGGATCTCGTCGATGATGTCGAAGGTGTCGCGGCTTTCGCGGTCCATCTTGTTGCAGAAGGTCAGGATCGGCAGATCGCGCAGGCGGCAGACCTCGAAAAGCTTGCGGGTCTGGCTCTCCACGCCCTTGGCGCCGTCGATTACCATCACCGCGGCATCGACGGCCGTCAGCGTGCGGTAGGTATCCTCGGAAAAGTCCGAGTGGCCGGGCGTGTCCACGAGGTTGAAGCGGAACTCCTTGAAATCGAAGGACATGGCCGAGGCCGACACGGAAATCCCGCGGTCCTTTTCCATCTGCATGTAATCAGACCGCGTGCGCCGCGCCTCGCCCTTGGCGCGCACTTGTCCCGCCATCTGGATCGCCCCGCCATAAAGCAGGAATTTTTCGGTCAGCGTCGTCTTGCCCGCATCCGGATGCGAGATGATCGCGAAGGTACGTCGCCGGGCGATCTCGGCCGGCAGATCCGGGCGGTTATGGGCTTTGTCCAACATGCCACGCGATATAGAGGTGCCGCCAGAGCGGCGCAACAACACGTTTGCGGCGGTGTCCGGATCAGTCGCGGGGCGGGACCAGCTTGCCGGGATTCATGATGTTGTCGGGGTCGAGGGCGGTCTTGATCGCGCCCATCACCCCCCAGCCTTTGCCGTGCTCGGCGGCCATGTAATCCAGCTTGCCCACGCCGATCCCGTGCTCGCCGGTCGCGGTGCCGCCCAGCTTCAGGCTGCGCTCGACCATGCGCGCGGCGGCGGCCTTGGCGCGGGCGACCTCGCCCGCGTTGCCCGTGTCGACCAGCAGGGTCGCGTGAAAGTTGCCGTCGCCCACATGGCCGACGATCGGTCCCATGACGCCCGCCTCGGCGAGATCGGCGCGGGTGTCCTCGATGGCCTCGGCCAGTTTCGAGATCGGCACGCAGATATCGGTGACGATGGCGCGTGCGCCGGGCCGCATG
>JAWLGF010000016.1:0-37140 GCA_041685205.1 Roseovarius sp.
GTGGGCGAGATCACCAAGGTCGAAACCGCGATAGAGCCGAGATTCCAGGAGCATTTCGTCGCCGCCAACGCGATTCCCCACAAGACTGACCCGTTCCCGGAACTGGCCAAGATCGTGACCCTGCCACATCCGCATTTCAACACCGGTGGCGATGGCGGCGCGGAGGGCGGGCGGCGACGGCGCAGGCTGGCCTAGGGTTTGCCCGCCGAGATACGCACGATGATCGCTTGGTCCGCGCTCTGCCGGAGTTAGCGGGCGCGCAGCGCCATCGCCCAGATCGCGGCCAGACCAAGCGCCAGAACCATGTTCCAACTGGCCATCGAAAGGCCCAGAAGCTGCCACGGAACTTCGTCGCAGCGCACCAGCGGGGCGGACATGATCTGGTCGTACAGCGCGTCCGCGCTCTGGCCCGAGGTCCCGGACCCGGAGCAGGTCGCGGGCCCCTCCCACCAGTCTCGCTCGACCCCGGTGTGATAGCCCGCGATGGCGGCGGTGGTCAGCGCAGCGAGCATCCCCGCAACCGCCATCAGCCGCGGCACGGCCAAAAGCGCGACGGCGCCACAGGCAACGGCGACAGCATGCGGCCAGCGTTGCCACAGGCACAAGGCACAGGGCGCCATGCCGCCGACATACTGGAACGCGAAGGCCGCGAGCAGAAGCGCGCCCGACCCCGCGGCGGCGACGAGGATCAGCTGACGCTGGTCAAGGCGCATCACAGGAACCTCGTGGCGTAGAACCCGCCGAAGAGCAGCACGACGAACAAGATTGTCATCAACCCCAGGCGGCGTTCGATGAAGTCGCGGATCGGTGCGCCGAATTTCCACAAGAGCACGGCGACGATGAAGAACCGCAAGCCGCGCGCGAGGATAGAGGTCGCGACGAAGGTGCCAATCGGCATGGCCGTCCAGCCCGACATGATGGTGATCACCTTGTAGGGAAAGGGTGTGACCCCCGCCGTCAGCACCGCCCAGAAGCCGAAATCGTTGAACCGCGTGCTGAACGCCTCCATTGCCGCGTCTTTGCCGAGGGCGGTGAGGATCGGCACGCCGATCTCCTGATAGGCGAAGGCGCCGATGGCATAGCCCAGAAGCCCGCCCAGAACCGACGAGATCAGCGCCACGAGGGCGATCAGCCAGGCCCGCGACGGGCGCGCGAGGATCATCGGGATCATCAGCACGTCGGGCGGGATCGGAAACACCGAGCTTTCGATGAAACTGACACCGGCCAGCACCCAGAGCGCGTGCCGATGCTCGGCCATGCGCAGTGTCCAGTCGTAAAGCGATCTGATCATGGTGTGACCGTTTCCGTTGATGATGAGACGACGCATCACGGGACCGCGGCGCGAACTGGTTCAGACCGGATTCTGCGCGCCGGCAAAGAACATCAATTGCCCGTCCGAATCGTAAATGGGACGGATCCGAAGCCGATTGAGGAAGGTCGATCCGTCCTTTCGGTAATTCAATATGTCGATCACAAAGCGGGTTTCGGCCCGCAACGCGTGCCGGATCGCCTGTATTGCGTCCTCGCTGGTCTCGGGACCCTGCAGGAACCGGCAATTGCGTCCAATGGCTTCTTCGGGGCTGTAGCCGGTCTGCGCCTCGAACTCGTCGCTGACGAAGATCATCGGGTTGTCGGGCAGGGACGGATCCGAGATCACGACGCTCATGTCGGTTTCATCGGGTTCGAGCAGTTCGCGCAGCGCGGCCTTTTCCGGGTTGCTGGTGTTTGCGTGCATGTGCATGTCCATCTTTGCGGTCTTCGACGGGGACGGGAAGAGGCCCGGTGTCGGGAAAGCGGGGTAAATGAAAATGCGCTGCACTACCAGACGGAATGCGCGCTCCGTTGTCGCGGCAGGCCCCGAGATCGGACGCCCCGGATCGCGAGATCTGAGGCGGTCCACAAAACGAAAGACGCCGCCGAGTTGCGGCGACGTCCTGTGGCGTCTCGGACGAATGCTCAAGGCGGGCTGTCAGCCCTGGCGCGCCTTGAACTTTCGGTGGGTCTTGTTGATCACGTAGACGCGGCCTTTGCGGCGCACGATACGGCAATCGCGATGCCGGTTCTTGAGCGAACGCAGCGAGTTACGAACCTTCATGGTCGTCTCCTATCAGTGCGGCGCTGGCCAGCGCCAGAGGTTACGGGTGTCCGACGCCAGGCGCTGGACAGTGAATTCATGGTGGGCGATACTAGGATCGAACTAGTGACCCCTTCGATGTCAACGAAGTGCTCTACCGCTGAGCTAATCGCCCATGAATACCATGCGCTGGACCAACCGGACAGTCCCGGACCAACTGAGGTGGGCTGCGTATAAAAGGAGTCGAACAGGGGATCAAGGCCTTTTAGATGCCCGATTTACGTCTATGATAATCCGAAACGGAGACATACATGCCGATGCCCGCGCATCATTTGTCGCTGCCCGCGCGGCGCACCACATCCGTGGTGTTCGCCTCGCCTCACAGCGGCCGGGCCTATCCCCGAAGTTTTCTGCGACGCACGACGCTCGACGAACGATCCGTGCGCACCTCCGAGGATGCGTTTGTCGACCGGTTGTGCGACAGCGCGCCGGATGCGGGTGCCCCCTTCTTGAAGGCGGGTGCGCCGCGCGCCTTTGTCGATCTCAATCGCGCCGCCGAAGAGCTTGACCCCGCGCTCATCGAAGGGGCGCCGCGACAGGGCCACAACCCGCGCATCGCGTCGGGTCTCGGGGTGATCCCGCGCGTTGTCGCCAATGGCAAGGCGATCTATTCCGGCAAGCTGAGCCTGATCGAGGCGCAGAACCGTATCGAGACGATCTGGCGCCCCTATCATGCGGCCTTGCAGACCGTTCTCGACGAGGCTCATCTGATGTTCGGCGAGGCCATCCTGGTGGATTGCCACTCGATGCCGCATGAGGCGATGGACCAGGTCGCGCGGCGCGGTATCCGGCGCCCCGAGGTCGTACTGGGCGATCGCTTCGGGGCTTCGGCCGATAGCGCGGTCGTGGACCGCATCGAGGCCGCCTTCACGCGCGCGGGCCTCGTCGTCACGCGCAACACGCCGTTTGCCGGGGCCTACATAACGCACGCCTACGGGCGGCCTGCACGCGGGCGGCATGCCGTTCAGGTCGAGATCGACCGCGCGCTGTATCTCGACGAGGACCGGATCCGACCGAACCGGAATTTCGACGCGTTCCGGGATCTCATGCGCGACGTGGTCATCGAGATCGCCGGGATTGGGCGCGCGGACGCGGTGCCGCTGGCGGCCGAGTAGCCGGGTATGCGCCAGTTCAGGTGAGTGACCCGATGGGGATCCGGCCTGTCTTGCGTGCAGGCTACATATGAACGGGTCGTGTTTGGGCTGAAGGCGACATTGGGAGGACCGGAGAAGAGCCGCGCAGTGCCCGACCGCCGGGTGGGCGCAGCGACGCGTGTCGCGAGGCGCTTTATCGTGCCAGATACTGCAACAGTTTCATGGATTTGCGCAGTTGCAAAAGCGCCCGCCCGAGGGGGCGGTCGGGCGCTGCGCGGCGGCGCGTTCCGCGCCTTGATTCCGCGCATTGGTGCCCAGCTTCAAACCTCGCCTTCAGGCCATGACCGGCCCCCGCGATGCCGTCAGGAACCGGGTCCCGTGTGTCGGGCGCTGAACACTAACGCAGCCCGCGCCCCTTGATGATCGCACCTGCGCCGAATCTTGATCGGACCTGGTCGGTGGCGCGTTCTGCCGCCGCGCGCCGAACCGCCTGCGGGTCGAGCAGATCGGCATGCCTGTCCGCTCCGTCCTCGGGCCCGAGCTCCGACAGACCGACCCCGACGAGGCGATAGGTCCCCCCGGGCGGCACCTGATCGAGCAGCGCGCGCGCCGCCCGGTAAAGCGTGTCGGCCATCTGCGTGGCGTCGCGCAGGCTGTGGCGGCGGGTCAGCAGCCTGTGATCCGCGCGCTTGAGCTTCAGCGTGACCACGCGGCCCGCAAGGGCCTTGGCCTTGGCGCGGTCGGCCACCTTCTCCGACAGCCGCCAGACATGCCCGTCGAGCAGGTCCGGGTCGGCGGTATCTTCCGGAAATGTCGTCTCGTTCGAGATCGACTTGACCGGGGCATGGGCCGAGACGCGGCGCAAATCCTGCCCGCGCGCAAGGTGCCACAGGCGGTTACCCATCCCGCCGAACCGCATGACCAGATCGCGGCTCTCCCACCGTCGCAAATCCGCGAAGGTGTGGATGCCGGCCGCGTTGAGCGCGTATCGCGTCGACTGACCCACACCCCAGATCAGGCTGACGGGCTGGTCCTGCAGGAAGTCCGCCGTCTCGCCCGCGCCGATCACCGCGAAGCCGTGCGGCTTGTCGAGATCCGAGGCGATCTTGGCCAGGAACTTGTTATGGCTCAGCCCGATCGAGCCGGTGACCCCAAGCTCGTCGCGCATCCGCCGGACCAGCCGTGCCAGCATCACCGCGGGCGGCGCGCCATGCAGTCTGGCCGTGCCCGTGAGATCGAGAAACGCCTCGTCGAGCGACAGCGGCTCCACCGCCGGTGTGAGGTCTTGCATCATGTCGCGAATCGCGCGTGACACCTCGACATAGACCGACATGCGCGGCCGGATCACCACCGCCTCCGGGCAGAGCCTGAGCGCCTGGAACATGGGCATGGCCGAACGCACGCCGCGGATGCGCGCGATGTAACAGGCGGTCGACACCACACCGCGCCGCCCGCCGCCGATGATCACCGGCTTGTCGGCGAGATCCGGGTTGTCGCGCTTTTCCACGCTGGCATAGAAGGCGTCGCAATCCATGTGCGCGATCGCGAGATCCCACAGTTCGGGATGCGCGATGAGGCGCGGCCCGCCGCAGGCGGGGCAGCGGCGGGCCGCGTCGAATCGGGTCAGGCAGTCACGGCAAAGACTTGGCATCGCATGTGCATCCTACCGTAGATGGCGTCGTTTGACACGGTGATGATATGGCTTGTCGGGGCGTACCGGACGGCATATCCCCTGGTGGCCCCGACCGCGAGACACTGACCATGACCCATCTCTTCGATATCCGCATCTATTACGAGGATACCGACATGGGCGGTATCGTCTATCACGCCAATTACCTGAAGTTCATCGAACGCGCGCGCAGCGCATGGGTGCGCGAGCTCGGGATCGACCAAAACATGATGCGCACCCGCGACGGGCTGATTTTCGCCGTGCGCCGGATCGAGGCAGAGTATCTGGCGCCCGCGCATTTCGACGACGCGCTGAGCGTCGAGACCCGAACCGTCCAGGTCACCGGCGCGCGGCTGGTGCTGGAACAGGCGGTGACGCGTGCCGGCGAGAAACTGTTCCAGGCGCTGGTGACGGTGGTCTGCCTGACCGAGACCGGGCAGCCGGCGCGGCTTCCGGCGAATGTTCGCCTGCGCCTGCACTGAGGGAATCGATCAAAGGCGCGGGGCTTCGGATATGTTGGCGTTCGGCCTGGAATTAGGATATCGTTCCTACCAACAAGGCCGGACAACCGGCCGCGCATGAAAAGAGCAGGCAGATGGAAGCAGAAACCCTGGCCGCCGCACAGGAGATGGATTTCTCCATGTGGGCGCTATTCGCGCAATCCACGTTCATCGTGAAACTGGTGATGCTGCTGCTGATCGCGGCGTCGTTCTGGGCGTGGTCGATCATCATCCAGAAGCACATCGCTTACCGCCGCGCGCGGCGCGAGGCCGACGAGTTCGATCAGCGGTTCTGGTCGGGCGAGCCTCTCGACGGGCTTTTCGAGGAGGTCGGACCCGAACCCGACGGCCGGTCCGAACGCGTCTTTGCCGCGGGTATGCTGGAATGGAAGCGCAGTCACCGCACCGATGGCGCGCTCATCCCCGGGGCCACGGCGCGGATCGACCGCAGCATGGACGTGGCCATTGCGCGCGAATCCGAAGAGCTGCAAGGCGGGTTGCCGGTGCTGGCCACGGTCGGATCGACCTCGCCTTTCATCGGTCTCTTTGGCACCGTCTGGGGGATCATGCACTCCTTCATCAACATCGCCGAACAGCAGAACACCAATCTCGCGGTCGTGGCACCGGGTATTGCCGAGGCGCTTCTGGCGACCGGCCTGGGACTGCTCGCGGCGATCCCGGCGGTGATCTTCTACAACAAGCTGAGCGCGGACAGCGACCGGATCGTCGCGGGGTATGAGGCCTTTGCCGACGAGTTCTCGACCATCCTCAGCCGCCAGTTGGACAGCTAGGCCATGGGTGCGGGTGTCGCAGGCAAATCGGGCGGTGCGGGCCGGCGCGGACGCGGGCGCCGCCGCGCGCAGCCCATGGCCGAGATCAACGTCACGCCCTTTGTGGACGTGATGCTGGTCCTGCTGATCATCTTCATGGTCGCCGCCCCGCTGATGGTGGTCGGCGTGCCCGTGCAACTGCCCGAGACCGCCGCCAATGCCCTGCCGAGCGACGAGGAAGAGCCGCTGGCAGTGACCGTCACTTCGGATGGCACGGTGATGATCCAGACCACAGAGGTGCCGCGGGACGAGCTTGTCGCCCGCCTGCGTGCCATCGCGACAGAGCGGGCGAACAACCGCGTGTTCCTGCGCGTCGACGGGGCGGTGCCGTACTCGGACGTGATGCAGGTCATGGGCGCGCTCAATCGCGGCGGGTTCGGCAATATCGGGCTGGTGACGGATGCCGGCGGCCCCGAGCTCGACGGGCAGGGCGGCTAGGGGCAACGCGGGTGAATACCGGGCAGATCATATCGGGGACGGGTCATCTGGCCCTGATCGGCTGGGCCCTTTTCGGCGGGTCCTTCCAGTCGGCGCCGCCGCCTTTCGAAGTCGTTCAGGCGACGACGGTGTCCGAGTCGGAATTCGCAGCGATCATGGATCGGGCCGAGACGCCCGATGCCGTGGCGAATGTCGACACGCCCGATCCGCCCGAAGAGGGTGAGACCGCCCCGCAGGAGACACCGGAGGCCGAGCAACCGGCCGAGAGCGACCCCGCCCCGGCGCCTGAGGACCCCGCCCCGCCCGAGCAACCCGAGGCCGAGGAGATGGCGCCTGACCAGCCCGCGCCCCCCGAAGATACGGCCCTGATGGTGCCCGAGGTCGCGCCGCGCCCGCAGCAACGGCCCGCGCCGCGCGTCGCCCCTGAATCCGCGCCCGAGCCCGAACCGGATACGCGCGTGGATGATGAGACCCAGCCCGAGGTCACGCCCGACGAGGGGGCCGACACCGCCGAGGAGCCTTCAGAGGCGACCGCGCCCGAGGAAGCCGCGCGCGAGATCGTGACCGAGGCCGAGGAGTCGGACGAGGCCCAACAGGCCGCGCCCCCCGCCGCAGTGCGCCCGCGGCAGCGTCCCGACCGCCCCGATCCGCCGAGCGAGGTCGCGCAGGCCCCGAGCGACCCGGAACCCGAGCAGGACCCGGAGCCGCAATCCGAGCCTGAGCCAGAGCCTGAGCCAGAGCCGCGGCAGCAATCCTCGGACCGCGCGGCGATCGACGATGCGCTTGCCGCGGCGCTTGGCGAGGCGCAGCAAGACACCGAACGCCCCAGCGGACCGCCGCTGACCGGAGGCGAGCGGGACGCGCTGCGCGTGGCCGTGCAGCGCTGCTGGAACGTCGGCAGCCTGAGCACCGAGGCGCTGCGCACCACCGTCGTTGTGGCCGTCAGCATGACCGAGAACGGCCGCCCCGAAATCGACACGATCCGCCTTGTCGGGTCGTCGGGTGGCGGGGATGCAGCGGCAAAACAGGCCTTTGACGCCGCACGCCGCGCGATCATCCGCTGCGGCAATGACGGTTTCGACCTGCCGGCCGAGAAATACGACCAGTGGCGTGATATAGAAATGACATTCAATCCCGAAAGCATGAGGATCAGATGATGCGGACCATGATCAGCCTTCTCGCGGTGCTGACGCTTTGGGCCTTGCCCGCCATCGCGCAGGACCGCGGCCCGCTGCGGATCGAGATCACCGAGGGTGTGATCGAGCCGTTGCCCTACGCGGTGCCGGATTTCGTGGCCGACGGATCCGAGGCGCAGGACATGGCCCGCGACCTGTCGCGCGTCATCGCGGCCGACCTCAGTGGCACGGGGCTGTTCCGCGAGATTTCGCAGGATGCCCATATCGGCCGCGTCACCAGCTTCGAGAGCCCGGTGGAATACGCCGATTGGCGCGCGGTCAATGCCGAGGCCCTGATCACCGGCAAGGTGCGCTTTGAGGGGTCGGACCGGATGGTGGTGCAATTCCGCATCCACGATGTCTTTGCCGGCGATGAACTGGGCGACGGCCTGCAGTTTTCGGGAACGCGGGACGGCTGGCGCAGGATCGCGCACAAGGTGGCCGACGAGGTCTACAGCCGGATCACCGGCGAGGACGGCTATTTCGACAGCCGCGTCGTCTTCGTGTCCGAAAGCGGCCCCAAGGATCAGCGCGCCAAGCGCCTGGCGATCATGGATTATGACGGCGAGAACGTGCAGTACCTCACCGATAGTTCGAGCATCGTCCTTGCGCCGCGATTTTCGGCCACCGGCGACCGGGTGTTGTATACCAGTTACGAATCCGGGTCGCCGCGCATCTACGTGCTCGACGTGGCAAACGTGGGCCGGCGGGTGCTTCCGACGCTGGAAGGCAGCATGAGTTTTGCGCCGCGGTTCGCGCCGGATGGGCGTGCGGTGGTCTATTCGCTGACCCAGGGCGGCAACACCGATCTCTACCGCATGAACATCGACAGCGGCGACAGTACGCGGCTCACCTCGGCGCCGTCGATCGAAACCGCGCCCAGCTACAGCCCGGACGGCAACCGAATCGTGTTCGAAAGCGACCGCTCGGGCACGCCGCAGCTTTACATCATGCGCGCCGACGGCGGCGAGGCCGAGCGCATCAGCTTCGGGCAGGGCCGCTACGGCACGCCCGTCTGGTCGCCGCGCGGCGATCTCATCGCCTTCACCAAGCAGTCGGGTGGGCGCTTTCACATCGGCGTGATGCGCACCGATGGCAGCGAGGAACGGCTGCTGACCGCGTCCTTCCTTGATGAGGGGCCGACATGGGCCCCGAATGGCCGGGTCATCATGTTCACGCGCGAAACCCGTGGCGCGGAAGGGCAGTCGCGCGTGTATTCGGTGGATATCTCGGGGCGCAACCTCAAGCAGGTGGACACGCCCGGCGGGGCGAGCGATCCGTCCTGGGGGCCATTGCAGAGATGAGGACGCACGGCGCGCGTTCCCTAAGGGCGCGGGCTGTGGTAAGTCAAGACGACAGGCATGAACACACAAAAGGCGACACCAATGAACTATACGAGCAAGGCAATTTTTCTGTGCGCCGGACTGGCGCTTGCGGCGTGCGCAAGCCCCGACAGGTTCGAGGGGCAGGACAGCGGCAACGCAGGCGCCGGAGGCGGCACCGGCAGCGGCGCGTCGGGCTCGGCGCAGGATCCGACATCGCGGGCCTATTTCCAGGAAACCGTCGGGGATCGCGTGCTTTTTGCCGTCGACGAATCGACGCTGAACCGCGAGGCGGAATCGACCCTGGACGAACAGGCCGACTGGCTGTCTTCGAACCCCGACTACAACGCCACGATCGAAGGCCATGCCGACGAACAGGGCACGCGCGAATACAACCTCGCGCTCGGGGCGCGGAGGGCGAACGCGGTGGAGGAATATCTCGTCAGCCGCGGTGTCGCACAGAACCGCCTTGATGTCGTGAGCTACGGCAAGGAGCGTCCCATCGAGATTTGCAGCGAGGAAAGCTGCTACCAGAAAAACCGCCGCGCCGTCACCGTGCTTCGTGCGCGCGCGGGCAGTTGATCTGACATCCGGAGGGGTCATGCGTCGTTTTATTGCGTCGGTCGCCATCGCGGTTGCCGTCGCCCCGGCCGGGGCGATGGCGCAGGACTCGGGGACACTCGCCGACATCCGGCAGGAGCTTTCGGTCCTGTCGGTCGAATTGAAGAAATTGCGGCGCGAGATGAACACCACGGGCAGCCCGGGCCAGCCCTCCGGCGGCGGGTCGGTCATGGATCGCGTGGATTCGATCGAAAGCGAGATCCAGCGCCTGACCGGCAAAACCGAAGAGCTGGAGTTTCGCATCGAGCGCGTGGTCACGGACGGCACCAACCGTCTCGGCGATCTGGAATTCCGGATCTGCGAACTGGAGCCGGACTGCGATATCTCGAATTTCGAGCCGGGCAGTACCCTTGGCGGGGATGTGTCGTCTGAACGCTCGACCGCGGGGATCATCCCGCCCGACGCCAATGACGACGAGACCGGAGCAAGCGACAGCGGTGCGCAGCTCGCGGTTGGAGAGCGCGACGATTTCGAGAGGGCGCGGGCCGCTTTCGAGGCCGGCGATTTCGAGGACGCGGCAGAGCAGTTTGCCGCGTTCCAGCAAACCTATCCCGGCGGGCCGCTGAGTGGGCGCGCCGGGCTTCTGCGCGGCGAGGCGCTGGACTCGGCCGACCGCAAGAGCGACGCGGCGCGCGCCTATCTCGAAACGTTCAGCGCCGATCCAGGCGGCGACGAGGCCCCGGAGGCGCTGTTTCGCCTCGGCCGGTCCCTGGGCGAACTTGGACAGGCCGACGATGCCTGTGTGACCCTCGGACAGGTCGCCGAGCGCTATCCGGACGCTGATTCGGTCTCCGACGCACGGGCCGAGATGGAGCGGCTCGACTGTTCGTGACGCGTTGCGGCGAGCCGCAGATCCTCGGGGCTCTCAGGCGCCATTTCGCGTTTTCCCCGCCGCGCACCCTCGGAGTCGCGGTTTCGGGCGGGGGCGATTCCGTCGCCTTGTTGCTCGCGCTGCAGGACTGGCGCGGCGATGGCGGGCCTGACCTGCGGGTCGCCACCGTGAACCACGGCCTTCGCGCCGAGGCCGCCGAAGAGGCGGTCGGCGTCGCCCGGCTTTGCAGCACACTGGACATCGCGCATGACACGCTGGACTGGCGGGATTCGGATGGACCAGGCAACCTGGCCGATCGCGCGCGGCGGGCACGCTACAGGCTTCTAGCCGACTGGGCGCGGGCATGCGGGATCGCGGATATCGCGCTTGGCCATACCGAGGACGACCTCGCCGAAACCTTCGTCATGCGCCTGGCGCGCGGGGCGGGGGTCGACGGTCTGGCGGCGATGCGCGACAGGTTCTTCCGCGGGCCGGTGACGTTTCATCGCCCGCTGCTGGGTATCGGGCGCGCCGCGCTGCGCGATCTGTTGCGCGCGCGGGGTGTGAGCTGGGTCGAGGACCCGACAAATTGCGACCTGGCGTTCGAGCGGGCGCGCGTGCGTGACGGTCTGGCGGCGCTGGCCGCGTCGGGCCTGTCGGCCCCGGCGCTGGCCGCAACGGCAAAACGTCTCGCCGAGGCGCGCGAAGCGCTCGATGAGATCGCGCGGGACAAGGCGCGAGAGACCGTGCGGATCGCGTCGGGTGACGTGCTCGTTGATCGGGCCGCATTGAACGCCCTGCCGGACGAGGTGGCGCGCCGGATCCTTATGGCCGCGCTGCGCTGGATCGCCGGGGCGGAGTATCCGCCGCGCGGCTCGGCCATGACCAAGTTTCTGTTGGCGGCACGGTCCGGCGAGGCCATGACCCTTCAGGGCTGCCTTTTGCATGCGGGCGCGACAACTGCACGCATCGGCCGGGAATATGACGCCGTGGCGAATGTGCGCGTTCCGGCTGGGCAGATCTGGGATGGGCGGTGGCGCATCGCGGGGCCGGCCATGGCAGACGCCGAGATCGCCGCGCTCGGGCCCGAGGGGCTGCGCGCCTGTCCCGACTGGCGCAGCAGCGGCCTTGTGCATGCATCGGCCATGGCAAGCCCGGCCCTTTGGCGAGACGGGCATCTTCTTGCCGCGCCGCTTGTCGGATGGGACAATGGTCATGACCTTTGCCTGATCCGCGACAAGACGGCCTTCTTCGAGCCGTCACAATTACGTTGAAGATCGGGGCATGATGTCTATGTTCATTGGGTGAACCTCGCGCTTGTCGCCGAGGTACAGATTTTGGGAGAGAATTCTTGGGCAACGCAAGAAACATTGCATTCTGGCTGGTCCTGTTCCTGTTGATCCTCGCGCTTTTCAACCTGTTCAGCGGGTCCAACAACTCGATGCAAAGCCGCTCGGTCCCGTACTCGGATTTCGTGGAAGCCGTGGACAACGGCGAGATCAGTCGGGTGACGCTGGACGGAGAAACCGTGCGCTACAGCGCAAGCGACGGAACGGAGTACACGACCATCAAACCCGGCGATGCCGAGATCACGCAGACGTTGATTGAGCAGGGCATTCCGGTGAACGCCGAAAGCCAGGAACAGTCGGGTTTCCAGACGTTCCTTGTGTCGCTCTTGCCGTTCCTGCTGCTGATCGGGGTGTGGATCTACTTCATGAACCGCATGCAAGGCGGTGGCAAAGGTGGGGCCATGGGCTTTGGCAAGTCCAAGGCCAAGATGCTGACCGAGAAATCGGGGCGCGTGACCTTCGACGAGGTCGCCGGCATCGACGAGGCCAAGGAAGAGCTCGAAGAGATCGTCGAATTCCTGCGCAACCCTCAAAAGTTCAGTCGTCTTGGCGGTGAGATTCCCAAGGGTGCGCTGCTCGTCGGCCCTCCGGGCACCGGTAAGACGCTGCTTGCACGCGCGATCGCGGGCGAGGCCGGGGTGCCGTTCTTCACGATTTCCGGCTCTGACTTCGTCGAGATGTTTGTCGGCGTCGGCGCCAGCCGTGTGCGTGACATGTTCGAACAGGCGAAAAAAAATGCGCCCTGCATCGTCTTCATCGACGAGATCGACGCGGTCGGCCGGTCGCGTGGCGCGGGTTATGGCGGTGGGAACGACGAGCGTGAGCAGACGCTTAACCAGTTGCTTGTCGAGATGGACGGTTTCGAGGCGAACGAAGGCGTGATCATCATCGCCGCGACGAACCGCAAGGACGTGCTCGATCCGGCCTTGCTGCGCCCCGGACGTTTCGACCGGCAGATCACCGTGCCAAACCCCGATATCAAGGGTCGCGAGAAGATCCTCGGCGTGCATGCCCGCAAGACACCGCTCGGGCCGGATGTGGACCTGCGTCTGATTGCGCGGGGGACGCCGGGTTTCTCGGGGGCCGATCTTGCCAACCTTGTGAACGAGGCGGCGCTAATGGCGGCGCGTGTGGGACGCCGGTTCCTGACGCTCACGGATTTCGAGAACGCCAAGGACAAGGTCATGATGGGATCCGAGCGTCGCAGCATGGTCCTGACCGACGAGCAAAAGGAAAAGACCGCTTATCACGAGGCCGGTCACGCAATCGTTGGACTCAGCCTTCCGAAATGCGACCCTGTCTACAAGGCGACAATCATCCCCCGGGGCGGCGCGCTCGGCATGGTGGTCAGCCTGCCCGAGATCGACCGGCTGAATTGGCACCGTGCGGAATGCCAACAGAAACTGACCATGACGATGGCCGGCAAGGCCGCGGAGATCCTCAAATACGGCGAGGACAACGTGTCCAACGGCCCGGCGGGCGACATCCAGCAGGCCAGCGGCCTTGCGCGCGCGATGGTCATGCGGTGGGGCATGTCCGACAAGGTGGGCAATGTCGATTACGAGCAGGCGCATGAAGGCTACATGGGCAACGGGGCCGGCGGCTTCTCGATCTCGGCGCACACCAAGGAGCTGATCGAGGACGAGGTCAAGCGGATGATCGATGAGGCTTACCAGGAAGCCAAAAGGATCCTGACCGAGAAGCACGATGAATGGGAGCGCTTGGCGCAAGGTCTCCTGGAATACGAGACCTTGACGGGCGAAGAGATCAGCCGGGTCATTCGCGGTGAACCGCCTGAATCCGGCGATGACGGCGGCAGCGCAGGCGAAGCGTCCAAGTCGTCGGTCACTGCGATCCCGAAGACCAAGCCGAAGTCCAAGCCGTCCTCTGGCGAAAGCGATGGCGGGCTGGAGCCTGAGCCGTCGACCTAAGCGTCATCCAGAACACGGCAAAGCGATGTCCCGGGGCTCTTAACAGGGTCCCGGGATTTTTCGTTTACGGTGCGGCGCGGATTTCGAAACCCCTGGTCGCCGTGCGCGTCGTCGAAAGAAGCGCGAAGTGAACGAGGTGTCATGTCCGCTCGAATAGCACATGGTGCGCGCGCCCGGATGCCGTCCGCGGGCACGGGCCCGCTCGGTATCCGGCAGTCGCGCATGGCTTGCCGCGAATAGGCGCATGTGGAAAGGTCCCAACTTGATGGGATCCGCGTGTCTGGGATACTGAACTCTTGAGGAACTGCACATGCCTGCACTGAAACCGACCGATTACGAAGGCCGGATCACTTGGATTGGGCGCGTGACCGATCGCGAAGCGACTCTGGCCGCCGAGGCCTTGCAGCGAGCCGAGATCGGCTATGCGGGGATCGCCGGAGAGGAGCATGCCGGGCTGACACGCGCATCCTGCAGCCGTGTTGTGGCGCAATATCCGAAGGGCACGGAAATTCGTAATGTGCGGCAACTCTCGATCCTGTCGGTTGAGGAACTTGCAGAGATCGCCGAGATCATGGGGGTGTCGCGGATCGAGCCGGCCTGGGTCGGGGCCTCGCTCGTCGTCGAGGGCATTCCCGATCTGAGCCATGTGCCTCCGTCGGCGCGCCTGCAGGGTCCGGACGGTGCCGCGCTGGTCGTGGATATGGAAAATCGCCCGTGCCATCTGCCGGCCAGGGTGATCGATGAACATGCTGCGGGAGTCGGGCGACGCTTCAAACAGGCGGCGGAGGGGCGTCGCGGCGTGACCGCATGGGTCGAGCGCGAGGGCGTGCTCCGGGTCGGAGACATGTTGCGCCTGCACATCCCCGATCAGCCCGCCTGGCGCGAACTGACCCGCCTGCGCGAGACGCGGCCATGATCGTTGGCGCGTATTCAACTGGTGCGCGGCGCGCGGTGGTCCGATTTCCGGTGTGAAACGCGCGACAGGACCGGCCGCGACACGCAATCCCGAAGATACCGGGCATGGAAAGCCTTAACCCACCATCCAGTCGTTCCATCGCGCAGATGAGGTTGTCGCGGACGCCAAGATCTGCAATCTGATGGCGGGATGGGCAGGTCCACGGAGTGGGGCCATTCAGCACGATGGAACTGGCACGCGGGTATCACTTCGCGGACGCGATCAGGTGCGGATCCGACTTAATCGAGACGACGCCCGAGTTTCTGAATTTGGAGATGACCATGACGGCAGAGATCATAGACGGCAAGGCGTTCGCGGCGCGGATACGCGGGCAGGTGGCGCAGCATGTCGAGCGGCTGAAATCCGGTCATGACGTCACGCCGGGCCTTGCGGTGGTGCTCGTGGGCGAGGATCCGGCCAGCCAAGTCTATGTGCGCTCGAAGAACAAGCAGACGGTTGAGGTCGGCATGAACTCTTACGAACACCGGCTGGATGCGGACACCTCCGAGGCGGATCTGCTGGCGCTGATCGCGCAGCTCAACAGCGACCCTGCGGTGCACGGGATACTTGTCCAGCTGCCCTTGCCGGATCACATGAATGCCGACAGCGTCATCAACGCAATCGATCCCGCGAAGGATGTGGACGGCTTCCACATATCCAATGTCGGATTGCTGGGTACGGGCCAGAAAAGCATGGTGCCTTGTACGCCGCTTGGCTGCCTGATGATGCTGCGCGATACGCTCGGCGACCTCAGCGGTCTGGATGCGGTGGTGCTGGGTCGATCGAACATCGTGGGCAAGCCCATGGCGCAGCTTTTGCTGGGCGACAGTTGCACGGTGACCATCGCGCATAGTCGCACCCGGAACCTTGCAGAGGTCATCGGGCGCGCCGATATCGTGGTGGCCGCGGTCGGACGCCCCGAAATGGTGCCGGGCGACTGGATCAAGCCGGGCGCGACCGTGATCGACGTGGGCATCAACCGGGTTGAACGGGACGGCAAGACCCGGTTGATCGGCGACGTGGATTTCGACTCGGTCCAGAAGGTTGCGGGTGCGGTGACGCCGGTTCCGGGCGGTGTCGGGCCGATGACCATCGCCTGCCTTCTGGCCAACACCGTCACGGCCTGCTGCCGCGCCAATGGCCTTTCGGAGCCGGAAGGTCTTACCGCCTGACGGGTTCTGCGCTCGCTACGCCCTGACATGGGGACTCGGACAGGGCACCCCCCGGTTGGAGACGGGAGAGACCTTCGCATGTTGCACAGAAACCTGATACTGATGATCGGCGTTTGGGGGCTGACGATCGCCGGATGCGCGCCAGTGTCGACTGAACAGCGACGATCCGCGCACAGCCCGCCCCAGGTGCCGCCGGCCTCGTTCGCCGGGCGTCAATTCGTAGATGGTGATGGCTGCGTGTTCATTCGTGCAGGCGTGTCGCGGGCGCCGAAATGGGTGCCGCGCGTGTCCAGGGACGGCGAGCATATCTGTGGTGCCGCACCGACGTTTCCGACCGCCGTGCCCGACACCGACACTTGAGGCGGCAAGGCCTGAGTCAGCCGCCGGCTATGCGACGCGCCCGATCCGTCGCGCCATGTCCAGCATCCGGCACGAGAAGCCCCATTCGTTGTCATACCAGCCGAACACGCGCAGCAGGCCGCCGACCGAGACCGAGGTTTGCGGACCGCTGACGATCACGCTTTCCGGCCGGCCGCGCAGGTCGGACGAAACGAGCGGCGCCTCGGTCCAGCCCAGCCAGTGATGTGTCTGCGCCGCCGCCTGCAGCATCTCGTTGACCGCGGGCGCCTCGACCGGCTCGCGTGTCTGCACAGTCAGGTCGATGCAGGACACGCTGGCCGTGGGCACACGGATCGCGCGCGCCTCGATCCGGTTTCTCAAGCCCGGCAGGACCAGCCCGGTCTGGTGCTGCGCACTGGTCGTGGTGGGCACCATCGACAGGGCGGCGGCGCGGCTGCGTTCAAGCTCCTTGCGCGGCTTGTCGACCGTCGGCTGGCTGCCGGTATAGCAATGCACGGTGGTCATCTGCCCGCTGATGATTCCGAAGGCGTCGTCGAGAAGCCGCGCCAGCGGGGCGAGCGCATTGGTCGTGCAGGATGCGTTCGAGATAATCCGCTGGTCCGCGAGATCGCCGTCGTTCGCGCCGATCACCAGCGTCGCGTCCGCCTCGACGGAGGGGCCCGAGACGAGGATCTTGCGCGCGCCCGCCACGAGCCCGCGCTGCGCGATGGCACGCGCGCCGCCCATGCCGGTGCAGTCGAGCACGACATCGACATCCGAGAGATCCAGCGTGCTCAGGTCTTCGGCGGCGTGAAAGGGGATGGCTCGCCCGTCGACCATCAGCGTGCCGTCGCGCGCGGTGACATCGCCGGGCCACGGTCCGAACACGCTGTCATACTTAAAGAGATAGGCGCAGGTTTCCAGAGGTTCGATATCGTTGATGCAGACCAGTTCGAGATCCGCGCCATCGCGCATCAGGATCCGCAAAAGGGTGCGGCCAATCCGGCCAAAGCCATTGATGGCGATGCGAACGGGATCGTGGGACATGCGGCGCTCCGGTCTGGACATCATTTCGGCAGACAGTGGGGCAGATGCGCGAGAATGGCCAGAGGCCGCGTCAACATGTGCGTGCCGGCTTGGTCGCTTGCAGGCTGAACCCGTGCCTCCCATATTGTTGGTGTATTTGTGATGCGAGGCAAGGAAGCACGATGGGATATCTGCGCACGGCAGTTCTTCTGGCCGCGATGACGGCCCTTTTCATGGCGATCGGGGCACTTCTGGGTGGGGTCGGCGGCAGCCTGATCGCGTTGGTGATCGCGGTCGCGATGAACGCCTTCACCTGGTGGAATTCCGACAGGATGGTGCTCAAGATGCACGGCGCGCAACCTGCCTCGGGGCGAACTGGTGGGGATCTCCAACGGATGGTGCATGACATGGCCGATCGTGCCGGCATGCCGCGCCCGAAGGTCTACGTGATCGAGACCGCGCAGCCCAATGCCTTTGCCACCGGGCGCAATCCCGAAAATGCCGCGGTCGCCGCGACGAGCGGCCTGTTGCACAACCTCAGCCGCGAAGAGATTGCCGCCGTCATGGCGCATGAGCTGGCGCATATTCGCAATCACGACACGACGATCATGACGATCACCGCGACCTTTGCCGGCGCGATCTCCATGCTGGCCAATTTCGCGCTGCTCTTCGGGGGCAACCGCAACAATCCGTTGGGCCTGATCGGCACGCTGGCCTTGATGATCCTCGCACCGCTCGGGGCGGCACTGGTTCAGATGGCGATCAGCCGGGGGCGGGAGTACGCGGCGGATCGCGCCGGGGCCGAGATCTGCGGCAACCCTCTGTGGCTTGCCTCGGCGCTGGAAAAGATCTCTGGGATGGCGGCACGGATCGACAACGACACGGCCGAGCGCAACCCGGCCACGGCGCATATGTTCATCGTCAATCCTTTGCACGCACACGCGCGCGACCGGCTCTTTTCGACCCATCCGGCCGCCGAGAACCGCATTCGCGCCCTGCGCGAGATGGCCGGTAAGGCCACGCGATCGGGTCCGTGGGCCTGAGTGAACCTTCAAAGCGGCGCGGATCTAACCCGCGCCATCCACATTCCCCAGCAGGATCGCGGTAACGGAGAGGTCAGCGATGTCCGATCCGTCGAGACGGATATCGGTGGCGTAATCCACATCGCGTGCGTTGATCGCGTCGAGATTCGCCCTGGCGTCGATGAACACCCATTCCGGCGGTGCCTTTGGTGTCAGACCGACGGCGATGCGCAGGACCTCCAGCGCATCCGATGCCGTGACGCGGCCATTCCGGTCGATATCCGCGGCGATGAAATCGAGCGGTGCGGCCCAGTCATCCAGGCCCACGGCGAGACGCAGGATGTTCAACGCGTCCGCGGCGGTGATAGCGGGGTCTGCGGCGGTGTGAAACCGGGTCAGCGACAGCGCGCCCTCTGCGGCGGGCGGCAGGCTGAAGTGGCCGTCCGCATCGCTTTGCGTGATGACCGGTGCGCCGTCGGGTGGCGTAAGGGTGATGGTCGCCTCGCTCACCCCGCGCCCGCGGAAATCGAGGATGCGCGAGCCGGCCGGGACCGGCGGGGCGGGTTCGGGTTCCGGGGGCGCGGGCGCATCGTCCTCGGGATCCGGGTTTCCGGCAAACGGATCGGACAGGAAAAACATCCGGTCGGGCCCCTGCAGCCCGCCGGGAAATATCTCCTCCGCCGTCAGGCCACCGCCGTGATCCGAGGCGACCCGGATGCTGAAATCGCGGTATGTGACAAGCGCGCCTTCGGACGTGGTCATGATGTCGAGTTGATCGACACTGCGCAGCATGGGCCAGTCCGACAGGTCCAGCCGGTCGATCCCGACCTGAAAATCGGTGATCTCGACCGGCGCATCGTGGACGCGCAGCGCGAAGATATCCGCCCCCGCGCCGCCTGTCAGCACGGTGTTGCCGGACGATGAAATCAGCAGATCATGCCCTGCGCCGCCGGTGGCCAAATGCCCGGAGATGCCGAGATCGGCCAGTGAAACGGTCACCGTGGTCAGACCGGGATCGCGCTGTGATCCGGCGGTCACCACGAGGGTCTGATCGATCACGAGCGCCGAGAGGGCCGAGATATTGTAAAGCCCGTCCTCCGTCTGGTGCTCAAGTGTATCGAGCCACACGAGCCGGCCATCGGGCGACAGCCGGAACAATGTCAGACCGTGATCGCTGCCCCCTGCCACGATCAGCACCTCGTCGCCCCACCTTGCGCTGGCCAGGGCCTGCACGTCCTCGAACCGCGTGCCCCGCGTATCGATCACGTGATCGGTCGGCAGCACGCCACCGTCCGGCGTCACCGCCAGCACCGAAAGCGACGAACTGCCCGCCGCCGCCAGAACTGCCCAGTGCCCGAGATCGCTCTCGATCAGTTCGAGCGCCGCGGGCGCTGCGATGCCAAATCCCTGCTCGGCCCCGAAATGCGCGATGCCGGAGGCTCCGGCGCCCGGGATGACGGTGACGTGATCGTCGAATGCGCTGATGGTCACAAGCGGCGCATCGGGGTCGCTTCCGGCGTGCTCGAACGCGAGGGTGTCGGTCTGCCAGTTGCCGTCGGGCAGGGGGGCCGTGTCGCTGTGCAGGGCCAAGGCGCGAAGCATAAGATCGTTGCCGCTCTCGATCTCGGACAGCACGGCCTCGTGGGCCATCTCGACCCGTGCACCGATCGGGCCATCCTCCGTGATGCGGTAACCGACGAGATGGTCGCGGCCCGCGCCTACGAAGACCATCGGACCCGTTGCGGTCTCGACGATCGCCAGCTTGCCGGTCAGGAGCGGGTCCAGCGGCTCGGGAAAGAGCCGGCTGTCGGCAAGGGTCAGGCCCCCGTCCTCTTCGATGCGGAACGCCATGACGCCGCCGCCCGCGCGGGTCACGCCCAGCACGAATGTGCCGGCATCGGCGTGAAAGACCGCCGACGCCGTCACGCCATGTGCGAAGATCTCGCCGCCGGTCCCAAAGGGGCCGCCTGACCGCAGCCACATACCCTGCCTCACTTGCTTCACCACGGGTGAAGCTAGGGGCGGGACAGGGCGGGAATCCGGCCAGGATCATGACGAGATCATGGCGTTTGGCGCTGATTTTACGAAACCGGCGGGGCAAGTGTCCGGGCGACCCAGGCTGATTCGTGCGTCAGCCCGCTGGGATCAGGACGTTTCCGGCGGCTTGACGTCGGTCTTTTCCGCGGCCTCTGCCCGGGCATGGTCGGCGTCGCTTTCATAGCTTGCCCAGGGTCTCCCCGTGCCCGTGGCTGGCAGATCCGACGGTTTGTGCGACAGGTGCAGATGGGTCTTGGCGATGAAATGGCCGGTGATCGGCGCCGTGATGAACAGAAACAGCGCGATCATGATCTCGTGGAACGAAAACTGACCGATCTCGAAATGGGAATACAGCATCGATGCGATCAGGGCGCCACCGACGCCGAGCGTCGTCGCCTTGGTCGGGGCGTGCAGCCGCATCATGGGGTCGGGCAGCTTTATCAGACCAAACGATCCGACCAGGCCGAAGATGCCGCTGATCACGAGAAAGAAGGCGATAAGGATGTCGGCGAGCATGGTTGTCCCCTATTCGATGACATCGCCGCGCAGAAGAAAGCGCGTGTAGGATACGGTCGAGATGAACCCCGTCATCGCGATGATCATCGAGACCTCGAAATAGATGGTGGTGCCCTCGCGGATTCCGAAAAGCGCCAGAAGCGCGATCGCGTTGATCACCATCGTGTCTAGGGCAAGGATCCGGTCGCCGATGGTGGGCGCGCTTATCAGACGGTAGATGTTCATCAGAAGGCCGAGCCCGAAACAGGCGAAGGCGAAGGCGAGAGATGCGCCGATCATTCGAAAATCTCCTTCAACCGGGCCTCGTAACGCGCCTTGACCTCATCGCGAACCGCGTCGGGGTCGGGCGCGTCGAGGCAATGCACCAGAAGGCTGCGCCCGTCGGCGGACAGGTCGCTCGACACGGTACCGGGGGTCATGGTGATGGTGCCGGCGAACACGGTGATCGCCTCGGGGGTGCGCAGATCGAGCGGAACGGAAATCCAGGCAGGCTGCGTGTCGGCGTTCGATTTGAACAGGATGATATAGGCCACCTGTACATTGGCCACGCAGATGTCCCACAGCACCACGCGAATGTAGTCCGCAATGCGCAACGCGCTGCGCAAATGCGGTCGATTGGGCCAGTAGGGCGAGGTGATCACGGGGATGATCAGCGCGAGGATCGTCCCCAACAGCAGATTTCCGAGGGTCAGGGTGTTGACCAGCATCTGCCAGACCGCAATCAGCAGCAGGGTGAGAAAGGGATGGGGCAGGATCTTGCGCAGCATCGGGTGTCCTTTCTCAGCGGGTGTCCAGCACGGCCGCGATATAATCGCCGGGCGTGTGCAGTTGTGCGGCCGTGGCCTCGACATAGGTCATGATCGGCCCTGCGAGCACCGCCAGCAGGATGATCGACCCAAGCATGGCGCAGGCCGCGGTCATGGGCAATGCGGCCGGTCGGGCCACGGGTTGCGGGGCGGCCTCGCCGGCGTCGGGCAGGGGCTTCCAGAACACCGCGCTGCCGGCCTGCGCGAAGCCCAGGACCGCAACCGCCGACATGCCGAGCACCACGGCCCAGATCAGCCAGACCGCATCCATGTCGCGCACCGCGTCAAGGATCAGAAGCTTGCCGAGGAAGCCCGACAGCGGCGGCATGCCCGCCGTGGCGATCGCGGCCCCGAAGAACAGCGCGGTGATCAGCCCGTGCTGGGCCATGCGCGCGCCCGGCACAAGCGTGTCCGCGCCGCGGCGGTCGCGGACCATGTCGACGATCAGGAACAGCAGCGCACCGGCGAGGGTGGAATGCAGCATGTAGTAGATCGCGGCGGCCGTCGTTTCCTCGCGAAAGCCCGAAATCGCGATCAGAAGCGTGCCGAGCGATCCGATGGTGGCAAAGGCCGCGAGCCGCCCGAGGCCCTTGGCGCCAAGGATGCCGATCATGCCGACGGCGAGCGTGATCAGGGCTGCGTAAAGCAGCAACTGGTCGATCAAGCCCGCCGTCACGCCAAGATCCGGTCCGAAAACCAGCGTGTACACGCGCAGGATCGCGTAGGCGCCGACCTTGGTCATGATCGCGAAGAGGGCGGCGACCGGGGCAGGGGCGGCGGCGTAGGTTTCGGGCAGCCAGAAATGCAGCGGCAGCAGCGCCGCCTTGATCGCGAAGACCAGGAACAGCAGCATCGCGCCGACGCGCAGCAGGGCGCCGTCCTCGGACGGGATCTCTGCCGCGCGCTCTGCCATATCGGCCATGTTGAGCGTGCCGGTCACCGCGTACAGCGTGCCGAGCGCAAACAGGAACAGCGTGGACCCGAGCAGGTTGTAGATCACGTATTGCACGCCGGCTTTCAGACGCAGCCGCCCGCCGGCATGGATCATCAGCCCGTAGGACGCGATCAGCAGGACCTCGAAGAACACGAAAAGGTTGAAGGCGTCGCCCGTCAGGAAGGCCCCGAAAATGCCCATCAACTGGAACTGGTAGAGCGCATGAAAATGCGCCCCGCGCTGATCCCAGCCCGAGCCGATGGCATAGAGCAGCACGAGCGCCGACAGCACCGCCGTCAGGAGCACCATCAAGGCCGACAGCCGGTCGAGCACCAGCACGATCCCGAACGGGGCGGGCCAGTTGCCAAGTTCGTAGACGTCGATCTCGCCGCTCGTGGCCTGTATCGTCAGGCCGACTGCGACCGCCAGGATAACGGCGACACCGGCGAGCGAGAAGATCCGCTGCAGGCTCGGGGTCTGGCGCATAGACAGCGTCAGAATGGCCGCGAGCACCGCCGGCAGGACCACCGGTACGACAATCCAGTGGTTCATGTTCCGGTCTCCTCGTCACGGTCGGTCTCAGGGTCTATATCCACGCGGTCGTCGCGCGCCGACAGATAGGCGCCAAGCGCCAGCATCACCACCACCGCTGTCATCCCGAACGAGATCACGATCGCCGTCAGCACCAGGGCTTGCGGAAGCGGGTCGGCATAGGTGTCCACCCCGTCGCGCAGAACGGCCGGCATGTCGAGCGCCAGCCGCCCGGCGCCGAACAGGAAGAGGTTGACGGCATAGGTCAGCAGGGCCACGCCCACGATCACGGGAAAGCTGCGCATGCGCAGGACGAGGTAGAGCCCCGCCGCGGTAAGCGTCCCTATTCCGCTGGCAAACAGAAGTTCCATGTCAGGTGTTCCCTTCGCGCGCGGTGGTCTTGCGGGCGGGATTGATGTCCATCGCCGTCTCGTTGACGGTTTCGCCTGCGCCGCGCGCCATGCTCGACAGGCTTTTGAGGGCCAGCATCACCGCCCCGAGCACGGTCAGGAAGACGCCGATATCGAAGGCTATCGCGGTGGCCCATTCGAATTCCTCGATGGGCGGGAAATGCAGGTAGCCGTAATCCGATGTCAGGAAGGGCCGTCCGGCCAGCCACGAGCCGAGCCCGGTCAGGCTGGCGATCAGGACACCGATGCCGATGATGGCGTGGTAGGTGATGCGCTGCCGGGCTTCCGCCCAGGCAAAGCCTGACGCCATGTATTGCATCAGGAAGGCGATCGCGACGATCAACCCCGCGATGAAGCCGCCGCCGGGCTCGTTATGGCCGCGCAGGAAGATGAAGGCGCCGACCATCAGCGCGATCGGCATCATCACGCGGGTCGCGACCACCATCATCATCGGATGGCGGTCGCCGGCCTCGCCCTCGGGATTGGTGTCCGGCGTCCATGTGGCGAGCCAGCGTCCTGCCGGACCCTTGAGGACGGTCTCGGTCAGCGCGTAGATCACCAGCGCCGCAATCCCCAGCACGATGATTTCGCCATAGGTGTCGAAGCCGCGGAAATCGACGAGGATCACGTTGACCACGTTGGTGCCACCACCCCCCTCGTAGGAATTTTCCAGATGAAAGGCCGAAATGCTTTCGTCGGCGAAATCGCGCACGAGGATCGCGTAGCTCAGGGCCGTGACCGCCACACCGCCCACGGCCGCGATACCTGCATCGCGAAGGCGGCGGGCCGGGCTGCTTTCATTGGGCGTTTCGCGCGGCAGAAAATTGAGCGCGAGCAGCAGCAGGATGATCGTCACCACCTCGACCGAGATCTGCGTCAGCGCAAGGTCGGGCGCCGAGAAGTAGACGAACCCCATGGACACGAACAGCCCCACCACACCCAGAAGCACGAGCGCGACGAAGCGGTTGCGGTGAAAGACCACCAACCCGATCGTCGACAGCACCAGCAGGATCCAGCCGATCATTGGCAGGATGCTGACCGGCAGGATCTCGCGCGTCGCGGGTTGCGTGTCGCCGCCCGTCCACGCGATCCAGCCCGCGCCAAGCACGAAGACCGAAAAGATCGCCGCGCTGCGGGTCAGCGCACCGTTATGCAGCCCGTCGGTGAGCGCGGTCGCGGCGCGTGTCGCGGCGCGCGTCACCGCGTCGAACAGCGGCTTGGCCTCGGGGCGCGGGGCCGTGTTCCACATCGCCTGCAGCGGCCTGTGCAAGGCGAGCAGGGCCGCGCCGCCCAGGACCGCGACCACCGACATCCAGAAGGCGGGGACGAAGCCGTGCCAGTGATAGATGTTCACGTAAGGATCCGATTGCGTCACCGCCGCGGCTGTCACCTCGACCAGGCCACCGGCGAAGGTCATCGGCATGAGGCCGATCAGGATCACCAGCACCGTCAGGAAGGCCGGCGCGGCCCACATGCCGAAGCCCGGATCATGCGGATGCGCGGGATAGTCGTCGCGCTTGGGGCCAAGAAAGACATGCGCGATGTAGCGAAACGAATAGGCCACCGAGAAAAGCGCGCCGATCGTGGCGAGGAGGCCCATCAGCCAAGAGGCACCGAGCCATGCCGTGTCGGCCGTCTCGGCAAGCATCATCTCCTTGGACAGGAACCCGTTGAGCGGCGGTATGCCCGCCATCGACAGCGCCGCGACGGTGGCGATGGTGAAGGTGATTGGCATAAGGTGGCGCAACCCGCCAAGGCGCTTGATGTCGCGGGTATGGGCCTCGTGATCGACGATGCCCGCGGTCATGAAGAGGGCTGCCTTGAAGGTCGCGTGGTTGATGATGTGGAACACCGCAACCACTGCCGCCGCCCGGGTGCCGAGCCCCAGAAGCATGGTTATCAGCCCCAGATGGCTGACCGTCGAGAAGGCCAGAAGCGCCTTGAGGTCGTCCTTGAACAGCGCGATCTTGGCGCCGATCACCATGGTGATCAGCCCCGTGCTGGCGACGATCCAGAACCATTCCGGCGTGCCCGCCAGCACCGGCCAGAGCCGTGCCATCAGGAACAGCCCCGCTTTCACCATCGTGGCCGAGTGCAGGTAGGCCGACACGGGCGTGGGCGCGGCCATCGCGTGCGGCAGCCAGAAATGGAACGGGAACTGTGCCGATTTGGTGAAACAGCCCAGCAGGATCAGGATCAGCGCCGGCAGGTAGAGCGGGCTGTCCTGGATCACCTCTTTCTGCGTCAGGATCACGCTCAGATCATAGCTGCCCGCGATATTGCCCAGGATCAGCATGCCGCCGATCAGCGCCAGCCCGCCGCCGCCGGTCACCAGAAGCGCCATGCGCGCGCCCTGCCGGCCCTCGGGCAGGTGCTTCCAGTAGCCAATCAGCAGGAACGAGGACAGCGATGTCAGTTCCCAGAACACGAGCAGCAGCAGAATGTTGTCCGACAGGACGATGCCGACCATCGCCCCCTGGAACAGAAGCAGGTAGGTGTAGAACTGCCCCATCGGATCGTCGGGCGACAGGTAGAACCGCGCGTAGAGGATGATCAGCAGGCCGATCCCGAGAATCAGCCCGGCAAAGAGCAGCCCCAGCCCGTCGAGCATGAAATTCACGTTGAGGCCCAGTCCGGGCATCCAGTCGAGGCCGAAGGTGAGCACTTCGCCCTGCATCACCGAGGGCGCGCAGACCAGAAGCAGGGTCAGCGCAAGAATCGTTGGAATGGCCGTGAATGTCGCGCAGGTGTTGCGGCCCGCCTGAATCATCAGCCCCGGCAGCAGCGCCCCGAGAAACGGCAGCGCCGCGATGATCGGCAATAGTGCTCCGGCGCTGTCCATGCGTCTCTGCCCCCCGTGGTCGACCGTGGCCCTGCTGTGATGTCACGCCGCGTGAGTGGCGCGCATCGGGCCATCCTGTTTTGACGAGCGTGACTATATTGATGCGCTGGCCTGCGACAACCCGAATCCGGTAAAATTTCGTAAACAATACCCGACCGAGGTGTCGATACTTTCACAAATGCGGGGCGAATTCGTCCAGCACGGTCTCGTACACGGCGCGCTTGAATGGCACGATATTGTCCACGAGATCCGAAGGCGCCAGCCAGCACCATTCAGAGAATTCCGGATGATCGGTGCCGATATCGATGTCGGCGTCATTGCCGATAAAACGCATGAGGAACCACTTTTGCTGCTGTCCCCTGAAGCGTCCCTTCCAGATCCGCGGCACGAGATCATGCGGCAGGTCGTAACGGACCCAGTCCAGCGTTTCGGCCTCGATCCGCACCTTGTCGGGGGTGATCCCGGTTTCCTCGGACAATTCGCGCAGGGCGGCCGCTTGAGGGGTCTCGCCGGGGTCGATCCCGCCTTGCGGCATCTGCCATGCGGCGGCCTCGGTGTCGATACGCTGGCCGACAAAGACCTTGCTGTCAGTGTTCACAAGCATCACCCCGACACATTCGCGGTAGGGCAGGGCGGCGATTTCATGAGGGGTCATGGCGGGCTTTCGGTTTCGCGGGACAGCACTGCGCGGCAGCGCACCGATGGTTTGAAATTCACATGGACTGCCCCACGTCTGCCGCAAACCTGCAAAGGAGGCAACAAACACATGGCAGAGAAACCGACACTCTACGGCTTTGACGGTTCGACCTTCGTGCGCACAGTGCGCATGGTGTTGGCGGACAAGGGCATCGCCTATGACCAGGTGCCGGTCAACGTGCTGGAGGGCGAGCCGCGACAGCCCGAGCATTTGGCGCGGCACCCGTTCGGCAAGGTGCCCGTGCTCGACATCGACGGTCTGCGCATCCGCGAGACCGACGCGATCTGCCGGTATCTCGACGACACGCGGCCCGAGCCGCCCCTGGTGCCCGCCGATGCCCGGGAACGGGCTAAGGTGAACGAGGGGATCAGCCTGATCAACAGCTACGGGTATCCGGCGCTTCTGGGGGTGGCGGGGTATCACCTGTTTCCCGCGTTCCTCGGCGGTCAGGATGACACGGCCCTGGAACGTAACATCGCCGAGGCACAAAAGCTGCTTGCGCTATTGATGGAAAACAGGGGCGATGCGAAATGGCTGGCCGGCGCGCAGGCGACGCTGGCCGATTACCTGCTTGGGCCGATCCTGTTTTATGTTTCCCTGACACCCGAGGCCACTCAGATCATGGGGCGCGCAGATGTTCAGGACTGGTGGTCGGCGATGAAGGACAACGCGTCCTTTGCGCAGACCGAGCCCGATCTTGGATGAGCGCTCCACGGGCATCGCGTGCGCGGAATTTTGAAAAAATTCCGGTCAAGAAAATTCGAAATTTTCTTGACCCCCGGCAACCGGGTCGCGGACCGGTCGCCCCGGTTCACGTTTACCGCGCGCCCACCATGCCCATGATGTCATAGGTCCGGCGCAGGATCGGTCCGGCAATGGCACGGGCGCGATCAGCACCATCCGCGAGGATCCGGTCGATCTCGGCCGGATCCTGCATGAGCCGGGCCATCTCGGATGAAATCGGCGCAAGCTTTTCTACCGCCAGATCGGCGAGTTCGGGCTTGAACTCGGAAAACGGACGGCCGCCGGAGGCCCGCATTACCTCGTCCACGCTCATGTCGGCAAGTGCGGCGTAGATGTTCACGAGGTTGCGCGCCTCGGGCCGGTGCTCCAGCCCCTTTGCGTCGGAGGGCAAAGGCTCTGGGTCGGTCTTGGCGCGGCGGATCTTGCGGGCGATCGTGTCGGCATCGTCGGTCAGGTTGATGCGGCTCATGTCCGAGACATCGGATTTCGACATTTTCTTCTCGCCATCGCGCAGGCTCATGACGCGCGTGGCCGCGCCTTCGATCACCGGCTCGGGGATTGGAAAGAAATCCACATCGAAATCGGTGTTGAACTTGGCCGCGATGTTGCGGGTCAGCTCGATATGCTGCTTCTGGTCTTCGCCCACGGGCACATGAGTCGCATGGTACGCTAGAATATCGGCGGCCATCAGCGCCGGATAGGCAAAAAGGCCCAGTGAGGCATTCTGCGCGTTCTTGCCCGCCTTGTCCTTGAACTGTGTCATCCGCTGCATCCAGCCCATGCGCGCCACGCAGTTGAACACCCAGGCAAGCTGCGTGTGTTCGGGCACCAGGCTTTGATTGAAAAGAATCGACCGCACCGGATCGAGCCCGGATGCGATGAACCCGGCCGCTAGTTCGCGTGTTGCGCGGCGCAGGTCGGATGGATCCTGCCAGACGGTCACGGCGTGCAGATCGACCATGCAATACAGTGTTTCGACACCGCGATCCTGCGCCTCGGCAAAGCGTTTCAACGCGCCAAGGTAATTGCCGAGATGCAGGTTGCCCGACGGCTGGATGCCGGAAAACACCCGTGGGGGGAAGGCCGCCCCGGTCCTCTCGGTCATGGTGCAACTCCGTGGTGGATTTCTCTGAACGTGTCGCTTACCCATGCGCTACTGCCCCGTCAAGGAGACCCAAGGTGCAAGATCGCAAGCCCGGCCCGATCAATCCCTTACCGCCCTTCATACTCGTTCTCTTTTTGCTGATCATGGGCGTCGAGGCGATGTTCACCCTGGGCGCGCGCGGGATTATCGGCGGACCCGGGGCGGTCGGCTGGCGCGCGGGCGCGATCGAGGATTACGCGTTCAACGGCGAAATCCTGCGCTGGATGGTGCAGAACAACCTTTGGCCGGTCGAGCATCTGCGCCGCTTTCTCGGTTATGCCGTGGTGCATGGCAGCTTCCTGCACGCGCTTTTGTCGGGCGTGCTGTTGCTGGCCATGGGCAAGTTCGTCGGTGATGTGTTCCGGCACTGGGCGGTGCTGGTCGTGTTTTTGCTGAGCACGGTCGCCGGCGCGCTGGTCTTCGGCCTCGTGGTGCGCGACAGCACCTGGCTGATCGGGGCGTTTCCGGGGGTGTACGGCCTCATCGGTGCGTTCACCTATATCATCTGGCTAAGGCTCGGGCAGCTTGGCAGCAACCAGGCAAGGGCGTTCCTTCTGATCGGTGTTCTGATGGCGGTGCAACTGATCTTCGGGCTGTTTTTCGGCGGTGCGCCGACATGGCTGGCCGACGTGACGGGCTTCGGCACGGGATTTCTGGCCTCCTTCGTCCTCAGCCCGGGCGGATTCGCGAAATTGCGCGCGCGGCTGCGCCACGATTGACGGGTCCGGACCCTCTTGACTTTCGCGCCGCGCTGTCGCATGAGCGCGGTTCCCGAGATGGTATTCATCCCGGGCGTGTGGCACATACATCCGACAAGGGTGCGCTGTTCGAGGTGATCCATCGGGATCGGAAACGCCTGACCGACGTCAGGGACCACAGGGCGCGGAGAGAAAAAGGAAACGTCCATGTTCGCGGTTCTCAAGACCGGCGGCAAGCAGTACAAGGTGCAGTCTGGTGACATGCTCCGCGTCGAGAAACTTGCAGCGGATGCCGGTGAAACGGTTCAATTCAACGATGTCCTGATGATCGGCGGTGATGCGCCCGTGATCGGAGCGCCCCTTGTCGACGGGGCTGCGGTCCAAGCCGAGGTCATCGACCAGATCAAGGGTGACAAGGTCATCAATTTCGTCAAGCGCCGCCGCAAGCACGGCTCGCAGCGCACGCGCGGGCACCGCCAGAAGTTGACGCTGCTTCGGGTGACCGACATCCTGACGAGCGGAGCGGATGCGTCCGGTGTCAAGGCGGCCAGCGGCAGCGGACCCACCGGAAGCGCAGAGGCAGACGCGGCAGCTGCGACGAAGACCGCGCCCGCAAAGGGGTCGGATGATCTCAAGAAGCTGTCGGGCGTCGGACCCGCGCTTGAGAAGAAGCTGCACGCGGCCGGCGTGACGAGCCTCGCGCAGATTGCCGCCTGGACGGAATCGGATGTTGCCGAGATTGATGAGAAACTCTCGTTCAAGGGCCGGATCGAGCGTGAAGGCTGGGTCGAACAGGCCAAAGAACTGATCAAGGGCTAAGGAGAGACGAGATGGCACACAAGAAAGCAGGCGGTTCTTCGCGCAACGGGCGCGATTCTGCGGGTCGTCGCCTCGGCGTCAAGAAATATGGCGGCGAGGCCGTGATCCCCGGAAACATCATCGTGCGGCAGCGCGGCAACAAATTCTGGCCCGGCGCTGGCGTGGGTCAGGGCAAGGATCATACGCTGTTCGCGGTCTCCGAGGGCGCGGTGCATTTTCAAAAGGGCATGAAGGGGCGAACCTTCATTTCGGTCCTGCCAGCGGCGGAGGCCGCCGAGTAAGCCGTCCTGCACAGGTCAATGACATGAGGGGGATCGGCAGATTTGCCGGTCCCCCTTTTCGTTCGGGTAACGTCAAACGTCTGTGACAAGACGGTGCAAAGAGATGGACGCGGTCTTGCGGCAGGGCGCGGAATTGCCATCTCGACAGGGCAGGACGACATCATGCGGGAGGAGGAGTGCATGAAAATGGAAACCATGACGGATCAACCGGTCATCGCGGCGAAGCGATTCGACCTTCGTCCGTTGCGCCGGTCCGATGCCGGCCTGATTTCTCACAATGCTGGCGATGTGCGGGTGGCGCGGGACACTAGCACTATCCCGCACCCGCTGCCGCCTGGCAGCACGGAGGCGCTGATCGCGCGCGCTCGGGCCCATGACAGGGCCGAGGATATCTGGGCCATGGACGGCACCAGATCCGGCCGGTGCGAGGTCATGGGCCTTCTGACGCTGACCCGCGTCGATGTGGGCCGGTCCGAGATTTCCTACTGGGTTGCACCGGCCTATTGGAACACCGGCATCGCGTCCGAGGCGGTCGAGGCGATGCTCGCGGCCAATCCGCACGAAGCCTCTGCGATCTTTGCAAGCGTCTTTCAGGACAACCCGGCCTCGGCCCGGGTCTTGACGAATTGCGGGTTCCAGTATCTTGGGGACGCGGAAAGCTTTTCGGTCGCGCGCGGGACGACCGTGCCGACCTGGACCTACAGCAAGAAGATGCGCTGAGGCGCGCCGGGCCGCTTCACAAGGATGCCAGATGAAATTTCTCGATCTTGCCAAGGTCTATATCCGGTCCGGTTCCGGCGGGGCCGGCTGCATCAGCTTTCGCCGTGAGAAATATATCGAGTTCGGCGGTCCCGATGGTGGCGACGGCGGCAATGGCGGATCGGTCTGGATCGAGGCGGTGGACGGGCTCAACACGCTGATCGATTTTCGCTACCAGCAGCATTTCTTTGCCGAGGACGGCCAGCACGGCATGGGGCGACAGCGCACAGGGTTCACCGGCGAGGATATCGTGCTGCGCGTGCCGGTGGGCACCGAGATCCTCGACGAGGACGAGGAAACCGTGATCGCCGACATGACGGAACTCGGACAAAGGGTGAAACTCGCCCAGGGCGGCAATGGCGGCTGGGGCAACCTGCGCTTCAAGACGTCGACCAACCAGGCCCCGCGCCGCGCCAATCCCGGGCAGGAGGGCGTCGAGCGCACGATCTGGCTGCGGCTCAAGCTGATCGCCGATGTGGGCCTGCTGGGCCTGCCCAATGCCGGCAAGTCGACCTTTCTTGCCGCGACCTCAAACGCGCGCCCTAAGATTGCCGATTACCCGTTCACCACGCTGCATCCCAATCTCGGGGTCGTGGGCGTCGATGGGGCTGAGTTCGTCGTGGCCGACATTCCAGGGCTGATCGACGGCGCGTCCGAAGGGCGCGGCCTCGGGGACTTGTTCCTTGGCCATGTCGAGCGTTGTGCGGCGCTTCTGCATCTCGTCGATGGCAGTTCCGGCGATCCGGTCGCCGATTACCACACCATCGTGCAGGAAATAGAGGCCTATGGCGCAGGGCTGGCCGCCAAGCCGCGGCTGACCGTGCTGACCAAGATCGACACGCTCGACGCCGAGGAACGCGATTTCCTGCGCGACGAGGTGCAGGCGGCCTGTGGCACGCCCGTGATGCTGATGTCGGCGGTGTCCGGCGAGGGTGTGACAGAGGTGCTGCGCAGCCTGCGCGCCCGTGTTGATGCGGATCACGCGCATCACAAAGTGGCAGAGGGCGGCGACGCACCGTGGCAACCGTGAAACCCGCGAAACGGCTGGTGATCAAGATCGGCTCGGCGCTGCTGGTGGATCGCGACAGCGGCGCGCTCCGGTCCGAGTGGCTGGCGTCGCTTGCCGCGGATGTGGCCGGGCTGCGGGCACGCGGCACGGACGTGATCCTGGTGTCGTCGGGGTCGATCGCGCTCGGGCGCGGGGTTCTGGGCCTGCCCGCCACCGATCTCACCCTCGAACAGAGCCAGGCCGCCGCCGCCGTCGGCCAGATCCGGCTGGCGCGCGCCTATGACGGCGCGCTCGCGCATCACGAGTTGATCGCGGCGCAGGTTCTGGTGACGCTCGAAGACAGCGCCAATCGCCGCCGCTACCTGAACTCGCGCGCCACGCTGGAACAGCTTCTGCGGCTTGGCGCGGTGCCAATCGTCAACGAGAACGACACCGTCGCCACCGACGAGATCCGCTACGGCGACAATGACCGGATGGCCGCGCAAGTGGCGGTCACGGCAGGGGCTGATCAACTGATCCTCTTGTCGGACGTGGACGGGTTCTATTCCGCCAACCCGGTGACGGATAAGGGCGCGTACCGATTCGACGTGATCGAGACGATCACGCCCGAGATCGAGGCGATGGCCGGCGATGCCGGGTCGGGTCTCAGCAAGGGCGGCATGAAGACCAAGCTGATGGCGGCGCGGACCGCGACCGCCGGGGGATGTGATATGGCGATCACCCAAGGCGCGGGGCTGCACCCCGTGCGCGCGCTGGAAGACGGCGCACCGGCCACGTGGTTTCTGGCGCAGGGCGATCCGCAGCAAAAACGCAAGGCGTGGATCGCCGCGATGAAGCCCAAGGGGCGCATCACCGTCGATGGCGGGGCGGCCGATGCGCTTGCGCGGGGCAGCAGCCTGCTGCCCGCCGGGGTGGCGCAGGTCACCGGCCGCTTCGAACGCGGCGATCCGGTGGAGATGGCCGATCAGGCGGGCCGCGTTCTGGGGCAGGGCCTGACGCGCTACGATGCCGAGGATGCCGCCCGGATCAGGCGGCTGCGCTCGGACCAGATCGAGGAGGTGCTGGGCTATCCGGCGCGCGGACCCTTGATCCATCGCGACGATATGGCAATCTGAAAGTCTGCGGGAGAATGGGCCGATGAAGGACGAGATGGATATTGCTGCCGTGATGGCCGATATCGGCGCGCGCGCGCGGGTCGCCGCCGCCGAACTGGCCGTGGCAGAACCCGCCACCAAGCGTCACGCGATCGAGGCGGCCGCCGAGGCCGTCTGGCAGTCCCGCCACGCGATCCTTTCCGCCAATGCCGAGGATCTGGCGTTTGCCCGCGACACCGGGTTGTCGGGCGCGATGCTGGACCGGCTGACGCTGGACGAGGACCGGATCGCGGGAATGGTCGCCGGGCTGCGCGCGGTGGCCGCACAAGATGACCCGGTGGGCGAGGTTCTGGCGGACTGGCACCAGCCGAGCGGACTGCATATCCGACGCGTCCGGACGCCATTGGGCGTGGTCGGCGTGATCTACGAGTCGCGCCCCAACGTCACTGCCGATGCCGGCGCGCTGTGTCTGAAATCCGGCAATGCCGTCATCCTGCGCGGCGGGTCGGAAAGCTTTCACTCCTCGGCCGCAATCCATGCCTGCCTTGTTGCCGGGCTGCGCGCGGCGGGCCTGCCGGAGGATGCGATCCAGCGCGTGCCGACGCGCGACCGGGCCGCCGTGCAGGAAATGCTGACGATGACCGACTCCATCGACGTGATCGTGCCGCGTGGTGGCAAGGGCCTTGTGGGGCTCGTGCAACGCGAGGCGCGGGTGCCGGTCTTCGCGCATCTGGAAGGAATCGTGCATGTCTATCTCGACAAGGCGGCGGATGCCGAGAAGGCCCGGCGCGTGGTGCTCGACGCCAAGACGCGGCGCACCGGGATCTGCGGGGCCGCCGAATGTCTTCTGATCCACCGCGATATCGCAAGCACCATTGGCCATGACGTGATCCGCGCGTTGATCGAGGCGGGTGTCGAGGTGCGCGCCGATGAAGGTCTCGCGGGCATCTCCGGTACGGTGCCCGCCGGCCCCGGGGATTGGGGGCGCGAGTATCTCGACAGCATCATCGCCGCGAAGGTGGTCGAGGATATCGACGCCGCGATCGCTCACATCCGGCGCTTCGGATCCGATCATACCGACTGCATCCTGACCGAGGATCAACATGCGGCGCAGCGGTTCTTCGATCGGCTCGACAGCGCGATCCTGATGCATAATGCATCCACGCAGTTCGCCGACGGCGGCGAGTTCGGCATGGGGGCCGAGATCGGGATCGCGACCGGCAAGATGCACGCGCGCGGGCCGGTGGGAGCCGCGCAACTGACCAGCTTCAAGTATCTCGTTGTCGGCGACGGGACCACGCGCGGCTAGATCGTGACCGCGAACGCGCCATCGTCAAGCTGAGTGGTCACCGACAGACCCTGCGCGTCGAGGCAGTGGCGCAGCAGGTGAAAATGCGCCTGACGCGGATCCGGGTCGGGCAGGGGCGCCCTGCCCGCGACCGCGTCCCATAGAACGGGATCGGGGGTCAGGGGCGCTCCGCGCGCGGTGACGTGCAGGGCCTCCGCCGCGCCCTCGACCGCCAGGGTGCCGCCGCGTGGCAAGGCCTGTTCCGCGGCAAGACAGGCGAGCAGAATGATTTGCGCCCTCGCGCGGGTCTGCGCGGCCGAAAGCTGCCAGTGCAGCGTCAGGCGTGGTTTGCCCTCGTAATAGGCCATCACGATGTCGCGCAGGGTCTCGGCATTCAAGCACTCGCCCGGAGCGGGGCGGCCATAGGCGAGGCGCGCGACGTCCAGTGTTGCCTTCGCCCCGCGCAGGCTGTCTTGCACGAGGGCCAGTTCCGCACTTTCGCCCTTGCCGGAAAGCGTCAGCAATTCCAGGCCGTTGGCCACCGCCCCAAGGGGGCTTGCCAGATCGTGGCAGATGCGTGAGCCTATCACCAGATCGAGAGAGGGATCATGCTGCGGCATTATCTCAGGGTCTCCGACAAGGGGGTGGCATGACCGACATGAATTCGATCCTGGAACCCGGAATGCTGGTGGAACACCCCGAGCATCCGGATTGGGGTATCGGGCAGGTGCAGTCGAATATCGGCGGACGCATTACGGTCAACTTTCGCGAAGAGGGCAAGATCGTGATCGACGGGACACGGGTGGAACTCGTTCCTGTTATTGATCCCTGAACGAGGTTAGCAAATCATTAACATCCGCCAAGCCCCTGTCTCCGGCAGCGTTGCACTTTGTCGGCCCGTTGCCTAGAAACGTCGCGTGGTCCACCCCCGATCGCAGAGACAAGGCCGATGCCCGCCGCCCCGCAGTTCCTTGTGAAACTCGCCGAGACCGAGGCAGAGTTGCGCGCCGCACAACGGCTGCGTTACGAGGTCTTCGTCGCCGAACTGGGCAGCGATGGGCCGATGGTCGATCATGCCGCCCGGCTGGAGCGCGACCGCTTCGATGCGTTCTTCGATCACCTCCTGCTGGTCGATGATGCTCGGGATGGGCAGGTCGCGGGGGTTTATCGCCTTCTGCGCGGAGATCGTGCGCGCGAGGCCGGCCAGTTCTATTCCGAGGAGGAGTATGACCTGGCCGCGTTGCACCGTTCGGGGCGCAGCCTGTTGGAGCTTGGGCGTTCGTGCCTTGCGAAACCCTATCGCGGCGGCCCCGGAATGCATCATCTCTGGCAGGGGGTGGCCGAGTACGTGGCACGGCACGACATCGAGATCCTGTTCGGCGTTGCCAGCTTTCACGGGACCGACCCGGCCAGGCTCGCCGCGCCGCTGTCGCTTTTGCATCACAAGCATCTCGCGCCGCCGGACATGCGGGTGCGGGCACGGGGCCAGAGTTTTCAGCGCATGGATCTGATCGCCGAGAGCATGCTGGATCGGCATGCCGCGATGCTGCAGGTGCCATCGCTGATCAAGGCCTATCTGCGGCTTGGCGGCTATGTTGGCGAGGGAGCGTGGGTGGACACGGCCTTCAACACGACCGATGTCTGTCTGATCATGGACACGGCACGTCTGACCGCCCGTCAAAAATCGCTTTACGCCAAGGGTGTTGCCCGATGAGCTTCACTTGGCGATCGACGGACCCGCCCCCCGTTATCCGCCGTCGTGCGGGAGACGTGCCGCGCGTGATCCTGCGCGGTGGTCTATTGTTTGTCGTGATCCTTGCAGGCGTTCTCGTGACGCTGCCCCTGCGGCTGATCGAGCGTCCGGTTTACGGGCACGGGCGGCCGTGGTCGCCGCATGTGACGCAATGGGTGAGCCGGTGCGTGTTCGCGGTCCTCGGGATGCGTCACCGGATCGAGGGGACACCAATGACTAGGCCGGGCGCTGTTGTTTCGAACCATGTCTCGTGGCTCGACATCTTTGCGCTCAATGCGCGCAAGCGTGTCTATTTCGTCGCCAAGTCCGAGGTGGCGAGTTGGCCCGGAATCGGCGCGCTTGCGCAGCTGACAGGCACGGTATTCATCCGGCGCGATCCGCGCGAGGCGC
>JAWLGF010000017.1:0-33420 GCA_041685205.1 Roseovarius sp.
AAATGGCGCGCCCGACAGGATTCGAACCTGTGACCTTCGGCTTCGGAGGCCGACACTCTATCCAGCTGAGCTACGGGCGCCCATGGTCGTGACCGGCTTCATGGCAACTTGCGTTGCGACGCGTTTGGCCACAGACATCTTCTAGTGTTCAAGCACGAATGCCTGCGGCGGCTATAGCCGTTCGCGCGGATCGTGGCAATGGGTAAGGCTTGAAAGTATCAGGGCTTTCGACCCTGTGCGAGCTTGGTCATCTGCGGAATCATCGGGGCGATACCGATATCGACGAAGCCTGCCGTCGCGAGGGCCTCCTGCAGACCGCCCGCGTCGAGCGACCGTGCCTCGGGGGTGAAGGCGGTGTGCTGCAGCTGCCAGAGCGCCGCCAGCATCGGGCCGGTGCGATCCTCCTCGACGATGAAATCGTGGATCAGCACGAGACCGCCGGGGTTCAGGATGTCGAATGCCTGCGAGATCAGCCGGTCATGCGTGTCGCCCGGAACGCCGGAAAAGAGATAGGACATCAGGACAACGTCCTGTCCCTTGGGCCATGCCGCACCAAGCGCGTTGCCCTCGCGATAGCTTATGCGATCCGACAGGCCGGCCGTTTCCACGTATTGCCGCCCCAAGGCCGCGACATTGGGGAATTCGAGAACCGTCGCGGTCAGGTCGGGATTGGCCTGGCAAAGCGTAATAGCGAAGGCCGCTGTGCCGCCACCCACGTCCAGCAACTTGCGCTTTCCCGTGAGGTCCAGCGATTTCGTCAGCTGCCGTGCGGGGCCGAGCGATCCGGAATGCTGGCTTTCCGAATAAAGCCGCGCCTCGTCGGGGTCCGAGAACCAATCGGCATAAGAGGCGGTCGCGGCCTTGTCCATCTCGCCTGTCAGGGCGCCTTCGAGCTGCTCCATCAGCGGGTACATCTGCCGCCCGACCTGCAGCCGGAGATAGTCGGAGAAGTCGTATTTGGCACCACTGACCAGGAAGGCCTGCGCGGCCGGCGCGTTGGCAAAGCGTCCATCCTTTACGGAGACCAACCCCAAGCCCGCGAGCGCCGTCAGCAGCGTCGTGGCGCGATCCACGTGCACGTTTGCCACGACGGCCAGCTCATCTGCGGTTTTCGCGCCGCCGGCCAGATGGGTGAAGATTCCGAGTTCGAGCGCCGCGAAGAGCGCTTTCGAGCCCATGAACCCGAAGGCGATGCGCGAAATCTCGTCGGCTTCCGTCAAAAGCGGCATGGTGGTCTCTCAAATTGTTTCGAGGGCCGCCACCATGCCAAGATGCCGCAGGAAAGCAAACCTCTATCGCGCGAAAGACGCTTTTCCGACCGGGTTTGCCCAGATCTTCAGCCCTCAGCCGAAGAGATCATGCGCGAGATCGAGCGCGTCGATCAACGCATCAACTTCGGCGCGGGTGTTGTACATGCCGAACGACGCACGGCAGGTGGCGGCGGTCCCCATATGGTCCATCAGCGGACCGCAGCAATGCTGACCTGCGCGCACCGCGACGCCCTTCTTGTCAAGGATGGTCGAGATGTCATGCGCGTGCGCCGACCCCTCCATCGTGAACGAGAAAATCGCGGCCTTGTCGGGCACGGTACCCTGCACAGTCAGCCAGTTCTGCCCGGCGAGACGCTCTTGCGTGTAGCGGCTCAGATCGTCCTCGTGGGCCGCGATCTCGGACATGCCCACGTCCATCATGTACTCGAGCGCGACGCCAAGCCCGATGATCTGCACGATGCCGGGGGTCCCGGCCTCGAATTTCATCGGCGGATCGTTGTAGATCACCGCGTCCTTGCTGACCTCGCGAATCATGTCGCCGCCGCCCATGAAGGGCCGCATCTCGGCCAGCCTGTCGCGGTGCACGAAGATCGCGCCGGACCCAGAGGGACCGTAAAGCTTGTGCCCGGTGACCGCGTAGAAATCGCACCCCATATCGTCGATATCCACGGGCAGGTGCACCGCCGCCTGGCTGCCATCGACCAGCACCGGCACACCGCGCGCACGCGCGCCGTCGCAGATCGCTTTCACATCAACCTTGGTCCCCAACACATTGGAAAGATGCGTGATCGCGATCAGCTTGGTGCGCGGCGTGATCGCGTCGAGGATCTTTTGCGGATCGAGATACCCGCGCGAGTCCACATCCACCCATTTCAGCGCAACCCCCTGCCGCTCGCGCAGGAAATGCCACGGCACGATATTGGCGTGATGCTCCATCACCGACAGCAGAATCTCGTCGCCCGCCTCCATCCGCGGCATGGCCCAGCCGTGCGCGACCATGTTGATCCCCTCGGTGGTGCCGGAATTGAGGATGATCTGGCGCTCGTCCGCGACCCCCAGAAAACGCGCGACGGTGCCGCGAACGGCTTCGTATTTCTCGGTCGCGAGGTTGCTCAGGTAATGCAGCCCGCGATGGACGTTGGCGTATTCATGCGCATAGGTGTGCGTGACCGCGTCGATCACAACCTGCGGTTTTTGCGCCGATGCGCCGTTGTCGAGGTAAACCAGCGGCTTGCCGTTCACTTCACGCGACAGGATCGGGAAATCGGCCCGGATCTTTTCGACATCGAGCATTTCAGCCCCCACTCATTGCGACGAGCCCGACGAGGCTGAGCAGTGTGCTCAGCCCGACCGCCATGGCCACGAAGGACAACACGATCACGCCGGCCGCCTTGAACCGGTTGGCGAACCGATGCGCCGCGTCGACGAAGCAGATCAGGATGTAGACCCCCCAGATCGCCGCGCCGATCACGACCAGTGCGCCAAGCGCCGGCACGCCAAGTGCCAGGATCAGGACCGCCGCTTGCACGAGGAGGCGCAAAACCTGCAACCACGTCATCACGACAAGGATATCCGACATGGACGCTTCGCCGCCCAATCCCTGCCCGATGTAATAGAGCGCGATCACCGTCAGCGCCAAGGCCCCGAACAGCAATCCCGCAAACAGGATCGGCGTCTGGAAGGCCTGAGGCATCAGCGCCGATGGCGCGTCGGGCTGAGGGCTGAGTTGCAGCGACAGCGTGTAGACGATGGTGTTCAGAACCGCCATCAGCGCCAGCGCGGTCCACAGCCAGTCGGAGGGCAGGCGCATGTCGATCAGTCGGCGCGCGGCATCGGCCGGCTGAAACAGGGTCTGCCGCAGCAGGTCGATCACATCATCACGGGTCATGTCCGGCTCCATTCCGCCTCGTAAAGGCCGGATAGCCAGAACCAGCCGAAAACACCACACCAGATCACGCCGACCAGTTGCAGACCGGGACCGGGACCGACGAACCCCGCAATCAGCCCGTGCAGCAGGATCAGCGGGCTGGCCGCGAGAAACGCCCAGAAAAGCGCAAGTCTCGCCCCGTAGGCGGTGCCCCGCCCGCGGGCCAGACGTGCGACACCATGACTGACCAGTGCCAGCAGGTAAAACAACAAAGGCGCGATGAACACCCACCCGAGCAAGGCCCCGCCCAGAAGCGGGTTAAGCGCCTGATCGCTAAGATGCGCCTCGCGCGCGAGGCGCGGCCACTGGCCCACGAACACCACGATGCAGGCGACCACCAGCATCATGAGCGCGCGATCCTCGCGCACCCCCATGTCCAGCAGCCGCCGCACCACCCGGCGCGGTCCGCGATATGTGGCGACGATATCCGCCGTCACCGGCATCAGTCGCGCCCGTGCTCCAGCCAGCGTTCCAGACGCGCGGTAACCTCGTCGCGCAAGCCTTCATCCTCGATCTCTTCGACCGCTTCGGCGAGGAACGACAGCGTCAGAAGATTCGTGGCGACGGGTTTGGGAATGCCGCGCGCCCGCATGTAGTAAAGCGCATCCTCGTCGATCGCCCCGGAGGTGGAGCCGTGCGAGCACACGACATCGTCGGCATAGATCTCGAGCTCCGGCTTGGCGAGGAACTGGCTGTCGTCATCGAGCAGCAGAGACTGGCTGATCTGATAGCCGTCAGTCTTTTGCGCGTCTGCCTTCACGAGGATCTTGCCCTGGAACACCCCGGTCGCGCCGTTGTGCAGCACCTTCTTGAACACCTGGCGGCTTTCGCAGCGCAGCGCGTCATGCGTGATGAAGACGGTGTCGTCCTGATGGAAATCGCCGCCATCCCCGAGCGCTGCGCCCGCGACATGCGCCGTGGCGTCGTCGCCGGTGAACTCGATCACGCATTCGTTGCGTGTCAGCACGCCGTTGGCGGTCAGGGTAAAGGATTTGAACACGCTTTCGGTGCCGAGCCGGGCGAAGACATGCGTGGCCGCGCGACGCTCGTGGTCGCGGCCCTGTGCCCGCACATGATGGAAGGTCGCGCCATCGGCCACGTCAACCTCCATGACCGTGTTGTACCGCGCCCCGGCGGGACCATGCTCCAGCATCGTCATCGACGCACCGGGATCGAGCTTGACCACATGGTGCAGCATCGCATCGGAGGTCTCGGAAGCCTGCACATTGACCAGTTGGATCGGTTTCGCGGTCTTTCCGGTTACGTGGATCAACAGACCGTCGGAGGCCAACGCGCTGTTGAGCGCGGCCAGCGGGCGCGGGACCGGCGTCTGCCCCGCGTCTTCGAGCGTGCCGTAGACATCCTTGGCCCAGTGGATATCGCTTGCCCCGGCGTTGGCCAGACGTTCGATCCGCACCCCATCAAGGGCGGCCGCGTCGCTGGCATCAGCATCGAACACACCATCGACGAAGACCAGCCTCAGGCGGTCCATCTCGCCGAAAAGTTCCGGTTCGCCCGCGGACTCGTGGACTGCGGCCTTTGGGACCTCGGGGGCTGTCAGGCTGTCGGGGCGGGTGAATTTCCAGTATTCGTCCCGTCGCCCCGGCAAGCCCATGTTGCGCACGCGGGCCAGCGCCGCCTCGCGCGCCGTGGTGATCCACCCTGCCCCTTTTGGCACTGTCACACCGTCGAGTCGCGCCTCGGTCACGGTCTGTTTCGCTTGCGGGGCCGCCATCACGCCACCTCCGATTTCAGGTCTTCATATCCGTCGCGCTCGACCTGCTGGGCCAGTTCGGGACCGCCCGTCTTGATGATCTGCCCGTCGGACATGATGTGCACGACATCCGGCACGATATGGTCGAGCAGCCGCTGATAATGCGTGATCACCAGAAAGCCGCGCCCGTCTTCGCGCAGCGCGTTCACGCCTTTCGCGACCAGTTTCATCGCATCCACATCAAGACCCGAATCGGTCTCGTCGAGAATGCACATCTTGGGTTCCAGCATGGCCATCTGAAGGATCTCGTTGCGCTTCTTCTCACCGCCCGAGAAGCCCACGTTCACCGGGCGTTTCAGCATGTCCGCGTCGATATTCAGCGTCTTGGCCTTCTCGCGCACGGCCTTGAGAAAATCGGCGGCGCTCAGTTCCTCTTCGCCGCGCGCCTTGCGCTGCGCGTTCACCGCGGTGCGCATGAAGGTCATGTTGCCAACGCCGGGAATTTCGACGGGATATTGAAACGCCAGGAACAGACCCGCCGCCGCGCGCTCTTCCGGCTCCAGGTCCAGCAGGTCCACACCGCCAAGCGTGGCAGATCCGTCGGTCACCTTGTAGCCGTCGCGCCCCGACAGCACGTAGCTGAGCGTCGATTTGCCGGACCCGTTCGGCCCCATGATCGCATGCACCTTGCCCGCCTCGACAGTCAGATCCACACCCTTGAGGATGGTCTTGTCCTCTTCCTCAAGATCGACTCGCAGGTTCTTGATTTCCAGCATTTCTTTTCCTTCCTTGATTGGTCGCGGCGTCAGGGCCGCGTCATCATCTCGATGATCGTCAGCAGGGCGTCGGGCCGCAGGGTCATCGGGTCCACCCTGAATTCGGCCATCCGCCCGATGGTCTTGTGCGGGGGGCCCAGAAACCGCTCGACCCCGTGGTAGTGCTTTCGCGGCACGTAATCGTCAAAAAGCAGCCTGACCGGACGCGTCGTGCGCAGCGCCGTGGCCATCGCACAACCCTTGCGGAACCTCCCGTCGACCAGAACAACAGCCGGCTGCACAAAATCCGGCCTGTCCCAGACGGCCAGCGGATAGCGCGCATAGCGCTGTGCCCCGCGCTTGTCCCGGGGAAACCCCCAATCCCTCGTTGGGCCGATATCCGACCAGATCACGTCAACCTGCGTTCCGGAAGCAGGCGGATTCTGAATGAACCAGTCCTGCATCATGCGAGCCCAGCCGGCATCGCTTTCCACCGAGAACACACGTTTCTCAGGCATTTCGGCGGCAAGCACGGTCGATCCGCCCGATCCGTATTCGAGGATAACGTCCGCGGCCGAATATACCTCGGCCAAGTGCGCCGCCTCGGCCATCGGCAAGGTCAGCTGCGGGCGCGATATCAGGTCATCTTCGTGCATTTCATCCCGCATCGTACACCGCCCCGCCGCAACGTTCCCGTGTCACGACGCACCCGGTTCCGACCGCGCCGCATCCACCATGCGAACGATTGCGACGGTCAGGACTGTCCAGGCCATGAACAGCACGAGTGCCACCCCAAGTTCCGCCATCTCGGCGCGCCCCGCCGAGATCAACCCCGAGGCCACGCATTCCGCCACGATCTCGTCATGGCCTATGGCCAGCGCGAAGATCATGAAATGCCCAAGGATCAGCAGACCCAGCCGACGTCCCTCGCGCCAGAGGCGCGGGGGATACCGGGTAAGCCACGCGATCGCGAGCTGCGGCGAACGGTTTGCAACCCCCTGACCGCTCATCAGCCAACCGATCCTTCCAGCGAGATCGCCACAAGCTGTTGGGCTTCCATCGCGAACTCCATCGGCAGCGCCTGCAGCACGTCCTTGCAGAAGCCGTTGACCACCAGCGCGACGGCCTCTTCCTCGTCCATACCGCGTGCGCGGCAATAGAACATCTGTTCGTCATCGACCTTGGATGTCGTCGCCTCGTGTTCGGCCTTCGAGGAATTGTTCCGGACCTCGATATAAGGCACCGTATGCGCACCGCAGGTCCCGCCGATCAACAGGCTGTCACATTGGGTAAAGTTGCGGCTGTTCTTGGCCTTGGGATGAATCGACACAAGCCCGCGATACGTGTTCTGCGCATGACCCGCGCTGATCCCCTTGGAGACGATCCGCGAGCGCGTGTTCTTGCCCAGATGCGTCATCTTGGTGCCGGTATCGGCCTGCTGCCAGTTGTTGGCGATGGCGATCGAGTAGAACTCGCCCTGGCTGTCATCACCGCGCAGGATGCAGGATGGGTATTTCCACGTCACCGCAGATCCGGTCTCGACCTGCGTCCACATCACCTTGGACCGGTCGCCGCGGCAATCGGCGCGCTTGGTCACGAAATTGTAGATGCCGCCCTTGCCCTCTTCGTCGCCGGGATACCAGTTCTGCACGGTCGAATACTTGATCTCGGCGTCGTCGAGCGCGATCAGCTCGACACAGGCCGCGTGCAGCTGATGGGTGTCACGCTGCGGCGCGGTGCAGCCTTCCAGATAGCTGACATAGCTGCCCTTGTCGGCGATGATAAGCGTCCGCTCGAACTGACCGGTATTCTCGGCGTTGATGCGGAAATAGGTGCTCAGCTCCATCGGGCAGCGCACGCCGGGCGGGATGTAGACGAAAGACCCGTCGGTGAAGACCGCCGCGTTCAGCGTGGCGAAGATGTTGTCCGCATTGGGGATGACCGACCCAAGGTATTTCTTCACCAGCTCGGGATGCTCCTGCACCGCCTCGGAGATCGAGCAGAAGATCACGCCCGCCTTGGCCAACTCGTCCTTGAAGGTCGTGCCGACGCTGACGCTGTCGAAGACCGCATCGACGGCGACCTTGCGCGTGTCGCCGGCCTCGGCGGGGGCCGCCTCCGCGCCCTCTACCCCGGCCAGGACCATCTGTTCCTTCAGCGGGATGCCGAGCTTGGCGTAGGTTTCGAGCAGCTTCGGATCGACGTCGTCCAGCGATTTGGGCTTTTCGGCCATCGACTTGGGCTTGGCGTAATAATACTGCTCCTGGTAGTCGATGGGCGGATAATTCACCATCGCCCAGTCAGGCTCTGTCATCTGGGTCCAGCGCCTATAGGCGGCCAGCCGCCATTCTGTCAGCCAATCCGGCTCGTTGTTCTTGGCCGAGATCAGGCGCACGATATCCTCGTTCAGCCCTTTCGGCGCATAATCCATCTCGATATCGGTCGACCAGCCATGTTTGTAGGCGCCGCCCATCTGCCGCACCGCATCGACCGTTTCGGTATCGACACCGTCCTTGACCTGACCTTCGTCCAGAGCAGTCATCAGCGTTCTCCCTTCCTATCAGGCCGTGCGGGCCTGCTGTTTTCGCCAGCGCACAAGCCAGTTCTCGGCAAAGCGTCTGACCTCGTCTTCCGTTGTCTGCGGCCCAAGCGAGACGCGCATCGCAGCGCCCGCGTCGGCCGCATCATGTCCCATCGCCTCGAGCACCCGGCTCTGCCGGACCTTGCCGCTGGAACACGCGCTTCCCGCAGAGACGGCGAAACCGGCCAGATCCATCGACATCACCTGCGTCTCGCCCTTCCAGCCCGGCGCTATGAAACACGAGGTGTTGGGCAGGCGCCGTGCCCCTTGCGCGACAAAATTAATCTCTTTTGCCCCCCCTGCAATGAGATTCTCTAGAATGTTTCTAAGTTTCTCGATCCGTGTCCAGACCCCGTCGGCCAGGTCCCGCGCCCCGGCCTCGGCGGCCGCCCCGAACCCGGCGATGCCGATCACGTTCTCGGTGCCCGCGCGTCGGCCCGTTTCCTGCCCGCCTCCGCGGATTTGCGCCGCGAGGTCCGTGCCCCGCCGGATAACCAGCGCGCCCACGCCCTTCGGCCCGCCCAGTTTGTGCGCCGAAATGAGCGCCATCTGCGCGCCCGACCAGTTGAAGGCGATCGGCAGCTTGCCAAAAGCTTGCGTCATGTCGCTCACTGCAATCCCGTCGGGCAGATCCTGCACCACGCCCGTCTCCGAGTTCGCCAGTTGCAGCACGGACCGCGCGGGGTCGTCCGCCTGCACCCGGCCCGCACCGTCGACCGGCAGCGTCTCGGCGATCCAGGACCGCACCGCGTCATGCTCCACGCCTGACCCCCGAAGATCCCGCCCGGCGCAGGCCAGTGCGGCACTCTCCGTGGCGCCCGAGGTGAATATGACATCCGCGCCTTCGGCCCCGAAGGCCGCTGCCACCTGCGCGCGCGCGCGCTCGATCACGCCTTTTGCGGCGCGCCCCTCGGCATGCACGCTTGACGGGTTGCCGACCAGATCCATCGCACCGATCATCGCGGCCCGAGCCTCGGGGCGCAGCGGGGCCGTTGCGTTATAATCGAGATAGATCCTGCTCATAGCGACCAACTCTTGGTGTCTTCCATTTCTTCTTGGCCAAAATACCCCGGGGGTGTGGGGGCTGGCCCCCACAGGTCTTTACGCCTCAATCCTCGTCCACCACCGAAAAGAGATGCGGCACTGCCGGGCAGGGTGCCAGAGAATTGCTGACCACGTCGCTCAGCCGGGTCTGGTGCAGGAACACGTAGACCTGCGCGCTCAGCCCTTCCCACAGACGGTTGCTCATGGATTGCGCGCGCGATCCGCTCGCCCCGCCGGACGCCCCGGCGCCCTTGTGAAGCGCATCCACCGTCTCGTCCACGGCCGACAACACGTCGGCGGCCCGGATCTCGGACGCCGGACGCGCGAGGCGGTACCCACCCCCGGGGCCGCGGATCGACACCACCAGTTCGGCGCGGCGCAGCTTGACGAATAGCTGTTCAAGATAAGGCAGCGAAATGTCCTGACGCCGCGAGACCTCGCTCAACGTGACGACCTCACCCTCGGGCTGCAACGCGATGTCGACCAGCGCCACCATCGCGTACCGGCCCTTGGTGCTCAGTTTCATCGCCCGCTCCTCGTCGATACAGCCACCATAGTCAGATTGACCTTGAGCCGCGCAAAGCTTATCTCGCCCTGAGCCAAACCGGCACCGACCATGATTTAGAAATGTTCTAAGGTGTTCGGGCAGTCCCGTCAAGATCGATGCGCCTGCCCGACACCATGCGCAAAGGGAACCCATGCCCGAGGTTATCTTTCCCGGCCCCGAAGGCCGTCTCGAAGGTCGCTATCATCCGCAGAAGGAAAAGGATGCGCCGATCGCTGTCGTGCTGCATCCGCATCCGCAATTCGGCGGCACGATGAATAACAAGGTGGTCTACAACCTGCATTACGCGTTCTACGCCATGGGATTTACCGTTCTGCGCTTCAATTTCCGCGGCGTGGGACGCAGCCAGGGGGAATACGATCAGGGCGTCGGCGAGTTGAGCGATGCCGCAGCGGCGATCGATTACCTGCAATCCATGAACAACAATTCCAAGCATTGCTGGGTTGCCGGATTTTCCTTCGGCGCGTGGATCGGCATGCAGCTTTTGATGCGCCGGCCCGAGATCACCGGCTTCATCTCGGTGTCGCCGCCCGCCAACATGTATGATTTCAGCTTCCTCGCCCCCTGCCCGGCCTCGGGGCTGATCATAAACGGCACGCAGGACCGGGTCGCACCGCCCGCCGACACGGCCTCGCTTGTCGGCAAGCTGCATGAACAGCAGGGAATCACAATCACTCATGAAGAGGTCGAGGGCGCCGATCATTTCTTTCAGGAGCCGTATCTCGACGGGATGATCGAGACGGTGACAAGCTACGTCAAGCGGCGCCTGACCGAAAGCACGCGGTAAGTTTTGCGCCGGGCAAAGCCGCGTCACTGACGCCGGACGCCCCGTGACGCCGCGTTGCGGGGTGACATTTTCCCCTTCGCGCGCCATGACGGCGGTCAGCCAAGCAAGGTTTCGCAGCCATGTCCGCATATCCGCATCTTCTCAAGCCGATCGATCTGGGCCATGTCACTCTGAAAAATCGCGTGATCATGGGCTCCATGCATACCGGGCTGGAAGAGACGCGCGACTGGAACCGCGTCGCGGAATTCTACGCGGCGCGGGCACGCGCGGATGTCGGTCTGATGATCACCGGCGGCATGGCCCCCAACCCCGAGGGCGGGGTGTTTCCCGGCGCGGCTGGTCTTTACACGACCGACGACATCGCAAATCACCGCATTGTCACCGACCGCGTGCATGACGCCGGCGGACGGATCGCGATGCAGATCCTGCATGCCGGGCGCTACGCCTATGGCAAGGACTGCGTCGCGCCATCGCCCATAAAATCGCCGATATCGCCGTTCACCCCGCACGCGTTGGACGAGGCCGGCATCGAGAAACAGATCGCCGATTTCGTCACCGCCGCCCGCCGCGCCCTTGAGGCGGGGTATGACGGGGTCGAGATCATGGGAAGCGAAGGCTACCTGCTTAACCAGTTTCTCGTCACCCATACCAACAAGCGCACCGACCGTTGGGGCGGATCCTACGAGAACCGCATGCGCCTGCCCGTCGAGGTTATGCGCCGCGTGCGGGACGCGGTTGGCCCCGATTTCATACTGATCTACCGGCTGTCGATGATCGACCTCATCCCCGAGGGCAGCACCCATGACGAGGTGGTGCAGCTTGCGCAGGCGGTCGAGCAGGCCGGCGCCACGATCCTCAACACCGGCATCGGCTGGCACGAGGCGCGGGTGCCCACCATCGTCACCTCCGTGCCGCGCGCCGGATTCGCCTGGGTCACTGAAAAGCTGATGGGCAAGGTGGGCATCCCCGTGGTCACCTCGAACCGGATCAACATGCCGGACGTGGCCGAGGATCTTCTGGCGCGCGGCGTCGCCGACATGGTCTCGATGGCGCGGCCCTTCCTTGCCGACGCGGAATTCGTCAGCAAGGCCGCCGCGGGGCGCAGCGACACCATCGCACCCTGCATCGCCTGCAATCAGGCCTGCCTCGATCACACGTTCTCGGGCAAGCTCAGCTCCTGCCTCGTCAACCCGCGCGCCTGCCACGAGACCGAGCTCGAAATCACGCCCGCCGAACAGATCAAGCGCATCGCGGTGGTCGGCGCGGGGCCCGCCGGCCTGTCCGCCGCGATCACAGCCGCGCAGCGCGGGCACCGCGTGACGCTGTTCGATCGCGCGGACGCGATCGGCGGGCAGCTCAACATGGCCCGCGTGATACCCGGCAAGGAGGAATTCCACGGGCTGGTGGACTGGTACGGCGTGATGCTCGGGGAGACTGGCGTCGAGGTCCGCCTGGGGCAGACCGTCTCGGCGCCCGATCTGACAGGCTATGACGCGGTGATCGTCGCGACCGGCGTGATCCCGCGCGATCCCGGCATCCCGGGGCAGGACGCGCCGAATGTCCTCAGCTATATCGACGTGCTGCGCGGGCGCGCGCGGATCGGCAAACGTGTCGCGGTGGTCGGGGCCGGCGGGATCGGGTTCGATGTGTCGGAATTCCTCGTGCACGAGGGCCCAAGCCCGACCGAGGATATCGGGCTGTGGCGTCGCGAATGGGGCGTCGGTGACCCGGCCGAGACGCGCGGCGGACTTGCCGAGGGCGGCCCGCAGCCCGAGCGGCCCGCGCGACAGGTCACCCTGTTGCAGCGCAAGGCCGAGCGACCGGGCAAGCGGCTTGGCAAGACGACGGGCTGGGTGCATCGCGCGGCCCTGCGGATGAAGGGGGTCGAGATGGTCAGCGGCGTGAACTACGAACGCATTGACGAGTACGGTCTGCATATCACCTTCGGCGAGGCGCGCGAAAATCCCACCCTGATCGAGGCTGACAGCATCGTGCTATGCGCCGGACAACTTAGCGACCGCGGCCTTGCCGATGCGCTGGAGGCGCAAGGTGTGCCCGTGCATGTGATCGGCGGCGCGGATGTCGCCGCCGAACTGGACGCGAAACGCGCCATAGATCAGGGCACGCGGCTGGCCGCGTCGCTGTGATCGCCTATTCCACGGTGATCTCGATCACCTGGGATGCGACCGGCGGGTCATGCGGCACGTGGTTGTGGTCTGCGAAGACAAGTTGCAACGTGTGCGTACCCGGCTCAAGGTCGAGCGTGGTCTGTGTCTGGCCACCGCCGAAATGCCGGTGATTGTCGTCCGCCGGCAGCGTTCCGTTCATCTCTTCTGATCCATCTGGCCCCTCGCCCAAAGGCGGACGGTTTATCAGGACATGGTGGTGACCGGTCTCGTCGGCCTCCATGCCGGCGGGCGCGACCCCCATGCCCTCCAGACCGAAGATCACGGTGACCGGACCCTCCACCGTGTCGCCGTCCGAAAGATTGGCGAAATACACTTCGGCATTTTCGGGTGCAGGCGTGTCTTGGGCGAGGGCAGCACCGGCTGACACGACGAGACCGGCCAAGGCGAATGTGGCAATATGCTTCATGTTCTCTCCTCCTTGTCTTCAGGAAATATTATAGCTTCGGATCGTCAGGTCAACAATTCAGGGTTTAGCGCCACTCCGCTTATGGTTGCTAAATCACTGACAATCCACATTTTTTCCGGATATTGTCTTGCAATGGACACAGTTTTGCCCGATTGATCGGACAGTAGTCAGTTGTATCAGTGAGTAGTGAGGTTATGGAAATGGACCGTCTGTCAGAGATGGAAGCATTCGCAACGGTGGTAGATCAGGGTGGATTCACCGACGCGGCGCGCAAGCTGGGAATTTCGAAATCTGCGGTGTCGAAACACATCTCGGCGCTTGAAGCGCGTCTGGGGACGCGGTTGCTCAATCGCACGACCCGGCGCGTGAACCCGACCGAGATCGGACTTGCCTATTACGACCGGGCCTTGCGGGTCCTCAACGATGCCGGCGAAGCCGATGCCTTGGTCAGTTCGCTGCATTCGGCACCGGCAGGATTGCTCCGCGTGTCGATCGCCACGGATTTCGGCGTGCATCATCTCAGCCCGATCATTGGCTCGTTTCTGGACGAGTTCCCTGACATCACGATGAACGTCGTGCTGAACAACCGCTTCGTCGAACTGACCTCGGAAGGGTTCGATATGGCGGTGCGGATCGGCGACGTGGATGACAGCACGCTGAAGTCACGCAAGCTGGCCGAAACCACCAAGCGGATGGTTGCCAGCCCGGCCTACTTCAAGAAATACGGACGGCCCGAACGGATCGACGATCTGAATGAACACCGGTTGCTGCATTATTCAAGCCAGGCCGGCAACGCCGTCTGGCGGCTGACCGCGCCCTCGGGGGAAAAGCGGCAGGTGCGCACCGGCGGCGGGCTCAGCGTCAATGACGGTCAATCCCTGCTGAACGCCACGATATCCGGACTCGGCATCGCCTATCTGCCGTCGTTCCTCTATGCGCGGGCCATGGCCGACGGTCTGGTCGAGGATGCGATTCCCGACCTGCCAATGGAGATCCTCGGCATCCATGCCGTACATCCCCGGGGTCGCTTCACGCAACCCAAGGTGCGGGCCTTTGTGGATTTCCTGGAACAACGACTCGCGGGCAAAGGTACGATGGACTGGTGAGATCTCAGTTCGACCCCGAGACGTCTTCGCCCTCGGGGTCGGCACGACCATCCGTCCATCACATGAGCGCAGTACCGTAATGGTCAGCGACGTTCTGTTCGATCTCGTCCCGGTTGGAAGATTGGTCGAAGGGATAAAAGATCATCTCCGAGATCGTGCCATCCCAGAAATTTGATGTGAGATAACCGCCGATCTGGGCCTCGTCGGAAACGGGTGTACCGCCCGAAGTGTTGGACGCCGACGGCGCACCGTCAACATAGATCGACTGTGTGCCTGCAATATCCTCGGCCCAAACTAGATAGGTGTTTCCCGAGGTCAGATCGAAACTGACTGTGTTGGAAAAGCCGTTGAACGTCAGGATACTGGTCGATGTTCCCGTGCGAAGGGTGATATTCGACGAACCGCCACGGCCAAAGTAGAACGGGCGTGCGAACTCGACGGTGTTCATCAGATTGAAAACCGAAATGATTGTCTTGGATGAATCGGACGACAACCCGTGGACTCCCGAGGGAAGCAGAAGACATGTCTCGCGGGCCACGGAATACAGGACGCTCGGCTTTCCCCCATCCATGACGAGAGTGCCGTTTTCAACGACCCTGGGCTGTCGGCCAGGGATCGGCTGGACCGCCGCATGGCCGTTGCCGGATTGATCGAACAGTGTGACGACAAACCCGTCATTGCCTGCACCAATCCAGGTGGTGAGCGACCCGTCTGCAACCGCCTCTGCCGTGAAATCCGCCTCGGCATCGTCGTCGCCGCGGCGCACGCGCACGACATCGGTGATGCTGCCTGTCAGCTTTCGCAGCGACCAGGCCCCGACGGCCCCGGGATAGATGTCTAGCAGCTCAGTCTCGGCAACCACAACGGTCGTGCTGATGCCTTGCTGCGCGTCCGGGGCAACGCCGTTGCCGGCCGTCTCGACATACGCCAACGTGGCCCCCGGTGACGTCGTCACCGGAATCTCGTAATCCTGCCCCGCCAGATCTGCCGTCACGTCGATGCCATCGAGGGTCAGCGTGCCGGCCAGCACCGGCGCGGGTGTGCCGGCATAGGTGCCTGTGGTGATGGTAACGGTGCTGCCCGGGGCCGGCGTGCCGGTGATCACGGGGGCAGTCTGCGCGATCGGGGCAATACCCGCAACCACCTGCGTGCCCGCATCGAAAAGGCGTGTGTTGCCGGCGCTGTCGACCACCATGAGCGTCACCGACACGACATCCTCAAAGGTCACCATACGCGTCGTTTCCGCCACGGTGTCGTTGATCGTCACATCGACCGTCACCTCGGTGATCGCGCCTTCGGTCGAGGCATAACTGCCCGGGTCGAGCGCATCGGAGGACAGCGCCTCATCCACGATGTCTCCGTCGCGCAAGACGCCGAGCCCGGGCGGCACGAGCGCCCTGATAACGATGGGCGTGCCGGATCCGCGAGGATGCACGATGCGCGACGTGGTCGAGATATCGGCAATGATCTTCATGCCAGGACCAGCGCGTGAATGCCGCTGGCCGTTGTGCCGGTCGCATTGACCCGCTGCACCCCGACGGGCAGGATCGAGAAATCGGTGACCGTCATGCTGCGCGCCTCGCCCGTGACGGTCACCATGCTGATCGTGCCGCCGGTTTCGACGTAAAGTCCGATGGCCACATGCGGCAGATCGGTGCTGTTGTCGGGGGTGACCGGCAGGGCATCTGTCGCCGGACCGGACAGGGCCTGGATACGATTCTCGAAAGGGTTCATGACAGCTCCTGTGTGTTGACTGTCCCGCCAGGGCCCGGCGAGGATCATGGCGCAAAGCATCGCGTCACGAGGATTTCCGTCGCGTGAATGCACCGCACGGTGCCGAGCGCGATAGCGGATGCGCGGTCAGCCTCGCTTGGCCTCCGCCAGAGCGCGATCCCACAGACGCTCGCGCATCAGGCGGCGATAGGCGCGCGTCAGTTCGCCGCCCGGATCAAAGCCATAGCAGCGCCCATGCGTCAGGATCAGCCGCTCCGGCCCCCAGTCGAGCACCTGCTCGATCACGTCACCGACCGCGCGGCGCCCGCCGAGTTTCGACGCGAGGCCGATGGGCGGTTTGCCGTCGCTGTCATCCAGCCCTGCCAGCCAGATCATGGGGCGCGCCCACGCCGGCAGCGGCGCCGTGTCCACCGCCATCATCAGGCGCGACAGGATCACCGACCGGCTGGACTGATGCAGGAACACGGCCTCGGTTTGCGCATCGTCGAGGACAAGCGGTTTTATATGCCGGGCCCAGGACGCGCCGCGCATCTCCGAGCCGCGCCAGATCCGAGCGGCAGGAAAGGCCGCGCGCCAGTCGACCAGCCAGACCAGATCCGGGGCTTGGGGCTGCACGATATGCGCAACCTGCCCCTGCCCCGCAAGCCAGCCCCGCACATCGGCGGTCAGCGGCCCCGGCGCATGCACCCACAGCTCGCCCGAGGGAAGGGTCGCCACCACGGTCCGCAGAGGCACAGGGACGTGCATGCGCCACGGGACATGCGCGCCCGTCAGCCCCCACAACCCATCCGCCAGCCGTTCGGGGACGATGACAGGGGCGTCGTTGCCCATCATGCTCAGTCGGTCACCGTGACCTTTTCCATCACGTCGGGTTGGCCGGTGACCGCACCGTTCTGGCCTTGTCCGCGCTTGATCTCGTCAACGACGTCCATGCCATCGGTGACGCGGCCCACGACCGTGTACTCGCCATTGAGGAAATCGCCGGGCGCGAACATGATGAAGAACTGCGAATTGGCACTGTCGGGGTTCTGGGACCGGGCCATGCCGACCGTGCCGCGCTCGAACGGCTCGTCGGAAAACTCCGCCTCCAGATCGGGCCGGTCGCTGCCCCCCATGCCGGCGCGGCTCATGTCGCCGTCGTCGATATTGCCGAATTCGACGTCGCCGGTCTGCGCCATGAAACCGTCGATCACCCGGTGAAAGACCACGCCGTCATAGGCACCGTCTTCGGCCAATGCAGTGATCCGCTCGACGTGGTCGGGCGCGATCTCCTCGTAGAGATCGATCGTGACAGTGCCTTCGGCCTCGCCGGCCACCTCGATCTCGAGACTGGTTGCCATGACCGGCCCTGCAAAGAGGCCGAGCACTGCTGCGAGTGTAGGGGACATGTTACGCATCGGCGGCCACCTTGACGCTGATCATCCGGTCGGGGTTTGCCGGCGGCTCGCCACGGGTCAGGGCATCGACATGCTCCATCCCCGAGATCACCCGGCCATAGACGGTATACTGCCCGTTGAGGAAGTGATTGTCCTTGAAACTTATGAAGAATTGCGAATTGGCCGAATTCGGGTTCTGGCTCCGGGCCGCGCCGAGCGTACCGCGGTCATGCGGGATCTTGGAAAATTCCGCCTTGAGATCGGGCAGATCGCTGCTGCCGGTTCCGGCCATGCGCGGATTGTAATCCTGCTCCATGTTGGCGTGCTGCACATCGCCGGTCTGTGCCATGAAGCCGTCGATGACCCGGTGGAACGCCACGTTGTCATACTGTCCGGCGCGGGCCAGGTCCTTCATTCTCGCGCAATGGTCGGGGGCGATATCGGGCAGAAGCTCGATCGCCACGGTGCCGCCCGTCAACTCGATCAGGATGGTGTTTTCGGGATCCTTGATTTCGGCCATGTGCGGCTCCTTGTCTCTGAAAGTTCGGTGACATTTAAGACGAACGCGCCCGATTGCCAAGCGCGGAGGTTGACCCCGCGCGCACACCGCGCCAAGACCCCGGCCAACCGGATACCGCCAAGGATTTGCTTCATGAGCTGGAAAACCCTCGACGACATGGATCTTGCCGGAAAGCGCGTTTTGGTCCGCGTCGACATCAACGTGCCGGTGGACAAGGGCATCGTCACCGACGCCACGCGGATAGAACGGATCGTGCCGACCATCACCGATATCCTCGACAAGGGCGGCAAGCCGATCCTGATCGCGCATTTCGACCGTCCCAAGGGCCGCGTCGTGCCCGAGATGTCCCTGCGCGTGATCGTGCCCGCGATGGAAGAGGCCCTTGGCCGCCGCGTGCAGTTCATCGAGACGCTGGACGGCGCCGAGACCCCTACCGAAGAGGCGCGCGACGCCGACGTGCTGCTGCTGGAAAACATCCGTTTCCACCCGGGCGAAGAGGCGAATGATCCAGACCTTGCACGGCGTCTGGCAAACCTTGGCGACATCTATTGCAACGACGCGTTCTCGGCAGCGCACCGCGCGCATGCGTCGACCACGGCGCTGGCGCATCTTCTGCCGGCCTGCGCCGGTCGACTGATGCAGGCCGAGTTGCAGGCGCTGGAGGCGGCCCTCGGCACCCCCGCACGGCCCGTGATGGCCGTGGTGGGCGGGGCCAAGGTGTCGACCAAGCTCGACCTGCTGGGCAATCTGGTGGGCCGCGTCGACAGCCTCGTGATCGGTGGCGGCATGGCCAACACCTTTCTTGCCGCACTGGGCCTCGATGTGGGCAAGTCGCTCTGCGAGCACGAGATGACCGGCACCGCGCGCGCGATCATGCTCAAGGCCGGCGATGCGGGCTGCGAGATCGTGCTGCCGGCCGATGTCGTCGTCGCACGCGAGTTTGCCGAAGGGGCGCCGCACGAGACCGTGGGTGCACATGCCTGCCCGCACGATTCCATGATCCTCGACGCCGGCCCGCAGGCCATCGCGCGTATCAAGGGCCATATCGACACGGCGAAAACGCTGATCTGGAACGGCCCGCTTGGCGCGTTCGAGATCGCGCCGTTCGATGCAGCCACCAATGCCGCAGCAAACCACGCCGCCGCGCGCAGCCGCGCGAGCAAGCTCATTTCAGTCGCCGGGGGCGGCGATACCGTGGCGGCGCTGAACAGGGCCGGTGCCGCCGAGGATTTCACCTATGTCTCCAGCGCCGGGGGGGCGTTCCTCGAATGGATGGAAGGCAAGGATCTGCCGGGTGTCGCGGCACTCAAGGGATAGCGGGCCGCTGTTAGCGCCACCATGATTGCATGGGGTCTGGCGCTCGCCTAAGACGCCCAAAATAAATACTTGCACAAGAGGGGGCCTCGCATGTCGAACGCCGAGCAGAGACAAAAACTCAGGGACGGTCAGGGCTTCATCGCGGCGCTGGATCAATCCGGCGGCTCCACCCCCAAGGCACTGCTGCTCTACGGGATCGACGAGGATCAGTATTCGACGGATGCCGAGATGTTCGACCTCGTGCACGCGATGCGCGCGCGCATCGCGCAGGCCCCGGCCTTCAATGGCGACAAGGTGCTGGGCGCGATCCTGTTCGAGGACACCATGGATCGCGAGATCGGCGGCCGCCCATCCGCCGGATATCTCTGGGCAGAGCGTGGCGTGGTACCGTTCCTGAAGGTCGACAAGGGGCTGGCCGATGCGGAGCACGGCGTCCGCCTGATGAAGCCGATGCCCGATCTCGACGCCTTGCTGGAACGCGGCGTCGCGGCCGGCATATTCGGCACCAAGATGCGCTCGGTCATCGATGCCGCGGACAAGGCCGGGATCGAGGCCGTTGTCGACCAACAATTCGAGATCGGCCGCCAGATCCTGAGCCACGGCCTCGTGCCGATCATCGAACCGGAAGTCACGATCTCGATCCCCGACAAGGCCGAGGCCGAGGAGATGCTGCGCGACGCCATCGCAGCCCACCTCGACGCGCTGCCCGAGGACGCCGAGGTGATGCTGAAGCTGACGCTGCCGGAGACCGACAACCTCTACGCGCCGCTGGTGGATCACCCGCGCGTTCTGCGCGTCGTGGCGCTGTCGGGCGGCTACAGCCGCGATGAGGCCACGGCTCGGCTGGCACGAAATCGCGGTGTGATCGCCAGCTTTTCGCGCGCCCTGACCGAAGGGCTGACCGCGCAGCAATCCGAGGCCGAGTTCAACGCCACGCTGTCGCGCGCCATCGACGACATCTGCGCAGCGTCCGTCGCGGGCTGAGCCGCCTTAGACCGGCTCGATATCGCCCGCGGCGCGCCGCATGTGAAACGCAGCCTCCCACGCGGCGAACCGGCCCGCGGCGATGGCCGCGCGCATGCCGGCCATGATGTCCTGAAAATACTGTAGGTTGTGCCACGTCAGCAGCATCCCCGAGATCATCTCGTTCGACCGGAAGACGTGATGCAGATAGGCGCGTGAGTAGCCCCGGCAGGCGGGACAAACGCAATCCTCGTCCAGCGGGCGCGGATCGGCGGCGTGGCGCGCGTTCTTGATGTTGACCATGCCGCGCGGCGTCCAGGCCTGCCCGGTGCGCCCCGACCGCGTGGGCAGAACGCAATCCATCATGTCGATGCCGCGCTTTACCGCGCCGACGATATCGTCGGGCTTGCCCACCCCCATCAGATAGCGGGGGCGATCCTCGGGCAGGAAGCCGGCCGCATAATCCAGCACGCCAAACATCGTCGCCTGCCCCTCGCCCACCGCCAGACCGCCGACCGCATAGCCGTCAAAGCCGATCTCGCGCAGCGCCGCGGCGCTTTCCTCGCGCAGCTCGGGCGTCACGCCGCCCTGCATGATCCCGAACAGCGCATGCCCGGGACGGTCACCGAACGCCTCGCGCGAGCGCGCCGCCCACCGCATGCTCAACCGCATGCTGTCGGCGACGGCGGCATCAGTTGCAGGCAAGGCAGGACATTCATCGAAGCACATCACGATATCGCTGCCCAGAAGCGCCTGGATCTCCATCGACCGCTCGGGCGTCAGGTGATGCGTGGACCCGTCGATATGGCTTTTGAACGTGACGCCCTCCTCGGTCAGCTTGCGCAGCCCGGCGAGACTCATCACCTGAAAGCCACCCGAATCGGTCAGGATGGGCCGCGGCCAGTTCATGAACCGGTGCAGCCCGCCCAGCCCCGCCACGCGCTCGGCCCCGGGCCGCAGCATCAGGTGATAGGTGTTGCCCAGCACGATCTGCGCGCCGGTGGCGGCCACGTTTTCGGGCAGCATCGCCTTGACAGTGCCGGCCGTGCCCACCGGCATGAAGGCTGGTGTTTCCACCTGCCCGCGCGGCGTCTCGATCACGCCCGCGCGCGCCGCGCCGTCCTGCGCCACCTTTCTGAAACCGAACGTCATGCCCGAACTCCACAGATTTGACCTTTTGCCCCCGTCTAAAGCCGATTACCCTGACGTGTAAGGTGTTGCAGCCCGCAAAAACCCAAGCCCCGAGGAACCACCCGATGACCGAAGACCAGATGATCGCTCTTTTCTCCGAAAATATCCTTTGGGTCCTGATCACGATCGTCGTGCTTCTTGTGATCTTTCGCGGCCTCAAGATCGTGCCGCAATCGGAACAATACGTGATCGAACGCTTCGGGCGCCTGCACAAGGTCCTCGGTCCGGGCATCAACCTGATCGTGCCGTTTCTCGACGTCGTGGCGCACCGGATCTCGATCCTCGAACGGCAATTGCCCAGTGCCAGCCAGGACGCGATCACCCGCGACAACGTGCTGGTCAAGGTCGAAACCTCGGTCTTCTACCGCATCCTCAACCCTGAAAAGACTGTCTACCGCATCCGCGACGTGGACGGGGCGATCAGCACGACGGTGACGGGCATCGTGCGCTCCGAAATCGGCAAGATGGACCTTGACGAGGTGCAGGCCAACCGCGACGAGCTTATCGCCACGATCAAGAAGTGGGTCAAGGAAGCAGTCGATGACTGGGGCATTGATGTGACCCGCGCGGAGATCCTCGATGTCGATCTTGACCAGGCCACACGCGATGCCATGTTGCAGCAACTCAACGCCGAACGCGCCCGTCGCGCCGCCGTGACCGAAGCCGAGGGCGAGAAACGCGCCATCGAGTTGCAGGCCGATGGCGAGCTTTACGCCGCCGAGCAGGCCGCCAAGGCGCGCCGGATCGAGGCCGATGCCGAAGCCTATGCCACTGGCGTTGTCGCGCAGGCGATCGCCGATAACGGGCTGGAGGCCGCGCAATACCAGGTGGCGCTCAAGCAGGTGGAATCGCTCAACGCCCTGGGACAGGGCAGCGGCAGCCAGACGGTGATCGTCCCAGCCCAGGCGGTCGAGGCATTCGGCAACGCATTCAACCTGCTGAAAGGCCGGGGCTGATGGAGCCGGCGCTGTGGCAAATGTGGTGGGTCTGGGCCGCCGCGGCGCTTGTGCTGACGATCCTGGAAATGGTGATCCCCGGTTTCGTCTTCCTCGGATTCGCCTGCGGCGCGGCGATGGTGGCGGTTCTGGTCCTGCTGCCCGTGGACTTGGGTCTGGCCGCTCTTCTGGCGGTCTTCGCGGGGCTATCGCTGCTGGCCTGGATCGTGTTGCGTCGGCTCTTTCGCAAGAAAGACGACCAGACCCGCGTGATTCACGAGGACATCAACAAGTGATTTTTGACACGGCCACGCTGGCCCGGCTTGCGCCGGCCGCCCGCAGCGTGCTGTGATCCCGCAGAAATCAGCGGCAGGGATCCCGACCGGAACGGTAGAAAGACACGCATGACCGACGATACCTCACAAAAGGCGCTGCAATTTGGCTGGGAGGAATGGATCGCCCTGCCCGATCTCGGCGTGCCGGCCCTCAAGGCCAAGGTCGACACCGGAGCGCGCACCTCTGCGTTGCATGCCTTCGACATCGAGACCTTCGGCCCCGCGTCCAGACCCAAGGTCCGGTTCACCGTCCACCCCATCCCGGGGCGCGACGACCTGATCATCCCGTGCTCGGCGGTGATCATGGACCGCCGTGACGTCGCCTCCTCCAATGGCGACCGCGAATTGCGCTACGTGATCCAGAGCACGCTGGCCGTCGATGGCGACAGCTGGCCGATCGAGATCACGCTCACCAACCGCGCGACCATGGCCTCGCGCATGCTTCTGGGGCGGCAGGCCCTGAAGGACCACATATCGATCGTGGCCACGGACCGCTTCCTGCAACCCGAACTCAGCTACGACGTCTATCACACGTCGAAGATGCGCACGGCCCAGCCCAAGCGGTCCCTGCGGATCTGCGTGCTCAGCCGCGAGGACAACTTTTCGACACGCCGTCTGGTCGAGGAAGGCGAAAAGCGCGGTCATACCGTCGAGGTCGTGGATACCACGCGCTGCTACATGGCGATCAACGCGCTGGCCCCCGAGGTGCATTACGACGGCAAGCGCCTGCCCCGCTATGATGCGGTGATCCCACGCATCGGCGCATCTGTCACGGCCTACGGCGCCGCCGTGATCCGCCAGTTCGAGACCATCGGCACCTACTGTGCCAACACCTCAGCGGGGATCATAGCCAGCCGCGACAAGCTTTATGCGCACCAGCTTATGGCGCGCGCGCAGGTTGGCATGCCCAACACCGCCTTTGCCAACTCGCCGAAGGATACCGGCAATCTGATCGGCCTCGTCGGCACGGCGCCCTTGATCGTCAAGCTGCTGGAATCGACGCAAGGCAAGGGCGTGGTCCTGGCCGAAACGAAGAAAGCCGCGGAATCTGTAATCGACGCCTTTCGCGGTCTAAAGGCCAACTTTCTCGTGCAGGAATTCGTCAAGGAGGCGGCGGGCGAGGATATCCGTTGTCTGGTGATCGGCGGCAAGGTCGTGGCCTCGATGAAACGCACCGGCGCCGAGGGCGATTTTCGCTCGAACCTACACCGGGGCGGGTCGGCCAAAACGGTGCGCATCACCAAGGCCGAACGCGACACCGCGATCCGCGCCGCGCGGGTCTTCGATCTTGACATGGCCGGGGTGGACCTCCTGCGGTCCGAGAACGGGCCAAAGGTCCTGGAGGTGAATTCGTCGCCCGGCTTCGAGGGCATCGAGAAATCGACCGGCAAGAACATCACCGGCGCGCTTTATGACATGATCGAGACTCAGGTACGTCCTACGCCGGTGCGCCGCCGCAAGACAGCCGAGAAGAAATCGGGCAAAACGCCTGGATGAGCTGATATCGCGCGCGAGGTCCGATGCGCAAGAAAGGCGCCGCTACCGTCCAACGTGGCGCCGCCTCTGGACGCGCGCGTCTTTAAGTCTTATATTTTGTATAAGAAATGCCGCAGGATTAAGTCATGATGAACAGTTCCGAACCGCTCGAAGGTGCGCCGCTGATTGCGCCCTCCAGCACAGACCACCCGCTTTACGACCAGATCGTCGAGGCCTGTCGCGGGGTCTACGACCCAGAAATTCCGGTCAACATCTACGATCTCGGTCTGATCTACACAATTGATATCGATCAGGAAAACGCGGTGTCGGTCAACATGACCCTGACCGCGCCGGGCTGTCCAGTGGCCGGCGAGATGCCCGGCTGGGTCGCCGACGCGATTGAGCCCGTCGCCGGCGTCAAGCAGGTTGACGTGCAGCTTGTGTGGGAGCCGCCCTGGGGCATGGACATGATGTCCGACGAAGCCCGGCTCGAACTGGGCTTCATGTAATGCGCATCCGACGTTGAAAGGCGAAACGAATGTTTGGAATTCCTGGAAAACAGGCAGTCTCGCTCACCCCGGCCGCAGCCAGCCGAATATCGGGGCTGATGGATCGAGATCACCATCAGGGCCTGCGCATCGGCGTCAAGAAGGGCGGCTGCGCAGGCATGGAATACACGATGGAATACGTCACCGAAGTCGATCCCCATGACGAGGTGGTCGAGCAGGACGGCGCGCGGATCATGATCGCGCCGATGGCGCAGATGTTTCTTTTTGGCACCGAGATCGACTATCAGACATCCCTGCTGGAATCCGGTTTCGTCTTCAACAACCCGAACGTCACCGAATCCTGCGGATGCGGCGAGTCGATCAAATTCGAAAACATGTGATCGTTCATTGGCTCACGCTGTCGGCTCTGTCGTGAAACTTGGTGCTCAGGCAATTCATCTGAAGAGCACCCTTTGCGACCACGTTGCTGGCTTTGCCGGATTGTTCCGAGAATTGCGCGAGACATGATGCGCACACGGCCTGATCCCCAAAAACATTCAATTAAAAGGATGCCAATCACATGGCACGCAAGCTGTGCGCGGGAAATTGGAAAATGAACGGTACGACGGCCAGCCTTGCCGAAATCGGCAGGCTGACCAAAACCCACCCTTCGCCCAGCGTGGATCTGCTGCTCTGCCCCCCCGTAACGCTCCTCGCCCGGGCGGCCGCGCTCGCATCCGATCACCCCATGCGCATCGGGGCGCAGGATTGTCACGCCGCGGAGTCCGGTTCTCATACCGGTGATATCTCGGCCGCCATGATCGCGGATGCGGGGGGGGCAGCCGTTTTGCTTGGGCACTCCGAACGGCGCGAGAACCACGCTGAATCCAGCGCCCTCGTTGCTGAAAAAGTCGCTGCGGCATGGGGGTCGGGTCTCACCGCCGTGATTTGTCTTGGCGAGACACTGGCCGAGCGTGAAGCTGCGCAGACCCTCGACGTGATTGCAGACCAGCTCGACACATCCCTGCCGGATGGCGCCACCGCGCAGAACACCGTGATCGCCTACGAGCCGGTCTGGGCTATCGGCACCGGCCACACCCCGACGAACGCCCAGATCGCAGAGGTCCACGACTTTCTGCGCCGCCGTCTCGCCGATCGCCTTGGCGAAGATACGGCCGACGCCATCCCTCTGCTTTACGGCGGCTCGGTCAAGCCCGGCAACGCGGCCGAGATCTTTGCCATCTCCAATGTCGACGGCGCCCTTGTCGGCGGCGCGAGCCTGAAGGCCCCGGAGTTTTCCGAAATCATCCAAGCCCTAGAAACCGCGAACTGAAATTTCTTCTTGGCCTAAATACCCCGGGGGAGTCGGCCCGCAGGGCCGGCGGGGGCAGCGCCCCCAAGACCGACGTCAAATCGGCAGCATCGTCGTCGACTTGATCTCCTCCATCGACAGCAGCGCGGTCACGTTATGCACCTTCACCTCTGATATCAGCGCCTGATAGAACGTGTCATACGCCCGCGCATTGGCGACACGCACCTTCAGGATATAATCGATATCGCCCGCAAGCCTGTGGGCCTCCATGACCTCGGGACGTTCCTGCAGCGCGGTCAGAAACCGGCGCTGCCAGTCGGCATCATGCTCCGACGTGCGGATGAGAACGAAAAAGCAAGCCTCCAGCCCGAGCGCATCCGGATCCAGCAGATAGGTCTGCTGACGAATGACGCCGCCTTCGCGCATCTTGCGAATCCGGTTCCAGACCGGGGTCTTGGAACTGCCCACCGCGCTTGCGATCTCGTCCAGCGACTGGCCGCCGTCCGCCTGTAACTGCGCGAGGATTTTCCGATCGAGACTGTCGAGACGGACCGTCATTCCAATTCCTCCCTTCTTCCGGAAAAAGTAGCTGGCTTGATGCTTTAAACGGAACGATAATTCTTTTCAATTGGGATCTATGGTCATTTAAAGGGAAATTTTCCTATATTGCCGGCATCAGAAAATCACGCGCAAAGGGTCGGCGATGCCCCGAGATCACAACACAGAAATGCCAACCGGCCATGTCACCTTTGTTGGCGCGGGACCCGGTGACCCGGACCTTCTGACGATCAAGGCGCTGCGTGCGCTGCAAGCGGCCGATGTGGTGATCCATGATCGTCTCGTATCGCGCGACATTCTCGATCTGGCGGGACACGATGCCCGCCTCCTCGACGCCGGCAAGCGGGGGTTCGGCCCGGCGATGGCCCAGGACGACATAAATGCGCTGATCGTCCACCATGCTCGGACAGGGGCGCAGGTCGTGCGGCTCAAGGGGGGGGATCCCACGGTCTTCGGCCGTCTGGATGAGGAAATCGACGCCGTCACCGGCGCCGGCATCTCCTGGCATGTCGTGCCGGGGATCACCGCCGCGTCGGCCTCGGTCGCCGCCATCGGGCAGAGCCTGACCAAACGCGGGCGCAACGCAGCGGTGCGGTTTCTGACCGGGCATGACATGAAAGGCTTCGTCGATCACGACTGGCAGGCCCTCGCACGTCCGAACGAGGTCGCCGCCATCTACATGGGCAAGAAATCCGCGCGGTTCATTCAGGGACGCCTGATCATGCATGGCGCGGATCGCGCGACGCCCGTGACGGTGATCGAGAACGCCACGCTGCCCGCGCAGCGCGTGCTGTCAACGACGCTCGACCGGCTGCCTGCCGATCTCGCCGCCACCGAGATGACCGGCCCCGCCCTGACCTTTCTCGGCCTCGCGCCCCGCGCCGCGGAAGCGGCCTTCGACCGATCCAGACAGGAGCTTGCCTGAGATGCCCAGAGAATTCACCCCCAAGGTGATCACCGCCAATGCACTGCTCGAAGGCGATGTCGTTTACCTGACCGACGATGATCGGTGGTCACGCGATCTCGCAGAGGCCGACATCCTGACCGACGAGGCCGACGCCCAGTACAGGTTGCTTCAGGCACAGTCCCGGTCTGCCGAAGTCGTGGGCGCCTACCTTGCGGACGTGCGGTCCGGAGCGGACGGGCCGGAACCTGCACATTTCCGCGAGGAGTTCCGCCGCACGGGCCCGTCGAACCGCTTTCACGGCAAACAGGCCGACGGCCTGCAACAAGCCTGACCCACGCGAGACGCGCAGGAGCATCAGATGTACAAGTACACCGAATTCGACACCGCCTTCGTGGCGGAACGCAACCGCCAGTTCCGCGCACAGGTCGAGCGCCGCATCGACGGCAGCCTGACCGAGGACGAGTTCAAGCCGCTGCGCCTGATGAACGGGCTTTATCTGCAACTGCACGCCTACATGCTGCGCGTGGCGGTGCCTTACGGCTCGCTCGACCCGGCGAAAATGCGGCAACTGGCCTATCTGGCCGAGCGGTGGGACAAGGGCTATGGCCATTTCACCACGCGCACGAATATCCAGTTCAACTGGCCGAGATTGCGCGACGTGCCGGACATGCTCGACGCGTTGGCCGAGGTCGGCATGCACGCCATCCAGACCAGCGGTAACACGATCCGCAACATCACATCCGATCACTTCGCAGGTGCCGCCGCCGACGAGATCGAGGACCCGCGCCCGGTGGCCGAATTGCTTCGGCAATGGTCCACAGACCACCCGGAGTTCCAATTCCTGCCGCGCAAGTTCAAGATCGCCGTGATCGCGTCCGAGAGCGACCGCGCGGTGATGAAAAGCCATGACATCGGCATCCGCATCGTCGAGCGGAACGGAACGCGCGGCTACGAGATCTGGATCGGCGGCGGCATGGGCCGTACGCCGATGGTCGCAAAACGCCTCAAGGCGTTCCTGCCGCGCGCGGATCTGTTGCCTTACCTCGAAGCGATCCTCGCAACGTATAACCGGCTCGGGCGGCGCGACAACAAGTACAAGGCGCGGGTAAAGATCACCGTACACGAGACCGGGCTTGACGAGATACGCGAGCTGGTCGAGGCCGAGTTTCCGAACCGGCGCGCAGCCTTCACCGGCATCGATCAGGCGTGGCTGGACCGCATCGATGCGGCCTTCGTCACGCCCGCGCTGACATCGCGGGATCCGGCTCCGTATACTGCGGCCCGAGACGCCGATCCGGTCTTTCGGGCATGGACCGACACCAACGTGACGCCGCATAAACATCCCGATCACGGCATCGTCACGATCAGCCTCAAGGCGCATGGCGCGACACCCGGCGATGCATCGGCCGATCAGATGCGCATGGTGGCCGATCTGGCCGAAACCTACGGAAATGGCGACATTCGCGTGACCCATGCGCAGAACCTCGTGCTGCCGCATGTGGCGCTGGCCGATATTCCCGCCGTGCACGCCGCCCTGCGCGACGCAGGTCTGGCAACGGGCAATATCGGCCTGGCCTCGGACATCATCGCCTGTCCGGGCATGGATTACTGCGCGCTGGCTACGGCGCGCTCGATCCCCGTGGCGCAGGGCATCTCGAACCGGCTGGAAGAGCTGAAGATCGAGCATGATGTCGGCCATCTGCAGATCAAGATCTCGGGCTGCATCAATGCCTGCGGGCATCACCATGTCGGCCATATCGGCATTCTGGGTCTCGACCGCGCAGGCGTCGAGAACTACCAGATCACCCTTGGCGGCGATCCGTCCGAAAGCACCGCCATCGGCACCCGCACCGGCCCCGGCTTTGCCTATGACGAGATCGTATCGGCGGTAGAGCGCCTGATCCTAGCCTATCTCGACCTGCGCGAGGGGCCGGACGAGACGTTCCTGCAAGCCTATACGCGTCTCGGGATGGCGCCTTTCAAATCCGCGCTTTACGACGGACAGGGCCGTGCGCATGCCGCGGAATGATCTTCAGGAACGGGTGCGCGCGCTGAACGAGCGCTACCACCACCACTCGGCGATCTCGGTGCTGGAGCATGCGCTGCGCGACCCGCAGGCCGGGGCGCTCGCGCTGGTCTCGAGCTTCGGGGCCGAGTCCGTCGTGCTGCTGCACATGGTCTCGATCACCCGGCGCACGACGCCTGTGATCTTCATCGACACCGAGATGCTGTTCGCCGAGACGCTGGTCTACCAGCAGGAGCTGGCCGAACGGCTGGCCCTCTCCGATGTGCGGATCATTCGTGCCGCGCGCAAGGATGTGACCGCACAGCACCCGGACGGCACGCTGCACCAGCGCGATCCCGACGCCTGCTGCGCGCTGCGCAAGACGGTGCCGCTGCAACGCGCATTGTCGGGGTTCGATGGCTGGATCACCGGTCGCAAGCGGTATCAGACGGGCCTGCGAACGGCACTGGACTTCTTCGAACTGGAAGAAGGCACAGACCGGATCAAGGTCAACCCGCTGGCGCACTGGACGCGCGACGATCTGCAGACCTATATGGAGGAAAACCGCCTGCCCCGCCATCCGCTGGTTGCCAAGGGCTATCCGTCGATCGGCTGCATCCCCTGCACCACACCCGTGGCACCCGGCGAGGATCCACGATCGGGCCGCTGGCGCGGGCAGGACAAAAGCGAATGTGGCATCCACTTCGTCAATGGCCAGGTGGTGCGAAAAGGAGTTTCCGTATGACTGTCATCGTCACCGACAAGGGCTTTGCGCCCGAGGATTGGATCGGCGCCATAACAGCGATTGATATGGCGGGTCCGGGCACGACCGCGCTCGATCTGCCGAACGACATCGATCCGGCCACGCTGGCCGGACGGCTGGACGGGGTCGAGATGATCCGTGTGGATTTTCCAGCCGTCGCCGACGGGCGCGGCTTCACCACCGCGCGCGAGCTACGGCTGATGGGCTATGCCGGGCGGCTGCGAGCACGAGGCCACGTGATTGCCGACCAATACGCGATGGCCCGGCGGTCGGGGTTCGACGAGGTCGAGATTTCGGATGATCTCGCCCGCCGTCAGCCCGAGGACCAGTGGCTGGCCCGCGCGAACTGGCAGGCGAATGACTATCAGGCGCGGCTGCGCGGCTGATAATCGCCTTCACCTGACACCAATCAAGGATTATGAAAGGATGCCGGAGCAGATCGACCGGCAACAGACAGCATGGACAAGATAACCCCCGTGACCCAAGCGACCGAGAAAAAGCCAAAGAACATCGTGTTGCCGGATGCGCAGACCGTGACGCAGGTGCAACATTACACCGACCGTCTGTTTTCCTTCCGGGTGACTCGCCCGGCCTCGCTGCGCTTTCGGTCGGGTGAATTCGTCATGATCGGTCTGATGGCCGAGGATGCGAAAACCGGCAAGGAAAAGCCACTGTTGCGCGCTTATTCCATCGCCTCGCCGTCCTGGGATGACGAGCTGGAGTTCTACTCGATCAAGGTGCAGGACGGCGCGCTGACCTCGCGGCTGCAGCATATCGAACCGGGCGATCAGATCATCCTGCGCCCCAAGCCGGTGGGAACGCTGGTGCATGACGCGCTGCTGCCGGGCAAGCGGTTGTGGCTGTTCGCCACGGGCACCGGCATTGCGCCGTTCGCATCGCTGCTACGCGACCCGCAAACCTTTGAGGATTACGACGAGGTCATCCTGACGCATACCTGCCGCGAGGTTGGCGAACTGGAATACGGCCGCGATCTGATTGACGGGATCCGCAGCGACGAGATGCTGGCCGAACTGATGGGCGAAGGCTTTCACGACAAGCTGCGCTATTATCCCACCACAACCCGCGAAAAGAGCCAGAAAATGGGGCGGATCACCGATCTAATGCGCTCGGGCGAGGTCTACGCCGATCTTGACGTGGCCCCGCTCGCCCCCGAGACGGATCGCGCCATGGTCTGTGGCAACCTGGCCTTCAACCTCGAGATAAAGGAACTGCTCGAAGGCTACGGGCTACGCGAAGGGGCGAACTCGGAACCGAAGGAATATGTCGTGGAAAAAGCGTTCCTAGACTGATCCTCAAGACCCAAGCGATAAAAACCCCGCGCGAGCCTTTGCCCGCGCGGATTTTTTGAACGCAAGTTGTGATCAGTACCCAAGGGCGCGCCGGATCGATTCAAGAGAATTCTCCAGCATGCTTTCATTGTCCTCGGCACGTTCGAGACTGTCCACGAACAGTTCCTGCGTGGTTTCACCCAATTCGGACTCCTCAAGCAGGGCGCGCGCCTCGTCCATGTCGAAATTCTCAACGGTCAGCGCGTCGGGCGTGGGCTCGTTCGTCCCGGGCGACAGATCGTCACTGCCGCTTGCACCTTCTTCGGACCCGTCGGATTGAGCCGCATCTTCCGATGCGCCAGCGGATGTATCGCCGTTGTCGTCGCTTGAAGACCCTCCCGTGGCCTCGTCAAAGGAGTCTTGTGCGTCGGACGCGGCATCTTCCTCGCTGCCGCCAGCCGCCTCCTGTGCTCGTTCGATCGACTGACGTGCTGTTTCTTCGGCTTCTTCCGCGGCGTCTTCGCCCATTTGCCGGATCCGGTCGACAGCCTCCTCTGCCTCCTTGGCGGTGTCGTCGCCGTTCTCATTTGCGGCGTCCGCGGCTTCTTCGGCCTCTTCCTCAACCCCGGATGCCGTTTCGTCTGCGAAATTCGCTGCATCCTCTGCAGTTTCGCCAACTTCGTCGGCGGCCTCTTCTGCGCCGTCTTCCACAGCCCCGGCTGCTTCTTCGGCAGCGTCTCCCACATCATCCGCCGTGTCAGAGGCGGTATCTTCGACGCTATCCGTGTCGCTGGAGTCGTCCTGACCGGTGCCATCCGACCCGTCGGATGTGGTCTCGCCGGGCTCCTCTTCCGCATCGGGCTCGTCGAGGACCTGCGAGTCGCTGGAAACATCCTCCATCAACTCATCGACCGATTTGCCGGTGAAAAGCATATAGCCTCCACCAAGCACGATCACGGCCAGCACGATCCAAATCAGGTTTTTCATAACCGTCTCCCAAACTAGGATGGGCCCTCGCGCTTGTCGCGGCAGCCCTCTTCAATACCTGTGCCAAATGGTTCGATGAAAGGAAACCCGCAAGAGACAAATTGCATCGATATCGGCCCAACTCAGCCGATTTTGCGGCTTGAAAGCCATCTCGCCCACGTCTATTTTGACGAGCCAACGCAGCACAGACCATACAACCATCAAAGGATCGATACCATAGCTCGCAGACCGCACAACGCGCCGCCGTCGCGTGACACAGGCCCGAGGGTCAACGAAAAGATTCGTGCAAATGAAATTCGCTTGATTGGAGCCGACGGCGAGAATGCCGGGGTCGTCTCCCCGAGAACCGCCCTCGACATGGCCGAACAAGCCGGGCTCGACCTCGTGGAAATCTCGCCGAATGCCAATCCGCCGGTCTGCAAGATCATGGATTACGGCAAGTTCAAGTACGAACAGCAGAAACGCGAATCCGAAGCGCGCAAGAAGCAGAAGATCATCGAGGTCAAGGAGGTGAAGTTTCGCCCCGGCACCGACACGCATGACTATGACGTGAAAATGCGCAATGTGCTGAGGTTCCTCGAGGCCGGCGACAAGGTCAAGGTCACGCTACGCTTTCGAGGCCGCGAAATGGCGCATCAGGATCTCGGACGTGATCTGCTCGAGCGGATTTCGGAAGACGTGAAGGATGTCGGCCGGGTCGAGAACATGCCCAAGATGGAAGGCCGCCAGATGGTCATGATCATTGGGCCCGGCCCGAAATAGGGGGATGTCTGGCACCGTATCGCCGGATGCCGGGCGCAATCAACCATAGGTTCAATTAGGCGCGCTTCGTTACGAGACCCTTGGGCGTTCTTGCGGTCCATGGGTCTAACGGCCAGCGCATCAGGACACGGGAACGCAACGACTGGATTGGCGGAGC
>JAWLGF010000017.1:33520-37092 GCA_041685205.1 Roseovarius sp.
GGCGCGCTTCGTTACGAGACCCTTGGGCGTTCTTGCGGTCCATGGGTCTAACGGCCAGCGCATCAGGACACGGGAACGCAACGACTGGATTGGCGGAGCGATGCGAGGCCATGATCGGTCGGGTTGCATCAATAATCCGGTGCGGATCCAAGTCTTGACCGGTCAGCGAACGCCCGGTGTCGGCGCGTGTGTGTCCAATCCACCGAACCATGTCGCTGCCTTTCAAATTCCCACGCCTTTTCAAAATCTTATCGTGCCTCAGACCCCGCCGGCGACAAGCCGCAGGCGTCCTCAATGGGGAAGTTTTTTGCAAAGCCCCCTTCAATTCATGGTGTTTTGCGATACAATTTGCGTTCTGACTGTCAAAGGTGTGTTCCATGTCCAAAACAGACCCCTTCGGTTTCGACTTGTCGGTGTCGTCGGCAAAGAAGAAGAACCCGCGCGGCCGACGGAGCATGTCCGGCGCGTCAGAGACCTCGACGCGTGTTTGCGATCATCCCGGTTGCGAGGAGCCTGGCAAATATCGTGCCCCGAAGGCGCCGGATGTCCTCGATGATTACTACTGGTTCTGCCAGGCGCATGTGCGAGAATACAACCTGAAGTGGAATTTCTTCGACGGCACGACAGAGGCGGAGTTGAACGCGCAAGCGTCCAAGGACAAGGTGTGGGATCGCGAGACGCGCAAGTTCAACGACCCCGAGGCGCGGGCGTGGGCGCGACTCGGCATCGAGGACCCTCATCAGGTGCTGGGCGAAAACGCGACGCAGAACCCCGGAAAGGCGCGTTCAGGGCGTCGCAAGCTCCCTCCGACAGAGCGGCGCGCCGTCGAGATCCTCGAAGCCGAGGATCACTGGTCCAAGGCCGACGTGCGCAAGGCCTACAAGTCGCTGATCAAGGTGCTGCATCCCGACATCAACGGCGGCGACCGCAGCCAAGAGGAACAGTTGCAGCAGGTCGTCTGGGCCTGGGACCAGATCAAGGACAGCCGCAACTTCAAGTGAAACAGCGCCGTCCGGCGTTGCTTGGGTTTCCGGCACGCCGCGCAGCCCGGTATCGTATCAGTGCGCAAGCGTGAAAGGGCGCTGGATGGCACGCATTGTTGTACTCACCCTGATGGGATTATCCCTTGTCGTAGGCAGCCACGCAGAGGCCGCGCCCAAAAGCTGCCCGCCCGGCTTGGCAAAGAAAGCGAACGGATGTCAGCCTCCGGGCCTTGCAAAGAAATCAGAGCGATACACGCGGGGGGATCAGATCCAGGGCGATTACGTGATCCTGCGCAATCCCGGACGTCACGGTCTGGACCCTGACGAGACCTATTACCGCGTCGGCGACCGCATTTATCGCGTCGATCGCGACACGCGCGAAGTTTTGGACCTGATCGGCGCGGCGGCCGCGATTCTGGACTGACGGCCTACTCTGCCGCAACCCGGCGTCGGGTCGACAGCATCTCCTTGAGATAGCGCCCGGTATGGCTGCGCGTTTCTTCGGCGACCTCCTCGGGTGTGCCGGCGGCCACCAGTTCGCCACCACCGTCGCCACCCTCGGGCCCGATATCGATGATGTGGTCGGCGGTCTTGATGACATCAAGATTGTGCTCGATGACCACGACCGTGTTCCCGGCATCGACAAGCTCGTGCAGCACGTCCAGCAGCTTTTTCACATCCTCGAAATGCAGACCCGTCGTCGGCTCGTCGAGAATGTAGAGCGTGCGCCCGGTCGAGCGTTTGGCCAGCTCCTTGGACAGCTTCACGCGCTGCGCCTCGCCACCCGACAGCGTGGTCGCCTGCTGGCCGACCTTGACGTAGCCCAGACCGACGCGCATCAGCGCATCCATCTTCTCGCGGATCGACGGCACAGCCTGAAAGAACGCCTGCGCCTCTTCAACCGTCATATCAAGAACGTCCGCTATACTCTTGCCCTTGAACTTTATTTCCAGCGTCTCTCGATTGTAGCGCGCGCCCTTGCAGGTCTCGCATTCAACATAGACATCCGGCAGAAAATGCATCTCGATCTTGATGACGCCATCGCCCTGACAGGCCTCGCAGCGGCCACCCTTCACGTTGAACGAAAACCGACCAGGCTTGTAGCCGCGCGCCTTGGCTTCAGGCAGCCCCGCGAACCAGTCCCGGATCGGCGTGAACGCGCCGGTATAGGTCGCCGGGTTGGAGCGCGGCGTGCGTCCAATGGGGCGCTGGTCGATATCGATCACCTTGTCGAGATGCTCCAACCCCTTGATCGTCTCGCAGGGTGCGGGCGCGTGCCGCGCACCATTGAGACGCATCGAGGCGGTCTTGAACAGCGTCTCGATGGTCAGCGTGGATTTTCCACCGCCCGACACGCCCGTGACACAGACGAACTTGCCAAGCGGAAACTCCGTCGTCAGATCCTTGAGGTTGTTGCCCGTCGCCTTGACCACCGTCAGCTTCTTGCGATTGCCCTTGCGACGCTTGGCGGGCACCGCGATCTCGCGCGCGCCTGACAGGTATTGCCCGGTGACAGAGGCGGGATCGGCGGCGACAGCCTCCGGCGTGCCGTGGCTGACCACACGGCCCCCATGCACGCCCGCGCCGGGGCCGATGTCGAACACGTAATCCGCGGTGCGGATCGCCTCTTCGTCATGCTCGACCACAATCACGGTGTTGCCCTGATCGCGCAGGTTCCGAAGGGTCTGCAACAGCCGCCCGTTGTCGCGCTGATGCAGCCCGATGGAGGGCTCGTCAAGGACGTAAAGCACCCCGGTCAGCCCCGATCCGATCTGGCTGGCCAGCCGGATGCGTTGGCTTTCGCCGCCCGACAGCGTGCCCGCATTGCGCGACAGCGTCAGGTATTCCAGCCCGACATTGTTGAGAAATCCCAGCCGCTCGCGGATCTCCTTGAGGATGGCGCGGGCGATCTCGTTTTTTTGCTGAGAAAGGCTGTCCGGTACGGTTTCGCACCAGTCAAACGCCTCCTTGATCGACATCTGCACAACCTGCCCCACGTGTATCCCGGCGATGCGCACCGCGAGCGCTTCTTCGCGCAACCGGTAGCCGCCGCAGGTGCCGCAGGGGCGATTGTTCTGATACCGCTCGAACTCCTCGCGGATCCAGGCGCTGTCGGTCTCGGTGTAGCGCCGCTGCATGTTGGGGATCACCCCCTCGAAAACGCGGCTCACCTGGTAGACGCGCCCGCCCTCGTCATAACGAAACAGGATCTCCTCGTCGCCGGAGCCGTACAGAAACACCTGCTTCACATGCGCGGGCAGATCCTTCCAGGGGGTCGTCTTGTCGAACTCGTAATGCGCGGCGATGGCGTTGATCGTCTGGGTGAAATACGGGCTTTTGCCCTTGCGCCAGGGTGCGATGGCCCCCTTGGTGATGGGCAGCGCCGCGTCCGGCACGACCAGCTTTTCGTCAAAGAACAGCTCCACCCCCAGCCCGTCGCAATCGGGACAGGCGCCGAAGGGCGCGTTGAAGGAAAACAGCCGCGGCTCAATCTCGGGGATGGTGAAGCCGCTGACCGGACAGGCGAAACGCTCGGAAAAGGTCACGCGTTCGGGCTCGCCCTCGCGCGGGGCGGTCTCCAGCACGGCG
>JAWLGF010000081.1:0-9460 GCA_041685205.1 Roseovarius sp.
CCAGCCCGCGCCGCGGAAATCGCCTTCGAGTTCCTGCACGATCTTGCCGTTGCCGCGCACCGGCCCGTCGAGGCGTTGCAGGTTGCAGTTGATCACGAAAATCAGGTTGTCGAGCCCCTCGCGCGCGGCCAGATCGATTGCCCCGCGGCTCTCGGGTTCGTCCATCTCGCCATCGCCCAGAAAACACCACACCTTGCGGTCGGCCATGTCGATATGTCCGCGGTTGTGCATGTATTTCATGAACCGTGCCTGGTAGATCGCCATCAGCGGGCCGAGACCCATCGAGACGGTCGGGAACTGCCAGTAATCCGGCATCAGCCATGGATGCGGGTAGGACGACAGGCCCTTGCCATCCACCTCCGAGCGGAAGTTTTCAAGCTGCGCCTCAGTGATGCGGCCCTCCATGAAGGAGCGTGCGTAGATCCCGGGGATCACGTGACCCTGAAAAAACACCAGGTCGCCGCCATGCATCGCCGATTTCGCGCGCCAGAAATGGTTGAGCCCGATATCGTACATGACCGCCGAGGACGCAAACGACGCGATATGTCCGCCATATTCGCTGCTTTCCTTGTTGCGGCGCACGACGGTGGCCATCGCGTTCCATCGATTGATGGTGCGTATGCGCCATTCCATTTCGACATCGCCGGGAAAGGGTTCCTGATCGTCGGCGGGGATGGTGTTCTGATAAGGGGTGGTTGCGGAAAAGGGCAGGTTTGCCCCGGCGGCGCGGGCGGCCTGCACGGCCTTGTCAAGAAGATGGTGCGCGCGGTTGGCTCCATCGCGGGCGATCACGTCCTCGACGGCTTCCTGCCATTCCAGAGACTCGACCGGGTCTATGTCTGGGATCTGTGTCATCTCTCCCCCTTCTCCTCTGATGGGACGCATTGCTGCGCCGAATTGGTTTAATGCTAAACCATTATGCTTGCAATTGTGCTCCTAACTCGGATGGACGGGCCGAGTTACCCCATTTCAGGCATGACCCACATGCTCGGGACGCATGGCGGCGTGATGGAAGGCCGTTCATTGAACAGGGTCTCACGTCATGTCTGGGTGTCATCGCGTCGGCCTACCCGTACCCTTTGCGGCGTGACATCTTGCCGATCCCGGGGTTGAAGCTGTTGGTGGGGTCGCAGGCCATGTAATGCGCCGCGAGATCAGGCTTGGCCGGGTAGAGATGCCCCACATTGTGCTCGGCGGGGTATTCCGCACCCCGCGCGTCGAGCAGCGCGAGCATCCGATCTTTCAGCGCATGCGGATCGACCCCCTTTTTCACGACGTAATCCTGATGCAGTACGTGGCAGAAGAAGTGCCCGTAATAAAGCTTGTGTTCGATCTTGTCGTCGATCTCGGGCGGCAGCTGTTCCAGCCAGTCCTCGTCATTGCGCCGCAAGGCGATGTCGAGCGCGAGGATATCCTCGACCTCGCCGCGATGGATGTTCTGATAGCGGATCGCGGCCCCCGCGGCGGCAAACCGGTTCAGACCGGCGAGCTTGGCCTCGCGCGGGGTGCATTCGAAGTGCTCGCCAGAGCGCGCGCCGAAGAAGTCCTTCAGGAACCCGCGTGCCTCGTCGATGCCGCCATCGCGCATCTTCAGGATCAGGTGATGCTCGTATCTGTCGCGCCAGTCGCGCAGACGGCGTGGCAGATGATCCGGGGTCAGGCGCGCCAGAAGCTGCATCACCTTGTCGGTCAGACCTCGGGTCAGGCGGAACTTGTTGAACCGCGTGTCCAGCGCGCCCTTCAGCGCAAAGAACATCGGCAGCCGGTCGGTGCCCAGCCAGTCGATCATCCGCACCGTGTCCTTGCCGTACTTGTCTGAGATATCGAAACATGCGCGCTGCATGTATTCACCCGAGACCGGCACGTGATCGAAATTCTTCAGAATATGACGGCGCAATGCTGTCAGCTCGGCCGGATCGTTGGTGCCGATATAGAAGGTCGCTTCGCTGTCGGGGACCGGGTAGGTGTCCAGCCTCACGGCAAAGACTGCAAGCTTGCCCGCGCAGCCCGCCGCCTCGTAAAGCCGGCGCTTGTCGGCGTTGAACCGCGCGGGGGTCCTTGCGTCGACATCGCGCACGCGGGCGACATAATCGGTATCGGACGCCTTCTTGTTCGTGGCCTCGACATCCGCCGCGTCGAAATCGCCCGTCTCCAGCCGTGTTAGGATCTCTTCGGGGGTCTCGCCCAGACGGATCCCGAGGTGATTGACCAGCTCGATCTTCCCGTCTTCGGCGATGCGCGCGTGCAGCGACAGCTCGGTATAGGACGGCCCGCGCTCGACCAGCGAGCCACCGGAATTGTTGCACACGCCGCCCATCACCGACGCCCCGATGCACGAGGACCCGATCACCGAATGCGGCTGACGCCCCATGGGTTTGAGCATCTTTTCAAGTCCGAACAGCGTGGCGCCGGGCAGGGCGATTACCTGGCGCCCGCCATCGAGGCTTTGCAGGCCATCCATCCGCCGGGTGTTGATCAGCACCACGTCGCGGTCATACCGGCCCTTTGGCGTGGAGCCTTCAGTGAGGCCGGTATTGGCGGCCTGGAATATCAGGATCTTGTCGGCGGCAACACAGGCCTGAAGCACCTTCCACTGCTCCAGCAGCGATCCGGGCTGCACCACGCAAAGCGCGTCTCCTTCGCCCGAGCGCCAGCCCTTGCGGAAGCGTTCGGTCTGCCTGTCGCTGGTCAGGCAATGGCGTCGCCCGACGATGTCACGCAGGTGCGCGATCAGGGTGTCGTTGCCAGGTGTGTCGGTCAAGCGGTCGGACCTCGTGTCTGTCATGCGCGCCTCCCGTTTTCGTTAACTGACTACAGGATAGGCCCAAGTCACGTTCCGGCAAAAAAACGCGCCGCGCAACAGGGCAGATGGAAAAATCACAATCCGGCCGCGATGCGCTTGCGTCCGCAACTGATCGGAGGACGCGCTTTGTACTGGAAAATACCGTTCGGGTCTCATATGTCAGCCAGAACACGGGACACAAAGGTGCACACGCAATGAACGAGTTGTTCAACAGCTTCATGACCGGCCCCGATGACAAGGGACGCTTCGGCGATTTTGGAGGGCGCTTCGTGTCGGAAACGCTCATGCCGCTGATCCTCGAGCTTCAAGAGTGCTACGAGCATGCCAAGACCGATCCGTCCTTCTGGGACGAGATGCACCACCTCTGGACGCATTACGTTGGGCGGCCGTCTCCGCTATACCATGCCGAGCGGCTGACCGAGTACCTGGGCGGTGCCAAGATCTATCTCAAGCGGGACGAGCTGAATCACACGGGCGCGCACAAGATCAACAACGTGCTGGGCCAGATCATCCTCGCCCGCCGGATGGGCAAGAAGCGGATCATCGCCGAAACCGGTGCTGGGCAGCACGGTGTCGCCACAGCGACGGTCTGTGCCAAGTTCGGGCTGCAATGCGTTGTCTACATGGGCGCCCATGATGCCGAACGGCAGGCGCCAAACGTGTTCCGCATGAAGCTTCTCGGCGCGGAGGTCGTTCCTGTGACCAGCGGGCGCGGCACGCTCAAGGACGCGATGAACGACGCCCTGCGCGACTGGGTGACCAATGTGCGCGACACGTTCTACTGCATCGGCACGGTGGCGGGGCCGCACCCCTATCCGGCGATGGTACGCGATTTCCAGTCGATCATCGGGCAGGAAGTGCGCGAGCAGATGCATGCCGCCGAGGGGCGTCTGCCCGACACGCTGATCGCCTCGATCGGTGGCGGATCGAACGCCATGGGGCTCTTCTACCCGTTCCTTGACGACAAGGACGTGGCGCTGATCGGGGTCGAGGCCGGCGGCCACGGCGTCGATGACCGGATGGAGCATTGCGCGTCATTGAATGGTGGGCGTCCGGGCGTGCTGCACGGCAACCGCACGTACCTTTTGCAGGACGATGATGGGCAGATCCTCGAAGGGCACTCGATTTCGGCGGGGCTGGATTATCCGGGGATCGGGCCGGAGCACAGCTGGCTGCATGATGTTGGCCGGGCGCAATATGTCTCTATCACCGATACAGAGGCGCTCGAGGCGTTCCAGCTTTGCTGCGCACAGGAAGGGATCATTCCCGCGCTGGAACCGTCGCACGCATTGGCGCATCTCATTAAGATCGCTCCCGATCTGCCGCGCGATCATCTGGTGGTGCTGAACATGTGCGGGCGCGGCGACAAGGACATCTTCGCGGTGGCCAAGCATCTGGGCGTGGAGATCGCCTGATTGGGCCTTGAGAGGGTTCGAAGGCTGAGTGAAGGTCCCCGTTGTGGCGTGGATGCGCGGCGGGCGGGCACGGCCTTGAGCGCTCGTTCAAGATGAGCCGCGCATCGACGGGCCGCGGTGCGGCGATCCAACGCGCGTATAGCAGTGCTATATCTCGCTAGGTCCGAAAAACCTCAATGCGATGCGCAGGTTGCAGCCAAATCGCCGTGCCGTGGGGCGGCGTCATGCCGGAGGCATGCTTCCAGCATGACGATGCGCGGCGCCCTTCGGGCTTGATTCCGCGCATTGATCCAAGCCTCAACGTCCGCTCCAGGCCAACCCCGGATCACCCCCGCCCCTCAGGCGTCGGCGGCGGCTGCCAGATCGTCGATCACCTTGCACCAAAGCTCTGCCGGCTGACAGCCGGGCACGGCGTGCTCGCCCCCGACGATGAAGGTCGGCACGCCGGTAATCCCCATCTCGCGGAACTGCGTATCGCGCGCCTGTATGCTGTCGCGGTCCGCGTCCGATCCCAGGAGCCGCCGGATCACCGCGCCGTCCATCCCGAGCGTGTCGGCCAAATCCGCCAGAACCTCGTGGTCACCGATATCGCGGCCCTCGTAGAAATAAGCCGCGAACAGCGCCATTGCCATCCGGTCCTGACACTGCTCGATTCCCGCCCAGTGTAGGGTCCTGTGCGCATCAAGCGTGTTCGGTGTGCGCTGGATGACCGCAAAGTCTATGGTCAACCCTGCCGCCTCGGCCCGTTCCAGCACCGGCTCATAGGCGCGCGCCGCGCCGTCCCGGCCGCCGAACTTGGCCTCCAGATAGGCCGTCCTGTCCATACCCTCTGCCGGCATCTCGGGGTTGAGCTGGAACGGGTGCCACTCGATCTCGAACGGGTGGTCGGGGCGCTGGTCGAGCGCCTGATCCAGAAGCGTCTTGCCGATATAGCACCACGGGCAGATCGGGTCGGAAATTATGTCAAGCTTGACCATGGAGGTCCTCGTAGATCGGCCGCAACGCGCGGCGCAGGAGTTTGCCATTCGCCCCGGTGGGCAGCGCATCCACATGTATGTAGCCGCGCGGGGCCTTGTAGGCCGCAAGCCGTTGCTGCGCGAACGCGTCAAGGTCTGCGGGATGGATCGTCTCGGGCCGGTATAGAAGGCCATGATCACACGTGCATCCTCTTTCACCTCGATATCGGTGACCGCGATCTCGCCGATGCCGGGATACGGGGCGAGGGCCGTCTCGACCTCGATCGGCGATACGCGAAACCCGCCCGCGTTCATCATGTCGTCCACGCGGCCCAGACAGGTGATCTGGCCATCATCGTCCATCATTCCCTGATCTCCGGTGAGGAACCATTCATCGGCGAATTTATCGGCCGTCGCCTCTGGCGCGTCGAGATAGCCGAGCATCAGCCCGGGATCCGAGCGGTGCACGGCTATGGTGCCGTCCTCGCCGGTGCTGACCGGCCCGTCCGCGCCGATGATCGCGACGCGCCGTCCCCTCTGCGGACGGCCAATGGTGCCGGGGGTGGCGGGGTGATCCGGGCTGCCCGAGATGAAGGTCGAACATTCCGAAAGCCCGAACGCCTCGTGGATCGGCGTGCCCGTGGCGTCCTGCCACGTCTGCCGCAGGGTGTCCGACAGCTTTTCACCGGCCGAAAGGCCGTGACGTAGATGCGGCAGGGACAGCTTCGTGTCATTCTTCAATAACTTGCGGTAAATTCCTGGTGCCGCTGCAAAAAGCGTTGCATCGTACCGCTTCAGAAGCAGCGGGATCTGCGCGAGCGTCACCTCGCGGGCGGGGATCAGCGCGGTCGCGCCGACGGTCCATGGATCCAGCAACCCGGTGCCGAGCGTGAAGGTCCAGTTGAAGGCACCCGCGTGACACATGCGGTCCTCGGCGCGCAGTCCGTACCAGTCTTGATGCATCATCCGCCGCGCCCAGATCGCCCGATGCGCGTGGCAGACCGCGCGAGGGAGGCCGGACGTTCCCGAGGTATGGACGATATACGCCGTGCGGTCAGGATCGCCCATGTGCCACTCTGCGGCAGGCAGATCGCGCATGGCATGCAACGCGGGCGCGTCGAGGATCGGAATATTCGTCTCGGGACAGGCAAAGTCACTCGCCCGCAGGATCAGGCGCGGGTCCGTGGTGTCGATGATCCCGGCCACTTCGGGCGCGGTCAACTGGCTTGACGTCAGGATCGGCACCATCCCTGCGGCGATTGCGCCAAGATAGGCGATGGGAAACTCCACCGTGTTGCCAAGCCGCATCAGCACCCGGTCGCCGGGTGCAAGACCTGCACGCAAGAGCCCCGTCGCGGTGCCGAGAATCGCTGCGCGCAGGCGCGCGTAGCTCCAGCGCTCGGCGCCCGATGGCCGCAGGATGGCAAGCGCGACCTTGTCGGGCCACATCTCTGCCTGACCCATCACATGGGCGGCAAGATTGAACGGCGCCGGGCAAGGTGGGCACGGGCCCGCGTTTTGATCGGCAAGCATTCTTTCGGATTAGGCGGGCAGGGCGGGAGTTGCAAGCGATGCCGGGTTTGTCGACCGCGGACGCATGGTGCTTGGCGTCGCCGCGACAGCGCCCGGAACAACGGGCGGGTGTCGCAGGACATGGAGCCAAGGCGCGTCAAGTGATGCCCCCGGACACGCAAAGCAAGGACAATTTTAGGTTTTAACTCTGACCTTTGTAAGCCGTGGCGACACAACTTTAACAAGAGTAGGCTAGGGAAAGAAAAAGGGGCTTTCAATCGAAAGTGGAAATCCGAATGCTCTCCAGCGTGCAACACGACCTGCCTCAAGAGGCCCGCGAGGTGCAGGCCGTTTTTCCTCGAACGGCTCTGCGTCCGGTGGAAACGCTTGATGACCTGACCCGCCTGCTCAGCCGCAGGCGATTCGCAGCGCATATGCGGTCGCCCGCCATACGCGCGGATATGGCGCGCGGAATCCTCGGGATCTTGGTGATCGACATCGACAACCTCAAGGAGATCAACGCGAGGTTCGGTCACGGCGCCGGTGATGCAGCGATCTGTCATGTGGCCGAGAGCCTGCGGGCGCAGGGTGGGCCGGAAAATCTGGTCGGTCGCACAGGCGGGGATGAATTCACACTGATGTGCCGCGTCGCTGACGGCGCCGCGCTGCTGCGCCACGCGCACGCGATCCACGCGGCCCTCTGCAAAGAGTTGCAGTGGCAGCACAAACGCTTTCAGGTCAAGGTCTCGGTCGGTGCGTGTCAGGCCCCCGGCGGATTCGTGACCGGCGAGCATCTGATTCAGCGTGCCGAGATGGCGCTGGATGTCTCCAAGGCGCGCGGACGGGACCGCGTCATGCTCTACACCGATGACATGGGGCGCGCGCACCGACGGCGGCAGCATTTGCGGCGGGATCTGGGCGAAGCTCTGCGCACCGACCAGTTCGAGGTTTATCTGCAACCCCAGCTCAGCCTCGCGACAGGCGCGATCAGCGGCTGCGAGGCTTTGCTCAGATGGCGGCATCCGGACCGCGGCCTGCTCGCCCCGGGTGCATTCATGGCAACGGCGGCCGAAATGGGCCTGATGGCCGAGCTGGACGAGATCGCAATGTCAAAGGCGCTTGATGCGCTCGAGGCGCTGCAGGCGGCAGGGTTCGACCGGATGATCATGTCGATCAATGTCTCTGCCCAGACCCTTGCCGATCCGGCCTACCCGGATCGGCTTGCCCAAGCGGTGGGATCCCGCAGCTTGCCACTCGACCAGATCTGCGTCGAGGTGCTGGAGACGACGGTTCTCGACGGGTCCGGCGTCGACGTGGCAACCGCGATCCGCCGTCTCAAGACCTTCGGGATGCGCGTTGCGCTGGACGATTTCGGCACGGGCTATGCCGGCATCGCGCATATGTCGAGCCTCGCGGTTGACGCGATCAAGCTGGACCGGTCGATGATCGCCCGGCTGGACCACGATGCGCGTAATCGCGTGATCGTGCGCGGCCTCATCCGCCTGTGCCGCCAGCTGCGAATGACTGTCGTGGCCGAGGGGGTCGAGACCGATGCGCAAAGCGCCGTGTTGCACCGGGCCGGTTGCCCCGTCATCCAGGGATTCGGGCTGGCCCGGCCAATGCCGTCTGACGCGCTGCTGGACTGGCTGGCGCGCGACGCGCCCGCACCCCGATCCTGCGCGCGCGCGCTCTGACCATTGCTCCTGCCTGCGCAGAGCGTTATCAGACCGGTCAATCATCTCATTCCGGACCGGAGCGGCACAGACATGGCAGCCTATCAATACGTCTATCACATGCAGGGCGTCTCGAAGACGTATCCGGGCGGCAAGAAATGCTTCGAGGACATCCACCTGAACTTCCTCCCCGGGGTCAAGATCGGTGTCGTCGGCGTCAACGGCTCGGGCAAATCGACCCTGATGAGGATCATGGCCGGCCTCGACACCGAGTTCACCGGCGAGGCGTGGTGCGCCGAGGGCGCGCGCGTCGGCTACCTGCCGCAGGAGCCGCAGCTCGACGAGACGCTCAACGTGCGCGACAACGTGATGCTTGGGGTGGCCGAGAAGCAGGCGAAGCTGCAGCGCTTCAACGAACTGGCGATGAACTATTCCGACGAGACCGCCGACGAGATGGCCGCGTTGCAGGACGAGATCGACAGCGACAACCTGTGGGATCTCGACAGCCAGATCGATGTCGCACTTGAGGCGCTGCGCTGCCCGCCGGATGACGCCGATGTGACAAGCCTTTCGGGCGGCGAAAAACGCCGCGTGGCGCTGTGCAAGCTGCTGCTCGAAGCCCCCGACATGCTGCTGCTCGACGAGCCCACGAACCATCTCGACGCCGAGACCATCGCGTGGCTGCAGCAGCACCTCGTCGATTACAAGGGCACGATCCTGATCGTCACCCATGACCGCTACTTCCTTGACGACATCACCGGCTGGATCCTGGAACTCGATCGCGGTCGCGGCATCCCGTACGAGGGCAATTATTCCAGCTGGCTGGAGCAGAAGGCGAAACGCCTTGCGCAGGAATCGCGTGAGGACAAGTCCAAGCAGAAGACCCTGCAGCGCGAGCTTGAATGGATGCGGCAGGGCCAGAAGGCGCGTCAGGCCAAGCAGAAGGCCCGGATCAACGCCTATAACGAGATGGCGGGCCAGTCCGAGCGCGAGAAGCTGGCGCGCGCCCAGATCGTCATCCCGAACGGGCCGCGTCTCGGCTCCAAGGTGATCGAGGTCGAAAATCTGAAGAAACACATGGGCGACAAGCTTCTGATCGAG
>JAWLGF010000005.1:0-88118 GCA_041685205.1 Roseovarius sp.
GACCGACGGGTGGCGGCTGACATATTTCTCGGTGAACGCGGTTTCGACCGTGCCGGGATGCAGCGCCACGCAAATCGCTTCGGGGTGCTTGCGCGAAAGTTCGATCGCGCCGGTGCGGATCATCTGGTTGAGCGCGGCCTTGGCGGTGCGGTAGCTGTACCAGCCGCCATAATCATTGTCGCCGATCGAGCCGACGCGCGCCGAAAGCGCGGCGAAAACCGACCGTTCCTTGCGGGGCAGAAGGCGGACGGCGTGTTTCAGCACCAGCGACGGTCCGATGCAGTTGAGGCGGAACTGGTCCATCATTGCGCGTGCGTCGATGTGCTTCAGCGCCTTTTCGGGCGTTGCGCCGTCGATTTCCAGCGCGCCGGTGGCCACAAAGACCAGGTCGAACGGGCCTTCGAGTTGCCCCAGGGCAGTCTCGACCGAGGCCTCGTCGGTGACGTCGAGCCCGTCGCGGCTGCGCGACAGGCCGGTGACGGCGACGCCGCGCGTCTCCAATGCCTGCGTGATGGCGGTGCCGATACCGCCAGAGGCGCCGATGATCAGTGCGTTTTCCATGCAGTCCGAGCTAGCCGCGCCCGCATCCGCTTCAAGACCGGCGCGCGCCGCACCTCGAAATTCGGGGTTTTCAACGCGCAGTGCCGCGCGTATGCTCACGCCATGATGACGCAGAACCATATCCCCGCCCTGCCCCGCGCCCCCCGGCGTAGCCCGCGGGCCGTTCTGCTAGGCCTAAGCCGCCTCTGAGTGTGCCGTCATGGCGCGACCGCTCAGAGGATGTGCCCGTTTCGCGCCACAGGCTTAGGATTTATTGAAAGAGACCCGACATGACTGACCAGACCAAGGACCGTATTTCGCCGGAGGCGAAGAAGGACCGTGTGGTTATTTTCGACACCACGCTGCGTGACGGCGAGCAATCGCCTGGCGCCACGATGAGCCACGAGGAAAAGCTCGAAATCGCGGCACTGCTCGACGAGATGGGCGTGGATATCATCGAGGCGGGCTTTCCCGTCGCCTCCGAGGGCGATTTCCGCGCCGTGGCCGAGATCGCCAAGCAGACGCAGCACGCCACGATCTGCGGGCTGGCGCGCGCCAACCTCAAGGATATCGACCGCTGCTGGGACGCGGTGCGGCACGCGAAAAGCCCGCGCATCCACACCTTCATCGGCACCTCGCCGCTGCACCGCGCGATCCCGAACCTCACCCAGGACGAGATGGCCGATCGCATCCACGAGACCGTGACGCACGCGCGCAACCTGTGCGACAACGTGCAATGGTCGCCGATGGATGCCACGCGCACCGAATGGGATTACCTGCGGCGCGTGGTCGAGATCGCGATCAAGGCCGGGGCGACGACGATCAACATCCCCGACACGGTGGGCTACACCGCGCCCGTAGAATCCGCCGATCTGATCCGGCGCCTGATCCGCGAGGTGCCCGGCGCGGACGAGATCGTGTTTGCCACGCATTGCCACAATGACCTCGGCATGGCGACGGCCAACGCGCTGGCCGCGGTCGAGGGCGGCGCGCGCCAGATCGAATGCACGATCAACGGGCTGGGCGAGCGCGCCGGCAACACCGCGCTGGAAGAGGTGGTGATGGCGCTGCGCGTGCGCGGCGACATCATGCCCTATGCCACTGGAATCGACACCCGCAAGATCATGAACATCTCGCGGCGGGTGGCCACGATCTCGGGGTTTTCGGTGCAGCCCAACAAGGCGATCGTCGGCAAGAACGCCTTTGCCCACGAGAGCGGCATCCATCAGGACGGCATGCTCAAGAACGCCGAGACCTTCGAGATCATGCGCCCCGAGGATGTGGGCCTTGCCGCCACCAATATCGTGATGGGCAAGCATTCGGGCCGGGCCGCGCTGCGCTCCAAGCTGCACGATCTGGGGTTCGATCTGGCCGAGAACCAGCTGGGCGACGTGTTCGTGCGGTTCAAGGAGTTGGCCGACCGCAAGAAGGAGGTCTATGACGAGGATCTGATCGCGCTGGTGCATGCAGGGCTCGACGACGAGAGCGACCGCTTGCTGGTCAAGGAACTGCAGGTGATCTGTGGCACGCATGGTCCGCAAAAGGCGACGCTGACGATGGTGATCGACGGACAGGAGGTGTCGACCGAAGCCACCGGCGACGGCCCGGTGGACGCGACCTTCAATGCCGTGAAGGCGCTGTTCCCGCACGAGGCGCGGTTGCAGCTTTATCAGGTGGCCGCCGTCACCGAAGGCACCGACGCGCAGGCCACCGTGTCCGTGCGGATGGAGGAAGAGGGCCGCATCGTCACCGGGCAATCGGCCGATACCGATACGGTGGTGGCCTCGGCCAAGGCATACGTGCACGCGCTTAACCGCCTTCTGGTGCGGCGCGAAAAGGCCGGGTCGGACGGGCGCGAGGTCAGCTACAAGGACGTGTCCTGACCGGCCCTGCAAGTCCCCGGGACAAGACAGGAAAGGCCCCGCCGCGATGGCACCCGGGGCCTTTTTCCCGTTCGATACCAGACATTTGCGGTGCGTCATGCGTGAGCGGGCGGAATGCCTTGAGACGACGCCGCTTCAAACAAGCGATCCCGAGAACATCTTCGGGCGGCGTTTGTGCCGGATGTCAGCCCGGCGGACTTCGTGGCGATAATCGGACACACGCATCGCCCGGCGACATGTGCTGAGCAAGGCGGTACTGAGATAATGCCCTGGTAGCGGCGGGATCGTCTCGCGGCGGGCGGAGTAAGATCCTGCCGATTTTCCCTTCTTGCGGCGGCAGGGAGGGTGAGGAACTTATACCGTGGAACTTCACAACAAGATCCTTGCCTGTGGCGATGGCACAGCCCTCGGTCGGCAGACGCCTTCACGCAGGCCGCCCGAGGGCGCGTACCGCACCCCCCGGTCTTGCGCTCGGCGGCGTCTCGGCCGCCTGGCGGGGCTCCAGAAAGGTGGGGAACCAGCTGCCCTTGTGCAGTTTACGGATTTTCGGGTCGATCGTGCCCGCGCGCGCGTCCCCTGGCGCGGCCGGAAACCGTTGCGCTGAGCCCCCCGATCCGGCCTGCGCTCGTCATGTCCGGGCGCCGCACACGGCGGACATCTCGATGTCCACCATCCGTTGCGTGGCACCCTCGATCAGATCTCGCAGAATCCGTATCATCGCCCCTGGCGATCACGCACGGAAGGTCAATCACCGTCTCGGTCATCGTGCCCTTCTTTTTCTCGGCCAACACCGGCAGCCCGCGGCTTTCGCTGGCGGGGTGGCGAGTGCCTCAGCCGCGCCCGATGAAGGGCATGTTCGTGGCCATGACGGTAACGAACTGCATGTTCGCACCGTCGGGGAGGCTGGCCATCCGAAGCACCGTGTCGGCCACGACCGAGACATCCATCAACGGTTCCGGCCGTATCGCGCCATCGGCCTGCGCGACGCCTTGCGGCATGGTCGCGGTCATCTCGGTCGCGGCGTTGCCGATATCGATTTGCGCGCAGGCAATGTTGAAGGGCCGCCCGTCGAGCGAGAGCGTCTTGGTGATCCCCGTCACCGAGTGCTTGGAGGCGGTGTAGGCGATTGATCCGGGGCGCGGCGCGTAGGCCGAAATCGAGCCGTTGTTGATGATGCGACCACCTTGGGGATCCTGCGCGCGCATCCGGGCGAACGCCGCCCGGGCGCAGTTGAAGACGCCGTTCACGTTCACGTCGATCATCGCCCGGAAATCCTCCGGGTCGATCTTGTCCGGGGTCGCCCCGGCCAGCATCCGCCCGGCATTGTTGAACAGCGCGTCGATCCGCCCCCAGCGTGCGACGGCAGTGTCGAACGCGGCCTCGACCGCCGCTGCATCGGTCACGTCACAGGGCAGGACCAGCGCGCCGTCGGCCCCCGCCGCGGTGTCGGCCAACGCGTCGGCATGACGGCCCAAAAGGCCGACGCGCCAGCCTGCGTCCAGAAAGCGCCGTGCGGTGGCGCGGCCGATGCCACTGCCGGCGCCGGTGATGAGGATGGTGTCGGACTGGGTCATGAGATCTGCCTTTCGCGGACGGGTCAGAGGGGCATCGGGATCGGCCCCGTATCGGTCGGGACCTGGTAGCCGCACTGCACCGCCGGACGCGTCGCCAGCCGGCGGTACCAGCGCAGGACATTGGGAAAGGCGGTCAGATCGACCTTGTGCCACTCATGGCGCGCCACCCAGGGAAATGTCGCCATGTCGGCGATCGAGTACTCGGCGCCCATGTGCTCGCGCCCCTCAAGATGACGATCGAGAACCCCGTAGAGACGCTGCGTCTCGGCCGCGAAGCGCGCTTCGGCGGGCTGCGACAGGCCCTTGTTGAAATGCAGGAAGAAATGCGCCTGACCCAGCATCGGCCCGAAGCCGCCCATCTGCCACATCAGCCATTGCATGACCTCGGCGCGCGGCGCGGTGTCAGTCGGCAGGAACCGACCGCCGGATTCGGCCAGATACACCATGATCGCGCCGGATTCGAACAGCGACAGCCCGGTGTCATGATCGACGATCGCCGGGATCTTGTTGTTGGGAGAGACCTTGACGAAATCCGGCCTGTGCTGCTCGCCCTGGCCGATATCGATTGGCAGCGCCCGGTAGGGCACGCCGAGCTCTTCCAGCAGAATCGAGATCTTGCGACCGTTCGGTGTGCTCCAGGTGTAAAGATCGATCATGTCCGCACACTTTGGCTGTCCCGTGATGGACGGAGCCTGCCGGAAATCGCCGGCCGGGTCCAGCGCCGATGCGGCGCGCAGGACGCGGGTGGAGACGAACGCGCCGCGCGGGCGCCGCTCGGACGGAGCCGCTCTCGGGCAGGTTTCGCAGAGTTTTGGTAATCTCATCATGCCAAAAACCCTTGCGATTATCTTCTCAGCCGTTAGGGTCCGCCTACCGAAACGGTGGGCCGTTGCGGGGTCGAGCGGGTTGTCCAGCCCGTCAGACGTGCCGAACGGTCGGTAACGAAGTGATCCAGGGAGGACACCATGACATCGAAATCGAGACTGAATCGCCGGTCGTTTCTTGGCCGGGCTGCCGTCGGCGCACCCGTCGCCGCAGCAAGCTCGCTTGCAGCGCCGGCCGTGCTGGCGCAATCCCCGATCGTTCTGCGCATGCAGACATCCTGGGGCTCCGGAGACATCTGGCAGGAAATGGCGCAGGATTACGCCGACCGGGTCGAGGAAATGTCGGGTGGCCGGCTGACGATCGACGTGTTGCCCGCCGGCGCGGTCGTGGGCGCGTTCCAGGTGCTTGATGCCGTGAATGACGGTGTGATCGACGCGGCGCATTCGGTGCCGGTCTACTGGTACGGCAAGAACAAGGCGGCCTCGCTCTTCGGCACCGGCCCGGTGTTTGGCGGATCTGCGACCACCATGCTGAGCTGGTTCTACGAGGGCGGCGGCAAGGAGCTTTATGACGAGCTGACCCAGGACATCATGGGCATGGACATCGACGGCTACATGGGCTTTCCGATGTTCGCGCAGCCCTTCGGCTGGTTCAAGAACGAGGTGAACTCCGTCGACGACATCCAGGGGCTGAAGTACCGCACCGTGGGCTTGGCCGCCGATCTGCTGCAGGAAATGGGAATGTCGGTGTCGCAGCTTCCCGGGGGCGAGATCGTGCCGGCGATGGAGCGCGGCGTCATCGACGCGTTCGAATTCAACAACCCGTCCTCGGACCGGGATTTCGGCTCGCAGGACGTGGCCAAGAACTACTACCTGTCCTCGTATCACCAGGCGTCGGAAAGCTTCGAGTTCCTGTTCTCGCGGTTCACGATGGAGGACCTCGAACCGGACCTGCGCGCGATCCTGAAATACGGGGTCGAGGCCGCGTCGACCGCGAACACCGCCAAGGCGATGCGTCGCTACTCGGCGGACCTGCAATGGCTTGAGACCGAGGCCGGCGTCACCATTCACCGGACCTCCGAAGACATCCTGGCCGCGCAGCTCGAGGCGTGGGATGCGCTCATTCCCGAGCTGGAAGAGGATCCCTTCATGAAGAAGTGCCTCGACAGCCAGCGCGAGTGGGTCGAGCAGGTCACGTATTACGAGCTGATGAACTCGCCCGACTACGAGCTGGCCTTCAACCACTATTTCCCCGACAGACTGAAGCTCTGACAGGGGCGATACCTTTCCTGACCAAGGCCCCGGGGCATGTTGCGCCGGGGCCCGTTTTTCTTGAAAATGGAGGTTGGCCTTGATTGGGTTCATTCGATTTGCCGACAACCTGTCGGCATGGTTCGGCAAGGCGTTCGCCTGGCTGATCGTCCTGATGGCGGTCGGAACAGGGTACGAAGTCGTGTCCCGCTATGTCTTGGGCAGCCCCACGGCTTGGGCGCTCGACGTGTCGTTCATCATGTACGGATCGCTGTTCATGATGGGGGGGGCTTACACGCTGTCGCGCGGTGGACATGTTCGCGGTGACTTCCTCTACCGCATGTGGCAGCCACGCACCCAGGCCAAGGTGGATTTCGCCCTCTATTTCCTGTTCTTCTTTCCCGGGATCACGGCGCTCATCATTTCCGGCTGGGCCTATGCCGAACGGTCGTGGGCCTATGGCGAGACGTCGGTCAACAGCCCGGCCGGCGTGCCGATCTACCAGTTCAAGACGGTGATTGTCGCGGCGGGGATCCTGCTGTTCATCCAGGGTATCGCCCAAGTTTGCCGCTGCATTATGGCGATGCGCACGAATGAATGGATGCCTGCGGACGAGGACGTCTTCGAGACTGAAGACATATTGATGGATCAGGCGGCCAAAGCAGAAAAGGATGCGCATCCATGACCGATCCGCAAATCGCGCTGATGATGCTGGGCGTCTTCATCGTCTTCGTGTTTCTCGGCTTTCCGATCGCGTTCACGCTGATGGCCATGGGCATTGGTGTCGGCTACTACGCGTATTACAACGAGCGTCGCATGTGGCGCGAATATGATCGTCTCGACGAGACGGTCGCGACGACATGGGACCAGTGGAGCCTTTACATAAAGGGCTTCTTCGACAACCGAATATTCGACCTGTTCGTCAATCAGACATTCACCGTGATGTCGAACGAGGTGCTGACGGCGGTGCCGCTTTTCCTGTTCATGGGATATATCGTCGAACGCTCGAACATCGTCGACAAGCTGTTCAATACGCTCAACATCGCGGCGAAGAACATGCCCGGATCGATGGGCGTGGCCGCGCTGATCACCTGCGCGCTTTTCGCGACGGCCACCGGCATCGTGGGCGCGGTCGTGACGCTGATGGGGCTTCTGGCGCTGCCGGCGATGCTCAAGGCGCGCTACAACCCGTCCTTCGCGTCCGGCATCATCTGCGCGGGCGGAACCCTCGGGATCCTGATCCCGCCCTCGATCATGCTGATCGTCTATGCCGCGGCGTCGAACGTGTCGATCGTGCGGCTGTACGCGGCCGCTCTGTTGCCGGGCCTGACGCTTGTGGGGCTTTACCTCGTCTACGTGGTCGGTCGTTCGATCCTTCAGCCTTCGGTCGCGCCGAAACCGACGAAGGAGGAGGTGCCGGACGTGCCGTTCCTCAAGCTGACCGTGATGATCTTGACGTCCTTCGTGCCGCTGGCCGTGCTCATCTTCGCGGTGCTCGGGTCCATCCTGTTCGGTCTGGCGACACCGACCGAGGCCGCCTCGATCGGGGCGCTCGGGGGCATCTTCCTTGCGTTCGTCTACCGCGCGATGAGCTGGCAGAGGATGCGCGAGAGCGTTTATCTGACGGTGCGCACGACGGCGATGGTCTGTTGGCTGTTCGTCGGCTCCTACACGTTCTCGGCGGTGTTTTCCTATCTCGGTGGCGAACATCTGATTGCGGCCTTCGTGCAGGAGTTGAACCTCACCCCGCTGATGTTCCTGTTACTGGCTCAGCTGATCATCTTCCTTTTGGGCTGGCCGCTGGAATGGTCCGAGATCATCATCATCTTCGTGCCCATCTTTCTGCCGCTTCTGCCGCTGTTCGATGTGGATCCGCTGTTTTTCGGAATCCTCGTGGCCCTGAACCTGCAGACGAGTTTCCTGACGCCACCGATGGCCATGTCCGCCTATTACCTCAAGGGGATCGCACCGCCTGAAATCAGGCTGACGCAGATCTTCGCGGGCATTCTGCCGTTCCTGCTCTGCGTTCTGATCTCGATGGCACTGATGTATATCTATCCGCAGATCGTCTTCTACCTGCCGGAACTGTTCTATGGTTGAGCGTATCGATCCGCTGGCGCTTGACGCCTGCACGCTGCGCGACCGTCTGGCCAGCGGGGCGATGAGTGCGGCGGACCTTGTCGAGGCCTCGATCGCGCGGATCGAGGCCCGCGAGCCCGAGTTGCAGGCGTGGGCATGGTTCGATCCGGACTTCGCCCGCCACCAGGCGAAAGCGCTTGATACCCACCGAAAGGCAGGGCGGGCGATCGGGCCGCTGCACGGACTGCCGGTCGCGCTCAAGGATATCATCGACACGGCGAAGATCCCGACCGAGAACGGCTGCGCGCTCGACAAGGGGCGCGTGCCGATCCGCGACGCGGCGATCGTTGCACGGTTGAGGGCGGCGGGTGCCATCATCATGGGCAAGACGGTCACCACCGAACTGGCCTTTCTGCAGGCGGGTGCGACGTGCAACCCGCACGATACTGCATATAGCCCCGGCGGGTCGTCCTCTGGCTCGGCGGCGGCGGTGGCCGACAGCATGGTGCCGCTGGCCGTGGGCACGCAGACCGGCGGATCGGTCATCCGGCCCGCATCCTATTGTGGCGTGACAGGTTTCAAGCCCAGCTTCGGAACGATCCCGCGCACGGGCGTCCTGATGCAGTCACCGACCCTCGACACGCTCGGGGTGTTTGCCCGCACACCCGCCGACGCGGCAATGCTCGCGCAGGTCCTGTTCGGCCATGACGAGGGCGACGCGGCCACGGTCCCGGCTCCGGTACCGGAACTGCTGGAAATCGCCACCTCGGCCCCGCCGGTGAAACCGGTTTTCGCCTTCGTGAAACCGCCCGGCTGGGATGCAGCCGACCCCGAGATGCACACGGCCTTCGAAGAACTGTGTGAGGCGCTTGGCGACCAGGTGTTCGAGGTCGACCTGCCGACCGCCTTCGACGAGGCGGCAACCATACGCGAACGCATCAATCTCGCGGAGATGGCGCGCTATTACTACCGGTATTCCAAGAAGGCAGAGATGCTCGGACCGCGCACGCAAGAGGCGCTGACCAAGGGCAACGCGATCCTTGCTCGCGATTACCTCGCAGCGCTCGACTGGCCGAAAGTCCTGAATGCGGGGCTGTCGGAGGTCTTCGAACGCTGCGACGCGATTTTGTGCCCTGCCGCGACGGGACCCGCGCCAAAGGGGTTGGCGTCGACCGGCGACGCTATCTTCAACGGGCTCTGGACGCTGACGGGCGCGCCCGCGATCACGGTACCCGCCTTCACCGCCGCGAACGGCTTGCCCATGGGGGTGCAGATGGTGGCCGAGCCCGGCAATGACGCGCGGCTCCTGCGCAATGCAAACTGGTTCCACACCTGGCTTGACCAGGTCGGAGCCTGAAGAAAGGATGATATCATGAACAGGCTTGTGGCGTTTTTCGCCTTCGCGATCTTTGCCGTGTTTCTCTACATTCTCGTCAGCGAAGTGGGAGAAACGGATCTCATTTTGGTGACGCTCCTGACGGTCGGGCTTGCGGCCTATGACTTCGTGACGTCCAGCGGTAAAAAGCGCTGAGCCATGGCCAAACCGATCATCTGGATCCCGCGCCGCCTTTCGGACGCCACGCTGGCCCGCGCCCGCCAAGATTACGAGGTGATCTTGGGCGAGGACGACACCCCCGGCACCGCCGAGGAGATTGTCGCGATGAGCGGCCGCGTGGATGGCATGATCCCGTGTCACTCAGAGCATTTCTCGGCAGATGTCGTGGCCCGGCTCGATCCCCGGCTCCGGATCGTGGCCAATCATTCGGTCGGGGTCGATCACTGCGATCTTGACGCGCTGAAAGAGGCAGGAATCGTGGTGACCAACACCCCCGACGTGCTGTCGGATGCCACCGCCGAGCTTGCGATGCTGCTGATGCTCGGGGCAGCGCGCCACGCGGTGCAGGGCGACAGGCTTGTACGGCAGGGCGAATGGGACAGCTGGTCGCCGTCTTTCATGGTCGGCAAGCAGGTGACCGGTGCGCGGCTCGGGATCGTCGGGATGGGCCGCGTGGGCCGGGCCTTTGCCAAGAAGGCGCGCGGCTTTGACATGGAGATTCATTACCACAACCGGTCACGCCTCGCGCCTGAGGACGAACACGGCGGGATCTTTCACGCGGATCTGGAGAGCCTGCTGGACGTGTCCGATTTCCTTTCGCTGCACTGTCCGGCCACCCCGGAGACCACCGATCTTCTGAATACCGCCCGCATCGCGCGCCTGCCCGAGGGTGCGGTCGTGGTCAACACAGCGCGCGGAGCGCTGGTGGATGAGGACGCGCTGCTTGACGGCATCGAGTCCGGGCACATCGCCGCGGCGGGGCTGGACTGCTTCAAGGTGGAACCGGGCGGCAATCCGGCCCTTGCGCGGCACGACAACATCTTCATGCTGCCCCATATCGGCAGCGCGACCCGTGCGACGCGAGACGCCATGGGCTTTCGCGCGCTCGACAATCTCGATGCGTTCTTCGCAGGACACACGCCGCAGGACCGGTTGGTTTAGCCGCGCAACGGGGTCCTGCACGCGAAGCGCGCATAGAAGCTCATCGCAGCCAGCGAGTCGCTCAGCCAGCCTCGGAAGTCTTGCGATGCGCCATGCAGCTTTTCTTCACATATGCGCTGCCGCGTACGGCTCATCCCGCTTTCATTCACGTTTAGACGCGGGCTGAAGGAATTCCGGACGGGTGGTAATCCCGGCTGTGTGTCTTACCATTCACGGAATAGACGAAGCGACGCTGGAGATTTGACATGCCTCTTCCCAGACGAGACCTTCTGTGCGGTGTGTCGGCGGCCACGGCGGGCTTTGCCTTTGGAGGACCCGCCTAGGCCGCAACGGCCTCGCCTGACGAGGTCAGGCAGATCCCCTCGACGCAGACACCCGTCCCCGTCGTCGGACTTGGCAGCTGGATCACCTTCAATGTCGGCGACGATCCGTCCCTGCTGGACCAATGTGCCGATGTGATCGCGGCCTTTGCCGACGAGGGCGGCGGCATGATCGCTACTCGCCGATGTATGGCTCGTCGTCGGACACGATCGGCTACGGACTCGAACGGCACGGCGACCGGTCGGCAGTCTTCTCGGCCGAGAAGGTCTGGACATCCACGCCCGAAGACGGACCCGGGCAGATCGACCGGAGTGCCGAGACATGGGGCGTGTCGGAGTTCGATCTGCTGCAGGTGCACAACCTGCGCGCATGGGAGGCGCATCTCAACCATCTCTTCGAGATGGAGGACGCGGGGCGGCTTGGCCATGTCGGCGTCACGACCTCGCACGGGCGGCGCCATGACGTGCTGGAGCGGATCATGCGCGAGCACCCGATCGATGCCGTGCAACTGACCTACAATGCCCTCGACCGTGACGCCGAGGAGCGGCTCCTGCCGCTGGCGCAGGACCGCGGGATCGCGGTCATCGTGAACCGCCCCTACCGGCGCGGGGCGCTGATCGACAGGTTCGAGGGCACAGAGCTGCCCGGCTGGGCGTCGGAGATCGAAGCCGAAAGCTGGGCGCAGGTGCTCTTGAAATTCGCCATCTCGCATCCGGCGGTCACCACCGCCATTCCCGCCACACGGCAGGTCGCGCATCTGCGCGAGAGCAAGGCGGCGGCGCGTGGCGCGCTTCCGGACGCGGCCCTGCGGCGGCGCATGGCAGATGACCTTGCGCAGCTCTGATGGAGACGTGGCTGAGCTACGCGCCGGGCGATTTCCTGATGTTCGGGCCCGAGGTCTACTGGCGGCTGTTCGCGCGTCAGAACGATGCGCTGTGGCCGCTGCCGGTGGTCGCGGGGCTAGCCGGGATCGCCTGGCTGCTTCTGGTGGCCATGCGGCGCCCGGTCGCGATCCGCGCCGTCCTGATGCTGGCCGCGCTGGCCTGTCTGGGGGCAGCGCATTTCCTCGCCACGCGCTATGCGCCGATCAACTGGCCGGCGGTCCATGCCGCATGGGGCTTCGGAGTCCAGGCGGTGGTGCTGACGGGTGTGGCGGTGTTCGGACCCCGAACATGGTCCTGTGCAAATGGCGTTGCCGCAAACGCCACAGGGTGGGTTCTGCTTGGCTATGCCACGATCCTGCATCCGTTTATTGGCCTCGCCTTCGGGCGTCCGCTGGCGCAGGCCGAGATCGTAGGGATCGCACCTGATCCGACCGCGCTGGCCTGTCTTGGCGTTCTGAGCCTCGTGCTCCCGGGCCGTTGGGGCGGCGCGTGTTCGGTCATCCCGTTTTTGTGGTGTGCCGTCAGCGCGGCGACTCTGCTGACACTCGGCGAGCAACAAGGCTGGGTCCTGATCGCGGGGATGCTTCTCTGGATCCTCGGCCGGTCCACATCCTTTTCCAGATCGCACGCCCGGCCGTGACCTCGTCCTGGCAGAGCCCGGTCTCGTTCTGTCACGCGCCCCGTAAAGATCTATTGCCGCGTCCCGGCATCGCCGTATCCTCGAACGCCACGGTTTCTTCGGATTCATGAGCTGTTGTGGGACTTTCTTACGATCACGCACACGCCGCAAGCTTCATGAAGACGCGGAAGCTCGAGACTGTCCATGTGACCGAATACAAGATCTTCGATGACCTTGCGGCAGCCGTGCCGAACGTCATCGACAATCTGGACAACACCATAAAGCTGCATTCCCCGCCCGGCGCCCCGAGACCCGACCAGGTCGAAGAAAGGAACGCCGCGCCCCGGTCAAAAAGAGCCGCCTGACTGGTCCGGCTCGAGGGGCGCGCTCCAGACCTTGGCCTGCTCGGATCATTCGACAACACGGATCATCTGTTCGACCAGCAGGCGCTGGTCGTCGCCGGCGTGGTATCGTAGCAGGTAGGTGCCGGGCGCTTCGGGCGCGCGCCGCGTGATCGTGCCTTCGTCGCCATCGACGGAGTTCTTCATGCGGTCGTATCGCGAGACGATGTCATCCGCGGCGCGGTCCTGATCGACGATCACCACATAGCCCTTGATGCCACCCCCGAGCGAGACCTCGAACTCCGCTTCGGCGCGCATCTCGACGGGGGCTTCCATGCGGCTGTCTGCCGACATCACGGTCAGCGGCTGGCGGGCGGCAACGGTATTGTCGCGCGCAAGATAATAGCGCAATTCGTAGTCACCGGGATCGGAGGGCGCCGCCATTTCATGTGGGCCGTCGCCGCCCACCCGATTGTCCATGCGCAGGTAGCGGCTGGCCTCTTCAGCACTGTTTGCAGGCGCGAGGATCAGATAGTCCTTGTCGCTGTCGGCCCCGTCTATTAAGACCTCGAACGAAGCGCCCGCTTGCACGTCGGCAGGCGCGGTCAGCTCGATCTCGACCTCGGGGGCGGACAGGACGACATCGATTTCCGGGTCGTCTTCCAGCGTGGCCCTGACCGAGGCCGCGCCTGTCATCTCGTCGCGCGACGCCTCGATCCGGTAGTCCCCGGGCGGCAGCAGCACCGGCAGGTACTCCTCGTCGTCAGTGGACGCCTCGACGGTCTCTTCGGTTTCGAGATTGATCGCGGCCCATTCGATATTCCGAAGTGTCGCGCCGGTTTCTGCGTCCTCGGCGCGCAAGAGCACGGTGGCGCTGGTCTTTTCCATCTCGATCTCGACCGGCGGCGCATCGCGTTCGGGCACCGTGAACCCCGCCATCCCCTCGAACCCGGGGGCGGCGACATCGGCGGCGTAGTCACCGGGCATCAAGTCGAGCGTGACGCGGCCAGCATCGCGCCCTTGGAAGACCGACTCGCCGGTCTCGTCCCCCTCCACGTCCCACGTGGCCCGCGGCAGAGACGTGCCATCCCGCGCATCGACCGCTGTCAGGGTCACCGATTGCGGGGATGGGGCGATATCCGCCACTTCGGTCAGCGCCGCCGCAAGCTCTGCGCCCGATTGCGTCGTGAAAAGCTGTCCGCCCGTCTGCTCGGGCACGCAGGACAGCGCCTGCGCCTCGCCTTCGTCGAGCGCGAAACCCAGCACATGCGCCCGCAGATCGATGCCTTCCGCGGCAAAGTCTGCGGCCAGCGCACACGGATCGCCCCCGCAATTCTCAAGCCCGTCGGTGATCAGGATGATATCGGCCGCCTCGGCCGTACGTGGCAGCACTTCCCGCGCCCGCGCCATGGCGTCGGTCAGCGGTGTCTTGCCGCGCGGGTTCAACGCGCGGATCGTGTCTGACAGATCGGGTCCGGCATGTGAGCCGACCGGCATGACCGTTTCGATGTCGCCGCAATCGCCGCGCCGGTTGTGACCGTAGGCGACCACGCCGATCGCCCCGTCGGGATCGCGCTCATCCGCGAAACCGTCCATCACCTCGCGTGCAATCTCGATCCGTGATTTGCCATTCTCGAGCTGCGCCCACATCGAGCCGGAGGCGTCGAAGACGATGACACTGGCCCGTTCGTCGGCACTGACCTGTGCTGCCAGCGCCCCGAACAGCACAGCGCTGGTCAGCATGGTTCGAAACAGGGTCGGCATGACGAAGTCCTTATCGTTTCATCGGGTTCCGTGCCCGGTCATGGGGTGAGCATCGCAAGATGCGAGACGGGCCGGCCAGGATTGCGGCAGACAACAGATCTTGCCGCGCCGTCGGTCCGCACAACGCGGCAAGGAGTGCCAAGGGCCTCATGCGGTCGCAGGCTCTTTTACGGTTCCGCGCCCTGCATCGGCCTGCTGCGTGAGCTGTTGGAACTTGGCCGACAGGCTTTCGAGGCGGGTCTCCCACGCGGGATCCGGCGTCTGGCCTTCTATGGTGCGGAAATAGACCTGCATCATGCAGGCGATGGCCAATGGCTCCAGCAAGGCGACCTTCACGCTCCAGGCAAAGATGATTGCAAACACCATCGCGCCGGCCGACCAAGCCCCCGGAATCATGTAGACCGCGAGACCTGCCGGTGCGAGCATCACGAGGAAGACCACGAAGGACAGCCCATAGACGAACAGCGCCAGCCACGCCGCGTTGCGCAGCATCACCTTGTAGTTCTGCCCGTAAAGCACGAGCCCGTCGCGCGCGGAGGCCCAGGCGTTGCTCGATCCCGTGCGCATGGCATACGCGAGAATGACCTCGTCGATGAAGCCGACTGCGATGCGCAGGAACGCGTGAACCACGTTGACGATCTGGCGCGCGCCGGGGATCGGCAGGATTGTCATCATGCCGCGCACCAGCCCGGTGATGGCCTTCAGAACACCCTTGATCAACTGATCCACCGCAAAGAGCGCGCTGGTCTGGCCAAAGCGCGCCGACACTTCCTTGCGGGCATGGGCGATCTGCGAACGCCCCTCGGGCAGGGTCTTGCCATCCAGAAGCTCGATCAGCACCGCTATATGGCCCGCCTTGACGACGTAAAGCAGGTATTCGCGCAGAAAATACATGACCGCGCCCGTCACCCCGAACCCGATGACACCGCCCCAAAGCGTGGCCCCTGCACGGAATCCGTCGTCGCCGAAACCGCCAATGCCCCATCCGACACCCGCACCCGTACCCGTCATCAGGATGTAGGCGACAGCAACGCCGAAATAGACCGCCATGCGAAACAGGAGGAACGGCGCGGTGCGCGCCATCATGCCGAAGGCTTGTCCGATCGAAAAATCCCACATGTCCGAATTCGTCCTCAACGCTTTACCCGGAATAGTGGTATCCCGACCCGTGCCATGCCGCCCCGTTCGAATGAAGGGGGCGATGCGGACTGGCTGTGATCATTGTTCGTTGCAGAAGTATGCGACATAGTCGGCGGCGTGGAGGACACGGCATGGTCAGCATTCGAGCGTCCGGCGCGCGCAAAAGCTTGATCCTGTGCGTCGAGGACGACCCGCACCTGCGCGCCGACATCGCGCAGGAATTGCGCGCGGCGGGGCACGAAATTGTCGAGGCGCGAGATGGCCATGACGCGCTGGACAAGCTTGGCCCGCCGCCGGATCTCGTGCTGTGCGATATCACCATGCCGGGCATGGACGGATACGGCCTCTTGGCGGCCATGCGGGCGGCACAGAGCGAGCTTGCCGACATTCCCTTCATTTTTCTGACCGCGCGGGACACGCGGGAGGACATCCTCGCCGGCACGCGCGCAGCCGTGGACGATTACCTCGTGAAGCCGATTGATTTCGACCTCATGCTTGCCAGCGTCGACGCCCGCATTGCCCGGTCGCGGCAATTGACCGACCTCAAGGTCAGGGGATCCGGCGCCGCCAAGGATGACGGCAAGATCGACGCGACACTGGCGACGCAGGTTGTCGACACGCTTGGCTTCGGTGTCGTCCTCACGGATCCTAAGGGCTCGGTCCTGTTCGCCAATGCGCGGGCGTATGCCTTGTCTGCGCAGACGCGAGGCGTGTTCCTGCGCGACCGGATACATCTTGGCACGGCCGCCCTGACCGCGCAGCTCCGAGAGAAGATTGCAAACGCCGCCCGGGACGGCGCGTTGAGCGAGGCCATCGTTTTCGGCATGACCGTGCCGTGCGACGAGGGGCCGGGCGAAACGCTGTCATTGATCTGCATGGCGATCGAGCCCGAAACGAGCCGGTCGCGCGTGGCCATATTTCTGTCGGACCCCGCACATCCGGTCGAGTGTCGCCCGGATCTGCTGTCCTCGCTGTTCGGGTTTACGCAATCCGAAGCCCAGGTGGTGCAGGCCATCATGCGCGGGCGCCAGCGTGCTGCCGTGGCCGATGAGCTCGGTGTAAGCCAGACCACGGTCGCGTTCCATCTGCGCAACATCTTCGAAAAGACCGGGACCAGCCGTCAGGCTGAACTCGTCGCCCGCGTGATCAGGGCGGTCGCCGCCATCGGCTGATGCCGTGTTTTCTTGTCCTTGACCCGGGTCATCTCATCACAACGGAAGACCGAGAACGAAGGTCGACCCACGATCCGGTCTGCTGTCATAGGTCAGATCGCCCCCGAGCAGATGCGCCAGCCGCCGCGACAGGTGAAGCCCCATACCGAGACCTTGCGTCTTTGCCGCCGTGCTGGCGCGGAAGAAGGGTTCGAACAGCATGGGTCGTTCTTTCAAGGGGATGCCGATACCTCGGTCGGTAATCGCGATATGCAAGATGTCGCTGCTTGCCTTTGCATGCATTATGACGGGCTCGGGTTTTGGCGAATAGGCGATGGCATTTGCCAGAAGGTTGCCGAGGATCTGTTGCAAGAGCACGCTGTCGGTGCAGAACCGCGCCGGCACGCTGTTGTCGATCTCGACCCGGATCGTGCGGTCGGGATGCGCGTCATTCTGTACGCGGCGTGCCGCGTGCAGCTCGGCGGCAATGTCGCACGGCACCGCGTGCATTTCGATCTGACCTGCATCCAGACGAACCGACTCGCGGGTGGCCCGCACGAGATCGGACAGGTTCAAGACTGTCTCGCGCACTCGGCTCGCCCGATCGACGACCTCGGCGGTCGGCATGCCGCCGCTCGCGCGCAGGATTCTCTGCATCGACGCGTCTATCGCCGCCAGCGGGGACTGGAACTGATGGGACACCATGGCCACGAAGCCACGATAAGCCTCACGCATTTCGCGCTCCCGCAGGAGCGACATCTGCGCCCGGTGCTCGGCGCGCAGCGCAGCCAGCATGCGCCACGATATCAGCGCACCAAGACCGGAAACCGCCAGCGCGGCGGCAATCACATGCAAGATGGCCCCGTGCTGACGGTCCAGCAGGCTGCCGAACGTCTCCAGTTGCGCCACCATCGCCTTGTTGGCGGCGCGCCCGGTCGCCTCTGCATAATCCTCCAGAAGCGCGTGAAGATTGTCTTGGGACGTGGGCTCGCCCGTCACGAAGGCGGCTTCGTGCGTGCGTATGTCCTTTGCCAGCGCGCGCAGCGCACCGCCCTCTTCCATGTCATCAAGGTAGCGTTGCTGCGGCCCGCCTTCGAGCAGTTCCATCCGGCTGAGCAATACGTCATAGCGCAGGCGAAGGGTCTCGTCGTCGACATCATCCTGTCGCGCCCGGCCAAGCGCGGCATCAAGGCGATAGGCCGCCACCTGCGCCTGCGAGATTGTCCAGAGCATGTTGTCCGCCGCCGTCCCGCGCAGCTCCGCCTCCTGATCAAGCAGACGCCACAGCGCGAAGATCAGCAAGACAGCGCAGACGAGTACGGCGATCACACTGACGGGATAGGCGAGAATGCCGCGCGGGCGCGTCATCTGATCTCCAGATGGTCGAGTTGCCAGACCCATCGGTAATCATATCGCAGATCCTGAAGTTCGGCATGGTCGTCACGCGGATAGACGATCCAGAGCGGCCCCTTGTCGCGCGGTTCTAGACGCTCGCCATCCATATGAGTTGCCACGACCACGTCGAATCGCTCGAAGTCGTCTCTTGGTATCTCTATCTCGTAGTCATTGATGGCACGCGCGACGACCGTTTCGCCCTCGGCACCAAGCCTGTCCAGCAGGTCGTGCATGTAGAACCCGTCAAAGCGGCGCACCCCGTCTGTCACGACAGTCGACGTGTCGAGCGTCGCGGGGGGAAGCGCTTCTATCATCTCCCGATCGAAGGCGGCCCCATTGTCGGTATTGCGCTGAGTGATCCGTCCGTCGACCTTCAACAGGATTTCGTCGGCGGGATCCGCAAGCGCCTTCTCTTCGGCCGCCAGAAGGCCCCCCGTCAAAAGGAAGATCGCAATCAGGACGAGGCGCACCGCATGCCGGAACAGGTGCCGCACGTCATTGCATTGTCTTGGACGCATTTTGAAAACACCTCCTCTTCAACAAAATGTCCAATAATTTCCCTATTCTTTCAAACGGGGCAACAACGGGGCTGTCAAGCTAAGCTCCGTGGCAAGCGGTTTGATGATCAAGGAAAGACAGCGATGCCAGACGGGAAGACGATCTCTGGAAACAGCGCGCGGGCGCTCTCGGTCGTGGCCGCGACCCTTTGCATGTCGGGGCCGGTCCTTTCAGATGCCGACGGGCCGGACGCCTGGCGCGTGGTCGATGTTGCGCCCGACGACAGCCTGAACGCCCGCATGGGACCCGGGCCCGACTACATGATCATTGGAACCTTCGACCATGATGCGCGGGGCCTGATCCAGATCACCTGCGTGCCGCTCTTGCCCGCAGGCGTCCATCACCGCCTGAGCGAGGCAGAGCGTCAGTCGCTGCCGCCGCGCTGGTGTCTGATGCGGAGCCCCGATTTCAGCGTCGAGGGCTGGGTCTCGCAACGATACATAGAAGGAGATCAGGGCGCGGATGGGACGCGGGACACCGAGGGCGATCCGGTTCTGCGGATGGCGCGCGACCGCGTGGAGGCTCTTTACCGGGAGCATATGCGCGGTCTGCAGGATCCGAACGTGACCAGCCCCCTGCAGGATGACCGCGCGGCCGGGTTTTTCAGCGCATCGCTGGCACGCGAACTGGCGCACAGGCCTCGTGGCGCCGATCCGCTTTTCGATGCGCAGGATACCGATATTTCCGATCTTCAGGTCGCGCTCGACCCCGAACATCCCATGTTGCGCGGCATGATCACCGTAAACGTGGAGTTCCGCAATTTCGGGCGGCCACAGCAGGCGGTTGTGCGGCTCCGCGTCGAGAACGGCAGCCCACGCATCATCCGTATCGAGCATGAAGGCGCGCGCTTCGAGTAGCCTGAACATGCCTGATCGCGAAAGCGATCTGCAATCCGCGTCGGCGCGCGTCCGCCTTACCAGCCCGGCGGACGGCCTATATCGAAATCACCATAGGAAAATGCGATTTCGTGGCCATCCTCGATCGGCAGGAGAACCACGCGGCGCATGTCGTCATAGACCACTCGCCCGGAATACATCACGGCATCCTGCCCGTTGCGCAACTCCACCCTCAGGCTCGCGCAGCCGGTTCCACCGTCGGGGCAAGGCGCATCAAGATCGATCGCCGCGTCATCCTCGAGGCCCAGCCGGACGCGGTTCGCCATCATCCGTTCCCATCCGAGCGCTTCGACAAGGTAGCGCGGCATCCGGGCCATGTAGAGGCTTTCATCAACCTCTCCGGGGTCAAACATGTCCATGGGGCCCGGCGCGTCAGCGCTGTTTCGCATGGCTGCCGCTGCCTCTGGCGGGAATTCGACCCAGCCCTGCCCCCCCGGATCGTGCATCGCCATGCGATCGACACCGATATAGGTGGACTCCGGTCCGGGGTGGCCATACTCGGTATAATCGCCGTGCGGCGTGTGGGTCATCGTGAAATCCTCGGGCGAGACGGTCATGCGCACGTGGCAATCCTCATCCGATCCCGCCATCCGGGGTTGCGCCGCCTCCGCCCCCGAACGGGGCGATCGGGCGGGTTCCTCGAGTTCCCGCCATGCCTCGGCCATCGCGGCCGCGCGGCTGTCGGGCCCAGTGGCAGGGACTGACACGACAGCCGACCTTTCGACCCGGTGGGTCAGCGCGTCGGCAAGGATAACCTGTACCTGGGTCGCGTCAGACTCTTCGGCGCTGATAACACTGAACTGAAGGTAATGCGTCGCGTCCTCGGTCTTCCCGGCTTGGGCAAGCGGCGCACAGGGGTTGAAGGCGGTCGACGTTTCCGGATCTCCCGTAACGTCAGCGCGGTTTCGCGGCACGACATGACGGTTCTCATCCAGGAACGCGAACACGTGCACATGCCGCGCACTGGGTCCGTCCTGCGCCCCCGCCTCTGCGGTGACGGACAAATGATGCGGAGCAGTCAGATAGGTCTGCGACGTGGCTCGAGGTACGTCAAGCGTGTCCGCCACGAGGGCGACGACATCCTCGCGTAACGCGGGATCAACCTTTGCGCCGGACCTTGAACCGGAGGTATCGACCCGCACGATGCGCACACCGCCACAATCGCCCGGTTCACAGACGGCTTGCGCGACGGGGGCGTTGTCTATCGATCGTGTCGCGGCACCGGCCAGCACCGGCCCGGCAGCCAAAACCAGCGGCACCGCGGCCGCAATCGCACACGCGAGATCGTGTCTGGTCATTTAATTGTCCTTCCTAACAGGAGACGCGAACAGATGTGACGGATGGGGCGTCGACCAGGGTGCGTCAGGTATCACGGGTTCATGGCGCCCAACCCGAGGCCGAATTCGAGCGTGACGGGGATCTGCTCGACGGTCGTCCGCGGCAGGGACACCTCGATATCCACCGCGTCCCGTTGGCCGTCGATCACAAGGTTGGCTTCCGGGTGGGTCGGCTTTGGTGGGGCGCCAGCACCGGTGGTGGCGATATCCAGCAAGCTGCCCTCGCGCAGGAAGCAGGTCAGCTCCAGCGGTTGATCCTCGGGCCGCTCGCGTCGGTCATCCCGACAGGTCATCGTCGTGCCGTCGACATCGATGTCCACGCCCCATCCGGGCACATCCGAGAAATCCGCGCCTTCGATCAGAACCGTCCTCTCGCCATCCTCGCGAACAAGGATATCCACCGACATTTCGATCTCGATGGTCCGGGCATCGGGGTGCGGAACAGCCGGCAGCAGGACCGGCACACGGAGCCATCCATCCTCGATGTTCGTTGTGACCTGGTGGTGCATGACGTGGCCATCCGCCGCAAAATCACGATCAAACGGCCCATCCGGTTCAAGAAGGTCGGTCTCGATATCATCGCTTGCGCGCAGGACTTCGGCGGTGTCTGCCAAACCCGCGATGCCCGGTCGCGAAATCACGAGATCTATCGACGTATAGGGCCCCTCCAGTTCAGCTGTCTCGACCGGGCTGGTCAGCGTCAGTCGTTCGACACGCACGTCCTTGTCGTCGGCGGCGAACGCCGGAGCCGACAACAAGAACAATATTGTCAGAGTGTGCAGACTCAATTTCATGGATCACTCCCGAATTGAATGGCCCAAAGTGCAGGCGGATAGCGGTTTCGCAGGCCTTGCACACCGACGTGGCAAACCTGGGCGACCGTTCGGATCATGGTCCACGAAACCTGTAAGCGCCCGCTGATCTCCCCAGTGCGTATATAAGGAGACTCCGCGTTCGGCCCCGTTCATCCGGAGGGGAGCACGATCCGTATTTCTGAACAGAAGGTCGAATGGCGGTTCTGATCCTTGTCCGTAGGCACTGTGCCGCGCCTGCAAGCCTGGCAAACTCCGTTCATCCGGAATCTAGAACCGATCGGTCGGGGCGGTTCATCCAGTTGATCGACAGGAAAAGGAGATGACACGCGGCTTCTGGAAATCTCGGACCGCGATCACCGCCACACCCGGTGGCCTCAAGAAAAGGCTGCCCGATCCGCAATCGGCCCGAGCCGGTTTCAGAAGGTCGGCGGGGTGTTCGCCCAGAGAATGCGGGTCTGCGTGGTGCCGGGATTGCGGTAGGCATGCCTGCGCATGGAATTGAAGTGGAACGAGTCATTCGCGCCGAGGTGGTAGACAGCATCGTCGAGGAACAGTTCGAGTTCACCATCCAGAACATATCCCATCTCTTCGCCGACATGCTGGATGTGATCCTCGCTCGATCCGCCCGGTTCGATGATATGGATATTGCATTGCAGGATATGGTCCTGCGAGTGGGGGATGATCCGCTCCAGCCTTATGCCGGTACCGCGCCGCACCGGGTCGAGGTCGATGACCGGCCGTTCCCCGAAGCGCGAGATGGGCTGATCCTGCCCGTCGGTTTCATTGAAAAGTATCCCGATCGTGACATCGAGGGACCGGGTGATTCGGTGCAGGACCGCGACCGAGGCTTGCGTCTTGTCATTCTCGATCTTGGACATGTGACCCTCGGATACACCCGTCTGATCGGCCAGTTGCTTGAGGGTCATCTTGCGTATCCTGCGAAGGGATTTGATCCTGTCTCCGATCATGCCGCTGTTTCTCCGTCTTATTCGTTTCGGGGTCGGACTCCGGCTCGATGCGAAATAAACCGTCACGCTTTCGGAAACATACCCGAATTCGAGGAAAGAAGAAGCAAGGATATGCAAGATACTTGCATTGCGCCGGGCGTTCGGCTTACGCTTAGCCATATCGGCTCGGAGAAAGCCCGATCATAAAACAGACATGCCAATGACGGTGATGACGCGTCATCATCGAATCACGCTTATTCAGGGAGCTACACATGCCCAAGACCGCACTTGCCGACCTGGTGACGAAATCCGTGCGCACGGTCGCGTTGTCGACGCCGATCGCCGCCGCCGGATTTATGTCCGCTGTTCTGCCCGCCAGTGCCCAATCGGAACTCAAGGTCGTGCCCCATGCCGACCTGCGCAATGTCGATCCGATCTGGACCACTGCCTACATCACGCGAAACCACGCCTATCTGGTGTTCGACACGCTGTTCGCGCTGGATGAGAACCTCGAGGTCCAGCCGCAGATGGCCGAGGGTCACGAGGTCAGCGAGGATGGTCTGACCTACACCATCACGCTGCGCGACGGGCTGACATTCCATGACGGATCGGACGTGACGGCAGAGGATGTCGTGGCCTCGATCGAACGGTGGGGCGCGCGCGACGGCATGGGCCAGAAGCTTATGGACGTGACCGAAAGCCTCGAGGCCGAGGATGACAAGACCGTCGTTCTGACCCTGTCGGAACCTTACGGGCTTGTCCTGCAATCGCTCGGCAAGATTTCGTCCAACGTGCCGTTCATCATGCCCAAGCGGCTGGCAGAAACCGATCCGAATGAACAGGTCGAGGAAATCATCGGGTCGGGTCCGTTCCAGTTCGTGGCCGATGAGTGGGAGCCTGGCAACCAGGTGGTCTACGAGAAATTCGAGGAGTACGTGCCGCGCGACGAGCCCGCGAGCTATGCCGCGGGTGGCAAGGTGGCCAATGTGGACCGGGTCGAGTGGCGCTACATCCCTGACGCCGCGACGGCAAGCCAGGCGCTTCTCGCCGGCGAGGTCGATTATTACGAGCAACCTGCCGTGGACCTTCTGCCGATGATAGAGGCCGACCCGACGATCAATGTCGAAACGGTCGATCCGCTTGGCTCGCAGGGCGTCATCCGCTTTAACTTCAAGTACCCGCCCTTCGACGACAAGCGCGCGCGTCAGGCGGCGCTCTGGGCGGTCGAGCAGGCCGACTACATGTATTCGATCATGGGTGATCCGGAGTATTTCGAGGAATTCTGCGGCGCGTATTTCATGTGCGGCGGCCCCTACGAGACGGATGTCGGCAGCGAGCCGCTGCGCGAAAAGGATCTGGAAAAGGCCAAGGCGCTGCTGGAAGAATCCGGCTATGACGGTCGCGAGGTGCTGATCCTCGATCCGACGGACATTCCCGTCGCGCATGGCCAATCGTTGGTGACCGCGCAGGCCTTGCGCGATATCGGCATGAACGTGCGTCTTGTCGCCATGGACTGGGCCACGATGACATCGCGCCGAGCGGTGCGTGATGCCCCCGAGGATGGCGGCTGGAACATCTTCCCGACATGGTGGCTGGCCGCGGATCAGCTGAACCCGATCACCAATATCTCGGTCGCGGCCTCGGGCGACGATGCCTGGTTCGGCTGGCCCGAAAACGAGAAGATCGAGGAGCTGCGCGACGATTTTGCGCGTGAAACGGATCCGGACACGCAAATGGAGATCATCGAGGAACTCCAGGCGGAACTTTACGATTTCGTCCCCTACATCCCGACCGGGCAGTATTATCAGCCGACCGCCTTCCGGGACAACGTCAAGGGCGTTCTCGAGGCACCTGTTCCATTCTTCTGGAACATTTCCGTCGAGTGATGACAGCCAGCGAGGACGGCGCGCGGCATTGCGCGCCGTCCTTTCATCAGCAAGGGCGATCCGCACATGTATGTCTACATCATTCGCAGGCTAGTCGCGACCATCCCGATCATGGCGCTCGTGGCGGTGTTCGTGTTCATGCTGCTTCATCTCAGCCCGGGCGATCCCGCGGTGATCATCGCGGGTGACTTCGCAAGCGAGGAGCAGGTGAACAGCATACGCGAGGCGCTTGGCCTCAACGATCCGCTATATGTCCAGTTCGGCGGGTGGATGATCAACCTTCTTCAAGGTGACATGGGCAACTCGATCTATTCGGGCATCCCCGTCACCAAGCTGATCGGACAGCGGGTCGAGCCCACGCTGATGCTGACGCTCTGCACCATGGTGATCGCGATCAGCCTTGCCATCCCGCTCGGCGTGATCGCCGCATGGAAGGTCGGAACATGGATCGACCGGGTGGTGATGACGTTCGCGGTTTTCGGCTTTTCCGTTCCGGTCTTCGTGATCGGTTACCTGCTGATCCTCGGGGGATCACGCGCGCTTGGCTGGTTCCCGGTTCAGGGCTATACCAGCATCTTCGAGAGCGTTCCGGGGTTCCTGTCGCATATCACCCTGCCCGCGCTGACCCTCGGGGCGGTCTACATGGCGCTGATCGCGCGGATGACGCGCGCCACGATGCTGGAGGTTCTCAACGAGGATTACGTGCGCACAGCCTATGCCAAGGGGCTTGCCACGCGCAAGGTGCTGACCAAGCACGCGCTGAAGAACGCCATGGTCCCGATCAGCACCACCATCGGCCTTGGCGTGGCGCTATTGATAGGGGGCGTGGTGGTGACCGAAAGCGTGTTCGCCATTCCCGGCCTCGGCCGGTTGACTGTCGATGCGGTTCTGCGCACCGACTACCCTGTCATTCAGGGAGTGATACTGGTCTTTTCCTTCACCTATGTGCTGCTGAACCTCGCGATCGACCTGACCTATGTCCTGTTCGATCCGCGAATCCGGTACTGACCCCGCGCCCGCAGACACTCAAAGGTAACTCCCCATGAGCCTTCAAGTTCAAGAACTGCCCTTCGGTGCGCGCCTGAGACACCGGGTCGGGGTCGTCGCGGACTCGTTCCGCCGCAATCCGACGATGCTGTTCGGCGTTGTCGTGCTGTTGGTGATGGCCACATCGGCGTTTCTCGCCCCCTGGATGGGCCTGCCCGAACCGATGCAGCAATCGCCGCGTGACCGGCTTCAACCGCCCTCCTCCGACGCGCTTTTCGGCACCGACATGTACGGGCGCGACCTGTTCAGCCGCGTGCTGCATGGCGGACAGGTGTCACTGGTGGTGGGCCTGTCGGTGGCAGCACTTGCCACATCCATCGGGCTGCTCATCGGGCTGATCTCGGGTTTCATCCGCTCGGTGGATGCGGTGATCATGCGCCTGATGGATGCGCTGATGTCGATCCCCTCGATCCTGCTGGCGATCGCGCTGGTGGCGCTCTGGGGCAGCAGCGTGCAGAACGTCATCCTGGCCCTGACCATCCCAGAGGTGCCCCGCGTGGTGCGCCTCGTGCGGTCGGTGGTGCTGATGCTGCGCGACCAGCTTTACGTCCAGGCGGCGATAGCCTGCGGCACCTCGACGCCGCGCATCCTGATCCGCCATATCCTACCCAACACGATCCCGCCACTGATCGTGCAGGCCACCTATATCTGTGCGCAGGCGGTGATCTTCGAGGCGTATCTGAGCTTCGTGGGCGCCGGCACGCCGCCGGAAATTCCCAGCTGGGGCAACATCATGGCCGAGGGTCGGATGTTCTTTTTCCAGACGGCCGGGATCATCCTCTACCCAGGCGCGTTCCTGGCGCTGACGGTCTTCGCGATCAACACCTTCGGCGACGGTCTGCGCGATGCGCTCGATCCTCGCATGCAAAGACGGGTCTGATATCATGACAGACGACACAACCCTCGCCGACCGCGGCCAGACGGCCCCGGATCGGACCTCGCGCGATGAGGCCGGAGCGGTTCTGGAGGTCAAGGACCTGCGGACCCATTTCGACACGCGCGACGGCGTCGTGAAGGCCGTCGACGGGCTTAGCTTTGCGGTGAAACCCGGCGAGATCCTTGGCGTGGTCGGCGAATCCGGCTGCGGCAAGTCGATCACCTCGCTGTCGGTGATGCAGTTGGTGCCCAGCCCGCCGGCGCGCTACGCCTCTGGCGAGATCCTGTTCAAGGGACGGGATCTGCTGAAGGCCAGCGAAGACGAGATGCGCACGGTCCGGGGCAACGAGATCTCGATGATCTTTCAGGATCCGATGTCGTCGCTGAACCCCGTGCTGAGCGTCGGCGACCAGTTGACCGAGGCGATCATGCTGCACCAGGGCCTGTCGCAGAGGCAGGCCAATGAACATGCCATCGAGATGCTCGATCTCGTGCACATCCCCGAACCGCGCCGCCGTCTGGGGGAGTATCCGCACCAGTTGTCGGGTGGCATGCGGCAGCGCGTGATGATCGCCATGGCGCTGTCATGCAACCCGTCGGTGCTGATCGCTGACGAGCCGACGACCGCGCTCGACGTGACCATCCAGGCCCAGATCCTCGGGCTGATGGAGGAGATCCGCGACAAGTTCCAGACCGCGATCATCCTGATCACGCATGATCTGGGCGTGGTCGCGGAAATGGCCGATCGCGTGCTGGTCATGTATGCCGGGCGCAAGGTCGAAGAGGCCGATGTGACCGAGATTTTCGAGGCCCCGCAACACCCTTACACGCGCGGCCTGATGCGGTCGGTTCCGCGATTGACCACCGATTTCACCGATGCGCGGATGCAGCGCCTGTCGGAAATCCCGGGCATCGTGCCGGCGCTGACGGACCTGCCCGAAGGCTGCACCTTTGCCGACAGGTGCAAGTTCTCAACGGATCGCTGCCGCACCGAGTATCCGCCCCTCGAACCGAAAAAACCCGACCATCTTGCCGCGTGTTGGGAAAGCGAAAACTTGCCGGACTGGACCCTATGACAGTAAGCGCAGATCCTCCTATTCTCGACGTCAGGAACCTGACCAAGCACTTCCCGATCCGGGGCGGGCTTCGTAACCGCGAACAGGCGCGCGTCTATGCCGTGGATGGCGTGTCCTTCACGGTCAATGCCGGCGAAACGCTCGGGATCGTCGGCGAATCCGGGTGCGGAAAATCCACGACGGGCAAGGTGATCCTGCGTCTCGAGGATCCCACCAGCGGGCAGGTCCTGCTCAAGGGCGAGGATATCACCGGCATATCGCGCCGCGAGATGCACCCCTACCGGCAGCAGATGCAGGTGATCTTCCAGGATCCCTACGCCTCGCTGAACCAGCGGCTGCGGGCCGGCGACATCGTGGGCGAACCGTTGGGCAATTACGGCACCCTGTCGGCCACCGAACGCCGCGAGAAGGTGGCGGATCTCTTTGACCGCGTCGGGCTGCGGCAGGACGCGATGCACCGCTTTCCCTACGAGTTTTCAGGCGGTCAGCGCCAAAGGCTCGGGATCGCCCGCGCGCTGGCGCTCAATCCGGAAATCATCATCGCCGACGAACCGGTTTCGGCGCTGGACGTGTCGGTACAGGCGCAGGTCATCAACCTGATGATGGATCTGCAACAGGACATGGGGCTGGCCTATCTGTTCATCGCGCATGATCTGGCCATCGTTCAGCATATCAGCGACCGGATCGGCGTGATGTATCTCGGCAAGCTGGTCGAGATCACCGACAAGCAAAGCCTGTTCCAGTCGCCTCAGCACCCCTATACCGAGGCGTTGCTGGAGTCGGTGCCGATCCCCGATCCGCGCAAACGCAAGGCGCGCAAGGTCCTGAAGGGCGATGTGCCAAGCCCTATGAACCCGCCCAAGGGCTGCAATTTCAACACCCGCTGCCCGTTCGCCGTGGATCGCTGTTTCCAGGAAGAGCCCGAGCTCAGAGAGGTCGCGCCCGGGCACATGGCCGCGTGCCATCTGCGCTGACACAATCTTTCGGAGACCGACATGACTGACCTGACCGGGCTGGACCTGACCCGCAAACTGATCGCGTTCGACACCATCAACCCGCCCGGCCAGGAATTCGACTGCGCAACGTTCCTTGCGGACATTCTCGAAGGCGCGGGGTTCCGGATCAAGCTGCATGACTGGCAATCGCGGCGCCCGAACCTGATCGCAACGCTGCCGGCAACCGAAGCGCCGGCGCGCGATGCGATCGTCTACTCGGGGCATCTCGACACCGTGCCCTTGGGACAGGCGGACTGGAGCGTCGATCCCTTTGCCGGCGCAGTGAAGAACGGCAAGCTTTACGGGCGCGGCGCATCGGACATGAAAAGCGGGGTCGCGGCCTGTGTGATGGCCGGCCTTGCGCTGGCCCGCGAACCGGTGCGCCGGGCAGACGTGCGGCTGATCCTCAGCGCGGGCGAGGAGACCGGTTGCGAAGGTGTTCTGGCGTTGGCCAAAGACCCCGCAACCCTCGGCACCTGCGCGGCGCTGATCGTCGCCGAACCCACCGACAACCGCCCTTTCGTGGGCCACAAGGGCGCCCTGTGGCTGAAGCTTGTCCATAAGGGGGTGACTGCACACGGCTCGATGCCCGACAAGGGCGTGAACGCGATCTTTGCCGCGTGCAGGTCGGTCGAAGCGTTGCGCGGGTTGGATTTCGGCGTCGCGCCGCATCCGGTCATGGGCGGGCCATCGCTGAATGTCGGCAACATGACGGCCGGGATGAACGTGAACTCGGTCCCCGATTTCGCGCATGTCGGGGTCGATATCCGCTCCACCGTCGGGCAGAGCAACGCGCAGATCAAGGCGCAGCTTGCGGACCTTCTGGACGACGATGTCGAGATCGTGACGCTCAACGATATGGATCATGTCTATACCGACCCCGAAACACCCTGGATCTGCGAGGTGTTTTCCGTGGTCGAGGAGGTGTCGGGCATCGCGCCAGAGGTTGGCACGGCAACCTATTTCACGGATGCCTCGGTATTGCGGCCGGTCATGGGCAACCCGGCCACGCTGATCATGGGGCCGGGCGCGATGGCAATGGCGCATCAGACGGACGAGTATTGCGAGACGGCGCTGATGGATCCCTGCATCGAGGTCTTCACCCGTCTGGGCCGACGGCATATCGCCTGACATGGCCGACAGCACCCATTGCCTGAGTTGCGGCTCATCCCTTGACCGCAAAGCGCCCCGATGCCCGAAATGCGGTGTCGCACAACCCATGCGGCCCATCGGGGGGCTGATCGCTCTGGGCCTGTTACTGGGCGGGCTCGGCATCGCAACACTTGTTGCACTCTTGCAAAACTGATCCAAGCCGATGACCTGGCAATCCGGCCAGTGGCGCGGAGACGCATTCCTCCTGGGCGGGCGCAAGTTGCCGCGCGGTGCACCCTGCGTGCCTGCCGTCGTCGCCGCCCGCCACAGCCCCGACCTGCGCCGCAACTACCAGACCATGACCGGGGCCGGAAAGCCTGCACAAGTCGCTCTGACGGCCCTTGTGCGAAAGCTGATCCTATTGGCAAATGCCCTTGTCCGGCAAGACCGCGAACGGCCCCCAAAAACGGCTTGATCCGGACGAAGTTTCTGAGCCGCGTCTTTTCATTTTTATGCGCCGCGGCGAGCCGATCTGGCGGCTGCGGCTCCATCGACAGCGCCTCCCTGATGCCTCGGCAGCGCTGCGCGCCTTAATCCCGCGCCGGGAAGAGGTCGGGGCGTCCTCGCTACCGCAGTTTCAGCGTCGCCAGCCCGATCATTGCCAGGATCAGCGCGATGATCCAGAAACGGATGACGATCTGCGGCTCGGCCCAGCCCTTTTTCTCGTAATGGTGGTGGATGGGCGCCATCAGAAAAACGCGCTTGCCGGTGCGCTTGAAATAGAGGACCTGAACGATCACCGACAGCGCCTCGGCCACGAAAAGCCCGCCGATGATGCCCAGCACCAGCTCGTGCTTGGTGGCCACCGCGATCGCCCCGAGCGCGCCGCCAAGCGCCAGCGAACCCGTGTCGCCCATGAACACCGCCGCCGGGGGCGCGTTGTACCACAGAAACCCGAGCCCGCCGCCCACCAGCCCCGCGACAAACACGAGGATCTCGCCCGTGCCCGGCACGTAATGCAGCCCGAGGTAATCGGTGAAATCCGTGCGCCCGACCGTGTAGGCGATGATCCCGAGCGACCCCGAGGCGATCATCACCGGCATGATCGCCAGCCCGTCCAGCCCGTCGGTGAGGTTCACCGCGTTGGCCGCGCCGACGACGACGATCATCGCGAAGGGAATGAAGAAGATCCCCATGTTCAGGAGCAAATCCTTGAAGACAGGCAGGGCAAGCTGCAACTGCAGGTCTTCGGGGTGGTGCCAGCTGGCCCAGCCCGCCGCCAGAAGCGCGATCAGGAACCCCAGACCAAGGCGCACGCGGCCCGACACACCCTTGACATTGCCCTTCGAGACCTTGGCGTAATCATCCGCGAAGCCGATCAGGCCGAAGGCGATCGTGACGAACAGCACCAGCCAGACATAAGGATTGTCGAGCCGTGCCCATATCAACGTCGACGTGACAAGCGCCCCCACGATCAGCAGCCCGCCCATCGTGGGCGTGCCGGCCTTGGACAGATGCGTGGCGGGGCCGTCGCTGCGGATCGGCTGGCCCTTGCCCTGCCGGCGGCGCAGCGACAGGATCAGCGGCGGGCCGAAGAAAAAACCGAATAGCAGCGCCGTCAGGAACGCGCCGCCCGCGCGGAAGGTGATGTAGCGGAACAGGTTGAAGAAATCCCCGCCTTCCGACAGAAGCGTCAGCCAATACAGCATCTATGCGTTTCCTTCGCGGCCCTGCATGTCCTGATCAAGCTTGCGGATCGCGTCCACCACCGCGACCAGCCCGGTGCTGAGCGAGCCCTTGACCAGCACGACATCCCCTGCGTCAAGCTCGCGGCGCACACGCGCGGCCATCTCCTCGGCCGTGTCGCAGGCGCGACCGCGCTTGCGCTCGGGCAGCGCCTCCCACAGGTCGCGCATCAGCGGGCCGACGGTGTGGACAACGTCGATCCCCGCCATCGCCGGATGGTCGGCCAGCGCGCGGTGCATTTCGGGGCCTTGCGGCCCGAGTTCCTTCATTTCGCCCAGATAGGCGATGCGCCGCCCCCGCGCGACGCGCCCGATATCATGCGTGACGCCCGCGGCGGCCAGCACCTCCAGCGCGGCCGCGACCGAGGTCGGGTTGGCGTTGTAGCTGTCATCGTAGAGCAGCACGGTCTGCGTCTCGTCCGCGCGGTCCAGCCGGATTACCTCGCGCACGCCGCGCCCCATGAACGGTGTCCATTGACCAAGCGCCATGACGGCATGCGCCATATCGGCATCGAGCGCATGCGCGGCGGCGAGGGCCGCCAGCCCGTTCATCGCGAAATGCCGCCCCGGGCTCTGGATGCGGAAGAGGATGCGCGCGCCCGCGATGTCCGCCTCGGCGATGGTCTTGTCCTCGATCAGCCGCACGGATCTCAGCGGGCACTGCGTGGCCTCGGTCCCGAAATCGAGGATCCGCGCGCCCGCATCATGCGCGGCGTCGCACAAGGTCGGCGTGGTCTCCAGATCGGCATTGAGGATGGCCGTTCCCCCCGGCTCCAGCCCCTGAAACAGGCTGGCCTTTTCTCGTGCGATGCCGGTGATGTCGTCGAAGGCTTCCAGATGGGCGGGGGCCACAGTGGTAATGATGCCGACATGCGGGCGTGCCAGGCGCGCCAGCGGCGCGATCTCGCCGGGATGGTTCATCCCGATCTCGATCACCGCATATTCGGTGTCGCGGGGCATGCGCGCCAGAGTCAGGGGCACGCCCCAATGGTTGTTATAGCTGGCCTCGGCCGCATGCGCGCGGCCTTGCGTCGCAAAAATATCGCGCAGCATCTCCTTGGTCGAGGTCTTGCCGACCGATCCGGTCACTGCCACGACCCGGCCCTGCATCCGCGCGCGCGCGGCCCGGCCCAAATCTTCGAGCGCGGCTTGAACGTCCTTGACCACAAGTAACGGGGCGTCGTCGGCCACGCCGTCGGGGACATGGCTGACCATCGCCGCCGCGGCGCCCTTGGCCAGCGCATCGGCGACGAAATCATGGCCGTCCCGGGCCGCTTGCAGCGCCACGAAAAGATCGCCGGGCTGCAGGCTGCGCGTGTCTATGGACACCCCCGTCGCGGACCAGTCGACGGTCGTCCGTCCACCCGTCGCCGCGGCGGCGCCGGCTGATGTCCAGAGCGTCAAACCCGCCCCCGATCCAGCACCGATACCGCAAGGCTCGCCTGTTCGGCATCATCAAAGGGCAGCACGTCGTCGCCGACGATCTGCCCCGTCTCATGGCCCTTGCCGCAGATCAGAAGCGCGTCGCCGGGCGCAAGCGCATCGACCGCGCGCAGGATCGCCTCGGCCCGGTCGCCGATCTCCTGCGCGCCGGGGCAGCCTTGCAGGACGGCGGCGCGGATGGTCGCGGCATCCTCGGTGCGGGGATTGTCGTCGGTCACGATCACCCGGTCGGCGAATTCCGCCGCCGCCTGCCCCATCAGCGGACGCTTGCCACGGTCGCGGTCGCCGCCCGCCCCGACGATGGCCCAGAGCCGGCCCATCACGTGCGGGCGCATCGCCTTCAATGCTGTGGCCACCGCATCCGGGGTGTGGGCGTAATCGACGAACACCGCCGCCCCGTTCTCGCGTTTCGCTGCCAGTTGCATGCGCCCACGCACCGTGCGCATCTCGGGCAGCGTGTCGAACACGCGCTCGGGATCGGCACCGGCGCCGATGGCCAGCCCGACCGCCACCAGCACGTTTTCCGCCTGGAACCCGCCGATGAGATCCAGCCGCACCTGATGCGTCCTGTCCTCCCAATCAAAGCGCAGCACCTGGCCCGTGACATCGAAGCGTTGCGCCACCAGATGCAGGTCCGCACCAGGCCGGCGGCCCACGGTGATCAGATCCTGGCCTTTTGCTGTGGCGATCTCGGCCATGCCGGTGCCGCGCGGGTCGTCGATATTGATGACCGCGACGCCATCCTCGGGCAACACGCGGGCAAACAACCCGGCCTTGGCGTCGAAATAGGCCTCGAAATCGGCGTGATAATCCAGATGATCCTGCGTGATGTTGGTAAAGCCCGCCGCGGTCAGACGCACGCCATCCAGCCGCTTTTGTGCCAGCCCGTGCGAGGACGCCTCCATCGCGGCATGGGTCACCCCGGCCTCGGCGCAGTCTGCGAGGATCCGGTGCAGCGTGATCGGCTCGGGCGTGGTGTGGGTCATCGGCGCGGTGACGGCCCCCTCGACCCCGGTGGTCCCGAGATTGACGGCATCATACCCCAGACGCTCCCATATCTGGCGGGTGAAACTCGCGACGGACGTCTTGCCGTTGGTGCCGGTGACGGCAACGCACACGTCCGGCTGCGTCCCTGACCAGAGCGCGGCGGCAAAGGCCAGCGTCTGGCGCGGATCCTCGGCCACGACGAGGGCCGCGTCGCTGGTCGACAAAACGTCACGCGCGAGGCGGGCGCCCTCGGGATCGGTCAGCACCGCCCGCGCGCCTTGCGCCAGCGCCGTCTCGATGAAGGCCGCGCCATGGGCCCGGACCCCGGGCAGCGCCGCAAAGAGCACGCCATCGCGCACCGCGCGGCTGTCACAGGCAAGACCGGTCACCCGCACCTGTCGTCCGGACATCGCCGTCAGGCCCAGCTCTGCCAATGTTCTGCCTTGCCCTGCCACGACAATCGCCCCGCTTCAGTTTGATCCCTGCCTTATAGCAGCAAGGTCGAGGGGTTCAATCTCGGGGCGCAGGCCAAGCAGGGGCGCGATGCGGCGAACCACCTCGGAAGCGACCGGCACGGCGGTCCAGCCGGCGGTGCGGCGCGGCTCGTCGCCGGAAGTCTCGACCGGTTCGTCCAGTGTGATCACCAGCACGTATTCGGGATCATCAGCGGGAAAGATGCTCGCGAAGGTGGCGATCACCTTGTCGTCGTAATATCCACCCGAGGGCTTGGGCTTATCGGCGGTGCCGGTCTTGCCGCCGACGGCATAGCCCGGCACCTCGCCCAGGCTGGCTGTGCCCTTGGCCACGACATCCCGCATCATCTTGCGCATGGCGCGGGCAGTTGCTTCGGACATGACCCGATCGCCCGGGGTGGGGCGCGTATCATGCAGCAGCGAGGGCACGACGCGGCGTCCACCATTGGCGATCGCGGCGTAACCTGCGGCCAGATGCATCGGGCTGGTCGACAGGCCATGGCCGTAAGAGATCGTCATCGTGGAAATGTCCGACCATTTCTTCGGCAAGAGTGGCCTGCTGCCCGAGGCCTCGGTGATCTCCAGCGGCGATCGCTCCATGAAACCAAGCTCTTCGAGGAACGCCTTCTGACGTGTGCCGCCAATGTCGATCGCCATTCGCGCGGTGCCCACGTTCGAGGATTTCACGATCACGTCGCCGACACTCAACTCGTCTCCGTAATTCCGGAAATCGCGGATCCGGAACCGGCCCCATGTCAGCGGGGATTCGGTCTTGATCATGGTTTCGGGCGTCACGAGGCCCAGTTCCAACGACTGCGCCACGGTGAACACCTTGAAGACCGATCCGAGTTCGTAGACGCCCTGTACCGCGCGATTGAAAAGCGGGGTATCATCCTTATTGCCGCTCGTCGGCAGCGCGGGGCGATCGTTGGGATCGAAATCGGGCAGCGAGGCGACGGCGACCACCTTGCCGGTGTCCGCCTCCATCAGGATGCCAGACGCCCCCTTGGCGTTCATGATCCGCATGCCGCCGTGCAGCACCTGCTCCATCGCGGCCTGCACGCTGAGATCCAGCGACAGTTTCAGCGGACCCTGCCCGCGTCCCGGATCGCGCAGATCCTCGTCCAGGAATTTCTCGATACCGGCCACGCCCACCACCTCGGCGGCATGCACGCCCTCGCGCCCGAAGCTGGCGCCGCCCAGCACATGCGCGGCGAGCCGCCCGTTGGGATAAAGCCGCATCTCGCGGGGCCCGAACAGCAGGCCCGGCTCGCCGATATCATGCACCGCCTGCTGCTGTTCGGGGCTGATCGTCTTGCGGATCCACAGGAACTTGCGATCCCCGGTGAAATCGCGGACCAGCCGATCGCGGTCGAGATCGGGAAAAATCTCGACCAGCTTCTCGGCGGCATATTCGGGGTCGACCATGTCGCGAGGCTGGGCATAAAGGCTGTTCGTGTCGAAATTCGTGGCGAGAATTCGCCCCTCGCGGTCGGTGATGTCGGCACGCTGTGCAAGGATATCCGCACCGGCGATGCTGGTGCGCGGCTCGCCCGGCTCGGACTCGGCCAGAAGCGCCATGCGCCCGCCAACCAGCCCGAACGCGCAGAAGAAAACCGCGGCCAGAACCACGAGCCGCCCCTCGGCCCGGCGCCGCGCCCGGTCGCGCATTTCCTCGTGGCGCAGTCGGATGTTCTCGCGCTCGATCGCATCGGGATTCTCGCCCCTACTGCGGGCCTCGAGGATGCGCGCGAGTGGACGCAGCGGGGTGCGGGTCATTCCGCGACCTCCATGTTCGAGACATCGACCGGTTTGGTGATGCGCGGTGCGCGCGGCGCAGGGAACGCCACCTGATCGATACGACCGAACTGGTCCGATTGCATCGGCGTGAGCTCCAGACGATCGTAATTCAGCTCGACCAGATCCATCAGCCGGTCGGGCCGGTTGAGATAGGCCCATTCGGCTTTGAGCACCCGCAATTCATGGCGCGCCTCGCCGATGCCCTGTTGCAGGCTCTGTGCCCGGGCCTGCGCCTCTTGCGTGCGATAATTCTCGCGATAGGCCCAGAAGGCGAGTCCAATCACGGCCAGGGATGTCAGGGCGTAGAAAAGGCTGCGCATCAGGTCCCTCGCTTGAGTATCGGCATGCCGATCGACGCGCGGTCCACCGGACCGGCCGGGGCGGACGTGCGTTGCGCGAGACGCAGCTTGGCGCTGCGGGCGCGCGGGTTCTCGGCAAGCTCCGCCGCGTCGGGGATCACGGCCTTGCGCGATTTCAGCACGAATTGGGGATCGGGCTGCGCTTGCGCCGGGGCGTGGCGACTGCCGCCGCCCATCGTCCCCGCACGCGCCTGCAAGAAGCGCTTGACCATGCGATCCTCGATCGAATGAAACGTGACCACCGCCAACTGTCCGCCGGGGCACAGCGCGCGCTCGGCGGCCTCCAGCCCGTCGAGCAGCGCGGCGTATTCGTCGTTCACGGCGATCCGGATCGCCTGAAAGCTGCGCGTCGCGGGATGCATCTGGCCCGGCTTCGGCCGCGGCAGGCAGCGCTCGACGATGCCCGCCAACTGCAGCGTGGTCTCGATCCGACCCGCGTTGCGCGCCCGCACGACGGCCCGTGCGATCCGGCGGCTCGCACGCTCTTCGCCGTACAGATAAAGGATGTCGGCCAGCTCCGGCTCGGGCGTGTCGTTGACCAGATCGGCAGCACTCGGGCCTGCCTGCCCCATCCGCATGTCGAGGGGGCCGTCCTTCATGAAGGAAAACCCCCGTCCCGCCTCGTCAAGCTGCATCGAAGACACGCCGAGATCCAGCACCACACCGTCGAGATCCGTCGCATACTCGTCCATCGCCGCGAAATTGCCTTCGACAAGTTCCAGCCGGCCGCCATAGGCAACGCCCCACCCTTCGGCGAGGCGCAACGCGGCCGGATCGCGGTCGACCCCGATCACCCGCTCCGCGCCCGCCTCCAGCAGCCCGCGCGCATAGCCCCCGGCCCCCAGCGTGCCGTCCAGCCAGACGCCGGTCACGGGGGCGACGGCCGCCAGAAGCGGGCGCAGCAGCACCGGCACATGCGGGGCATGACCGGGGGTCTGCGCGGCTGCGGCCATGGCTCAGACCCCGCCCGGATTGTCGAGCAGCGTGAGAGGATCGAAATCCTCGGGCTGCGCGGCCAGCCAATCCTCGGTCTTCGGCGCCTCTTCGATCTCGTAGGTTTCAGGATTCCAGATCTGGAACGTGTCGCCGGACGCGAGGAAAAGCGCCTCTCCTTCAAGCTGAAGCTTCTCGCGCAGCTTGGCGGGCAACACCAGGCGCCCGGTCTCGTCGATGCTGGTGGGGTGGCTGTGGCCGTGCATCATGGTTTCCAGGATCTTGCGCGCGTTTGACCCGCGCGGCAAGGCGGCGATCTTGGCATCGACCTCCTGCATGGCCTCCATCGTGTAGCAGTCAAGGCATTTGCGGCGCGGATCGCCATAGACGATCACCAGTTCGGGGTTGAGACCCTCTTTCCAGTTCGGATCCGAGGCTTCGATGACGCGGCGGAACAGCGCCGGGATCGACACCCGGCCCTTGCCGTCCACCTTGTGCGTGCTTTTGCCTCTGAATACCCGGCCCACTGCCTTGCTGGTCCTTTTCGTGCCCCCGGCTGTGACAACACGCCCCCTGAGACGCGAAACGGCGGGTTGATCCGCTGCCATCGAATCAACCCGCCGCCCTCGTCCCGTCTCGCGGGGTGTCCGGCTACGCGTGCCACCTGGGGGGATGTCTGCTCGCCCGCGCGCCGAATCTCTTTATGCGATGAAACCGGGTGCCTGTATGAAACCTGACTTGGGAGTTTTCGGGGTCTTGGCGCCCCTCTTCGATCCCGTCCTCATCGTATGAACGGTATACTATGGGAATGACTCCCATGACAATGTTTTTTTGCCTGATCTAACTCTGATGCCGGTTTGAAATCGACATTAGAAGCCTATAAAGTGACGCTATTGACTTCTAAAGTAGCGCATGTGGTATTTTAATGGGCTTAAAACCCTACATCTGTACTACTTAGCATGATCCTATAATTTCCCATGATTTCCAAGAAAATTTCCAAAACAAGTCTGGAATGACCAAAAACGCCTGCCATTCCGCACTTGGCGAACGGTTTTCAACGGTGTCACGTGAATTTGATTCGTGACCGGCGCGGAGGCCACCCATGGTTTCCCGCGCGCGGCACACAGGCGATCAGGTCACGACAAGTCACCTGCGCCGCGCATCACGCACCCAGCCACTTGTACATCACCCGCGCATCGACGAGGCCTGCCATCGGGTGCCGGAACGCGCGCGGTAACCGGCCCACCGTCTCGAAACCCATATCGTGCCACAGCGCGATCGCGCCGGTATTGATCGCGACCACGAAATTGAACTGCATCGCGAGATAGCCCATGGCGCGCGCCTCGTCTTGCGCATGCAGGCACATTGCCCGTGCCAGACCCTGCCCGCGCGCCTCTTCGGCCACAATGAACCCCGCATTGCAGACATGCGCGCCACCGCCCGGGGTGTTGGTCTTGATATAGAAGGTCCCGCCGATCTCGCCGCGGGTCTCGGCCACATAAGTGGCGCGTGGCGCCTCCATCCACCAGGCGCGCGTGGCCGCGCGCGACAGGTCCGGGTCGATAGCATAGGTTTCGCCGGCGCGGATCACGTCGCGCAGCATCGGCCAGAGGGCTGCGAAATCCGCCGCCGCCGCGGGCCGGTCAGGCATTCACATCGACCACGACGCGGCCCTTGACCTGACCGTTCAGGATGTCGCTGCCCAGACCCGGCAGATCGGCCAGCGTGGCCGGCTGCACCATCGCGTCGAGCTTGTCCATCGGCAGGTCGCGCGCGATCCGCTCCCAGGCGCGGACACGGCCATCGTAAGGCTGCATCACGCTGTCGATCCCCAGAAGGTTCACGCCGCGCAGGATGAAGGGCGTGATCAGCGCGCCCTCGATCGCGGCCCCGCCGGCCAAGCCGATGGCAGCCACCGAGGCGCCGTAATTCATCTGCTTGAGCACCCGGCCCAGCATCGCACCGGCCACCGCGTCGACGCAGCCCGCCCAGGTCTCGGCCTCCAGCGGCTTCTTCGTGACCTCGCTCAGATCCGCGCGCGGCACGATCCGCGCCGCCCCCAGACCCCGCAGATACGCCTCCTGCTCGGGGCGGCCCGTGACGGCGGCCACCTCGTGGCCCAGTTGCGCGAGGATCGCGGTCGCCACGGAGCCGACACCGCCCGCGGCGCCGGTCACAAGCACAGGCCCGTCGCCGGGTTTCAGCCCGTGATCCTCCAACGCCATCACTGCCAGCATCGCGGTGAACCCGGCGGTACCCACCGCCATCGCCTGACGCGTGTCCAGCCCGTCGGGCAGCGGCACCAGCCAGTCGGCCTTGACCCGCGCCTTCTGCGAATAGCCGCCCCAATGCGCCTCGCCGACGCGCCAGCCGGTCAGCACCACCTTGTCACCGGGCGCATAGCGGTCGTCCTCGCTCGCCTCGACGGTGCCGGCGAAATCGATCCCCGGCACATGCGGGTAGTGGCGCACAAGGCCGCCACCCGGCCCGATGCACAGCCCGTCCTTGTAGTTGAGCGTGGAATACTCCACCGCGACCAGCACCTCGCCGCCGGGCAGATCATCTTCCGAGATCTGCCGCACCCCGGCGGATGTCTTGCCGCTGCCTTCGTCCTTCTCGACGACCAATGCACTGAACATGTCTGTCTCCCTTTTTGCCGGCGCCGGGCCTGACCCGCTCGATCGGCCTGGCCTATCCCCGAGGTCCGAGGGGCTGTGAGCGCGCCAACACACCGGATGCCTGCGCGCGGACGATCACCCCGTCTTCCGTCTCGCGTTTTTCAGCAATATCGTGTCACACATCGACAAGTGCGACAAACGCTTTCCCGCATGCGGCGCGGACGATCTCCTGCGGATGGGCGCAGCGTGCGACACGCTTGCAAGGCCTTGCATCGACATCGCGTCCTGCGGCCATGCGGGTGGTCCGCGGACATCGTCGGCGAGGATATCCGGCGCATGAGATCGCTCTGGTTTCATCTTTCCATAAATACTCGAAAGACAGCCGGTCAGGCGGCGCTGCGCTCCCAGCGGTGCATCACGTCATCACCGACCACCTGTGTCTCGGCGAGGGAAAACCGCGCGACCTCGTCAAGACTTGCAAGCCCCAACGCGCCGATCCCAGGCAAGCCCTCGGCGCCGATGGCAAGACCGGCGGTGAAACCGACGAACTCGTCCACCAGCCCGGCACCCAGAAGCGATGCGGCCAGAGACCCGCCGCCCTCGCAGAGCACCCGCGTGATCCCTGCGCGCCCGAGCGCCTGCAGCACCGAGGCCGGGTCGACCTGCCCCGCGGTCACCGCGCAAGGCATCAGCCGCGCGCCGGTGCCGCGCCACGCCGCGGCGATGCTGTCATCCACATCCGGGCCGTGGCACAGCCAGACCGGCACCTCGGCCGCGCTGCGCGCAAGACCCGACATCAGCGGCACGTCGAGCCGCCGCGACACCACCACACGCACCGGCTGCTGCACGGCGCCCATCCCGCGCACGGTCAGCATCGGATCATCCGCGCGCGCCGTCCCCGCGCCGACCATGACCGCGTCATGCCGCGCTCGCAAGGAATGCACCACCCGGCGTGCCTGCGCCCCGGTGATCCACTGGCTGTGCCCCGTGGCCGTTGCAATCCGGCCGTCGAGGCTCGAGGCAAGCTTGAGCGTGACCCTTGGGCGCCCGATCTCGTTGCGCATGAGAAACCCCGCAAGGTCGCGCGCCGCCGCGTCGACCATCACGCCCGTCGTCACCTCGATCCCGGCCTCGCGCAGCCGCCTGAAGCCGCGCCCGGACACACGCGCATCGGTGTCCTCGAAAGGCGCCACCACACGCGCGACACCCGCGGCAATCAGCGCATCCGCGCAGGGCGGCGTGTGCCCGTGATGCGCGCAGGGTTCCAGCGTGACATAGACGGTCGCCCCGCGCGCGGCGTCCCCGGCCCGTGCCAGCGCCTGTGGCTCGGCATGCGGTCGGCCGCCGGGCGAAGTCCAGCCGCGCCCGACAATACGACCGTTCTTCACGATCACGCAGCCCACTGCGGGATTGGGGGCGCACTGCCCCATGCCCCGCCGCCCAAGCGCCAGGGCCGTGCCCATGTAGCGGGTATCAGCCGCGCTCACGTCTCCTCGCCACCCGGCGGAACGACCGCATCATCGGGGCGCAGCTCGCTGACGAAGCGATCGAAATCGTCGGCCTCCTGGAAATTCTTGTAGACGCTGGCAAAGCGTACATAGGCGACGGTATCGATCCGCGCGAGGCTTTCCATCACGATCTCGCCCACGACCTTCGAGGCGATGTCCGTGTCGCCCATGCTTTCCAGCCGCCGCACGATGCCCGAAATCATCTGCTCGACGCGCTCGGGTTCGATGGGTCGCTTCTGCAGCGCGATGCGCACCGAACGTTCCAGTTTGTCACGATCGAAATCCTCGCGCCGGCCATTGCTCTTGACCACGACGAGATCGCGCAGCTGCACGCGTTCATAGGTTGTGAAGCGCCCTCCGCAGGCCGGGCAGAACCGCCGGCGCCGGATCGAGACATGATCCTCGGCGGGGCGCGAGTCCTTGACCTGCGTGTCGATATTTCCGCAAAACGGGCAGCGCATGGGCCATCCCCCTGATTTCATTGCCTGACACAGTCACATGGACGTTCGACCCGACCAGCCACAGCGATTATAGGACAGCCGCAAGGTTTTGGGTAGGGGGGAATTCGTACCGCTAAATAGGCGGAGAGACAAGATTTGAAACCTGCGCGGTCAGATCCTAGGTCCCCGTTTGGAAAGTTTGAAAAAGGATTAAAGACATGGCGGACAAGACCCTTTTAATCACCGGCGCCTCCAGCGGCATCGGGGCAGCAACCGCCCGTGCGGCCGTCCGTGACGGTTGGCGCGTGGCGCTGTTCGCGCGCAGCGGCGACAGGCTTGACGCGCTCGTGGCCGAGCTTGGCCGCGACGACGCAGCACTTGCCCTGCCGGGCGACGTCACGAAACTGTCCGATCTGAAGGAGGCGGTCGCCAAGACCGAGGCCCATTTCGGCAGTCTCGACGCGGTCTTCGCCAATGCCGGCCGCGGTCTTGATACCGCCGGCGTGTCGGAAGGCGACCCCGAGGAATGGCGCGAGATGATGGAAATCAATGTCATGGGCATGCTCTGGTCTCTGAAAGCCAGCTACGACGCGCTGAAGAGGACCAAGGGGCATCTCGTGCTGACCGGCTCGGCGGCGGGGCGGCGCCACATCAAGGGGTCGATCTACAGCGCGTCGAAATGGTTCGTGCACGGGCTGGCGGGCAACATGGCCGCCGACATGCGCGACTTTGGCGGACGCTGCACGGTGATCGCACCCGGCATGGTCGACACGCCGTTCTTCGACAGCCCCAAGCCCGACAAACTCAAGCCCGAGGATGTGGCCGAAGCCGTGATGCATGCGCTGAACGCACCACAGCGCGCCTCGGTCGAGGAAATCTTCCTGATGCCCACAAACTGAGGAGGCTGCGCAATGACAGGCAGAAAAACCCACGACGAGAACGGCGCAAGGCCGATCAAGACGACAGACCCTTCGACGGGCCGTGGCTCGACCTCAGATCCGCATCAGGCCGATCTCAACGATGTGGATCCCTGGTCCGCTTCGGGTACGCATGCGCCCGAAACCTCCGACGAGACCGAGGTCGATCCGCCCGCGCCCGACGAAGTTCCGGGCACGACCAAAGACCCCAATCAGGCCGACCGGACGTGATGAGGGTCCGTCTGTGACCGTCGACCGCGTCGAGATCCTGCGCGCAGTAGGTCCGCGACTGTCTCACGTCACGGCCCGCGCCAACCTGCCCGGTATCCGCGCGCATGGATTGCAGTCGGCAGCCATAGTTGCAGATCATTGCGGTTATGACCCGGGCGATATTGTCCTACGGTCAAAACGCAGGGTGCTGACGCGGCCGGATGGCAACACTGCCCGGCTCAACCACCAACTGCCGATCCTGCACGGGCGGCGCGCCGCCGACAGCATCGTGGACAGCTACGACGCGCACAGCTGGGCGAAGCAGCTTGATAAGCGCATCTTTTTCTGGCCGGAAAGACGCGGGGAAGCGTTCGGCCGATCCGTCGCCCGTGACGCGGACATGGCAACACTTTACTTCGACACCGCGCGCCTTTTGGCGCTCATGGCCGATCACCTCTGGCTCTCGCCTTTCAATACCGGCAATTTCCGTCAGGGCGGCGCGCGGGCGCGGCGCGGTGACTGGATCTATTGCTCAGTCACCGATGGCTTGCCCGCCTTTCGCAGCAACCGGCAGCGCCGCGGGCTGATCAAGGGCACCGACACCGTCGCCGAGATTTCACTTACCACACCGATATTGCCGGAAATGCTCGACGGCCTTCTCACCGGCGTAACCTGACCGGAAACGTCGTCACTTTGTGTGCGCGAAATCCAGCAGCGCGCGGGTAGAGGCGTCCTTGCCTGATGCATCGCCGCCGCGCAGAAGATCAGCCATCTCCGTGGCCAGAACCTTGCCCAGTTCTACGCCCCATTGATCGAAGGAATTGATGCCGAGGATCACGCCCTCGACGAATACGCGGTGCTCGTAAAGCGCCAGGATCTGGCCAAGACGCCAAGGCGTCAGCCGGTCATGGATCAGCGTGCACGACGGACGGTTGCCAGGAAACACCCGGTGCGCCGCCTGTCGCTCCAGCTCGGCGCCGTCAAAGCCTGCATCGCGCATCAGATCGCGCGCCTCGTCCATGCTGCGCCCGCGCATCAGCGCCTCGGATTGCGCAAGGCAATTGGCCACCAGCAGCCGGTGATGATGGCCGAGATCCGGCTCGTGACCCTTTGCGGCGACGATGAACTCGCACGGCACCACCGCGGTGCCCTGGTGTATCAGCTGGTAGAAGGCATGCTGCCCGTTGGTGCCCGGCGCACCCCATACGACCGGTCCCGAGGGGCGCGAAAGGGTCTCACCCGCCATCGTCACGCGCTTGCCGTTCGATTCCATTTCCAACTGTTGCAGATAGGCGGGCAGATGCACGAGACGCTGGTCATAGGGCAGCACGGCACGGGTGGCATGACCGCAGCCCTGATGATGCCAGATCCCCACCAGCGCCAGCATGACGGGCATGTTGTCCAAGGGCGCGGCGTTCTGAAAATGCCGGTCCATCGCCTCGGCCCCGGCAAGGAAATCCTCGAACCGGTCCGGCCCGATGGCGATCATCAGCGGCAGACCGATCGGCCCCCAGATCGAATAACGCCCGCCCACGTAATCGCCGAAGCCAAAGACACGGGCCGGGTCGATCCCCCAGGCGGCGGTCTTGTCAGGGGCCGAAGACACGGCGGCAAAATGCGCCCCCGGATTGACGCCGGCGTGCGCCATCCAGTCGCGCGCGGTGGCGGCGTTGGTCATCGTCTCGATCGTGGTGAAGGTCTTGGACGCGACGATCACAAGCGTGGTCGCAGGGTCTAGCCCCGCCAGCGTGTCGGCGATGTCTGCCCCGTCGACGTTCGAGACGAAATGACAGCGCGGCCCGTCATGGTAAGGCGCAAGCGCCCGAACCGCCATCTCGGGGCCCAGATGCGAGCCGCCGATACCGATGTTTATGACATCCGTGACAGACCCCGCGCGCACCTCTTCGGCAAACGTCGCCATCCGCGCGCGCGTGGCGTGGATACCGGGCATGATGTCGTGGCACTCCAGAATGACGGGACCGCCCGACAGGTTGCGCAAGGCCGTATGCAGCACCGCGCGTCCCTCGGTCTCGTTGATCGGCTGACCTGCGAACATCGCCGCCCGCCGCGCCACGACCCCTGCGCCTTCGGCCAGCGCGAGAAGCGCCGCGCGCGCGTCCACGTCCAGCGTGGTCTTGGAATAGTCCAGCAGCATGCCATCGGCGCGCACGGAGAACTCCGCGGCCCGCTCCGGATCCTGCAGCAACGCGGCGATACTGCGCTCTCGTCCCGCCTCTGCCGCGCGGTCCAGCGCGTCCCACATCCCGCTCACGTCTCTTCGGCCTCCTCGCCCGCATCTGGCGCCCAATGCACCGTCATGCCGTCCAGCACCGCGGCAACAGGCGCCTCGTCCGGCTTCATGTGCCACGCGCGTTCGACCGCGTCGCGCTTGGCCTGGCCGGTGATCACCAGGTGCTTCGACATTGCGCCGTTCAGCACCCGCGCCGAAAGCGTCACGCGCGGCTCGGGCGCGCCCGGAACACGCATCGGGACAAGGATCGGGGCGCGCCGGTCCAGCGCCTCGTCCAGCCGGTCGGCACCCGCAATCAGCGAGGCTACGTGCAGATCGGTGCCCATACCCAAAAGGCAGATGTCGATCGGCAAGGCGGGGCTGATGCCGGCCTCCAGCTCGGCCAGAACCGTCTCGGGCGCATCGGCCTTCGCATAAAGCGGCAGGTAGCGCGCCGCCGCAGCAGCCCCGGTCAGCAGCCGTTCGCGCACCTGCCGCGTGTTGGAGCGGATGTGCATCTCGGGACGCCAGCGTTCATCCGACAGCAGCACGTCAACGCGGTCCCAGTCGAGATGCGTGTCGCAAAGCGCGTCGAAAACCGGCCCCGGTGTGGTGCCCCCGGGCACCACGAACAGCACGCGATCGACGGACTGCAGGGCGGTGCGCAGTTCCCCGGCCAGAACATTGGCGAGGTTGATCGCCATCATCTCTGCATCGGCATAGTCGATGATCTTCATGGACGTATCTCCCGCCAGTGTCGCCCGTCGCGGCGCATCAGGTCCATGGCGGCCTCCGGGCCGGCCGTGCCGGGCGCGTAGGCCAGCGGGGCCGCCCCCGACCGATCCCACTCGGCGATCACCGGATCGGTCCAGGCCCAGGCCGCCTCGACCTCGTCGCCGCGCATGAACAGGGTCTGATTGCCCCGGATCACGTCCATGATCAAGCGTTCATACGCGTCGGGGAAATCCGCTTCTTCGGGGCCCAGTGCCTCGGCGAAGGTCATGTCCAGCGGCACGTCGATCAGGCGCATGCCGCCCGGGCCCGGCTCCTTGATGGTCACGCCCAGCTCGATCCCCTCGTTGGGTTGCAGCCGTATGGTCAGGATGTTGCGGTGCCGCCCGGCCTCGGCCCCGAAGATCGAATGCGGCGCGTCCTTGAACACCACCGCGATCTCGCTGGCGCGGTCGCGCAGGCGCTTGCCGGTGCGCAGGTAGAACGGCGTGCCCGCCCAGCGCCAGTTGCTGACATGCGCGCGCAAGGCAACAAAGCTTTCGGTCATGCTGTCAGGCGCGCCGACCTCGGCCCGGTAGCCCGGCTGGCCCCCCGCCGCGCCATATTGCCCCCGCACCACGTCGTGCCCGGACACCGGGTCGAGCGCGCGGATGACCTTGAGCTTCTCGTCGCGCACCGCATCGGGTTCGAATTTTGCCGGCGGCTCCATCGCGATCAGGCACAAAAGCTGCATGAGGTGGTTCTGCACCATGTCCCGCATCGCGCCGGTGACGTCGTAATACTCGCCGCGCCCGCCGACACCGCCGGCCTCGGCCACGGTGATCTGGATGTGATCGACATACTGGCTGTTCCACAACGGCTCGAACAGCACATTGCCAAAGCGAATCGCCATCAGGTTCTGCACGGTCTCCTTCCCGAGGTAATGATCGATCCGGTAGATCTGCGCCTCGTGGAAATGCGCCGCCAGCCCGCGGTTGAGATCGCGCGCCGAGGGCAGGTCGCGGCCAAACGGCTTTTCCACCACCACGCGGGCGTCGCCCCCGGCGAGCCCGTGCCGATGCAAACGCTCCGCCAGATCACCGAAAAGCGCGGGTGCGACCGAGAAATAGAAGGCGCGGATGCGATCGTCGCGCAACCGCCCCGCGAGATCCTCCCACCCCTCGGGGCCACGCCCATCGACCGTGACATAGTCGATCAAGTCCAGGAAGGCGTCGCGCCGCGCATCGCCGTCCCCCGCCCCGCAGACATCGTGCAGCACGCTGCGGACCATTTCGCGATAGCCGTCCGCGTCCATCTCGGTGCGCGCGGCCCCGATCAGGCGCACGTCGCCCTCGATCTGGCCCGCAACAAAGCGACGGTACAGCGCCGGCAGGATCTTGCGCCGCGCCAGATCGCCCGTGCCGCCGAATATCACCAGATCGAACGGGTCGACCGGGATCACCCGAGACGCCATGCCTTGCCGTGCCTCCATTCCGGGTGCCGCGTGTCCCGCACCTGCGGCTGCGACAGACTGTAACATGTCGGGGCGGCTTCACAATGGCGTCAGTCCCCTAGCAATATCCGGCCTCGACGGGTACGCGGGACTAGCACGCGCAAGAAAACGGATGATGCATGAAAGACACGGCCCCAAGCCCCGCAAATCAGGGCAAGTTCCAGGATCCGGCACAGACCGCCGACGGGCAGCCGCGCGCCAGTGTCGCGCTCAGCCACCCCGATACGCTGTGGTTCAACACCGGCTCCCAGTGCAATATCGAATGCCTCAATTGCTTCATGTTCTCATCGCCCGGCAACGATTCGTTGGTCTACATCACCGAAGCCGAGATGCGCGACTATCTCGACCAGCTGCGGATGCGCGGCTGGCCTGTCACCGAGATCGGCTTTACCGGCGGCGAGCCGTTCATGAATCCCGACATGATCGGCATGACCCGCGCGGCCCTCGAGGCGGGGTTCGATGTGCTGATCCTGACCAACGCGATGCGCCCCATGATGCGGCCAGCGGTGCAGGCCGGACTACTGGAACTGGCCGAGCAGTGGCGTGACCGGCTGACGCTGCGCATCTCCATCGATCACTGGTCCGAGGCCTGTCATGACACCGAACGCGGCGCAGGGTCCTTCGCGCGGACACTTGAAGGCATGTGCTGGCTGCGCGATGCCGGCATCCGGATGACCGTTGCGGGCCGCACCGTGTGGTCCGAGACCGAGGCCGAGGCCCGCGCGGGCTACGCGCGGCTCTATGCCCGGCACGGCTTCGAGATCGACGCGCATGACCCCGGTGCCACCGTGCTGTTCCCCGAAATGGACGAGGGCGAGGACGTGCCCGAAATCACGACCGGCTGCTGGGAAACCCTGGGCAAATCCCCCGATGACGTGATGTGCGCGTCGTCGCGAATGGTCGTCAAACGCAAAGGCGTCGGAACGCCGACCGTCGTGTCCTGCACCCTGCTGCCCTACACGCCCGAGTTCGAGATGGGCACGACACTGGCCGAGGCCGAGCGTGACGTGGCCCTCAACCACCCCCATTGCGCCAAGTTCTGCGTGCTGGGCGGGGCGTGCTGTTCGGGGGGCTGAGCTATCGGTACCGGACCGCGGCTTGCACCCCGGCGCGGTACGCGACCGCAGGTCGCAGCGCCATCGCATGTCCGCCCCCCGGACAGGCGATTTGTCAAAGCCCGCGCATCGCGTAAAGCTTATGCGGGTCGGCAAGGATCAAGTGAGTCGAATATCGGTCGGATCGCCTGCCCGCGGACATATGTTGGCGCGTCGCGCCGCGTATCGCGCCGGGGCCTTAGCCCCATTGCAAGCCCCTACCCGCCCTTCAGCCGCTTCAGCAGCACCACCTCGCTATCGGCGTGAATGGGCGTGAACCACGCGTCGTTATAAACCTTCCCGTCGATGGAGACCGAAACGCCGCGCTCCAGCTCGGGGCACAGGCCGGGGAAGGTCTCCGCCAGCCCGTCGAGCAATTCGCGCAGGGTGCCGGCCTCGACCTGCACCTCGCGCTGCCCTTCGGCCTCCTCGGCCAGCGATCCCCAAAGCAGAACCTTGACCATCAGGCGCCGGCGTTGCCCCGCAACGCCGACAGAACCTTCGGCGGCGACAGCGGCAGATCGGTCATCCGCACGCCAGCGGCCTGCGACACCGCATTGGCGATGGCCGCCAAGGGCGGCACGATGGATGTCTCGCCCACACCGCGCACACCGTAAGGATGGCCGGGATTCGGGATTTCCAGGATCACAGTGTCGATCATCGGCAGGTCCGAGGCGACGGGAATGCGATAATCTAGGAACCCCGGGTTTTGCAGGACCCCGTCCTTGCCATAGATATATTCCTCGTTCAGCGCCCAGCCGATGCCCTGCACGGCCCCGCCCTGGAACTGGCCCTCGACATAGGACGGGTGCACCGCCTTGCCGGCATCCTGCAGCACCGTGTAGCGCAGGATCTTCGTGGACCCTGTTTCGCGGTCCAGTTCCACATCGACCATATGTGTGGCAAAGCTGACGCCCGCGCCTTCCGCGTTGACCTCGTGATGCCCGGCGATCGGCCCGCCCGTATTGCTGGCGATCGCCGCGATCTCCTTGAGGGTCATGGGCGGGAATTTCCCCGCATTGGGTCCGGCGGGGCGGGCCGCGCCATCTTCCCAGTCGACAGCGTCCTCATCGATGCCCCAGACCATGGCCGCACGGCGGCACATTTCCCTTTTAGCAGCCCGCGCCGCCTCGATCGTCGCCAGCCCCACCGCGAAGGTCACGCGGGAGCCATCGGTCACCTCGTTCTGGCCCAGCGAGCCTGTGTCGGCGATGATCGTGCGCACCTGATCGTAGGGGATGCCCAGCTCCTCGGCGGCCATCATCGTCATCGACGCGCGCGAGCCGCCGATATCGGGGTTGCCTTCGGACACGGTCACCGTACCGTCGGGCGTGATGTTCAGGCTGACGCAGGTGTCGCCGCCGAAATTGAACCAGAAGCCGCAGGCGACGCCCCGCCCCTGATTTTCACCCAAAGGTGCTGTCCAGTGCGGATGCGCCTTGGCGGCCTCCAGCGTCGCCTTCAACCCGATGGCCGGGTAGGTCGGCCCGTAAGACGCTTTCGTGCCCTCGTCGGCGCCGTTCATCAGCCGCACCTCCAGCGGGTCGAGACCGAAACCGCGCGCCAGCTCATCAATGGTGCTTTCCACGGCAAACGCCGCCATCGGCGCGCCGGGCGCGCGGTAGGCCGCGGCCTTGGGTCGGTTGGTGACCACATCCCAGCCGATGGTCTTGACGTTTTCCAGGTCGTAGGGCGCAAAGGCCGACATCGCGCCCATGTCCACCGGCGAGCCGGGCCACGCCCCGCCCTGGTAGCGCAGTTCAGCCATGCCTGCGGTGATGCGGCCACCCTTGGTCATGCCGATCCGCACGTCGATCGACGTGGACGATGTGGGACCGCTCGCGCGCAGCACCTCCGACCGGCTCATCACCATCTTGACGGGTCGGCCCGACTTGCGCGCCAGCATCAGCGCGACCGGCTCAAGAAACACGGCCGTCTTGCCGCCGAACCCGCCGCCGATCTCGCTGGCGGTGACACGCAGCTGCCCCTGTTCGAGGCCCAGAATGGCGGCGCAGGTGTTGCGCACCATGTAATGGCCTTGCGTGCAGACCCACAGATCGCCCTGCCCGTCGCTGCTCATGGTGGCCACGCAGGCATGCGGTTCGATATAGCCCTGATGCGTGGCGGCGGTGCGGAACGTGCGCGCCACCACCCGATCGGCCTTGGCCAGCCCCGCCTCGACATCGCCATGGCCGAATTCCGAGCGCGCGATCACGTTTTGCGACATGCCCTCGGGCACGGTCTCCTGCTGGCGGCCGTCGTGCAGGACGGGGGCGTCCGCTTCCATGGCCGCGTCCACATCCGTGACATGCGGCAGAACCTCGCAATCCACCTCGATGAGCTTGAGCGCGCGGCGTGCCACCGCCGCGGACGTGGCGGCGACGGCCGCGACCGCGTGCCCGTCATAAAGCGCCTTCTCGCCGGCCATGCAATTGTCGAGGATATCGGCCATATCGTCGGGCACCGCGTCGAAATCGGCGCGCGTGACCACGGCCTTGACGCCCGAAAGCGCCTCGGCCTTGGACGTGTCGATCGACCGGATCCGCGCATGCGCGTGGGGCGAGCGCAGGACGCGCCCGGTCAGCATCCCCGGCAGCACCATGTCCGCCCCGAAGCGCGCCCGCCCGGTGACCTTGTCGATCCCGTCGGGGCGGTCGGGCCGCGTGCCGATCACCTTGAAATCACGTGTTTTTTTCGTGTCGTCCAGTGCCATCACGAGGCCCTCCGCATGTCCGCCGCCGTCTCGAGGACGGCGCGGATGATCTTGTCATACCCCGTGCAGCGGCACAGGTTGCCCGCCAGCCAGTAGCGCACCTCTTCCTCTGTTGGGTCGGGGTTGCGCTCCAGCAACGACTTTGCCGCGACCAGAATCCCCGGCGTGCAGATGCCGCATTGCAGGGCCGCCATCTCGATGAATTTCTGTTGCAGCGGGTGCAGTTGGTCGCCGGACGCCATGCCTTCGATGGTGGCCACGTCGCGACCCTCGGCCTCGGCCCCCAGCATCAGGCACGAACAGACCAGACGGCCATCGACGGCCACCGTGCAGGCGCCGCAATCGCCGGTGCCGCAGCCCTCCTTGGTGCCCGTGAGGCCAAGCCGGTCGCGCAGCACATCCATCAGCGTCTCGCCCGGGTCGCACAGGAACTCGGTCGCGTCGCCGTTGATCTGCGTGGTCACATGTATCTGGCTCATGCCGTCTCTCCTTTCGCGCGTTTGGCGGCGATCCCGGCCGCGCGGCGGGCCAGAACGCCCGACACGTGGCGGCGGAAATCGACCGTGCCGCGTTTGTCATCCATGGGGGTCGCGGCCTTGGAACATGCCGCCGCAAGATCGCCCAGCGCCGCGTCGTCAAGGCCGCGTCCGATCAGCGCATCGGCGGCCTCCGCGACCTCGATCACCTTGGGACCGACAGCCCCCAGCACGACCCGCGCGGATGTCACGCGGTCCGCGTCGTCCAGCGCCAGCCACAGCCCGCACCCCACGACCGCGATATCCATCTCGCTGCGCGGGATGAAGCGCAGGTAGCAGTCGCCCGACCGCGGCGCGCGCGGCGGCAGGAACACCGAGGCGACGAATTCGCCCGGCTCCAGTGCGGTCTTGCCCGGCCCCTGCGGCACCTCGATCACCGGCATCTCGCGCACGCCCTTCGGCCCGACGATCCGCACCATGGCGCCCGCCGCCACCATGGCGGGGACCGAATCAGCCGCCGGCGAGGCGTTGCACAGGTTTCCCGCGATGGTCGCGCGGCCCTGGATCTGCGTCGACCCGATCAGCCCCGCGGCCTCGACCACGCCGGGCCAGTCCGCCCGCAGCCCCTCGTGCTCGCCCATCTCGGCACCCGACACACCGGCCCCGATGCGCCAGCCGCCGGCCTCGGGCACGATCTCGCGCATCCCCGCGATGCGCTTGATATCGACGATCAACCCCGGCTCGATCATCTCCGAGCGCAGCTTGACCAGAAGGTCGGTGCCCCCCGCCAGCACATGCGCGCCCGACTGGCCCGCCAGCAGCGCCACGGCATCTTCTTCACGACTTGGTGCCTCGTATCGCATTCGGGCTGTCCTCTCTGACTGTCGCGCGACAGAAACGTCGCCTGACCAGCTTTGTCTATATCACGCAATTTCGAAGGCGACCACGGGCAGCGTCGCCTCTGTACGGCGCGGGGGCGAACCGTCACCCAGTCCGCCGCGCGCTATCGCCGGTTCAAGTGGCATGCACGACATGGCGGGTCACAAAAAGTTGCCTTTCGGAGGGATTACGTTAGCTCCGGAACATCATATTGCATACGACCTATACTGCGAAATACCGAGATACCGACTGCCAATACATACCACCTCGAAAAAGGCGCCACCGCGATGCCCGTTCTCAAGCAGCTTGCGATCCTTCTTGTGCTGGGCATCATGGCCTATGGCGGTTACGAGGGCTACCAACGCTTTCTCGCTCCAGCCCCCGAGGCCGAGGCCGAGGACACACCGCGCCCGGTCACGGTGGAACTTGCCCGCGCCGAGACGCGCACCCTGCGTCGCACGGTCGAGGCCGTGGGCACCACGCGCGCGGCCAAATCCGTCGAGATCGTGCCCGAGGCGAGCGGACGCCTGGTCGAGCTGACCATCACGCCCGGCACCCCCGTCGAGGCGGGCGCAGTGCTTGCACGGCTCGATGACAGCATCCAGCGCGCCGACCTGTCGGAAGCCGAGGCGGTGCTGACCGAACAGCGTCAGACGCTCGACCGCATCCGCACGCTCAGCCAGACAAACGCGGTATCGCGGGCCGCACTCGAAGATGCGACCGCGCGGCTGGCAGAGGCGCAGGCGAACATGGAGCGCGCCCGCCGCCGGCTGGACGATCGCAGCATCACCGCACCCTTCGCGGGTGTCGTGGGGCTGACGAATTACGACATCGGTGCGCGCGTCTCGGACGGGCAGGTGCTGACCCGGCTCGACGATCTGACCGAGGTCGAGGTGGAATTCTCGTTGCCCGAAACCGTATTCTCGCAGGTGCGTCCCGACCAGACCGTGACAGCGCGCAGCGCGGCCTTTCCCGACCGCGACTTCGAGGGGTCCGTCGTGGCTGTCGACAGCCGCATCGACCCGGTGGGCCGCGCCTTTCGCACACGCGCGTTGATTCCCAATCCCGACAGCACCCTGCCGGCCGGCATGTTCCTGTCGCTGACGCTGGTTTTGTCAGAGCAGGACCGTATCACGTTGCCCGAAGAGGCGATCGTGTTTCAGGCCGCCGAAACCTATGTTTTCGTCGCCGATGACGGCATCGCGCGGCAACGCACCGTCGAGACCGGGCAGCGCCGGGACGGGCACATCGCCGTGCTGAGCGGGCTGGACGAGGGCGAAGAGGTTGTCGTGCGCGGCCTGCAGCGGGTCCGCGACGGCACGCCCCTCAACATTCTCGATAAGGACGATGCCGCGACCGCCGACGCCGCCGCGCGCTTCGAGCAGCCGTCATGACGCTGTCGGAGCTTTGCGTGCGCCGCCCAGTGCTGGCGGCGGTGGCAAGCCTGCTGATCGTGATCTTCGGACTGGCCGCGCTCCGCGACCTGCCGGTGCGCGAATTGCCCGATGTCGACAATGCCGTCGTCACCGTCACCACCACCTATCGCGGCGCGGCGCCCGACGTGATCGACACCGACCTCACCGAGACGATCGAGGGGGCGGTCGCCACCATCGCGGGCATCCGCACGATCAGTTCCGAAAGCCGCCAGGGCCGGTCGCGCGTCACGATCGAGTTCGACTCGGATATCGACATCGACGTCGCCGCCAATGACGTGCGCGACGCCGTCGGCCGGGTGCGCGGAGATTTGCCCGAAGAGGCCGATCAGCCCGAGGTCGTGAAATCCGACGCCGATGCCGACCCGGTGATGCGCATCGCCGTGACCTCGGACCGGATGAGCACCGCCGAGATCAGCGATTACGTGGACCGGCTGATCGTTGACCGGATCGCGACGCTCGACGGCGTGGCCAATGTCAACATGGTTGGCGAGCGGGAATTCGCGGTGCGTATCTGGATCGACCGCCGCGCGCTCGCCGCTCGCAATCTGACCGTCGCCGATGTCGAGGCAGCACTCAGGCGCAACAACATCGAACTTCCGGCAGGCGAGGTTGAATCTTTCAACCGTCAGCTTTCCGTGCGGCTCAACAGCCGTCTGACATCGGTCGAGGATTTCCGCGACATCGTGCTCGACCGGGTGGCGGGCTACCCGGTGCGGTTGGGGGACGTGGCGCGCGTGGTGCCGGGTGTGGCCGACGAGGATACCATCGTGCGCACCAATGGCGAGGACGCCGTCGGCATGTGGATCCTGCGCCAGAGCCAGGCGAACACGCTGGAAATTTCCGACGCCGTGCGGGCCGAGATCGCGGCACTAGAGCCCACACTGCCCGAGGGCATGAGGATCATCGTCGGCTCGGATGACGCGCTGTTCGTCGGCGCCTCGATCCGCGAGGTGCTGATCGCGCTGTGCATTTCGCTGGTTCTGGTGATCACCGTGATCGTCATCTTCCTGCGCAGCTTGCGCGCCACGCTGATCCCCGCGGTCACGATCCCGGTGGCGCTGATAGGCAGTTTCCTGCTGATCGGCCTGTGGGGCTTTTCGCTGAACACGCTGACGCTGCTCGCGCTTCTGCTGGCGATCGGGCTGGTCGTGGATGACGCCATCGTGGTGCTCGAAAACATCCAGCGCCGCATCGAGGCGGGCGAGACGCCGCTGGTGGCCTCAGTGCGCGGCGCGCGGCAGGTGACATTCGCCGTGATCGCCACGTCGCTGACGCTGATCGCGGTGTTCGTGCCGCTGTCGTTCATGCCCGGTCAGGTCGGGCGGCTCTTCGTGGAATTCGGCTGGGTCATGGCGGGCACCGTCGCGATCTCGACCTTCGTGGCGCTCAGCACCTGCCCCGCGCTGGCCTCCAAGGTGCTGAGCGCGCGGGCACCGCGCAGCGACGATACGCCATCGCAGCCGCCCGCCTATCAGCGGGTCTACCGCGCCCTGCTGACCCGCGCCATCGCCATGCCGCTTGTCGTGCTGCCCGTGGCCCTGGTGATCACCGCCGGGGCGGCGCTTTTCTATGACAACCTGCCGCGCGAACTGGCCCCGCGCGAGGATCGGGGCGTGGGCTTCGTGCCGCTGACGGCGCCGCAAGGCTCGACCGTGCCGCATTCAGACATGGCGGCGCGCCAGGTCGAGGAGATCCTGCAGCCCATGGTGGAGTCGGGCGAGATCGAGACGGTGTTCACCTTCACCGGCTGGGGCGGGCGCGCGTGGCGGTCTTTCGTGGTCTTCCGCCTTGCGGAATGGGGCGACCGCGACCGCAATGTGTCCGAGATCACCGCCGAGATCGCCCCCCAGATGGACCGCGTCACCATCGCGCGCGGCTTTCCGGTGACCCCCGCGGGGCTGGGCCTGCGCGGCAGTTCCACGCCGGTGCAGATCGTCCTCGGCGGACCCGATTTCGACAGCGTCGAAGGCTGGGCCACGGAATTTCTGGCCCAGGCCGAAGAGGTCGACGGGCTGGTCAATCCCGAGATCAATTTCGAGGAGAACCTGCCGCAGCTCGACATCGCCATAGACCGCGAACGCGCCGACGATCTGGGCATCTCGGCCGAGGTGATCGCGACCACGCTGCAAACCATGCTGGCGTCGCGCGAGGTCACGACCTTCGTCAGCCGCGGCCGCGAATATCCCGTTCTGGTACAGGCCGAAGACGAGGATCGCCGCACCCCGACCGATATCGAGAACATCTTCATTCGTGCCGGCGACGACGAGACGCTGGTCCCCCTCGGGGCGCTGGTCGAACTGGAGGAAAACGCGGCGGCGCCTTCGCTTCGGCGGTTCGACCGCCTGCCGTCGATCCGGCTCGAAGGCGCGCTCGGACCCGATGCGGAGCTGGGTGACGTGCTGTCGGAGCTCGAGGCGCTCGCCGCCGACATTCTGCCTGCCGAGGCCAAGCTTGGCTATGACGGGCAATCGGCCACCTACAAGGAAACCTCGGGCGGGCTCGGCGTGATCTTCTTGCTGGCGCTTGTGATCGTCTACCTCGTGCTTGCGGCGCAATTCGAGAGCTTCCTGCACCCGGTGGTCATCATGCTGACGGTCCCGATAGGCGTGGCGGGCGCGATCTATGCCATGGCCGCGGGCGGGCTGTCGCTGAATGTCTACAGCCAGATCGGCATAATTCTGCTGATCGGGCTGATCTCGAAAAACGGCATCCTGATCGTCGAGTTCGCCAACCAGTTGCGCGACGAGGGCATGGCGCTGCGCGAGGCCGTGATCGAGGCGTCGGTGCTGCGCCTGCGCCCCATCATGATGACGGCCGTGTCCACCATCCTCGGGGCGCTGCCGCTGGTTCTGGCCACCGGGGCCGGCGCCGAAAGCCGGATTGCCGTTGGCACGGTGATCATCGCCGGTCTCGCGCTCGCGACCTTGCTGATGCTGGTCGTGACGCCGATCCTCTTCGACCTGCTGGCGCGCTTCACCCGGCCACGCGGCGCGATGGAGCGCCGGCTCGCCTCCGAACTGGGCGAGGGCACGCAACCCGCCGAATGACCAGTGCCCAAACGACACCGACGCTCGTATCGGTGTCGCACGCGAACGCAACGCTGGAATTCCCATCCCGGCGATGCAATAAAGGTTAAAATCTCACGAGGGATCATCGACAGTTGAAGATAGCGTATTCGACAGGCGCCACGCTTATCGCCGCGGCGCTCACAGGGGGCAGCCTGCCCGCCGCGGCGCTGACCATCGGCTTCGCCGCCCCCGGCGCATCCGAGAATTTCGAGCAAAGGCTGCAGGACGCGTCTGCTGTCATAAGCACAGCGCGCGAGGGCGACGGCACGGCGCAGGATCTGCTGGCCGCCGCGCAGTCCGATTACGCACGCATGCTCGGCGTTCTCTACGCGCAAGGCTATTTCGGCGGCGAGGTCACGATCCGCGTCAATCGCCAGGAAGCCGCTGACATCCAGCCGTTGCAAGCCCCTGACGAAATCGAGCGCATCGACATCATCGTGACCCGCGGCAAGCCGTTCCGTTTCGACCTTGCGCGGGTCGCCCCACTGCCTCGCGGCGCGGAGCTGCCCGAGGATTTCCGCGTCGGTCAGCGGGCCCGGGGCGAGCTCGTCACAAACGCCACCCGTACCGGCGTGAACGCCTGGCGCGACGAGGGACACGCAAAGGCCGATGTCGCAGGGCAGGACATCACCGCCGATCACGAAACCGGCACGCTGTCGGCGGATGTGACGCTCGATCCCGGCCCGCAACTGCGTTTCGGCGAACTGGTGATCGACCCGGGCGACGAGCCGAGCGCCGTACGCGAGGGTCGCATCCGCGCCATCGCCGGGCTGCCCACAGGCAAGACCTTCTCGCCCGAGCAGCAGGAAGAAGCCGCCGACCGACTGCGCCGCAGCGGCGCGTTCCGCTCCGTCACGTTGCAGGAGGCCGAAACGCCCAACCCCGACGGCACGCTCGACATGCAGACCCAGGTCGTCGATGCACCGCCGCGCCGCATCGGCGCCGGGATCGAACTGGGATCGTCCGAAGGCGTCACACTGTCGGGTTTCTGGCTGCACCGCAACCTGCTGGGCGGGGCCGAGCGGCTGCGCCTCGACGCCATGGTCGGCGGCATCGGCGGCCGCGACGACGGCCTTGATTACCGGCTTGGCGCGCGGATCGACCGGCCCGCCACCTTCACCGCCGATACCGGCGCGTTCCTGCTCGCCAATATCGAGCAGGAGGACGAGGACAGCTTCCGCGAACGCCGGGCTGAGATCGGCGGGGGCATCACCCACAGATTCTCCGGCGAAACGACCGCCGAGGCGGGCCTCACCTACCAGTATTCCGAGATCAGGGATGATCTGGGGGAACGCGAATTGCAGCACCTGCTGCTGCCGCTGCGCGGCACGACGGACCGTCGTGACGATCAACTCAACCCCCGCGAAGGGCTCTATCTCGACCTGTCGGTCACACCCTTCGTGCGTCTTGACGAAAGCGCCGCGGGCAGCCGGTTCTTCGCGGATCTGCGCGACTATTTCACGTTCGGAGGATCCGACGGTATCACCCTTGCGGGGCGCGCGCAGCTCGGTTCGATCGCCGGCGCGAACATCCGCGACATCCCCGCCAACATGCTGTTCTATTCCGGCGGCGCCGGCACGGTGCGCGGCCAGCGCTACGAATCGCTCGGCGTCGATCTGCCGAACGGCGGCACGGTCGGCGGGCGCTCGTTCGCGGGCCTGTCCGGCGAGCTGCGCGGCATGGTCAGCGAGAACTTTCAGGCCGTGGCCTTTGCCGATACCGGCTTTGTCGGCGAGGACGCGCTTGGCACGGGATCGGGCAACTGGCACAGCGGCGCGGGCATAGGCGGGCGGTATTTCACCGCCGTCGGACCGATCCGCTTTGATGTCGCCACGCCTCTGGACGGTGATGACGCCGGATCTCAGGTGGAAATCTATATCGGGATCGGGCAGGCGTTTTGATGCGAATGAATGCGATGCGACTTCTTTGCGGTCCGATGCTGGCCCTCGGGCTTGCCGCCACGAGCGCCCATGCGCAGGACGATGTGTCCGACGAAGAGATGGACGAGGACGGCGGCGGCTTTCTGCAACGCACGCTTCAGGACAGTCTGTCGGCCGCCGGGCGCGATGTGCGCATTCGCGGCTTTGAAGGGGCGCTGTCATCGCAGGCCACGATGGACGAGATGACCATTGCCGACGACGATGGCGTCTGGCTGCGGCTGCGCGATGTCTCGCTCGACTGGCGCCGCGCGGCGCTGCTGCGCGGCCGGGTCGTCGTCAACAGCCTGACCGCGTCCGAGATCACCCTGTCGCGCCTGCCCGAAGGTGAAGAGTCCATGGCACCCGAGGATGCCGAGGCGACACCCTTTTCCTTGCCCGAACTGCCCGTGTCGATCGATATAGGCGAGGTCTCTGCAGACACCCTGACCCTCGGCGAACCGATCCTCGGAGCCGAAATCGACTTCGGCCTCAGGGGCAGCCTGACCCTTGGCGGCGGCGAAGGCACCGCGGATATCGAGGTCACACGCCTTGACGGAAATGGCGAGGTGACGCTCGCGGCCAGCTTCGACAATTCCGACCGGGTGCTGGCGCTCGACCTCATGCTCGACGAGGCACCGGGCGGCATCGCGGCGACGCTTCTGAACCTGCCAGACAGCCCGGCCATCGCGCTCGACCTGCAAGGCGAAGGACCGCTCGACGATTACACCGCCGATCTCGCGCTCGCCACGGATGGCACGGACCGCCTGACGGGGCGCGTTGCGCTCGAAGGCACCGAAGACGATGGCATGGCCTTCGACGCGACCCTCGACGGCGACATCACCCCGCTGATGGAGGAGCCGTTCCGCGCCTTCTTCGGGCACGAGACCGCGCTTGAACTTGCGGGCAACAGGCAGGCCGATGGCGCGCTGGACATAGACCGGCTGAGCATCGCCGCGGCCCAACTGGCGCTGGACGGGCGGATCGCGCTCGATCCGTCGGGCTGGCCCACGCGGTTCGATCTCGTCGGCGAGATCGGCAACGACGATGGCGATCCGGTGCGGCTGCCGGTCGCCGGTCCGTCCATCATGCTGGGCGGGGCCGATATCGCGGCGCGTTACGACGCGGATCAGGACGATCGCTGGCGCGCGGACATATCCCTGTCGGATCTGTCGCAGCCCGATCTCACTCTCGACAGCGCCACCTTGACCGGGCGCGGCGTGCTGCGCCGGGCTGCCCCGCGCGGCGTGACGGCACTGGCCGAGTTCGACCTGTCGGGCCTCGATCTCGACGATCCGGCACTGGCCGAGGCGGCGGGCACGCAGCTCGGCGGACACGTCTCTTTGGAATGGACCGAGGGCGCGCCGCTTCTGGTGCGCGGGCTGCGCGCCGTGTCGGGGGCTGCGACGCTCGCGGCCAATGGCCGGGTCGAGGCATTGACCGAAGGCTTTCCGGTATCGGGCCGCGCGACACTTGACGCGCCGGATCTTGCACGCTTCGCCGCAATAACCGGCCAGGATCTGAGCGGCGCGGCACGGGCGGAACTGGCGGGCGCGGGCACCCTGCTGGGCGGCGATTTCGACCTCACGCTCGATGCCGAGACCGACCGTCTCGCGCTCGGGATCGCCGAGGTCGATCCGCTGATCGGCGCCCCCGCCACGCTTGCCCTCAAGGCCCGGCGCGACGAAAGCGGCATCGCGCTGGAACGGTTCCGTCTGCAAAACGACGAATTGAATGCCACCGCCGAAGGCACCCTCAACAGCGAGAGCGGCGCGCTGACCGTGACAGCCGCCCTCGTCGACCTGGCCCGCGCCGACGAGCGTCTCGACGGGCCGGTCGATGCCCGCGCTCAAGTCGACTGGCAGGCCGGAAGCGATGTCACCCTTTCGGAAATCGTGGCAGAGGCCATGGGCGCGCGTCTCACCGGCAGCGCGACGGTCGCGCCCGAGACCGACGGCATACCCGCCTCCGGGCGCGTCAATGCCGAAGTGGACGACCTCGCGCGCTTTGCTGCGATCACGGGCCGGCCCCTCGCCGGGCGCGTCAACGCGGCCATCGTGGGCAACGGCGTCATCGAAGACCAGACTTTCGACGTCACCCTCGACGCGAGCACGGACGGCCTCGAGACCGGGACAGACCAGGTCGACGGGCTGGTCGAAGGCGACGGCACGCTGCGCGTCAGCGCCACCCATGACGGGCGCGAGACCACGCTGCGCGACCTGCAGCTTGCCTACGACGCGGCCCGCCTCACCGCCTCGGGCGCGGGCATCATCGAAGACCAGAGCGGCGAACTGACCTTTGATGCAGACCTCACCGATCTTGCGCTGATCGATCCCCGCCTCGACGGGCCGGCCGAGGCCGCGGGCACCGTCGCCCGCGCAGCGGATGGCGAGATCACGGTGACCAATCTTGAAGCGCGCGTCATGGGGGCCGCACTCGACGCCGACGGCACGGTACAACCCGATCCCGAGGCTCTGGCCGCCTCGGGCACCCTGACGGCCAGCATCGACGATCTCGCGCGCTTCGCCGAGATCAGCGGCCAGCGCGCTCTGCGCGGCAGTCTCGACCTCACAGCGGAGGGCGACAGCACCGACGGCGCCAACCGGTTTGGCGTGACCACCTCGCTCGAAGGGCGCGATCTGGCCACCGGCATCGCTCAGCTTGACCGGCTGCTCGGCGGCCGCTTGTCGCTCAATGCCGAGGCGGGCCGCACGCCCGAACGCATCGAGATCACCAATATCGACCTCGAAACCCAGCAGGTTCGTCTGACGGCCAGGGGCGACGGCGACGGCGGCCCTGTCTCCATCGAGGCGCGGCTTGCCAATCTGGGCATATTCGCGCCCGAGTTCTCCGGCCCGCTCACGGCGGACGGCAGCGTCACGCTCCAAGGCCCCGAGGCGCGTGGCATCACGCTGGATCTCGATGCCACCGGCCCCGGCGGCACGACGGCCGCGCTGTCGGGCGATGTCATCGATTACGCGCAACAGCTCGACATCGCGGCCTCGGGCCGACTGCCGCTGGCGCTGGTCAACACCTTCATCCAGCCCCGCGCGCTGAACGGCACGGCAGAATACGACCTGCGGATCAATGGTGCGCCGGAACTCGGCTCGGTCTCGGGCACCGTCTCGACGCAAGGCACCACGGTCGCGCTGCCTGCCGAGGGGCTCGCGGTCGATGACCTCAGCGGCACCGCGACGCTGGGTCAATCGAGGGTGGAGACCGATTTCACGGCGCAGATGCGCGATGGCGGGCGTCTCGCGATCACAGGGCCCGTGGGTCTTGCACCGGGTTTCGACGCCGGTCTGCGCGTGGATCTCGACGGGCTGGTGCTGAGTGACGGGCGGATCTACACGACCACCGCCGATGGCAACATCTCGCTCGACGGGCCGCTTTCGGGCGGCGCGCGGATCGGCGGGACCATCGATCTCGGTGAAACCAACCTACGCATTCCCTCGGGGGCCGGCCCGGCCTCGGTCTCGCTGCCGGGTCTGCGCCATGTCAACGAATCGCGCGCCTCGCGCCTGACCCGCGAGCGGGCCGGTCTGATCGAGACCGGCGATGGCAATGGCAATGACGCGCGCCCGTTCGATCTCGATCTGACGATCAACGCGCCACGACGGATCTTCGTGCGGGGACGCGGGCTCGACGCCGAGCTTGGCGGGCGGCTGCGCATCAGGGGCACCACGCGCGACGTAGCGCCCGACGGCTTCTTCGAGCTCATCCGCGGCCGGTTCGACGTGCTCGGCCAGCGCCTGACGCTCAGCGAGGGTCAGGTGACGATGCAGGGCTCGCTCGACCCGTATCTGCGCTTCGTCGCCGAAACGGACTCCGCCGACACCACGGTGCGGATCATCGTAGAGGGGCTGGCCTCGGATCCCGAGATCAGGTTCGGCTCCACCCCAGAGCTCCCCGAGGAGGAGGTCGTCTCGCGGCTCATATTCGGGCGCGGGCTCGACACCATCTCGCCGTTGCAGGCCGCGCAGATGGCCTCGGCCGTGGCCACCCTCACCGGCCGGTCGGACAACGATTTGCTGGGCCGCTTGCGCGGGGCGGTCGGGCTTGCCGATCTCGATGTCGCGCAGACCGACGACGGCGACACCGAGGTCAGCGCCGGGGCCTACCTGTCAGACGATATCTATACCGAGGTGACGGCCGACAGCGCCGGCAAGCAGCAGATCAACCTCAATCTTGACGTGACCCGGTCACTGACCGTAAGGGGCAGCACCTCGAACGAGGGCGATGCCGGAGTCGGGGTGTTCTTCGAGCGCGATTACTAGACGGGCAGAGCGTCTTAAAATGCGCCGATAAAAGACTCGCCTTGCCATGGCCCGGTCTGCCACAGTCCGGATAAGCGGCGAAGGAGGACGGTTGCCATGCGCTACATACCGTTGATCATCTTCATCGGCCTCGTGCCCTGCGGTCTGCTGCTGGCCCTCTGGCTGCCGGTCTGGGGCGGGCTTCTGGCCGCGATGGCGGCGGTCATCGCCGCGATCGGACTGCATGACCTCACGCAAACCAGCCGCGCTGTGCTCAGGAACTATCCGGTCTCGGCGCAGCTGCGCTTCCTCTTCGAGCATTTCCGCCCCGAGATCCGGCAGTATTTTCTTGAAAGCGACCACGAGGAAACGCCCTATTCGCGCGAACAACGCGCGCTGGTCTACCGCCGCGCCAAGGGGATCGAGGGGCTGCGCCCCTTCGGCACGCTGCGCAATGTCAACGAGATCGGGCACGAATGGATCAACCATTCGATGGCGCCCACGCAACTCGACAGCCACGAGTTCCGTGTGCGCATCGGCGGACCGGATTGCACGAAACCTTATGACGCATCGCCCCTCAACATCTCGGGCATGTCCTACGGGGCGCTCTCGCCCAATGCGATCGAAGCGCTGAACCGGGGCGCGAAGACCGGCGGGTTCGCGCACACCACCGGCGAGGGCTCTATCTCGCGGTTCCACCGGATCCATGGCGGCGATCTGATCTGGCAGGTCGGCTCGGGCTATTTCGGCTGCCGCACGGCCCAAGGCGCGTTCGATCCGGACCGCTTCGCCGAAACCGCCGCCGACGATCAGGTGAAGATGATCGAGATCAAGCTGTCGCAGGGCGCGAAACCCGGCCATGGCGGCATCCTGCCCGGCGCCAAGGTGACCGAGGCCATAGCCGAGGCGCGCGGCGTGAACGTGGGCGAGGATTGCGTCAGCCCGGCCGGACATTCGGAATTTTCCACGCCCGAGGGGCTGTGCGCCTTCATGGCAAGGCTGCGCGAATTGTCGGGCGGCAAGCCTGTCGGGCTGAAGCTCTGCATCGGCCATCCGTGGGAGTTCTTCGCGATGGCCAAGGCGTTTCATGCCACCGGCATCACCCCCGACTTCATCACCATCGACGGGGCCGAGGGCGGCACCGGCGCCGCCCCGGCCGAGTTTGCCGATCACAAGGGCGCGCCGATCCGCGAGGGGCTGATGCTGGCGCATAACACGCTGGTTGGCATGGGCCTGCGCGACCGCATCCATCTCGTGGCATCGGGCAAGCTGATCAGCGCTTTTGATCTGTGCCGGATGTTCGCGCTCGGGGCTGATGGCTGCAACATCGCGCGCGGCTTCATGTTCGCCGTGGGCTGCATTCAGGCGCAGGTCTGCCATAGCGGCAAATGCCCCACCGGCGTCACCACGCAGGATCCCGGCCGCTACAAGGCCCTGGTGGTCGAGGACAAATACGCCCGCGTCGCCAATTTCCACCGCAACACGATGATCGCGCTCAAGGAGGCGGTGGAATCCTCGGGGCTGCACAGCCCGAAGGAGTTCACGCCGCATCACCTGATGATCCGCGTCAACAGCCGCGAGGTCCGCTCGGCGGCCAGCCAGTATCTGTGGCTGGAGAAGGACGAGTTGCTGGACGGCAGCGTCACGCATCCCGCCTTTTCGAAATACTGGACCAACGCGCGCCCCGACAGCTTCGATTTCGTGGCGTGAGCGGGTCAGCCCGATCGGACCGGAATTTTCAAAAAATTCCGGTCAAGAAAATTCGAAATTTTCTTGACGCTCTTCGGGTCGGACGATGGCGATCCACCGTGCCGTCAAGACGCCACCGCCCCTACCCGTCCAGCGCCTGTCCCAGATCGGCAATAAGATCGCCGGCATCCTCGATCCCTATGGATAGGCGCAGCAGCATGTCGGGGATACCGCTTTGCGGCTCGATGGTCGCGCGGTGCTCGACCAGGCTCTCGACGCCGCCCAGCGACGTTGCCCGGTGAAACACGTGCAAGCGCCCCACCACATCGAGCGCCCGCGCCTTGTCGCCTTTCACCAGCACCGACAGCAGGTAGCCGTAGCCGTCGCACATCTGCCGCGCCGCGATCTCATGCCCGTCATGTTCGGGCAGGCCGGGATAAAGCACCGCCGCGATATCGTCGCGCGCATCGAGATACTCGGCCACCTTCTGCGCGTTCTGGCACATCCGCTCCATCCGCAGCGGCAGCGTGCGCATCCCGCGCATCAGAAGCCACGCCTCGAACGGTGCAAGGATCGCGCCCGCGGCATGCCGGTCGCGCGTGATTTCCTGCCACATCGGCTGGCCCGGATCACGGCAGGACAGCGCCCCGGCCAGCACGTCCGAATGCCCGTTGAGCGCCTTGGTGGCCGAGTGCATCACCATGTCCGCCCCCAGATCGAGCGCGCGGGTCAGCACCGGCGTCGCCGCCGTGCCATCGACCACCAGCACCGCGCCAGCCTTATGCGCCATGCCCGACGCGGCGGCGATATCCGTGGTCTTCAGCCAGGGGTTCGACGGCGTCTCGATCCACACCATGTCCGCCGACGACCGGCATGCCTCGGCCAGCGCGCCCGGATCGGCCGCGTCGACCTCGTCCAGCAGGATCGCGCGCCGCCCGCAATAGGCGCGCACGAAGGACGCCGTGCCATGGTAGATCCCCGACTGCAGGACCACCCGCGCCCCCGACGGCAACGCCCGGAAAACCGCCGCCACGGCCGCCATGCCCGACGGAAACAGCAGGCTCGCGCCTGCACCCTCAAGCTGACGGATCACCTTTTCGGCCTGGCGCACCGTGTCGTTGTCGTCCCGGCCATAGCTGTTATCGGCGCGCAACAGCGCGTTGTCCGGCCCGCGCGCATAGGTCGTCGCCATGGAGATCCCCGGCACGATACCGCCGGTGGCCCCATCAATGCACCCGGCCGCCTGCGCCGCGATCGTCGCGGGCCGTCGCTCATTCTCGCTCATCCACTCACACTCCCCTGTGTTTCCAGGTCGAACAATCGGCCGGGCCCCCATCCGCGCGCGTCAACGTCCGCATGCCGCAGCATGTCCCACAAAAGCGCCTGGTTGGAGCTGACGACCGGCAGGCCGAGCGCGGCCTCGACCGGCTCGATCACGTTGAAGGTGCGCAGATTCGTGCAACTCGTGAAGATCGCCTGCACCCCGTCGGCGTGCCCCACCTCCATCATCGCGGCTTGCGTCGAGGCCTCCGATATACGCGCGACGGTCCAATCCTCGTGCTGCTCGAAACTTGCGGCGCTCACCACCTCGATACCCTGATCGGCCAGCGCGGCGCGCATCGGCGCGTTCACCTCGGCGACATAGGGCGTGACCATCGCCACGCGGCGCGCGTCAAGCGCCCGCAGCGCCGCCACCACCGCGCTCAGCGGGTTTGTCACCGGGACACCGGGATGCGCCGCGCGGATGCGCCGTGCCACCTCGTCCGCGCCGATGATCGCGCTGGCCGACGTGCAGCCATAGCCCACAACCGACAGATCGCGCGGCAGAAGGGCGGCGGTCCGCGTCATCTCGGGCGCCATCGACCGCAGATCCTCGGGCGTCACATCGGCCCGCGCCGGGATGCGCGCGTGCAAGAGGTTCAGATCGCGCCGCGCCAGCGTGCCGCGCACCTCCCATTCCAGCGTCTCGTCGGTCGCGAGAACGATCAGCCCAAGCCGCGTCCCCTGCCCCGCGCCAAGATCCAGTTCATATTTCATGATATCTCCTCAGGGTGGCTGATCGTGCCGCCCGAAACGGGCGCGGCCACCCCGGTCGTGCCTGGGCAGGATGTGGGCAGCCCCCGCGCCACGCGCACCGCCAGATGCGCAAAAGCCTGCGCCTCCAGCATGTCGCCGTCAAGCCCGACCGTTTCGACCGGGTCCACGGGGACGGCAAGGCGCTCGGCCAGCATCGCCATCAGAACCGGGTTGTGCCGCCCGCCCCCGGTCACCAGCACGCGGTCGGGCGGGGCCGGGCAGTGCGCGATGCCGCGCGCCACCGCCGCCGCGGCCATCGCGGTCAGCGTTGCCACCGCATCGGCATCGCCAAGATCCGGCACCAGCCCTGCGATCTGCGGAAACGCGCCCCGATCCAGCGATTTCGGCGGGCTTCGCCGGAACCAGTCATCGGCCAGGAACGCGTCGACGGCATCCTGCGCCACGGTGCCTTGAGCGGCCAGCGCGCCGTCGCGGTCACAGGTCTCGCCGCGCCGCGCCTGCATCAGATCGTTGATCGGCGCATTGGCCGGCCCTGTGTCAAACGCCAGCAGCGCGCCATCCTCCTCGGGCCGCTCGCGGCGCGGGTCGACCCATGTCAGGTTGCCCACCCCGCCAAGGTTGAGAAAAGCCAGCGGCGCCGCGGCCCCGATCCAGCGCGCACAGGCGAAATGAAAGACCGGCGCCAGCGGCGCACCCTCGCCGCCGCTCCGGATATCGGCGCTGCGGAAATCCCACACGACCGGCAGGCCAAGCGCCCGCGACAGCCGCGTACCATTGGCCAGTTGATGCGTGCCGCGTCCCTGCGGCTCATGCGCAAGCGTCTGCCCGTGAAAGCCGACGATTTCGGCGCCGTCCATGCCGGCCAGCACCTCGAGATGCGCGCGCTCGACCAGCGCATCGGCCTCTACCAGATCATCTCCCGGCCACTTGCCAAGCGCGTCTTTCAGCACGGCCCGTTCGCCCGGCAGATAGGCGCGATAGGCGGATGGACCAAAGCCGAAAACCGTCTCGCCATCGGTCTCGACCATGGCGGCATCCACCCCGTCCAGCGACGTGCCCGACATCGTCCCGAGCGCCCACACGCGGCCCGCGTTCAACATGTCCTTTTCCTTTGCCCACCGAATGCCTATACATGCCGCGCAAATCAAGCCGGGACAAGCCTCATGACAGACCACCCCAAATCCGAGTTCCTGCACGTCATGAAGACGCGCGGTTACCTGTCGGATTGCACCGATTTTCAGGGGCTGGACGATGCGCTGAGTTCCGGCACCGTGACCGCCTATATCGGTTACGATGCCACCGCGAAGTCGCTGCATGTCGGGCATCTTCTCAACATCATGATGCTGCGCTGGCTGCAGAAATGCGGGCACCGACCGATCACCCTGATGGGCGGCGGGACGACCAAGGTCGGCGATCCCAGCTTTCGCGCCGACGAGCGTCCGCTGCTGACCTCAGACCAGATCGCCGCCAACATCGCGGGCATGAAACGCGTCTTTGCGCGATACCTCGGCTACGGTGACGGGCCGACCGATGCGCTGATGCTCGACAATGCCGAATGGCTCGACGGGCTGAACTACCTTGAATTCCTGCGCGACATCGGGCGGCATTTCTCGGTCAACCGGATGCTGTCGTTCGAATCCGTGAAATCCCGCCTCGACCGCGACCAGTCGCTGTCATTCCTCGAATTCAACTACATGATCCTGCAGGCTTACGACTTTCTGGAGCTTAACCGCCGCTATGGCTGCGCATTGCAGATGGGCGGGTCGGACCAGTGGGGCAATATCGTCAATGGGATCGACCTGACGCGCCGGGTGATCGGTCGCGAGGTGTTCGGGCTGACCTCGCCGCTGCTGACCACGTCGGACGGGCGCAAGATGGGCAAATCGGCCGGCGGTGCGATATGGCTCGATGGCGATCTGCTGTCACCGTATGAATTCTGGCAATTCTGGCGCAACACCACCGATGCCGATACCGGGCGTTTCCTGCGGCTGTTCACCGAATTGCCGCTCGAGGAATGTGATCGCCTTGGCGCGCTGCCGGGCTCCGAGATCAACGAAGCCAAGATCACCCTGGCCAACGCGGTCACGACGCTTCTGCACGGGGCCGACGCAGCACAGGCCGCCGAGGCCACCGCGCGCGAAGTGTTCGAAAAGGGCGGCGTGGGCGACGACCTGCCCACCGTCGCGGTGACGGCGGACGAGCTTGCAGGCGGTATCTCGATCGTGCAGTTGATCGTGAAATCAGGTCTCGCCAAATCGGGCAAGGAGGCCAAGCGCCTGATCGCCGAGAACGGCGCACGGCTCGACGACACCCCCCTGACCGACCCCGGCCTGATCATCGACGCCGGCTCTTCGGGCGGCACGATCAAACTGTCAGCAGGCCGCAAACGCCACGCGCTCGTGAAACTCGGCGACTGAAGCCGTCCACGCACGATGGCGGTATCGCGCGGTGGTCAGCGCCGCGCGGCCATCGCCTCGGACAGGACGGCGCGCACGGCCTCGGACGGTACATCCGAGGCGATGAACGCATCGCCGATCCCGCGCGCAAGGATGAAGCGCAGCTTGCCGTCCTGCACCTTCTTGTCCTGTGCCATCAGCTCGATCAGCCCGTCGACTTCCGGCAATTCTCCCTTGATATCAGATAGCTCTGCCTTCATCTTCATGTCACGCAGATGGGCGCGCACACGGGCGGGCTCTTCCTGAGAGCACAGCCCCAGCCGCGCCGACAGGTCAAACGCCAGCGCGCAGCCGATGGCCACACCTTCGCCATGCAGCAGGCGCGACCCGTCATATCGTGTTGCGGCCTCCAAGGCATGACAAAATGTATGACCCAGATTGAGCAAGGCCCGGTCCCCCTGCTCGGTCTCGTCGCGCATCACGATCTCGGCCTTCATCTCGACCGCGCGTTTCACGATATGGTTCCGGGCGTCCATGTTGCCCGCGGCAGCCGAGGCGGCGTTGTCTTCGAGCCACTGGAAAAAGGCATAATCCCCGAGAAGGCCATATTTGACCACCTCGCCGTACCCGGCGAGATAATCGCGCTCGGCCAGCGTATCCAGAACGCCGGTATCGGCGAGAACGAGGCTTGGCTGGTGAAACGCCCCGATCAGGTTCTTGCCTTGGGCTGCATTGATCCCCGTCTTGCCGCCCACCGAACTGTCGACCTGCGCCAGCAGGCTCGTCGGCACCTGCACAAACCGCACGCCACGCCGCAATACGGCTGCCGCAAAGCCCACGAGATCGCCGATCACACCGCCGCCGAAAGCAACAATCACATCGTTTCGCTCGATCTTCTGATCCAGCAACCACTCGACCGTGCGCTCGAGATGCGGCCAGGATTTGGTCGCTTCCCCCGGCGGAAGCGTCAGCGGGACCGAGGAAACCCCGCCCCGATCAAGCCCCTCGCGCAGCGTATCGAGATGCAAACCGGCCACGGTCTCATCCGTCACGACCGCCACGCGCGGCCGGCGTAGCAGCGGCCCGATCAGCCCCCCGGCCTCTGCCAGCAATCCCGGGCCGACATGAATGTCATAGGCGCGGCCCTCCAGCCCGACATGAACGATTTCGGTCACTTGATTTCCTCCAGAACGTCCGGACGCGTTGCCAGCGCCGCCTGCACCCGCGCGGCCATGTCGTCGATCGAGTACCCCGGGTCCGCGCGCACCGAAAGGTCTGCCTGCGCATAGATCGGCACCCGTGCCTCGAAGATATCGCGCAGGGTCTGATAAGGATGAGATGTGCGCAGCAAGGGTCTGGTGGACTTGCCTTTTACCCTTGACCACAGCAGGTCGAGATCGGCATCGAGCCAGACCGAGACGCCCTTGTGCGACACCAGCTTGCGGTTGGCCTCGGACAGAAACGCCCCGCCCCCGGTCGACAGGATCCCGATCTGCGTCTCGAGGAGCCGGTGGATCACCTCGCTTTCGCGGGCGCGAAAGAAACACTCTCCATCCCTTTGGAAAATCTCGGCAATCGTCATGCTGGCCGCGCGCTCGATCTCGGCATCCGAATCCAGAAACGGCACCCCGAGTCGCGCCGCGAGCGCCTTGCCCACGGCAGTTTTACCGGCCCCCATCATGCCAATCAGAACCACGGTCTTTTTCAGTTTCCACGCGCCAGATCCCGACACTTTCGGCGCTCCCCAACCATATTTCGAAGTTTTTCATTCAATGACGTGATCTTGCGCAAAAGGCCAGTTATAACTCTGCAAAACATTGTGCCGCGCCGGCAGGGGTTCCCATGTTCAGACTTATCAAGTGGCTGTTTATCCTGTTGCTTCTGGGATTCACGGCGCTCGTAATCTACGCCTATGTCGGGCCGTTCTTCGGGGCCGATTTCTCGCCACCCCAGACCGAGATTCGCGACGATGTCATCCTTGAGACGCAGTAGCGTCACATGCCTCTTCGTTGTCTGGGCCGCGACCAGTGCCGCACAAGAGCCGCTTTCGGCCATTGACTGGCTAGACGAGATCGAAACCGTGGCGGTGACCGCACCATACGGCTCACCTTCCGAACCTCCGGCGACGAACAGGGTCGCCATTCCGGATGTGACCGTCACCCCGCTGGATGCGCCGCGCCTCGACTCGGTCGGCCTATTGCCGGGCACGACCACCGGCCTGCCCGCCACGCTGTGGCAGGCGAGCCGGACAGCGACGCTGGTCGAGCGTCTCGAGGCATTGCCCGAAGGGCCCTTGCCGGCGATACAGGCGCTATATGTCACGCTCCTTCTGGCCGAAGCGCAAGCGCCGGACGACGGTGATCAGGCGGCACGGTTTCTGGCGGCGCGCGTTTCGGCCTTGCAGCGGATCGGGGCGGTCGAGCCTGCGCTCGCGCTTGTCGAGCGGGCCGGCGGTGACGTGCCAGAGCTTTTCGACACATGGCTCGACCTGTCGCTGCTCAACGGCACCGAGGATCGCGCCTGCGCCGCGCTTCGCCGGACCCCGGGCCTGTCGGACCGGCTGGGCGCGCGCATCTTCTGTCTGGCCCGGGCCGGCGATTGGCAGACCGCCGCATTGATCCATCATGGGGCCACATCGCTTGGCGCGCTTGACGAGCCGGACGCAACGCTTCTCGCCCTGTTCCTCGACCCGGAAATGATCGAGACAACAGCACCCCCGTCGACCCCCGAAGACGTCACAGCGCTGCAATTTCGCCTGTTCGAGGCGGTTGGATCCGCACGCTCGACGCGCAACCTGCCGCGCGCCTTTGCCAAGGCGGATTTGCGCGGCACGGCAGGCTGGAAAGCCGAGATCGAGGCCGCCGAGCGGCTGGCCCAAACAGGCGCGCTGACTGCGACGCAACTTCTCGGGCTCTATACCGCGCGCGAGCCGGCTGCTTCCGGCGGGGTCTGGGATCGCGTGGCGGCCATCCAGGCCCTCGACACCGCGCTGACCGAAAACGACGCCGAGGCGGTTGCGGACGCTTTGCCCGCCGCGTGGGCCGCCGCGCGCGACATGCGACTTGAGACCGTCATTGCCGAAATCTTTGCTGAGCGCCTCATTGGGATGACGCTGCCCGACCGCGCCCGCGCGCACGTTCTGGACATTGCCCTTCTGTCGCCGCTTTACGAGACCGCAGCGCAGACCCTCGAGCCCGTCACGCAGCGTCAGCATTTTGCCATCGGCCTGGCAAAGGGCACCCCGGCAGATGACAGGGCCCACACGCCGGTCCAGTCGGCGATCGCATCGGGGTTCGCCGCGACGAGGCCGGCCCCAGAGGACCGGGATCTGCTGGATGCCGACCGGTCGGGCGAGGCCATTCTGAGCGCGGCGACCCGGCTCGACGCGAGTTCCGCCGCGACGCGCGGCGGCCTCGGCACCGGCATTGCCACATTGCGCGCCATCGGGCTGGAAGACACCGCACGCCGCGCCGCGCTCCAGGTCCTTTTGCTGGAGGACATGAGGTGAGCCGCCAATGCCACTGGATTTCAATGTTTCTCGAAGCGCAAGCCGCCGAGATGGGCGCAGCCGGCAACACGCTTGCGGCCTATGACCGCGACCTGCGGGATTACGCAAGCTGGCTTGCGCGCAAAGCGCGCGGGATCGACACCGCGACGCATGAGGATGTCGTGTCCTACCTTGTGGCCTGCAACGATCAGGGGCTCGCACAGGCCACCCGCGCGCGGCGTCTGTCGGCGATCCGACAGCTTTACCGCTTCGCCTTCGACGAGCGTCTGCGCCCGGACAATCCGGCGGTCGACATCAAGGGGCCGGGCCGCGCGCATCGGCTGCCGCAGACGCTGAGCGAGGACGAGGTCAACCGCCTGCTGGAGGCCGCCCCCGAGTTCGGACGCAACGCGACCGACAGGTGCCGCAACGGATGCCTCATGGCGCTGCTTTACGCCACCGGCATGCGGGTGAGCGAACTGGTGTCGCTGCCGGTCGCGGCGGCCCGGGGCGATCCCGAAATGCTGCTCGTGCGCGGCAAGGGCGGCAAGGAGCGGATGGTCCCGCTGTCGCCGCCGGCCCGCGTGACGCTCGGCCTTTGGCTGGTGCGGCGCGACGCGGACGAGGACCTGGCCCGCAGCAGGGGCCATGGACCATCGCCCCATCTCTTTCCCTCGACGGGCAAGGCCGGACATCTGACACGGCACAGGTTCTACCAGATCATCAAGGCCCTGGCGGTCGAGGCGCATGTCGATCCGGCAAAGGTCACGCCGCATACGCTGCGCCATGCCTTCGCGACGCACCTTCTGGCCCACGGCGCCGATCTGCGGGTGATCCAGACGCTGCTCGGCCATGCCGATATCGCCACGACCGAGATCTATACACATGTGCTCGACGCGCGCCTGCGGGCGCTGGTGGAAGAACATCACCCGCTGGCAACCGCGGCGCGAGCCGAAGCGACACCGGATCCGGAGCAGGGCGACGGCGCATGACGCGCACGGCTTGCACAGATACGCGGCAGACGCCATAAACGAACCATTCGACATAGGGATACCACACGACATGGACGCGACGCAGGCCACGTTCGACGTGACATTCTGGGCCATCACCGGGTCGATCCTTCTGCTGCTCGTGCTCTCTGGGTACTTTTCGGGCAGCGAGACCGCGCTCACGGCCGCATCCCGCGGCAAGCTTCGGGCGCAGGCCGAAAAAGGATCGAAGGGCGCGCGGACCGCGCTGCGCATCACCGAGGATAACGAGACGCTGATCGGCTCGGTCCTGCTGGGCAACAACCTGGTGAACATCCTCGCCGCGTCGCTGGCCACCGCGCTTTTCACGCGGCTCTTCGGGGAAAGCGGGGTGGCGCTGGCGACGCTGGTGATGACGCTTCTGGTGCTGGTGTTCGCCGAGGTCCTGCCCAAGACCTATGCCATCACCAACGCCGAAAGTGCCGCGTCGCGCACCGCACCGATCATCCTTGTGGTGATCAAGGTCTTCTCCCCGGTTGTCACAGCCGTGCGCTGGTTCGTGCGGGGCGTTCTCGGGCTGTTCGGGGTCAAGACCGACCCCGACAGTCATATCCTCGCGGTGCGGGACGAGATCGCCGGCGCGCTTTATCTGGGCCAGTCCGAGGGCGTGGTCGAGAAAGAGGATCGCGACCGCGTTCTGGGTGCGCTCGATCTGGGCGAACGCGCGGTCGAGGAGATCATGCTGCACCGGTCGAAGATCGAGATGATCGATGCCACTGCCGATCCCGAAACGATCCTGGGTCAATGCCTCAAGAGCAACCACACGCGCCTGCCACTTTATCGTGACGATCCCGACAACATCATCGGCGTCGTGCATGCCAAGGATCTGCTGCGCGCGATGCATGCCTTAGCGACCGGGGCCGAGGGCGGTTTGGCCGAGCTGCGCGACTTCGATGTGTGCAGCATCGCGCGCGAACCGTATTTCGTGCCCGAAACCACGACGCTCGACGACCAGATGCGGCAGTTTCTGCGGATGCGCAGCCATTTCGCGCTGGTCGTGGACGAGTACGGCACGCTTGAGGGGCTGATCACACTGGAGGATATCCTCGAAGAGATCGTGGGCGAGATCACCGATGAATTCGATCCCGACGGTGAACATCCCATCCGCAAGGCCGACGACAACCAGTTCATCGTCGACGGGGCGATGACCATCCGTGACCTCAACCGCGCGACCGACTGGGCGCTGCCGGATGACGCGGCCAATACCGTTGCGGGGCTCGTGATCCACGAGGCGCAGATGATCCCGGCGGTGGACCAGGTGTTCATCTTCCACGGCTTCCGGTTCCAGGTGGTCGCGCGCAAGGACAACCGCATCACCAAGCTCAAGATCCGCAAGCTGTAAGAGGCGCGTGATGCCTCGGCCCACGGTTTCGGCTGTGTCAGCTTTCGAGGGGAAACACGAAACAGCGGTCGCGCCGGATCGTCAGCCACAGCGGCTTGCCCGGCTTGGGCAGGAATACGTTCGGGACGGTCGCCTTCAGAAGCGATCCGTCGTGATCCATCCGGAACTCGACCAGGCTTTCCGAGCCGATGAAGCGCGCGCGCGACACGATCCCGCGCGCAGGTGTACCATCCTGCACGGTCGGGTTGGGGCCGTTGCCCTGGCGGTCGAAATCGATCTTGATGTGCTGCGGGCGGATCACGATCTCGACCTCGCCACCGTCCGGCACACCCGGCGCCAGGAACTGACCGAAGGGTGTTTCTGTCAAGGCCCCCCGCACGGTGCCGCGAATGACGTTGATCTCGGAAAAGAACGCCATCGCACTGCGATCCACCGGGGCGTTGTAGACGTTGTAGGGCGCGCCCTGCTGCACGATCCGTCCGTCGCGCATCAGCGCGATCTCGTCGGCCATGCGCATCGCCTCTTCGGGCTCGTGGGTGACCAGAAGGACGGCGGTGTCCTCTTCTCGGAGGATATCGAGGGTCTCGTCGCGGATGCCGTCGCGCAGGCGATTGTCGAGTCCAGAGAAGGGCTCGTCCATCAGCATGATCCGGGGACGCGGGGCCAGCGCGCGCGCCAACGCCACGCGCTGCTGCTCGCCACCCGACAATTCGTGCGGATAGGCGGCGTAATACTGCGACAGGCCGACCCGATCGAGAAGTTCAGACACCCGGGCCGCCTTCGCGGCCTTGCCGCCAGACAGGCCGAACGCCACGTTCTGTTCGACGTTGAGATGCGGGAAAAGCGCAAAATCCTGAAACATCAGGCCGATATGGCGCCGCTCCGGCGGCAGGCGAAACGCCGTGTCGCAGACCAGATCGCCATCGACATGGATCTCGCCCGAATCCTGCATCTCGACCCCGGCGATCATCCGCAGCGTCGTCGACTTGCCACACCCGGACGGGCCCAGCAGGCACGTCACATGCCCCGGCATGACGCGTAGCGACACGTCGTCGACCACCACGCGCCCCTCGTAGCGGCGGGTGAGGTTGCTGATTTCAAGACGGGGAGTCGCGGTCTGCGCTACCTGCACTTCGGCCTCTTGCTGACGTTCCGAGAGATTTGCTCGGGCTTTGGCCAAAGCAGATAGCAATGGGGCCTCGCGGGTACAAGTACGGTCTCAGCCTGGTCCCGAGGGCCGCACCCACAGGAAAAGCCCAGCATCGGCAAGCGCCTTGCGCACCGTGTCCGGCGCCAGCAGCATGACGCCATCCGCCTCGATCACGATGCCGTTCAGCCTCGCCGCGACAGCGGCGCGCGCGGTCGCGGGATCGAGCAGCGGCAGGTCGACACGCCTGTCCTGCCCCGTCCGGGGCGCGATATAGAGGACGCCGCCGGTCGCCGCGGCCTCGGTGTCCTGCGCGCTCAGCCAGTCGGCCGCGCCGCCGATCACCTGATCGGCAAGGTCGAACGGGTCGAACGTCCAGTCCCCGCCCGCGTCCTTCGGGGCCGCAAGATCACGCAGCATCGCGTCGATGCCGCGCGCGTCCTCCTGCGCCACCACACGCCCCCCGCGCACCACCACCGCGTGCCCGGGCCCGGTCCGCGTCATGTCCGCGTGGGCGCTCTGCGCCGCCGCCATATCCGTTTCTATCGCCTCGGGCGGGGTGCCGGTCAGCAGCCCCGGCGCGGGCAGCAGATCAGGGGCGATGTCGACCGCGCCCATCACCTCGATGCCGGCCTCTTCGATGATCGCGACGATTTCACGCAAGGTCGCGTCCTCGCCACGGCCGAACGTGGCCTGAAGGCGCGGCAAGTGGGCCGTCGTGGCGGCGTCGATCAGTGACGGGTCCACCGCGCGGAGCGAGATGCGACCCGCGATGCAAAGTCGCCTGATCCGGCGCGCGACAAGATCCTGAACCAGGCTGCCGAAGGTCTCGACCCGGAAGGACACGCGCGGCAGGTCGCCGGGTATGTTCGACGGGTCCGTGACCATCTCGCACACCAGGGGCACCTCACCCCGCGCCAGAAGCGCCTTGACCAGATGCGGCGGCACATCCCCCGGTCCGGCAATGAGCGCGAGCCTCATGGCAGACAGCGGCATAGCAGGCACGCAGCGGCGCGCCCGTGAAGCCCGAAGGAACCAAAAGGGACGAGACACAGCATGGACACGGTCTTATCCTTTCGGCAGATCCATCATCGCGGTGAACTCGGCCTCGGCGGCCATGTCGCCCTCGACCTCGGCCACGCCGGAAAACTTCCAGACCTTGCCGCCCGGCTTGCCGCGCCGGGTTTCGAGCTTCATTTCCAGCACATCGCCCGGCTGCACCATGCGGCGGAACTTGGCCCTGTCGATGGCCATGAAATAGACCAGCATGTTGCGATCCTCCATGCCGAGGGCGGTTCCGACCATGACCGCGGCGGTCTGCGCCATGGCCTCGATTATGGTGACCCCCGGCATGATCGGGCGACCGGGAAAATGACCCTGGAAGTGCGGCTCGTTGATCGTGACGTTCTTGATGCCGCGTGCACGAACGTAGCCGTCGATATCGACAACCTTGTCAACCAGCAAAAAGGGATAACGATGCGGGATAAGCCGCTGGATAAGATCGATATCCGCAGACCTGAGCGGCTCTGACATGGCATGTACCTCGGTTTCTTGCACACCGGATCAGTAGCAATCGCGCCTCTGCAGGGCAAGATGGCGTGAAATCGCCTGCCCGCTGTCAGTCCTCGGCCGCGTCGTTTTCCGATGGCACGGGCAGATCCGGCAGATCCGACCCATCGAGATCGTCGCCGACCGGTTCAGGCAAGGCGTCCGGTCCCTCGCCGACCTTCGCGTTGATCTGCTCGATCGCAAGATCCGTCACGTCGGCTCCGGTTTCATGCAAAAGCACGCCGCGCCGATCGAGCATGACGACGGCGTCGGCCTCTTCCAGAAGTTCCGCGAGCACAGGCTGCACCACGCGCATGAATTGCAAAGGAGCCTGCTCGCGACGCCGCTCGAGCTGTTGCGAATTGCTCTCGGCCTCGTTGCGCAGCCGCGTGACTTTTCTGTCGAAGGCGTCCGCCATGTCGCGGAACTCGTCCGCCGGGGTCTCGGCGCGCTTCCGCGTCAGTTCTTGTTCCTCGGCCTCAAGCTCTGACGCGATCCGTTCGTTGCGGTCTATGAGGCGGTCGCGTTCCCTCTGGATCTCGCCCTGTAGGCGTTTGCCGTAGTCGGTATTTTCCAGAAGACGCTCGGTGTCGATCACAACAACGTCGCTCGTCACCAGGCCAAGCTGTTGCGCAGAAGGTAGCCCCGGTCCGACGGGAACGAGCACCGCCAGGAGCCAAGCCAGACCCAGACCCGCACGCATGTTCAGAACTCCGATCGGACCGTCAGGTTGAACTGCTGTTCGAGATCCCCCGGCTCGGATTGGAGCGCCTCGGAGAAGTTCATGCGGATCGGGCCGAAGGGCGATTCCCAGAAGACCGAAACACCGATGACATGCCGCGGTTCGAAATCCGTCGAATTCAGCGGACCGGTGGCCCGAGACTGGTTGTCGATCCCCCAGATGGAGCCGATGTCGTAGAACGCACCCCCGGTGATGCCGTATTCCTCGGGCAGGCCGAGCGGGAATTCCGCCTCGAACTTGACGGCCGCGAAATAGTCGCCGCCCAGATGTTCATCGCCCTCGACCGGCCCCATGCCGTTGGGCTCGAACCCGCGGATCACCTGATCGTTGAAGCGGTTCAGGAAACGGCTGTTCTGGCCGTCCGAAAACTGGATGGAGCCGCCTTCGGCGATGGCACGCACCGTCACGTCATCATTGAACAGCGTTCGCTGTCCGACAATGCGGCCGGTGGTCTTGATGAAGTCGTTATCACCGCCGAGACCGGCGAATTCCTGTTGGAACGACAAGAGCACCCCGGCATCGGGATTGAGACCCGTGCGACGGGTGTCGAACGTGTATTCGTACCCGAGTGCGCTGGTCCAAAGCGCTCCCTGATCGGTCTCGAAATCGAGGATGCCCGATGGCCCGCGATGGTTCGTGATATCCTCGTAGCGCGCGTTGTAGAAGACGCCGAGCCGGCTGTTCTCGCCGATCGGGAAGGTCAGGCTGGGGCGGAATTGCCCGGTCTCGGTGTCGAACAGGCGATTGGTGTCCCTTCGGGTCTCGAAATACGAGAAATCGAGGCCGAGCGCCACATCCCGACCAAGAAATGCCGGTTCCTCGAAGCCGAGGCTGTAATTGACCCGGTCCGCCGTTGCGAAAATATTCGCCGAAAGCCGCTGCCCGCGTCCGATGAAATTCCGCTCGGAAAATCCAAGCTGCACCCCGAGACCGGAGTTGGTCGAGAAGCTGGCCCCGATCGAAACACTCCCGGTCGTGGTTTCCTCGACATCGGTTTCGATGACGACCTGATCGGGGCGCGACCCCTCGCGCGCGTTGACGTCCACGTTCTCGAAGAAGCGCAACGCACGGATCCGCTCTGCGGCCTGACGGATCGCACGAGGATTGAACGGATCGCCTTCGGCGACGTCGAACTGGCGCCGGATGACCCGGTCGAGCGTGGTCGTGTTGCCCTCAATGTCGATGCGTTCGACAAAGACGCGCGGCCCGCGCTGCAGCACGAATTCGACGTCCAGCGTCAGGTCGCGGTCATTGCGCGTGACCCGCGGCTCGACCCGCAGGAAATCGACGCCCTGCTCGACCCCGAGACGCTCCATCCGGGCGATGGCATTCTCGACAACTTCCGGGGAATAGATGGCGCCGGAGCGCACCCTGAGCGTGTCCTGAAACGCGTTGGCCTCCACGCCGTCATATTCGCTGACCGTGGTGATCTCGCCAAATCGGAACTGCTGGCCTTCCTGCACCTGGAACGTCACGAAATACGCGTCGCGCTCGCGCGTGAGTTCCGCGTTCACACCGTTCACACGAAAATCCACGTATCCGCGGGCCTCGTAGAAATCGCTCAGCAATTGCTGGTCGAATTCAATGCGGTCCTCGACAAAGGTGTCACGCTCGATCAGCGCCCGGAAAAGACCGGCCTGCTTGCTCTGGATCACCCGGCGCAGGCGATTGTCGGAAAAGGCACTGTTGCCGACAAAGCCGATACGCTCGATCTCGATGTTGTCGCCCTCGAAGATCTCGAAGATCAGATCGACCCGATTGTCGCCGCGGCGGATGACCTTGGGTGTGACCCGCGCCGCGATCCGGCCGTTCTGCGCATAGGCTTCGGAGATGGTCGCCGCGTCCCGCTCGGCCTCGGTGGGGCTGTAGACCTGGCGCGTGCTGCTTTCGATGAAACCCGAGAGATCGTCGTCGCTCAAGCTGTTGTTGCCCTCGAACGCGATGCGGTTGATCGTGGGAAACTCCGTCACGCGGATCACAAGACGATCGCCCTGCGGCTCGATCTCCACCTCTTCGAACAGGCCGGATCCGAGAATATCCTGATACGCGTCGTTGAGTTGCCCGGCGCTCACCGTCTCGCCGCGCTCGATCCCGGCGAATGACAGAATGGTTTCCGCCTCGATCCGCTGATTGCCTTCGATCGTGACCGTCGAGAAACGGTAGGTCTGCGCCGTCACGTTCTGGGGTGTCGCCAGCACGATCACGGCCATCAGTACCACCAGCAAACGGCAAGCCGTACTCACGACACGCGCCCGTATCGCCCCACCTGCGTGACAAACGTCCATCAGAAAATCCAGTCCCACTGCCCTTTGGTCAAACGGAGTATCCCGTCCGCCTGGGCTTGTCAAAACGCGAGTATGCCAAAGATCCCGACTGTGTCCGCGCGGCCTCGGGGCACCGCACGGCTCAGCGTGACGCCATGAAGGCAGCCAGCCGCGCCAGCCCCTCTTCGATATCCGCCGTCGCGCGCGCATAGGAAAAGCGCAGCGTGCCCGCGCCGCGCACGGGGTCGAAATCCAGCCCCGGTGTCACGGCGACGCCGGCCCGCTCGAGGATCTCGGCGGCAAGGGCGCGGCTGTCATCGGTCAGGTGGCTGACATCGGCGTAGACGTAGAACGCGCCGTCGGGCGGCGCGATGCGGTCGAACCCCGCGCGCGGCAGCCCGTCCAGCATCAGCGCGCGGTTGCGGCGGTAGACCGCCATGTTCGCCTCCAACTCGGCCGTGCACTCAATCGCGGCAAGCGCGGCCACCTGGCTGGCATGCGGCGGGCAGATGAACAGGTTCTGCGCCAGCCGCTCGACGGTGCGCACCTGGTCCTCGGGCACCACCATCCAGCCCACGCGCCAGCCGGTCATCGAGAAATACTTGGAAAACGAGTTGATGACATAAGCCTCGTCGGTGACCTCCAGCGCGCTCACGGCCTTCGCCTCGTATTCGATGCCGTGATAGATCTCGTCGCTGATGAATTGCGTGTCTGTCTCCTGTGCCGCCTCGACCAGCGCGCCAAGATCGTCGCGGCCCAGCATGGTGCCTGTGGGATTCGCCGGGCTGGCCACCAGAAGCCCGCTCAGATCCCGCCCGACCAGATTCGATGGCACCGGTTGCAGGCGGTTCTCCGCTGTCGTCTCGATATCCACGGGCACGAGATCCAGCGCGCTCAGGATCTGGCGGTAGCTGGGATAGCCCGGCGCGCCGATCCCGACGCGGTCGCCGGCATCGAAAAGCGCGGTGAACGCGAGGATGAACGCGCCCGACGAGCCGGGCGTGATCACCACGCGATCAGGGTTCAGGTCGATCCCGTACCAGTCATCGTACAGCCGCGCGATCCGCGCGCGCAGCTCTGGCAGGCCAAGCGCCACGGTGTACCCCATCGACTGCCGCGCCATCGCGTCGGTCAGCGCGGCGCGTGCGCCCTCGGGCGCGGGCGTGCCCGGCTGGCCCACCTCCATGTGGATGATGCGGCGACCGGCATCCTCGGCGCGGCGCGCGGCCTCCATCACGTCCATCACGATGAACGGCGCGACCTTGGATCGGTTCGAGTTCCGCATTACACTGTCTCCACATGCAGGGGGCATTGCCGTCCTCTTCACGATGAAAGTCAGGACAGGTCAATGCGGCTTCTTCGATTTTTCGCGATTGCGCTGATCCTTGGCCTGACGCTGGCCGCGCCTGCGCGCGCGGTGACGCTGCTGCGCGATCCCGATATCGAGCACGCGCTGCGATCCCTGGGGGCACCGGTGCTGCGCGCGGCCGGGCTCAATCCCGACCGGGTGGACATCATGGTGATCGACGACAGCAACATGAATGCCTTTGTCGTCGACGCGAACAGCATCTTCCTTCACTCCGGGCTGATCCTGCGCATGGAGACCCCGGCGATGCTGCAAGCCGTGATCGCGCACGAGGCCGCGCATATCGCCAACGGCCACCTGATGCGCCGCCCTGTCAATGCCCGCAACGCGCGCACCGCAGCCGCCCTCGGCACCGCACTGGCTGCCGCGGCCGGGCTCGCGGCGGGCAGCGGTGAGTTTGCGGCCGGCGCCGCCGCCGGCGTGCAGGGTGCGGCCATGCGCAGTTTCTTCGCCCATACCCGCGCCGAAGAAAACGCCGCCGACAGCAGCGGCGCGCGCTTCATGAACGCCGCCGGCATCGACCTGCGGGGCATGGTCGCGGTGATGGACATCTTTCGCGGGCAGGAATCGCTATCGACCTCGCGACAGGATGCATATGCGCGCACGCATCCGCTGTCCCGCGACCGCTACCGCCGCATCAGGGCCCTGGCCGAGTCGCAATCCGCAGCCGTGGATCGCGATGCCGATGCCGAATACTGGTTTGCCCGCGCCAGGGGCAAGCTGTCGGCCTTTCAGCGGTCCCCGAAATGGACTCTGACACGCGCCGGCGAGTCCGGCTACGACGATGTCAGCCTGATGCGGCAGGCGATCGCGCATCACCGCCAGTCCGATTTGCGGCAGGCTCTGTCGGCCATCGACGGGGCGATCTCTCGACGGCCCGACGATCCCTACCTGCACGAGTTGCGGGGCCAGATCCTGATGGAAAACCGTCAGATCGAGGCGGCCGTCGCCGCCTATGCGCGCGCCACCAACCTGTCGCCCGGCAACGCGCTGATCCTCGGGTCTTACGGGCGCGCGCTGCTCGCCGATGGTCAGGTCGAGAAAGCGGCGCAGTTCCTCGAATCCGCGCGCAGCCGGGACGGGCGGGATGCGCGGGTGCTGCGGGATCTGGCCCAGGCGCAGGCGGGCCTGGGCAACAATGGCCAGGCGTCGGTGCTGACGGCAGAGCGCTACGCGATGCAGGGCCGTCTCGGGGATGCCAAGATTCACGCCGAACGGGCCTCGGGCCTGCTGCCGCGCGGATCGGCGGCATGGCAACGCGCACAGGATGTGCTGAACGCGGCGGAAAACGCCGAGAAACGGGAGTAAGACACAGTGAGAATACCATTTTTGACCGCCGCCGCCCTCACGCTCGGGCTGGCCCTGCCCGCCCTCGCGCTCGATCTCGACAACCTGAGCGAGGCCGAGCGCGCCACCCTGCATGACGAGATCCGCGCCTATCTGTTGCAAAACCCCGAGGTGATCATGGAGGCGGTCGCGATCCTCGAAGACCGCCAGAACGAGGGACAGGCCGAGGCCGATTCGGATCTGGTGCGCGCCAATGCCGAAGCGATCTTCGAGGACGGGCATTCCTGGGTCGGCGGCAATCCCGACGGCGACGTGACCGTGGTGGAGTTCATGGATTATCGCTGCGGCTATTGCCGCCGCGCTGCCGCAGAGGTCGAAAACCTGCTGGAAGACGACGGCAACATCCGCTTTGTCGTCAAGGAATTCCCGATCCTCGGCGAGGACTCGCTGCGTGCCTCGCGCTTTGCCATCGCCACGCAGCAAGTGGCCGGTGACGAGGCCTACAAGGCGGTGCATGATGCCCTCATGAGCTATAACGGGAGCATGAATGAGGCCGGCTTCACGCGACTGGCCGATTCGCTGGGGCTCGATGCCAACGCGATCACCGCCGAGATGGACAGCGACAGCGTCTCGGACGTGATCGCCACCAATCACGCGCTTGCGCGCGAACTTCAGATCAGCGGCACGCCGTCCTTCGTGATGGGCGAGCAGATGGTGCGAGGCTTCGTGTCGCAGGACGACATGCAGCAGGTCGTCGACGATATCCGCGCGAACTGAGATGCGGCGCGTCTGCCTCGGGGCGGCGCTGGTGCTGGGGCAGTCCGTCGCCGCGCCGGCGCAGGACACCGCGCCGCAATCGCGCACCCCACTGGGCGAAGCGATCCGCGAAGCGCTGGTCGCGACCCCCAAGGTCCTGTCAGAGGTTGCCCCGCGCGCGCCGGACGCCATCGACCTTTATGCCGAGGATGCCGCGCGGGATCTCGACCTGCTGGAGCGCGCCGCGCCGCGTCTGTTCGATGCCGCCCGTCCGGGTCTCGGCACCGAAGGCGCGCCGGTACGGATCGCGCTGTTCACCCGTGACGGGTGTGATGCTTGTGCATCCGCCACGGCCGACCTGCGCGCGCTCGCCGACCGCCTTGGAATTCGCGCGACCGTGTTCGATATCGAGGATCACGCGGATCTCGCTGACGCGCTCGGGCTGGACATGGCCCCGTCCTACGTGATGCCGGACCGGATCCTGCGCGGCGAGATGCCCGCGGTCGTGCTGGAGCGTTACCTGAGCGACTGAGCGCGGCCGCCTTAACCCCGCGCCTCGAATACCGCACCGACCTCGGCGCGGATGATGCGGGCAATCTGCGCGCAATCCTCAAGGCTGAAGGTCAGCGGCAGGCGCATGTCAAGGATGCCGCGCAGGATGCGGTCCGTCTCGGGCATGGGCATGCTCGGCGCGTAATGCCAGTTGTCGTAGCGGCTGGTGAATCCCACGGGCTCGGACGCGCCGAACCATTTCAGCTCCACCCCGCGTGCGCGGCAGCGGTCAAGCACCTCTGTGATCCGCGCGCCCGGCCAGTCCAGCAAGAGGACCTGGATGGACGAGCCCACGAAGCTTTCCTGCGGCGCCCGTTTCACCACGGTCAGGCCCGGCGTGTCGCGCAGACCGTCCTCGACCACGCGGTAGCGCGCATTCCATGCCGCGCATTGCGCATCGAGGTTGCGCAATTGCGGGCGCAGGATCGCCGCGCGCAGATGATCCATGCGCCCCGAGACATTTGGCATGTCGTATTTCGCCGCGTCGAACGTCGCCTCGGGGGGCACGGTGCCATGCCGCGCATACAGCATGTAGGACCCGGACAACAGGGTGGCCCGCGCCATGACCGCGTCGTCATCGGTGATCAGCATCCCGCCCTCACCGGAGTTCATGTGCTTGTAGGTCTGGGTCGAATAGCAGCCCACCCTGCCCCACCGGCCCGACGGGATGCCGCGCCACGCCGCGCCCATCGTATGCGCGCAATCCTCGACGACGGTAAGGCCGTGCGCGTCGCAGATCTGCGTCAGGCGGTCCATATCCGCCAGATGCCCGCGCATGTGGCTGAGCATCAGCACATCGGCCGCGCCAGCCTTGGCGGCCAGATCGTCAAGGTCGATGGTCAGCGCCTCGGTCACGCCCACGAAAACCGGCACCGCCCCGACACTGGCGATCGCGCCGGGCACCGGCGCCAGCGTGAAGGCGTTGGTCAGAACGCGGTCCCCCTTCCCCACACCGAGGGCGCGCAGGGCCGTGGACATTGCGTAGCCGCCCGAGGTGACCGCAAGCGCGTAGCGCGCGCCGGTATAGGCGGCGAACTCCTGCTCAAGCAGCGCGACCTCGCCCGTCTCGTCGCCTGCAAGGTTGTAGCGGTGCAATCGCCCCGAGCGCAGCACGTCCATCGCCGCCGCAATGCCCTCTTCGGGGATCGGTTCCTGCTGGGTGAAACTGCCCGTGAAGACCTCTATCATGGCAGTGTTCTGGGGGGCCGCACGGCGCGCGTCAATATTTTCCTGCGCCGCAAAGGCCCCGTGCCGCGTTTCAGCCGATCAGGCGGGTCACCACGCCCGGCAATTCGTCGTAATGGCCGATGATGGCCTCCGGCGCCAGATCCGCCACCGCCCCGCCATTCGGCCCGAACCCCACCAGCACCGACGGCACGCCGGCGGCGCGCGCCGTGTCACGGTCGGTCACGGTATCACCGACCAGCAGCGACCGCGCGGGATCGCCGCCCGCACGGCGCACGGTTTCGCGCAGATGTTCGGGATCGGGCTTGCGCACCGCCAGGGTATCCGCGCCAGTGAGCGCAGCGAAGGCATCGAGCACGCCGAGGCTTTGCATCAGCATGCGCGCCAGACGCTCGGGCTTGTTGGTGCAGATCGCCACGCGGTAGCCGGCGTCGCTCAGCCCCTCGACCGCCGCCATCGCACCAGGATAGAGGGTCGTGTGAACGGCGATCGATTCGGCATAAGCCTCCAGCAGAACCGGGTATTGCCGATCAAGCTCGGCGGGATCCGCGGCGCGCCCCAGCCGCGCCATGCCGAGGCTGAGCATCGCGCGCCCTCCCCGCAGGGCCACGCCCGCATCCGCCACCGGGTCGAGCAGATCAGGCGCCCCTATCCGGGCGAAACACACATTCGCCGCGGCGACCAGATCACCGCTCGTGTCGGCCAGCGTACCGTCCAGATCGAAAACCACCGTGCGCATGTCGTTACGTCCCTTGCCGCCTTGCCTACACGGAGGCCATACGCGAGGCCGCCACGAATGACACGGGCCAAATCGACATGCTATGCGCCCAGGCCCGTCACGCGCAGTTCCGGAAGGCCGGTCATCGGCGCGCCAAGCGCCTGAAACGCCTCGACCGACAACTGGCTGCCCGCACCACGCGGCGCGTCACGCGGTCTCAACTCCACCTCGACGCTCTGGCCTGTTCCGGGATAGGTGACGCGGCCGCGCCCTGGCGCGTCGACCAGCGGCGTCTTCATCCACAGCCCCGGCACCTTCGCCGAGCCGAGCGACGCGACGGTCGTGCCGAGATCGCCGGTCGCGGGGGATGGATCGACGGGGCGCTCTTCGGCAACGTCCGCCGCGGGGGACGCGGGCGGCTCTGGCGGGTCCGCCTCTGGTGGGGTCTGTTGCAACTGTGCGCAGCCTCCGAGTAGGGCGAGCATGGCGAAAAGTCTGATCCGGTACATCATGCGTGAACCTTAACGCGATCAGGTGATGAAGAACAATCTGCAACGCAGGCTCTTGTCGCGGATGCGGGCAAGGCGTAGCTTTGGATTATGACAGAACCACTCATCGACCCGTTTCAGCGCGCGATCTCGTATCTTCGCGTCTCCGTCACTGACCGCTGCGATTTCCGCTGCGTCTATTGCATGTCCGAAAACATGACCTTCCTGCCCAAGAAGGAGCTTCTGACGCTAGAGGAACTGGACCGCATGTGTTCGACGTTCATCGGCATGGGTGTCGAGAAACTGCGGATCACCGGCGGCGAGCCGCTGGTGCGCAAGGGCATCATGACGTTCTTCAACGCCATGACCCGGCATCTGGACGCGGGCGATCTCAAGGAACTGACGCTGACCACCAATGGCAGCCAGCTGGAGCGGTTCGCGGATGCTCTCTATGCCGCCGGCGTGCGCCGGGTGAATGTCTCGCTCGACACGCTCGACGAGGCGAAATTCGCCGACATCACCCGTTGGGGGCGTCTGCCGCAGGTGATCAGGGGCATCGACGCCGCCCAGGCC
>JAWLGF010000018.1:0-19918 GCA_041685205.1 Roseovarius sp.
TGGCGGAGAGACAGGGATTCGAACCCTGGGAGGACTTGCATCCTCAACGGTTTTCGAGACCGCCCCGTTCGACCACTCCGGCACCTCTCCGTGCGGCCCTCGTAAACATCTTTGCGACACGGGACAAGAGGGGCCTCGCAACTTCGTAGTCCCGGATCAGGGCCCGGACTTGCTTGGATGACACGGGCGCGGGTCGGTGCGGCGCCTCGATGGCATCCTCAAGATCGTCCCTTGACGGCTGATCCGTGGCTCTGGCGGACCGCGCGGGATCGTCCCGGCGCTGGCTGCGGCGGGCGCAGCATCGCCGCACGCTGTCAGGCACGATCCCGCACCTTTCGCGGCTTGCAGCGCTCATGCCACCATCTGCTCGGCTTTCTTCAGATCAACCGAAACAAGCTGGCTGACCCCCTGCTCGGCCATCGTCACGCCAAACAGCCGGTCCATCCGGCTCATCGTCACGGCATGGTGGGTGATGATCAGAAACCGCGTGTCGGTGCGGCGGCACATCTCGTCGAGCATGTCGCAGAACCGCGTCACGTTGGCGTCATCGAGCGGTGCGTCCACTTCGTCGAGCACGCAGATCGGCGCGGGGTTGACCAGGAACACCGCAAAGATCAGCGCCAGCGCTGTCAGCGTCTGTTCGCCCCCCGACAGAAGGCTCAAGGTCGACAGCTTCTTGCCCGGAGGCTGGCACATGATTTCAAGACCCGCCTCGAGCGGGTCGTCACTTTCGACCAGCGTCAGCCGCGCCTCGCCGCCGCCAAAGAGATGCTGGAAGAGCATGGCGAAATTGGCATTGACCTGGTCGAATGCGGTCAGCAGCCGCGCGCGGCCCTCTCGGTTGAGGCTACTGATGCCGCCGCGCAGCGTCCTGATCGCCTCTTCCAGATCGGCCTTTTCGGCGCACAGGCTCTGATGCTCTGCCTCGACCTCGCTTGCGTCTTCCTCGGCGCGCAGGTTGACCGCGCCGAGGGCCTCACGCTGGCGCTTCAGGCGCGCGACATCGGCCTCGATCAAGGCCGAATCCGGCATGCTGTCGGGATCCATCCCGAGCGTGTCGAGCAGCGCCTCGGGCGTCAGCTCCAGCGCCTCCTCGATCCGCGCCACAGTCTGATCCCGCGTCTCGCGCGCCGCATCGACGCGCGCCTCGGCCTTTGCGCGCGCCTCGCGTGCCTCGCCGGCGCGGCGTTCCGCGTCGCGCTCGTCCAGCGCGGCCTGCCGTGCGGCGCCTTCGGCGGCCGACAGCGCATCGGCCGCCGCCGCGCGCCGCGCCTCGGCACGGCTGATCTCGGCCGCAAGGTCTGCGCGTTTGGCGGCCAGCGTTTCCGGCACCGCGCGCGCCTCGGCCAGTTCCGCCTCGGACTTGTCCTTGCGCGTGGTCAGCTCGGCGCTGCGCGTCTCGGCGGTCTCCAGCCGGTGCCGCCAGCCGCCGAGATCCCTGGCGACCACCTCGGCCCGCCGGGTCCGGCGCTCGCCCTCGCGGCGCAACTCGTCGGCGGTCGAGCGCTTGGTCATCATGGTCATGCGCGCCGCCTCGACCGTCACCTTTATATCTTCGAGCGCCACGCGCATCGCCTCCAGATCGCCGAGATCAGCCAATGCCTTTTCCGCCTCGGCCAGTGCGGTGCGGGCGGCCCCTGCCTCGTCCTCGTGCCGGGTGACGGCGAGGCCGACCTGTTCGAGCCGCGATTGCGTCAGGTTGAGATCCGCCTCGGCGCGGCTGAGCGCGCGTCCCGCCTCGTTGACCGCAGCATCGGCGGCGCGTCGCGCCTCGCGGGCCGCGCGATCCTCGGCGCTGCGCGCATCCAGGGTGGCGCGCAGGGCATCATGCGCCTGCAAGGCAGCCTCGGCGCGGGCCTCTGCCTCGTCCAACTGCTCCGACAGCTCGCGCAGGCGGTTGACCTGTTGCAGACGCAACGCGGCGGCACTGGGCGCATCCTCGGCGCGGACCCGATAGCCGTCCCACCGCCACAGATCACCCGCAACCGTGACCAGCCGCTGACCCGGCTGCAACTGGACGTGCAGACCCGCCGCCTCATCCGGCTCGATAAGACCCACCTGCCCCATCCGGCGCGCCAGAACATGAGGCACCACGACATGATCATCGAGCCGCGCCACCCCTTCGGGCAAGGGCTGCGGGTCGGTGTATCCGGGCAAAGCGGCCCAGCCCGACGGACCGTCGGTCGCCACTTCGGGTGCACGCAGATCATCGGCCAGGACCGCGCCGAACGCCGTCTCGTAGCCCGGCTGCACCTCGACAAGATCGAGGATCTGCCGCCCCCCACCGGCCTCGCGCGCCAACAGCTTTTTCAGCGCGTTGACCTCGGCGCGCAACGCGCCGGTCTCGCCCTCGGCCGCGGAGCGCGCGGCGCGCGCCTCGGCTTCCTGCGCCTGCGCCTCGGTCAGGGCCGCACTGGCGGCCTCCAGCGCGGTCTCGGCGGCTTCGGCCTCGGCAACGGCCGTTGCTTCGGCCGCGGTGGCATGGGCATGATCGGACTGCGCCTTGTCCAAGGCCTCTCGGGATTGCGCCTCGGTCGCGCGCGCGCGGTCCGCCTCGGCCTCGCTGCGGGACAGGATCTTGCGGTTGTCGTCGATCAGGCGTTGCGCCGACTGGTGGCGCGCCGACAGCCGCGCCATGTCCTCGGTCATCTGGGACAGATCGCCCTCGCGCGCCTGCAGGATGTGCGCGGCCTCCTCGGCCTCGGCCTGCGCGGTGGCGAACTGCTCGTCATGGCCTTCCGCGGCCTCGGCGATCTCGGCCGCCTCGGCCTCGAGCAGCGCGATCGTCTCGCCCGCATCACGGTTGAGGCCGGTCTCGCGGTCGATGTCGCGCGCAAGCTGCGCGATGCGCCCCTCCAGCGTGGCGATCCGGTCGCGCGCCGTGCTTTCCTGCTCGGCCAGCGTGTCGCGCTCCACGACCAGGCGGTGCAGGATAGCCGCCGAGATCGCCTCTTCCTCGCGGGCGCCCGGTACGGCCTCGTCGGCCTTGGTGCGCTGGACAGTGGCCTCGCGCGCGGCCGCCTCGGCGCGCGCGACGTCGGTCGTGCAACCGCGCAGCTCTTCCTCGGCGGCGGCGAGGGCCTGATCGGCCTCTTTCCAGCGCCGGTAGAACAGCAGCCCCTCGGCCTGTCGAAGATCCTCGCCGATCTGGCGGTAGCGTGCCGCTTGCTTGGCCTGCCGCGCCAGTTGCGCCAGTTGCGCCGCAAGCTGCTCGACCACGTCATCGACCCGCGCAAGATTGGTCTCGGCGGCGCGCAGTTTCAGCTCGGCCTCGTGACGACGCTGATAGAGGCCGGAAATCCCCGCCGCCTCTTCCAGCACGCGGCGCCGCGCCTTTGGCTTGGCGTTGATCAACTCCGAGATCTGCCCCTGCCGGACCAGCGCCGGGGAATGCGCACCCGTTGACGCATCGGCGAAGAGCATCTGCACGTCGCGGGCGCGCACGTCCTTGGTGTTCACCTTGTACGCGCTGCCCACGTCGCGGGTGACGCGGCGCACGATCTCCAGATGATCTGCATCGTTGAACCCGGCCGGCGCCAGCCTGTCGGAATTGTCGAGATGCAGCACGACCTCGGCGAAATTGCGCGCCGGGCGCGAGGCGACCCCGGCAAAGATCACGTCCTCCATCCCGTCGCCGCGCATGGCTGTGGGGCGGTTTTCGCCCATCACCCATCGCAGGGCCTCCAGCAGGTTCGACTTGCCGCAGCCATTGGGTCCGACCACGCCCGTCAGGCCATCCGCGATCACAAGATCAGTGGGATCGACAAAGCTCTTGAAGCCCGTCAGCCTGAGTTTGGAGAACTGCACACGCAACCCCTGTATCGATCATTGCACCGCAGCGTCAGTTTGACCGCGCCCATGTAGGCCTGTCAATGACCAACCACAGCATATGGGGTTTGATGCGCGGCGCTCCGCATGATCTTGCAGACTTGCCGCCAATTGTGGCGCTTGTCGGATGGCGAGGGCCTGCTAGACTGGGACGGCGTTTCGCAAACGGAATGGGTGGTCATGCGCGCGTTGCCCCATGCAGACACGTTCACGGTCACACCTGCCGATCCTTCCAGGCGGGGTGTCGCCGCGTTGCTCGAAGCCAGTCACGCGCTGATGCAGGCGCTTTTTCCGCCAGAGGAGAATTTCCACCTCGATCTCGCGGCGCTGCGCGGTCCGGACATCCGGTTCTTCGCGGCGTTCGACGGCCAGAACTGTCTCGGGATGGGCGCGCTTGCGCTGCGCGACGGCTATGGCGAGGTGAAATCGATGTTCGTGGCCGAAAGCGCGCGCGGACGCGGCATCGCCGATGCCATCCTGCGCCGGATCGAGGCCGAGGCACGCGCGCACGGGCTGACATCCCTCAAGCTCGAAACGGGCGTGTCGCTCGCGCCCGCGCTCAGGCTCTATGCCCGCCACGGTTTTTTGCGCTGCGGCCCGTTCGGAGATTATCCCGACGCGCCCTCGTCGGTCTTCATGCAAAAGCCGCTATGACCCTGCGCGGATCATCGTCACGGATGATGACAGACGAGATCGGCCTCGCCATACCCCAGATCCTCGACGTCGCAACGCAGCACGGATGGCGGTCGCGGCGGCGGCCCCGCGCCGCAATCGAGATGCGCCAGCAGCACCGCCTGATCCCCGCCGAGCCGCGCGACGCGGCAGCCGCTTGCCTGTTCGATCGCGGTGACGGCCCGCGGCGCGACGGCCGCGGACCTCGGGGCCCATTCCGGGGACAGGCGGATGGCCTGCGCCCTGAGACCCGCGATGCGCACGTCGAACGCGCTTTGCGCGACCTCGACACGGACGGGTGTCACGCCGCGAAACTGCGGCCCCGGCGTGTTGCAAGCCACACCAATAACCAACCAAACAAATACAAGAAGACGGCGCATATCGGACCCTACCCCGAAAAAGGTAAAGAAACCGAGTGCGAGGTTTCGATTTCGGCAATGATCCTCGGCAAGCTGCGTGGCGTCTTGCCCGCCCGCTCTGGCGTGCCTATTCTGAGGTCAGACCGAATGGATCCATTGATGCCCTTTCAGCCCGTGACACCGGAACGCGTCCCCGCCGCCGTCAGCCGACAGATCGAGAAATTGATTCTGCACGGCATACTGCGCCCAGGCGAACGTCTGCCAGCCGAGCGCGACCTTGCCGATAAACTCGACGTGTCGCGCCCCTCGGTGCGCGAGGCGGTCATGATCCTGCAGGACAAGGGCCTGCTGACGACACGCGCCGGGGCGGGCATCTACGTGGCAGATGTCCTTGGCAACGCGTTTTCCGAGGCGCTGATCCGGCTCTTTGCAGAGCACGACGAGGCTGTGTTCGATTATATCAGCTTTCGTCGCGATCTGGAGGGACTTGCGGCGCAGCGTACGGCGCAATTTGCCTCTGATACCGATCTGCAGATCATCCAGACGCTGATGGACAAGATGGAGACCGCCCATCTCAAGACGAACCCCGCCGACGAAGCCCGGATCGACGCCGAGTTTCACATGGCGATCATCGAGGCCAGCCACAACGTCATCATGCTGCACATGATGCGGTCGATGTTCCAGCTTCTGCGCGAGGGGGTCTTCTACAACCGCAAGGTGATGTTCAAGCGGCGCACGACCCGCGGAACCCTGCTTGGGCATCACCGCGCCATCAACGCGGCGCTGCAGGCGCGCGATCCCGAGGCGGCGCGGCAGGCGGTCGAAACCCATCTAAGCTATGTCGAACAATCGCTGACCGACCATCAGAAGGCCGAGCGCAACGAGAGCATCGCCCGGCAGAGATATGATCATGAGCAATCGCGCTGATCGATCCGCAAATGCAAGTAGTATCGCTTTGGGCGCTGCTTGACACAAGATATTGCCAAGCCTGACCAGTCAAAAACCGAATATCCTTTGAGATTAGCACTTTGTGAAAAACCATTCATGTGATAGCCTTTTAGCAAATGTCAGTCGGACAACCGGCGGCGCGAGGCAGTGAAAGAGCAGTTCAATGAAAATACGGGGCCATGGGTCAGCCCGGCTGGGGTTGGTCGTGATCGCGGTGATCGGGATGGTGATCCTGTCTCCGCTCAGGGCAGAAGCTGCGCCTTACGCGGGCTACGTGATCGACGCGCGTAACGGCCAGGTGCTTTACGCGCGCAACGCAGAGACGCGGCTGCATCCGGCCTCGCTTACCAAGATGATGACGCTCTACATCGTGTTCGAAGCGGTCGAGAATGGCGAGATCGCACTCGACGACACGGTGACCGTCACGAAAAACGCGGCCAGCGAACCCCCAAGCAAGCTTGGATTGCGCCCGGGACAAAAGATCGCGCTGCGTTATCTTATCCGGGCCGCTGCTGTCCGGTCCGCCAACGACGCCGCCACGGCGCTCGCAGAGGCAATCGAAGGGTCCGAGTCGCGGTTCGTCGAACGCATGAATCGCACCGCGAAATCGATGGGCATGACGCAGACCACGTTCAAGAACGCCCACGGTCTCACCGCGGTCGATCACCTGTCGACCGCGCGTGACATGACCCTGCTAGGTCGGCAGCTGTTTTACGATTATCCCGACTATTACAACCTGTTCTCGCGGATCACGGCGAATGCGCAGGTGGCAACGGTCCATCACACCAACAGGCGCATGCTGCGCGGCTATCAGGGCGCCGACGGGATCAAGACAGGATATACACGTGCCGCGGGCTTTACCCTCGTGGCCAGTGCGCAGCGCGGCGGCAAGCATATCATCGCCACGGTGTTCGGTGGCAAGTCGACCGTGACGCGCAACGCGAAGGTGGCGGAACTGCTCGATCTCGGCTTCAGCAAGGTGCCGTCGCGCGTCGCCGTCGCGCGCCCCGCGCGGCCGGCTTATCTGGGGAAGATGGGCAGTTCGCCTGTGCGGATCGCCGCAGGCGAGGATGCGCCGGACCTCGCCGCGCGCACCGTCCGGGCGGCTGTTGCAGCGGCCGTAACTCGCAGCCTGCGCCCAATCCCGCGTCCCGGATCGGAGCCGGCGCCGGCGCTGCTCGCCGATAGAAACGGCATCGAAAGCGCTCTTCGGGACGCGCAACAGGCGGTCGCGGTCTCGGTCGTCTCCGGCCGCGACGAGGGCAGCACGGCTGCTGACGCGGATCTGCCCCGCGTGCGACCCAAGCTGCGCAACGAGTCCGGCGATCGACCGGACAGCGCGATCGCCGAACCTGTCGAGGAGGTGGTGCGGCGCGTCTCGACCTCGGGCGGCCGGCACTGGGGCATCAACATCGGGCGCTACCCGACCGAACACAAGGCGCGGCAGGTGCTATTGCAGACCGCGCTGACCGAGATGAGGACGCTCGACGACAGCCTGCGCAAGGTGGTGAAACGCCCCACCGGGTTCGACGCGAATTTCATGGGCATGACCCGCGACGGCGCCGACCTGGCGTGCCGACGGCTGGAAGCCAAGCAGATCACCTGTTCCACGATCGAGCCCGGCTGAGAGCGTCACAGGGGGCTCTGCCCCCGTCGCCCGTGCCGGGCGACTCTCCCGGGGTATTTGAGCCAAGAAGAAACCTGCATCACGGTTTCGGGTGATCGTCCCAGTCATCCGAGAGAATACGGCGCGCGTCGCCCTCCGGGTCGTCATACTGGTTCGATTTCACCGTGTAGATGAAAGCCGCAAGCCCGAGTCCGCCAAGGATCAGCGAGATCGGAATCAGATAGGCGAGGATGTTCATCGCTTACCTCAATCGCAGGGCATTCAACGATACCGTAATGGAACTGATCGACATGGCCAAGGCCGCGATCAAGGGCGTGGCAAGCCCCGCCACGGCCAGCGGCACCGCGACGACGTTGTAGACCGTCGCAATGCGGAAATTCTCGGTGATGCGACGTGTGGCCGATGTCGCCGTCCGGCAGGCTGTGCCGATCGTTCCGAGGTCATTGCCCAGAAGCACGATATCGGAGGCCACCCGCGCCGCATCGAGCGCCGAGGCCGGCGAGATCGAGACATGCGCCGCCGCGAGGGCGGCAGTGTCGTTGAGCCCGTCCCCGACCATGAGCACCCGCGCGCCGTCCTCTGTCAGAGCCTCGATGCGGGCCGCCTTGTCAGCCGGCAAAGCCTCAGCCAGCCAGTCCCGGATGCCGAGGCGCTGCGCCAGCGCCGCGACGGCCGGTGTCGTATCGCCCGACATGAGGATCACGCGCTTGCCTTGCGCGATCAGGGCCTTCACCGCGTCTTCCGCACCCGGGCGCAGCGCGTCGGCAAAGGTGAAGGCGACGGGATGGCCCTTCCCGACCTTGAGGAAGGTCGCGGTTTCGGCCACGGCCTGCGCCCCGGTCCAGCCCGCGCGCCCGAGGCGGATCTCGTGGCCGTCATGCATGCAGCGCGTGCCGTAACCGGGCACCTCGGTCACGTCGCGGATCTCGGCGGGGACAAAACCGGCCCCGGTGGCCGCTTCGGTGATCGCGCGCGCAAGCGGATGCGACGAGTGTTGCGAGAGGGCCAGCGCCAACGACACCGCCTCTGGCGCAAGCGCGTCGAGATTGGTCAGGCGCGGCGTGCCGGTGGTCAGCGTCCCGGTCTTGTCGAAGACCACGGTGTCGACCTGCGCCAGTCGCTCCAGCGCGGTTTCGTGCTTGATCAGCATGCCTTGGCGGAAGAGCCGCCCCGAGGCCGCCGTCGTCACCGCCGGCACCGCGAGCCCGAGCGCGCAGGGGCAGGTGATGATCAGCACGGCGGCGGCGATGTTGAGTGCCGTGCGCATGTCCCACGTGTAGAGGTACCAGCCCAGGAAGCTGAGGCCGGCAAGAATATGCACGCCAGGCGCGTAGAGCTTGGCGGCACCATCGGCCAGAGACGTGTAGCGGGCGCGCCCGGATTCGGCGATCGCCACCAGATCGGCCATGCGGTGCAGCGAGGTATCGCGGCCCACGGCGGTGGCACGAATGGTCAGCGGCCCGGTGAGATTGACCTCGCCAGCGCTCACCGCCTGCCCGGGCCCGGCAAAGACTGGCACCGTCTCGCCGGTCAGCAGCGAACGGTCAAGCTCGGACGTGCCAGTCACGATCTCGCCATCAACGGGCATCCGGCCACCGGCGCGAATGCGGATGATGTCGCCCACGGCGAGGTCCGAGGCGTTGACCTGGTCCTCTGCCCCGTCGACAACCCTGGTGGCGCGCGGCACCTCCAGCGCCGTCAGCTCCTCGGCGGCGGAACGGGCGATGGCCCGGGTGCGGTGATCGAGGTAACGCCCCGCCAGCAGGAAGAAGGTCAGCGCCAGCGCCGCGTCGAAATAGGCATGCGCGCCCGACAGCATGGTTTCCCACAGCGATGTGACCAGCGCCAGCACGATCGCCAGCGTGATCGGCACATCCATGTTGAGCCGCCCCTGCCGCAGCGCGCTCCAGGCGTTGCGATAGAACGGCATGCCGGCAAAGGCGATCGCCGGCAGGGTGATCGCCGCGGAGATCCAGTGAAACATGTCGCGCGTCGCGGCCTCGGCCCCCGACCAGACCGATACCGACAGCAGCATGACGTTCATGCTGGCAAAGCCCGCCACGGCAAGCCGCATCAGCAAGTCGCGACCTGCACGATCCGTGGCGCTCGCGTTTAACGTGCCGGCGTCAAGCTCGTGCGCCTCGTATCCCAGCCCCTGAACCAGGGCGCGCATCTCTTCGGCGGTCACCTCCGGCGCGGCCTCGATGCTCGCGCGTTTCAAGGTCAGGTTGACGCGTGCCGAATGCACGCGTGGATCGGCATCGAGCCCGCGCTCGATCTTGGAAATGCAGCCCGAACAATGGATCGTGGGCAGCGACAGCGCGATCTGCGCGCGAGGCAGGTCACGCGCCGCCTGCACCTCGGCGACGGGGGCGGCGGCACAGCCCGGACAGGCCGAGGGCGCGGGGCGCATGGATGCTGTCATGGCCTAGTCCTTGTGCAGCACGACGCGCTGCTCGAACCGCGTGCCATCCTGCGCGTGCGCCGTCATGCGGATGTTCCAGTTGCCGTCCCCGAGGGCCACGGGGGCGACATAGGCGTTGCCGTCGAACTCGAATTCCGGCGTCTGGTCGTCCCCGACATGCGTGGCGCGGCCCACGGTGGCATCAAGATCGGCGACGGCCACGGGCGTGCCACCCTCGTCGGTGATCCGCAGCATCAGCAGGCCGCCCGTGTGATCCGCCGACACGGTCCAGCCAAGCGCCTCCTGCGCCGCCTTGCGCTCGTCGAATTCCTGGCTGGCGACGTAGGAGTTGTCCACCTCCAGCCCCGGGAAGGTGCGGATCGCGGAAACCGCCAGCAGCAGATTGACCCCGATTATCACGGTGAACGCGGCGCCAAAGCCGATCAGCACATGTTTGCCCGTGATTTCACGCCCGGCCATCAGTCACCTGTCCCATTGAAAATCGTGTCCTTGTAGCTGCGCTCGCCGTCCTGCGCATCCTCGATCCACAATCGCACATCGGTGCGGTCGGCCTGCGCGGCCTCGGATCCCGGTGGCGCGATCAGGTAGACGCGCTGTAGCACGAGTTCATCGGCCGGCACGTCGACGGCGTTGCTGGGCGCACCCTCGAGCTCGATCTCCAGGTCGGGCGCGCCCGTCACGGACATCTCGAACCGCCTGTCATCGTGATCCATGTTGCGCAGACGCACCTCGTAGGTGTTGCGGACCGCACCGTCCGACAACAGGACGTAGGTCGGGTTGCGCACCGGGGCCACGGTCATGTCCATGTCCGACCGGACGAACAACGCCACGACAAGGCCTATCCCGACCAGCGCCCAAAGGCTGGTGTAAAGAACCGTGCGCGGGCGGAACACGTGCTTCCAGAGCGGTTTGGGCGGGTGGCCGGCGCGCTCGTTCACCTCGTCGGTCAGCGCCATGTAGTCGATAAGGCCGCGCGGCTTGCCGATCCGTTCCATCACCTCGTCACAGGCATCGATGCACAGCGCGCAGGTGATGCACTCCATTTGCTGGCCGTCGCGGATGTCGATGCCAACGGGGCAGACATTGACGCAGGCCATGCAATCGATGCAATCGCCTTGCTTTGCGCCGTTCTTGACTTCCTGGGAATTCTTGCGCGGCTCGCCCCGCCACTCGCGGTAGGCGACGGTCAGCGTGTCCTCGTCCATCATCGCCGCCTGGATGCGCGGCCAGGGGCAGGCATAGATGCAGATCTGCTCGCGCGCGAAACCGCCGAAAAAGAAGGTCGTCGCGGTCAGGATGGCGACGGTTGTATACGCGACCGGATGCGCGTTCAGCGTGAAAAGATCCACCAGAAGCGTCGGCGCATCGGCAAAATAGAACACCCACGCCCCGCCCGTCGCCATCGCAATCACCAGCCATGTGGTCCATTTCACCAGCCGCAGCCTGATCTTCGTCAGGTCCCAGTTGCGGCGATGCAGGCGCAGGCGGGCGTTGCGATCGCCCTCGATCCAGCGCTCGACCGTGATGAAGAGATCCGTCCAGACCGTTTGCGGACAGGCATAGCCGCACCAGACCCGGCCAAGCGCCGAGGTGAAGAGAAACAGCCCCAGCCCCGCCATGATCAGCAGACCGGCGACAAAATAGAACTCGTGCGGCCAGATCTCGATCCAGAAGAAGAAGAACCGGCGATCCCCCAGATCGAGAAGCACGGCCTGATCGGGCAGGCTCGGCCCGCGGTCCCAGCGGATCCAGGGGGTGACGTAATAGATCGTCAGGGTGACGAGCATGATCACCCATTTCAGGTTGCGGAACCAGCCGCTCACCTTTTTTGGAAAGATCGGCTCGCGCGCGGCATAAAGCGATGGCGGCGTGTTGGGCTGGATATCTGTCACGCGGAGGCTCCGGGCTGGTCAGGTCGTTGCGCAGGGCTTTCGCAGGTTGTGTGACCCGCAGCCTTGACCTGCATCAATTGATGACTCTGGGATCTATCAATCACGATCAAGTTTATCCCCGCTGATCAAAGATATAAGACACGGATGTCGACGTTCTCAGCCCCTGCGACACTACATCCCTGCCATGCGCCAAATCGGAGATATCAAAGATATGAGCGCCCCCTGTTCCTCGGGACGGGAATACATCCCGGCCCAGACCGGACCACATGCCCGCTATTCGCCCCCACCAAGCTGATGGACATAGACCGCGACCGCGCGCACTTCGGCCTCTGACAGGCGCTCGTTCCAGGGCGGCATCACGCCATATCGGCTATATTTCACGGTTTCCGTGATCGTGTCGTAATCGCCACCATACAGCCAAATCTGATCGTTGAGGGCCGGCGCGCCAAGATCCGTGTTGCCGCTGCCGTCCTCCATGTGACAGGCCGCGCAATTGTCGGCGAACAGCTCTTCGCCCGCCTCGGCCGCCTCGGCATCGCGCGGATCGCCGGACAGTGACATCACGTAATTGACGACCTGATCTATCTCCTCGGTCTCGAACATGTCGTCATAGGCCGGCATCTGCGAGTTGCGGGCGTCGGGATCATCCTCGTTGCGGATGCCATGCGCGATCGTGTAGTGGATATCTTCGACAGATCCCCCCCATAGCCAATCATTGTCGAGCAGGTTGGGATATCCGGCCGCCTGCACGCCCGCCGCCCCCGAGCCGTGGCATTGCGCGCACCATGTCTGAAAGACCGAACTGCCTGCCGATGTCGCATAGCCCCGCAGCTCGTCGTCATCCGGGATCTCCGCCAGATCTGCTGAGACCAGCCTTTCGTTGATCTCGGAGTTCGCCGCCTCGGCCTCGTCGATCTCGCGGGCGACGTTCTCGCGCGTGGACCAGTTCTTGTAGCCTTCGGTGGCCCCTTGCACGAGCGGCCAGGCGGGATAGGCGATGACATACCATACCCCCCAGAGAATGCAGGCGTAGAACGTCCACAGCCACCAGCGCGGCATCGGGTTGTCGTATTCCTCGATCCCGTCCCAGGAATGCCCGGTGGTCTTGGGCTCGGGCGCCTTCTCGCGGCGCCTGTTTCTGGGGTCGGGATAGTGCCGCTCTGCTGGCCGGATCTGGTTGTCGGGGGTCTTGTTCTTGTCGGACACCATCAGCGGTCCTCCTTGCCCTGCGCGTGATCGTCATGCGCCGCCGCAGGCTTGTCTTCATGCTGGAACGGGATATTCGCGGGCTCTTCGTATTTCCGGCGTGCTCCGGGGCGGAACACCCAGATCACGACCCCGACGAAGAACAGAAACAGAAACAGAAGCATCCAGCTGTCGGCGAACGCACGCAACGCAGTGTAGGTTTCCATATCTTGACGCTCCTTAACGGCTGGGATCCGGGGTGAAGGTCGAAAAATCGACCAGCGTTCCCAGCATCTGAAGATAGGCGATCAGCGCATCCGTCTCGGAAATCCCGGGCTGCCCGTCAAAGTTTCTGGCCTGCGCCTTGGGGTACCGCTCCTGAAGCCCGTCATGGTCCGCATCCGAGTCGGCCTGCGCCCGGAAATCGGCGCGCGCGTTCTCGATCATCTCGTCGGTGTAGGGCACGCCCACCATGCGCTCCGTGCGTATCCTGTCCACCACGTCGTTGGCGCTGAGCACGCGGTTTTCAAGGAAGCCGTATTTCGGCATCACCGACTCGGGCACCACCGATTGCGGGTCGCGCAGGTGGTCGACATGCCAGTCATCCGAATACCGCCCCCCCACACGCGCCAGATCCGGCCCGGTCCGCTTGGAGCCCCACTGGAACGGATGATCGTATTGCGATTCCGCCGCCAGAGAGTAATGCCCGTAACGCTCGACCTCGTCGCGCATCGGCCGCACCATCTGGCTGTGGCACACGTAGCAGCCCTCGCGCACGTAGATGTCGCGGCCGGCCAACTCCAGCGGCGAGTATGGGCGCATGCCCTCGACATCCTCGATCGTGTTCTCAAGCCAGAACAGCGGGGCGATCTGCACGATCCCGCCGATGCTGACCACGATGAAGGCAAAGACCGCGAGCAACGAGATATTCTTCTCGATCAGCCTGTGCTTGTCCAGAATTCCCATCTCGACAATGCTCCTTATTCAGCCGGTACGGCGCTGTTGGCGGGCGCCACGGCCGGCGCACGCTTCACAGTCATCCAAAGGTTATAGACCATGATGATCGCCCCCGAGAGGTACAGCACCCCTCCAAGGCCGCGCACCACATACATCGGGAACTTGGCGTCAACGGTATCGGCGAAGGAATTCACCAGAAAGCCGTTGGCATCCACTTCGCGCCACATCAGGCCCTCCATGATGCCGGTCACCCACATCGCGGCGGCGTAGAGAATGATCCCGATCGTCGCCAGCCAGAAATGCCAGTTCACGAGGCTCAGGGAATACAGACGCTCGCGGTTCCACAGTTTCGGCACAAGGAAGTAGAGCGCGCCGAAGGTGATCATGCCGTTCCAGCCAAGCGCGCCGGAATGGACATGCCCGATGGTCCAGTCGGTGTAATGGCTCAGCGAGTTGACCGCGCGGATCGACATCATCGGCCCCTCGAAGGTCGCCATGCCGTAGAACCCGACAGAGATCACCAGCATGCGGATGATCGGGTCGGTGCGCAGCTTGTCCCACGCCCCCGACAGCGTCATCAGCCCGTTGATCATGCCGCCCCATGACGGCATCCACAGCACGATCGAGAACACCATACCCAACGTCGAGGCCCAGTCGGGCAGCGCAGTGTAATGCAGATGGTGCGGACCCGCCCAGATATACAGGAATATCAGCGCCCAGAAGTGGATGATCGACAGCTTGTAGCTGTAGACCGGGCGTCCGGCCTGCTTGGGGATAAAGTAATACATCATCCCGAGAAACCCTGCGGTCAGGAAGAAGCCCACGGCGTTGTGCCCGTACCACCATTGCGTCATCGCGTCCTGCACGCCCGAGAACAGCGCCACGGATTTCGACCCGAAAAACGACACCGGCACGCTCATGTTGTTGACGACATGCAGCATCGCCACGGTGATGATGAACGCCAGGTAGAACCAGTTGGCCACGTAGATATGCGGCTCGCGGCGCTTCACGATGGTCCCGAGGAACACCGCAAGATACGACAACCAGACAACCGTCAGCCACCAGTCGGCATACCATTCCGGCTCTGCATATTCGCGCGATTGCGTCGCGCCCAGCACGTAGCCGCTGGCCGCCAGCACGATGAAGAGCTGATAACCCCAGAACACGAACCACGCCAGGTTCCCGCCCCAGAGACGCGCGGCGCTGGTGCGCTGCACCACGTAGAACGACGTCGCGATCAGGGCGTTGCCGCCGAAGGCAAAGATCACCGCCGAGGTGTGCAATGGCCGCAGCCGCCCGAAATTGAGATAGCCCTGCGCCCATTCGAAATTGAGCTGCGGGAAGGCAAGCTGGAACGCGATCCATGTCCCGGCCAGAAACCCGACCAGCGCCCAGAGGCAGGTGGCGATCACGCCGGCGCGCACCACGCCGTCCATGTATTCGCCCGACAGATCGACCTTCGGCGCGACCGGCTCGTCGGTGTTGCGCAGCACCCAAAGAAAAAGCCCGCCGGCCACCAGGGCCACTGTCAGCGTGTTAACCAGATAGGCCAGGTCGCGCGCGTAATTCGCCGCGACCAACGCGCAAAGCGTGATCACGCCAAGCACCGCAAGCTTTAAATAATTTGTCATGTTGTGTTCCCTCGTCTCATGCCGCAGGCGCCCCGGGTTGGTGCCGACATGCCACTGTTTCTAGCGTCCCATGCCCCGGCCGGCATCAAAGATCGTTGATCTGTGTCAATTTATCACGCGCCCGATTTTGATCGGCGTCAAAGCGCAACGCAAGGATGTTCAGTTAAGCTATCACGAAACGTAACATCCCTGAAGGACCGCACCATGAGCTACAAGACCATCGTCACCGTCCTGACCGACGAGTCCCTCGTCGATGACACCCTCGCCCACGCCATTGCGGCGGCCGAAGCGCATGACGCGCATCTCGATGTGCTGTGCCTTGGCGTGGATCGCAGTCAGTCGGGCTATTACTATGCCGGAGCCAGTGCCATCGTGCTGCAGGAAACCATCGCCCGCGCGCAGCAAGAGGCCGAGGCGATCGAGGTGCGCGTGCGCAAGGCGCTTGGAAACACCGACCTGAGGTGGGGCGCCGAGGCCGGCGTCAGCCAGCTTGCCGATCTCGGGCGTCAGGTCAGCCTGCATGCGCGTTTCTCTGATCTCGTCATCCTGCCCCAGCCCTACGGCGACGGGCGCGGCGCCGAACTCGAACCGGTCACCGAGTCGACCCTTTTCGAAACGCGCGCGCCGGTGCTGACCGTGCCGGCGGGCTGCACGCCCACGCCGCGCCCCGCACGAATCCTGCTGGCCTGGAATGAAAGCAGCGAGGCGCTCGGCGCGATGCGTGCCGCGCTGCCGCTGCTCAAGGCAGCCGACGTCGTGCATGTCGTGGTGGTCGATCCGCCCAAGCATGGGCCCGAGCGTTCCGATCCTGGTGGCGCCGTGGCGCAATACCTGTCGCGCCACGGCGTCAAGTCCGAGATTGACGTGCTGTCGAAGACCCTGCCACGTGTGCCCGATGTCCTGATGCGTCACGCCGGCGACATGGATGCAGACCTGCTCGTGATGGGCGCCTATGGCCATTCGCGCTTTCGCGAGGCGATTTTCGGCGGCGCCACGCGCACCATGCTTGAAGAGGCGACGCTGCCGGTCTTCATGGCGCATTGAGCCGCGGGCGACCGTTTCGGAAAGGCGCGCACAAGCCCGCGCCCTTCCTTTCCGATCATGCCTCGCGGGAAGTCCGTCAGAGTCGCCGCACGGCCCAGACCCGTGCGCGCAGACCGATCCCCGGCAGGTGCGGGCCGTCCTCGGCCATGATCTTCTCGACTTGACCCTCCGAGATTGCGTTGGTCAATCGCGCCTCGAATTGCGGATCCTCGAGCGTGTGCTCGTTGAGCGAGACGACGAAGATACCGCCGGCCGGCAGGCTCGCGATCGCGCGGTCGAGGTTCTCGACCGGGGCCGCGCCCGCGCCGATCGCGCCCACGGCGACAATGGCCCGGTAATCACGGTCGCCCGTGTCGAGCCCCGTCTCCGGGTCCGCAAGGTACAGGTCGCGATACGCGCCCTTGGCCCGGGCCTTGTCAAGCATCCCGTCCGAAATGTCTGTGCCGTCGATCGTGGCAAAGCCGGCCTCTTTCAGCGCCACGCCCGAAATGCCGGTGCCGCAGGCGAAATCCAGGATCGGGGCGTCACGGTCGTCAAGATGCGCGGCAAGCGCCGCCGCGCAGCGGCCCGGCGTGCGGTAATCGTTCTTGTCGAGATCGGAATCATAGGTGTCGGCCCAGTCGTCGTAATACCGGCGCATGCTCTCGCCGCCGTCGGTCTTGTAGATGTTGTCCAGATAGTAACTTGTCTGCGCCATGGCCGTGTCCTTTTCATATTGATCGGGACAGGTGTTACCACCGCGATCGGGTATGTTCAATTAACGACACCCGAAGACGCGAAACCGACATGTGCCGCAGACGCCGCCGCGCCATCCAAGCGCAAGGGCTCAGGTCGGCAGACCGCCGTCGCTGTCGTCGCCCGCCTCGTCCAGCAGGCGGTTGATATCCGGGATCGTCACCCGGCGCTTGCCGTCCAGTCTGATCACGCCGTCGCGCTTGAGCGCCGAGATCTGGCGGCTCACTGTCTCAAGGGTCAGGCCCAGATAATCGGCCATCGCCTCGCGCGTCAGCGGCAGTTCGACGACCAGCGGTCCAGCCGAGCCCTTCATGCCGATCGCCGCGTCGCGCCGCGCGATGATCGCGATCAGCGACGCGATCTTTTCCCGCGCCGTCTTGCGCCCCAGCACCAGCATCCACTCGCGCGCCGCATCAAGCTCGTCCAGCGTCATCTCCAGCAGCCGCTGCGCGATATGCGGCGTGCGGGCCATCATTTCCTCGAAGGGCTTCTTGCGGAAACAGCACATCACGATATCGCTGGTCGCCACCACGTCATAGGCCGCCGAGTCCCGGCCCGGCCGCCCGACGAAATCGCTGGGCAACAGCAATCCCACCATCTGCCGACGACCGTCCTCCATGGTCTGGGTGAGTGTCGCGATGCCGGTCACGACCGAGCCGACGAAATCCATCCGATCGCCGGCCCAGATCACCGTCTGACCTGCCTCGAACCGCCGATAGTACTTGATCTGGTCGAGCATCTCCAACTCGTCGGCCTCGCAGCGTGCGCAGACCGCGCGGTGTCGGATCGGGCAATCGCTGCACTCCTGCGGGATGTCGAGGTCTGGTTCATTGAGCATCGGCACGGCTTTCGCGATTTTTGATCTGGGTCAAGGATCGGCATCCGGGTCCAGGCCAAACTGGAAGCATGGATACGCGAACACATTTCGACAAGCTCGGGCTCTTCGACGCGAAGGTCCCCCGCTACACAAGCTACCCGACCGCGCCGCATTTCGATGGCACCGCCGGGCCTGCGGAACTTAACACCTGGATCGGGGCTGTGCCAGAGGGCGCGCAGATATCGCTTTACGTGCATGTTCCCTTCTGCCGCCGGCTGTGCTGGTTCTGCGCCTGCCGCACGCAGGGCACCCAGAGCGACCGGCCCGTGCGCGCCTATCTCGACACCCTGAAAACCGAGATCGCGATGCTGGGCCGCGCCCTGCCCCGCGGCGTGCGCCTGTCGCGGCTGCACTGGGGCGGCGGCACGCCCACGCTTTTGCAACCAGCCATGATGGACGAGCTCGCCGGCGCCGTCCGCGACATCGCGCCCTTCACCGAAACCACTGAATTCTCTGTCGAGATCGACCCGAACGAGATCGACGCCGCGCGTCTCGACGCGCTCGCGGCGGCCGGCATGACCCGCGCCTCGATCGGGGTGCAGGATTTCGACGCGCAGATCCAGCAAAGCATCGGCCGCATCCAGGGCTACGACGTCACCCGATGGGCCGCCGAAGAGATCCGCGCGCGCGGCATCACCAGCCTCAACGCCGATATTCTCTACGGCCTGCCCCACCAGACCAATGCGCGGATCACCGAGAGCGTGCAAAAGCTTCTGTCGCTCGATCCCGACCGCGTGGCGCTTTACGGCTACGCGCACGTGCCCTGGATGGCCAAGCGCCAGCAAATGATCCCGTCAGAGGCACTGCCCACCCCGCAGGAGCGGCTTTCGCTCTTCGACACGGCGCGCCGCCTGTTCCTGTGGGATGGCTACGACGAGATCGGCATCGACCATTTCGCACGCCACGGCGACGGGCTGAGCGTCGCGGCCCGGACGGGCCGGCTGCGGCGCAATTTCCAAGGCTATACCGACGATGTGGCCGATGTGCTGATCGGTCTGGGCGCCTCGTCGATCTCGCGCTTCCCGCAAGGCTACGCCCAGAATGCGCCCGCCACGGGGGCCTACACGGCAGCGATCCGCGACGGCCGCTTCGCCACCACGCGCGGGCACGTCTTCACCGATGCCGACCGGCTGCGTGGCCGGATGATCGAGGCGCTGATGTGCGACTTCCGCATCGATGCCGCCGAGATCACCCGCGACTTCGACATCACGCCCGACGCGCTGCACACCCTTCTGTCCGAGGTCGCCCGCGCCTTCGCGGATCACCTCGCGCTCGATGAAAGCGGCCTCGCCATCCCGCCCGCCGCGCGGCCCCTCACCCGGATGATCGCGCGTCGGCTCGATCTCTACGAGACGCCCGAACACAGTCACAGCTCGGCGGTCTGAAAACCTTCCGGCCGTCCCGGCGACGAGCTCGCATGGGCCTGTAGCTGCGCGGCAGCGCCGGGTGCCGCGCCGATCAGGGCTCAGGCCGTCTCGGGATTGATCCGCCCTTCCAGCGAGGCCGCCAGCAGCGTGCGCGCATATTCTGTCTGCGGCGCCGTGAACAGCGCCTCGGCACTGCCCGCCTCCACGACGTCGCCGTCCTTCATCACGATCACCCGGTGGCTCATCGCGCGCACCACGTGCAGGTCGTGGCTGATAAACAGATAGGCCAGCCCGTATTTCTGCTGCAGATCGCGCAAGAGATCGACGATCTGCACCTGCACCGTCATGTCGAGCGCACTGGTCGGCTCGTC
>JAWLGF010000018.1:20018-34724 GCA_041685205.1 Roseovarius sp.
TCGCGGCGCCGCTTGCGCAACTGGCGCGTGGACCAGCCATGCACGTCCTGACCGACAAAGCTGATCCGGCCTTCCGAGGCGACCAGTCGCATCATCGCCAGCGCCAGCGTGGTCTTGCCAGATCCGCTCTCGCCGACGATGCCCACGGTCTCGCCGGCGCGCACCTGCAGTGTTGCCGCATTGACGGCCTTCACATGCCCGACCGTGCGCTTCAGCAGCCCCTTGTGGATCGGGAACCAGACGCGCAGGTCTTCGGTCTCGGCGACCACCGGCGCGCCCGAAGGCACCGGCGCAGGTACCCCCACGGATTGGGCACCAAGCAGCTTTTGCGTATAGGGGTGCTGCGGCGCGTCAAAGATCCGCGCCACGGGGCCGGCCTCGACGATCTCGCCCTCCTTCATCACGCAGACCCTGTCGGCGATGCGCCGCACGATCCCCAGATCATGGGTGATGAACAGCAAGGCCATGCCTTCGTCGCGCTTCAATTCGGCCAGCAATTCCAGAATCTGCGCCTGAATCGTCACATCGAGCGCCGTGGTGGGCTCGTCGGCGATCAGGATGTCGGGCTTGTTGGCCAGCGCCATGGCGATCATCACCCGCTGTCGTTGCCCACCCGACAACTGATGCGGATAGGCGTTCAGACGGCTTGCCGCCTCGCGGATGCCGACACGCTCCAGCAAGTCCACGATCCGGTCGCGCGCGGCGTTTCCGGTCAGCGCCTGGTGCAGTTCGAGGCTTTCGCGCAGCTGCTTTTCCAGCGTGTGCAGCGGATTCAGCGATGTCATCGGCTCCTGGAAGATGAAGCTGATATCGTTACCCCGCACCTGCCGCAGCCGCTTTTCATCCGCGCCGATCATCTCGTGCCCGTCATATGTGACGCTGCCCGAAACCTCGGCCGCGCCCCCAAGAAGCGACACCGTGGACAGCGCGGTGACCGACTTGCCAGACCCGGATTCCCCCACCAGCGCCACCGTCTCGCCACGCTCGACACCGAACGACACGCCCTTGACCGCCGGGATCACCTGCCCGTCCTGCCGAAACCCGACGGCCAGGTCACGCACCTCCAGAAGGCTCATTGAAAGGTCTTTCTGGGGTCGAATGCGTCGCGCACCCCCTCGAAGATGAACACCAGAAGCGACAGCATGATCGCGAAGGCGAAGAACGCGGTGAAGGCCAGCCACGGCGCCTGGAGGTTCTGCTTGGCCTGCAGCGTCAATTCCCCCAGCGACGGCGCCGAGGACGGCAGTCCAAAGCCCAGGAAATCCAGCCCTGCCAGCAGCGAGATCGTGCCGGTGATCACGAATGGCAGCATGGTCAGCGTCGCCACCATCGCATTTGGCAGCATGTGGCGGAACATGATGGTCAGGTTGCCCACGCCAAGCGCCTTGGCCGCCCGCACATATTCGAGGTTGCGCGCGCGCAGGAACTCGGCGCGCACCACGCCCACCAGCGCCATCCAGCCGAACAGCACGGTGATCACCACCAGCAGCCAGAAACTTCGCGGAAGGATCGCGAAAAGGATGATGATCACGTATAGCTGCGGGGTCGAGGCCCAGATCTCGATGATGCGCTGGAAGATCAGATCGGTCTTGCCTCCGAAATAGCCCTGGACCGCGCCGGCAAAGATTCCGATTACCGAGGAGGCGACCGTGACGATCAGCGTGAACAAAACCGAAAGCCGGAACCCGTAGATCACACGCGCCAGCACGTCGCGCTTGGTGTCGTCGGTGCCCAGCCAGTTCTGCGCATTGGGCGGCAGCGGGGCCGCGCCGGACCGATCGACGGTGGTATCATAGCTGTAGGGAATGGGCGGCCAGATCGCCCAGCCCCGCTCGATCTCCTCACCGTTCACGACGCCGCTCTCGGCCTCGGTCATCACGCCTTCGGGATCGTCGAAACACGCATCCAGCCCGCCCGAGGCGATCAGGCACTGCACCTCCGGATCGCTGTAGATCGCCTCTGTCTGGAAATCGCCGCCGAAGGCGGTTTCGGGATAGAAGTGAAAGATTGGCGCGTAGAACTCGCCGCGATACTGCACGAGGATCGGTTTGTCATTGGCCACGAACTCGGCACAGAGCGTGACGGTGAAGATGACCGAAAAAATGATCAGCGACCAGAACGCACGACCATTTCGCCGGAAGTTCCGCCAGCGCCGGCGGTTCAGCGGCGACAGGCTGAACATCCCACTGCTGCTTCTTTTTGGCTGAACTACCCCGGGGGAGTCGCTGCCCGGCGGCGACGGGGGCAGCGCCCCCTCTGCGCGGTCAGGATCATCGCGCATCGCCTCAGCCCTCGCGTTTCTCGAAATCGATCCGGGGATCGACGAAGACATACATCAGATCGCTCAGAATTCCGACCACCAGACCGATCAACCCGAATAGAAAAAGCGTCCCGAACATCACAGGATAATCGCGCCCCACCGCCGCCTCGAACCCGAGCCGCCCGAGCCCGTCGAGCGAAAAGATCGTCTCGATCAGCACCGAGCCGCCAAAGAAAACCCCGATGAACACCGCCGGAAAACCCGCGATCACGATCAGCATGGCGTTGCGGAAAACATGCCCGTAGAGCACCCGCCGCTCGGTCAGACCCTTGGCGCGCGCGGTCATGACGTATTGCTTCTTGATCTCGTCGAGAAAGCTGTTCTTCGTCAGCAATGTCAGCGTCGCAAAGGCCGAGATCGTCGAGGCCAGCACCGGCAGCGTGATATGCCACAGGTAATCGCCGATCTTTCCCAGCAGGCTCAGCTGATCGAAATTGTCCGACGTCAGGCCGCGCAGCGGAAAGACCTGGAAATAGCTGCCCCCCGCGAAAAGCACCAGAAGCATGATCGCGAAGAGGAACGCCGGAATCGCGTAGGCCACCACGATCAGCCCGCTGGTCCATGTGTCAAAGCGCGTGCCGTCACCGACCGCCTTGCGGATGCCCAGCGGGATCGACACCAGGTAGGCGATCAGCGTCGACCAGAGACCAAGGCTGATGCTGACCGGCATCTTTTCCAGCACCAGATCCAGCACTTCGATCTTGCGGAAATAGCTCTCGCCGAAATCGAAGCGCATGTAGTTCCAGATCATGTTGAAAAACCGCTCCAGCGGCGGCTTGTCGAGGCCGAACTGCTCTTCAAGCTCGGCGATGAGTTCCGGTGGCAGACCGCGCGATCCTGCATACTGATCGTTGCCGCCGCCCGATCCCAGCAGTTCCTGACCGGCATCCGCGCCGGCGCCCGAAAAGCTTTCGAAAACGTTGCCTTCGCCCTGCATGTTGGCGATCATCTGCTCGACAGGGCCGCCGGGCACGAATTGCACCAACGCGAAGTTGATCACCATGATCCCGAACAGCGTCGGCACGATCAGCAGGATCCGACGCAGGATATAGGCGCCCATCTCAGACGGTCCTTTCGGTCACAACGCGCCCGCGTCACGCAGAGCCTGCGCCTTTTCCTCGTCATACCACCAGAAATCGAGCACACCCGTCGCATATTCCGGCAGCTCTTCGGGATAGGCATACTGATCCCAATAGGCGACCCATGTCTTGTCGAGATACCAGGTCGGGATCATGAAGAACTCGTGCCGCAGCGCCCGGTCGAGCGCGGTCAGCGCCACGTCCTGGTCTTCCTTGGTTTCCGATTCCAGCGCTCGGTCGATGATCGCATCCACCATCGGGCTGGCCAGTCCAGCAGGGTTGAAAAGGCTGAACTCGGCCTCTTGACTGCCATAGCGCTGATGCAGGCCGGTACCCGCTTCGAGAAAGGCAACGTAGCTATCATAGATGATGTCGTAATCGCGGTCGCGCTCGCGCGAGGTGTATTGCGCGGCATCGATCTTGTCGAACCGCGCATCGATGCCCATCAGCTTGAGATTACTGACAAAGCTTTCGACGACGGCCGACATCGTGGCAGATCCGGACGAAGAGATCGGGATCTCGATGCGCAACGTGTCGCCATCGTCATTGCGCCGGACCCCGTCATCGCCCACCGGCCAGCCGGCTTCGTCCAGCATCGCCATTGCACCGCGCAGGTTGCGCCGGTCGTTCCGACGGTCAGGGTTCGATTCATGCGCCCGTACCGCCGGTTCGGTCAGCATGTCCTCGGGCACCACATCGCCGAGATCTTTCAAAAGCTCCAGTTCGGCGCCCTCGGGCACGCCCTCGGCCTGTAAAGGCGTGTCCTGAACGAAGGAATGGCGTTGCTCGAACAGGCCGTATTGCAGCGACTCGTTGGTCCATTCGAAATTGAATGCAAGCGCGATCGCCTGCCGGACCCGCTTGTCCCGCAGTCTTTCGCGGCCCAGGTTGAACACGAAGCCCGAGGGCGTTGGCGGCATGCCGTCGGGCAGTTCTTTGGTGACGACATGGCCGTCATCGACCGCGCCGAAATCATAGCCTGTGGCCCAGGTCTTGGAATTTCCCTCTGCGCGGAAGGTGTACACACCGGCCTTGAACGCCTCGAAGGCCGCATTGTCGTCGGAGAAATACTCGATCCGGATACGGTCGAAATTGTGCCGTCCACGGTTGATCGGCAGATCGCGGCCCCAGTAGTCGGGGTTGCGCTCATAGACGATGCTGCGGTTCACCTCGGCGCTTTTCACCTGGTAGGGACCCGATCCCGGCGCAGCCTCCAGGCGCGGCTCGTCGAGCCGGGCGCCCGTTTCCTCGAACCATTTGCGCGGAAAGACCGGCGTGCCACCGACCTGGTCGATCAGCGACCGGCGCGAGATGCCATCGGCGAAGGTGAACCGCACCCGGTAATCGTCCAGCGCCTCGGCGCCCGTGACCCGCCGTTTCACGGCATCTGCGTAGGATTGAAGCCCCTGCTCCAGAAACAGCTCATGCGAAAAGACGACATCATGCGCCGTAACCGGCGTGTCATCGGCGAACCGCGCCTCAGGACGCATGTGAAAGATCACCCAGGTCTTGCCCGCGTCATATTCCAGCCTTTCGGCCAGCAGGCCGTAGCCCTCGTTGTAGCGATCCCCCGGCAGCGGCTCGCCGGTGGCCTCGGACGCGCCCAGCAGACTTTCATAAACCATCCACGAGAGCCGCCCGGCCCGGCCCTGCCGCGCATAGGGATTCATCGAGTCGAATGTGCCCGGCGCGTAAAGCGAGATCTCGCCCCCCTTGGGCGCGTCGGGGTTCACGTAGTCGAAATGCGGGTAATCGGCGGGATATTTAAGATCACCATAAAAGGAATATCCGTGCGATGTGATGATCTCTTCCTCGTCGCCGTCACCTTCTTGCGCACCGGCCCGCAAGGGGCCGAGCACTGGCAGCAGCGGGGCCGCGACGAACGCGAAGCTGCGCAACAGGACGGACCTGCGGCCCAGGCGTGCAATCGGCTGTCGGATCGGTCCGGTCATGTCATCCTCCTGCTACCGCGGCCATTCGGACAGGTATCGCGCGGGTCCTGCGTGGCAAGGTACGGCACACGGGTCCGTCGGTTCAAGCAAAGATGATCTTCGACCATACAAAAGGCCGCCGCCCGCGCTTGCAGGCAGCGGCCCTGGTCGAAAGTCCGGAGGATCAGTCCTGAACGCTCTGGAGATACGCCATCAGATCGGCGCGGTCCTGCTCGTCATCGAGACCCTGATACCCCATCTTGTTGCCCTCGGCATAGTCGCTCGGGTTCTCGATCCAAGCGCTCAGCTCATCCAGCGTCCAGGCCCCGTCGAGACCGGCCAGAGCGTCCGAATAGTTGAACCCGTCGATCGAGGCGATGTCGCGCCCGACGATGCCGACAAGGTGGGGGCCGACGCCATTGCGCTCGTCCTCGAGCTGGTGACACGCTTGGCACTGGCGATAAAGGCGCTGCCCGGACTCCACATCGGCAGAGGCGACCAGCGTTTCAAACTCGGACGCGTCATCGCCGGACGAATCTTCGCTGCTCTCCTCCTCGGTTCCTTCGTCCGACGCCTGCTCCGATCCTTCGTCGGACGACGCGTCGCTGGCCTCTTCAGACCCTTCGTCGCTACCCTCGTCGGTTCCGTCTTCGCTGCCGTCGTCCGTTCCGTCTTCCTCGCGGGCCTCGTCGGCGCCTTCGTCGCTGCCCTCGTCCGAACCGTCATCGCCCTCCGACTCTGCCGAGGCAAGCTCGATATTCTCCTCGCCATCGGTCTCGTCGAGATAGGCAATCAGGTTCACCCGGTCCTCGGATTTTGACAGGCCCGAATAGCCCATGCTGGTCCCCGGCGCATAATCGGACGGGTTTTCAAGAAAGGCGTAAAGCTCTTCCGCGGTCCAGACATCGGCAACCTCGCTCAACGCGCCCGAGTAGTCGAACCCGTCCACAGCTCCGATGTCACGCCCGACGACGCCGTACAGATGCGGACCGACACCGTTCTCGCCATCCTCCAGATTGTGACAAGCCGAGCACTGGTTGAACACGCGTTCGCCCTTCGACGCATCCGCCTCTTCAAAGAGTGCCGCCAGATCCGTCTCCTCGTCGCCTGCGTCGTCCTCGCTTTCATCCTCGCCAGTGTCGATGACGTAGCCCTGCGCGTCGTCCTCGCCGTGCCCGCGCGCGGAATAGATGGTCTCGGCTGCCCAGCCCCCGAGCAAGAAAATGAGCAGCGTCCCGCACAGGGCGCCAGCGGTCTTGGTCAGTGTCATAGTGTCGAACATTGGCTCGCTTTCGTTGGCTCCTTGATTTGACAAAACATCTAGCCGCTTCCCCTACCGGCTTGCAAGGTGTAGTTTCCGCGACCAAACGCCCAACGGGCCCGCCACAAATGGATCCCACACAATGAGCAATGCAATCGCCTTTCAGGGAGAACTCGGGGCCTATTCTCATCAGGCCTGTTACGAGACCTATCCCCTGATGCAGCCACTGCCCTGCCGCACTTTCGAGGATACCATCGTTGCGGTGCGCGAGGGGCGCGCGGATCTCGCGATGGTGCCCGTGGACAATTCCACCTTCGGGCGGGTCGCCGACATCCATCATCTTTTGCCCGAATCGGGGCTGCATATCGTCGGCGAAGCCTACGTGCGGGTGCATATCAACCTGCTGGCCCTGCCCGGGGTGCGTCTCGACCAGATTGAAAGCGCGGTCAGCCATACCATGCTTCTGGGCCAGTGCCGCAAGTTTCTCGAACGCCACGGCATCCGCCGGGTGACGGGCGCCGACACTGCCGGGTCGGCGCGCCACGTCGCCGAGGCCGGGCAGCCCGAGCTTGCGGCACTGGCCAGCGATCTGGCCGGCGAGATCCACGGGCTCGACGTGGTCGCCCACCATATCGAGGATCATGGCACCAACACGACCCGCTTCCTGATCATGGCACGCGAGCCCGATTTCACCCGCCGAGGCGATGACGGGATGATGACGACGCTGGTCTTTCGCCTGCGGTCCATACCCGCCGCGCTCTACAAGGCGCTTGGCGGATTCGCGACCAACGGCGTGAACCTGACCAAGCTGGAAAGCTACATAATGGACGGCAATTTCAACGTTGCGCAGTTCTACGCCGACATCGAAGGCCACCCTGAGGATCCGCCCGTCGCGCGCGCGCTGGACGAACTGGATTACTTCACCTCGGATATCACAATCCTCGGCGTCTACCCGGCCGATCCGCGCCGTCACACCGAAGAGTGACCCCTTAGTTCGGCAGCCGCATGACGCTGACCGACTGGCTGAGGCACATGGCCTGCGCCCAGGTCTCCATGAAGGCGACGTCGCCCGCGTCGCGGCCGACACCGATCAGCGCCGCGCCGTCGTCGCCGCACATGCCGGTCGCGTCCACCATGTGCCAGGCGCCGTCCAGCCAGACCTCGGCGATTGCGTGGAAATCCGGCGGATCGACATCGGGCGCGTAGGCCGACACGTAGCGGGCGGGTATTCCGGCGGCCCGTGCCAGCGCGCAAACCACATGCGCGTAATCGCGGCACACTCCCTCGCGCGTCACGAAGGTGTCCTGCGCTGTGGTCGCGGCCGAACTCGATGGCACGTAGCACAGCTTCTCGGCGACCCAGTCGCGGATCGCGGCCACCTTGCGGCCACCCTCCAGATACCCGAAGCGCCGCGCGGCAAAGGTCTGGAACTGGTCCGACGGACAGAAGCGCGACGGGCGCAGATAGCTCAGCACATCGCCCGGCAGCGCGTGAAGCGGCACCGCCTCAAGCTGTTCGAGCCGCGGCATGGCGCGCGTTACCCCCACCGTTGCACGATATCGCAAGTGCAGGTCATCGCCCTCGACCCGCGCCCAGACGCGCTGCCCCAGCCCGCCTTCGCCGTCGATCCGGGTGATGTCGGCCCCCGCGATCTCGAGATGCTCGTCGAGCACCGTCTGGCCCGCGCAGCGCGCGGCCTCCAGCACCAGCAGGACCAGCGGGTCGCCGCCAAGGCGGTAGTGCATCCGCACATCTATTCCGAACGACATCCGCGCCCTGCCCCTTTCCGATGCAGCCCTGACACGGCCGCTCATACCCGGCTCTTGAACCGGTCCTCGATATCTTGCGCATATTCCGATACCCGCGCCTGAAACCGCCTGTCCAGGTTGCCGCGCATCAACTTGACGGGCTGTAGCATCACCCGACCGGCAAGACCCCTTGCCTCGACCGACAGATCGACGACCAACCGCGTGCGCGCGGCAGACAGCGCCACCAGATCGACCCCGAAACGCCCCGTGATCGCGTTCGAGGCGAGATCGAACGCGACGGCATCGGGCGGATCGTGGACCACAAGCGTCAGATCCAACTCGCGCAGGCGCTCGCGCCAGGTAAAGCGCGCATGCCACCCCATGCCGGGTCCCGGTGCGGCCAGCGTGTCGGTGCGCTGCACCTCCACGCCGCGCCTTCGCGCCATCCGCTCGAACGCCGCGACATCCGAAACCTCGGCGAACACCGCCTCGATCGGTGCATCGATAGCCGCGCGGCTGGTGAATTGCATGCACGCCCCCTGTCGGTCCCGCCCTTGCTCCGGTGCAGTCTTGCCTCAATCCAACCGGTCGGCAAGCCAGTTCCACAAAAGGAACTGCGCGATGGCCCCGCGCCGTGCGGGCAAAAGCTCGGATGTTTGCCCTGCAAACGCGCCCAGCATCTCCTCGCGGCTCATCCAACGGGCATCCTCGATCTCGGCGGGATCAATCGTGATGTCGCGGCTCAGCGCCTCGGCATGACACCCCAGCATCAGCGAGGCCGGGAACGGCCACGGCTGACTGGCCAGATATCCGACCCGCCCGACCCTTACACCGGCCTCCTCGAAAACCTCGCGGCGCACGGCAGCCTCGATGGTCTCGCCCGGCTCCACGAACCCCGCCAGCAGCGAGTACATCCCCGCCGGAAATCCCGGCGAGCGCCCGACAAGAACGGCATTGCCCTGCGTGACCAGCATGATCACCACCGGATCGGTGCGCGGGAAATGCCGCGCCCCGCAGGCGTCGCAATATCGCTGCCATCCGGCATGGATCATCCGGCTGCGGGCCCCGCAGCGCGCGCAGAACCCATGCGTCGCATGCCAGCCGAACAGCGCCCTCGCGGTCGCGGCCAGCTCTGCGTCGCGCGGTGACAACCCGGTCATGACCTGCCGAAGATCGACGAAGGCGCTGCCGGCGGGCATATCGGGATGCCTCTCGCCCACGGGCCCCGACGTGGCGTCGTCCGAGCCCGCAGCCTGCGGCGACGGTGCAAGGTCGGACATGTCCTGCGCAAGGACAAGCGTGCCATCCTCTTCGCGCCCAAGAAGCACGCGCGGCCCGACGTGACGCGCCACCGCCGGATGATCGGGCGGCAGGCTCAGGACGCGGTCCAGATCCTGCGATGCCAGCAGCGGCTTTCCTTGCCAGAGCGCCAGCACACGCGCCATTCCCCGCGCCACGGCGGCGGCGATGGCACCTTCGTCGGACCGGATGTCATCAGCCCGGTCAAGGTGAGACCCTCCGAATGTCACGTCTTCCGCGTGTCGCATGGTGCTCTTTCGTCCGACGTTCAGATGACCTGTCCAAAACCGAGCCGCCCGGAATTACAAGATCGCGCGACGCAGATGCGTTGTTTTGTCAGGTCGGCATGTCGCCGAAACGACACAAATCGAGCAAGAATATTAATCCTTTTTACAACTAAAAGTTGCGTCATAAGGCGCAGTCGAACACACTCATGTTTCGTGGTTTTTGGTCTTTCTATGAAAACAAGGCCCTGTAGTGGACGACCCCGTAACGAGTGCTCCGACCGGCGCGGACCGGCCGACCGCTGTTCGCTTCAACGTTCTTGCAACGTCGGATATCCACGGCCACGTTCTGCCGTTCGATTACTATACCCACGAAACCAACCGCCCGCACGGTCTGGCGCGCATCGCCACGCTGGTGAACCAGATCCGCGCAGAGGCCGGCGCAGAAAACTGCCTGCTGGTCGATAACGGCGATTTCCTGCAGGGCACGCCCCTCAGCGATCTGACCCCGCATCCCGGGCACCGATGGCGCGGTCAGCATCCGGTGATGCGCGCGATGAACATGATGGGCTATGACGCGGCAACACTTGGAAATCACGAATTCAATTTCGGCCTCGACTGGCTGCGTGGGGCGCTGCGCGCGGCAACGTTCCCGGTTGTCTGCGCCAATGCCGTCATGCGCCGCGGCGACACACCGCTCGCGGACGAGACCTTTCTGCCGCCATTCGTCATACTGACCCGTCGGGTGCGCGATGCGACGGGCGCCACGCACCGCTTGAAGATCGGGCTGATCGGCCTGACCCCGCCGCAGGTCATGACCTGGGATCACGCGCATCTCAGCGGGCGAATGACCGCGCGCGACATGGTGGAATGCGCGCGGGCCTGGGTCCCTATGATCCGGGAAAAGGGGGCCGATCTGGTCATCGCGCTGGCCCATACGGGCCTTGAAACCGATTGCGACCGGGGGGCGCCGGACCTGCCCGCGGCGGCTCGGAACGACGCGCGTTTGCCCGCGACCATGATGGAAAACGCGGCACGGGCGATCACGACCGTGCCGGGCATGGACGCCGTCATCGCCGGACACAGTCACAGCCTCTTTCCGGCGGCGGCGACCGATGACGGGCCAGACACGTCTCTCGGGGTCCCCTGCGTCTGTCCAGGGTTCGCGGGGTCACACCTTGGCAAGATCACCCTCGATCTGATCCGTCTGGGCGATGGCTGGCGTGTCAGCGGGCATTGTGCCACGCTGGAACCTGCCGAAGACATCCCACCCTGCAAGCGCATCATCGGGCATCTCGCGAGGGCGCATGCCCACACGGTCAAGCTTACCAATCGCACTGTCGCGCGCACCGTCCGGCCGATCCACAGCTATCTTTCCGTGGTGTGCGACGACCTTGCGACGCGCATCGTCAACGACGTGCAGCGCTCGGTGCTGCAGGAAGCGCTTGAGCACACGCCGCATGCCGGCCTGCCGGTGCTGTCGGCAACGGCCCCGTTCAAGACCGGGGGGCGGGCCGGGCCGGATCATTATACTGACGTGGCCGCAGGCCCCGTGCGCCTGCGCAACATCGCGGATCTCTATGGATTTCCCAACACGCTCTGTGGGCTGGTGGTCAGCGGCGCCGATCTGCGCGACTGGCTGGAACGGTCGGCCATCTGTTTCAACAGGATTAGTCCGGGCCACGCAGGACAGGCGCTGCTGGACCCCGATGTACCGGCCCACAATTTCGATGTCATCGACGGGCTGAGCTACCGCATTGATCTTGCGCAACCCGCACGCTTCGACGTCACCGGCACCGAGACGGCCCCCACGGCACAGCGTATCCGCGATCTGTGCCATGCAGGGCGGCCCGTCGCGGACGCGGATCGCTTCGTGATCGCCACGAACAGCTACCGGGCCTGGGGCGGTGGCCCCTTCCGGTCGCTTGCGGCCAAGGGCCTGATCTATCGCGGTCGGCTGTCGATCCGGGAGATGATCACCGAACATGTGACCCGTCTTGGCACCATCTCGCTGCAACCGCGCATCGGTTGGGGATTCGTGCCGATGCCCGGCACATGGGCGGTGCTGGAGACCGGGGCCGGGTTGCGCGCCTATCCCGAGGATATCGCATTCCTCGGTGCCCGAGATCTTGGCATAACCGACGCAGGGTTTCTGCGCCTGTCCCTGCCGATCGGGCCGCGCGCCCGCTTCCGCACCCTTGCGGAGTCTAAGGTGAACCGCTATGTCCACGTTCGAGAGGTTGGCGCGGGCAGGCACCTCGCCAACCCGGTCAGATCCGGAAGGAAGCAGCCGTAACGAGCCTCGCTTGGGTCGTTGTCCAACCTCTCACCCTCGCCAAACTTTTTCCTGCTGCCATTGGGCAACCTTCGGGCAAACAAGCGTGCTTGGTCGTTTGCACGTGACACTTCTGGTTGCCGTGGACACTGGCATGACCCGCGAGATCAAAGTAAGCGATCGCCGGAGCCGACGTCGGTTTTCATGCTGACGGTGTGAAGTTCGAGGACAGCAGGTTGTCGATGCCGTTCTTTGGGTGACCGGCGGCGATCGCCCGGAGGGGTTGCCCGGAGAAACGCGAAAAGGTCAATGCCGGTCATCGCGCCGCTTCTCCGCAAAGATCACGCCACGTTCCCTGGCGTTGAGGTGCTTGAAGTTCTTTGCCATGGCGACATCCAATGCCCTTCGGGCTGTCTGTGCGGCACTTCAATCTTGAGCCCAAGCACGACCTTCCGCTTGCGCCGTGCTTGGGCACCGGCAATGGAGCTTGCGGATGGGATCACCACCCTTGCACCCGGGTCGCGGCAGGAGATTGCAGCCCGGATGTCCGTCGGGCTGAAGGATACAGTCGAATTAGCGCGGCCACGGTTGAGGCGGAAATTGACTTGAGCAAGACGGACGCTCTTACGGGCGTTTTCCAATCGCGTGCCGAACGTGGCTGCGGCCCGTGGCAAGGCGATGTGACGCGGCTCAGGCGAATTTGGCCAGCAGCGCCGACTTGACGGTGGGTGAGACGAATTTCGTCACGTCGCCCTCCAGCCGCGCGATTTCCTTGACGAGTTTCGAGGCGATTGCCTGGTGATTGGCATCGGCCATCAGAAAAACCGTCTCGACCGTGCTGTCGAGCGAACGGTTCATGCCGACCATCTGAAACTCGTACTCGAAATCGGCCACCGCCCGCAGACCCCGCACGATCAGTTGCGCCCCCACGTCATGCGCACAGTTGATCAACAGGTTTTCGAACGGATGTGCTATGATCTCCGTGCCCGTCTCGGCCGACAGTTTCTCGGCTTCTTCCTCGATCATCGCCACACGCTCTTCAAGATCGAACAGGGGACCCTTGTCGCGATTGATCGCCACCCCGATGACAAGACGATCCACCAGGATCGCCGCCCGGCGGATGATATCGACGTGACCCAGTGTGATCGGATCGAAGGTGCCAGGGTAGAGGCCTATGCGCATGGGGGGCTCCGTCTTTGCGTTGGCCGGTAGGCAACGATATTGCATCCGCGAACGCAAGCCCCCGACGAGGTGTCAATACCCCATTATCATGCCCTCGAGCGCACTTTTCTCCATCGACAGCTCTGTCAGGCGCGCCTTGACCACGTCGCCGATGGTGACGATGCCCACAAGCTCGCCCTTCTCGACCACCGGAACATGGCGGAACCGCCCGTCGGTCATGCGCTGAAGAACTTCGTCGGATGTCTCGTTCAACGAGCAATGCACCGGGTTGCGGGTCATCATCTGGCTGACCTTTTCCTGCATGCACCCGGCACCGCGCACGGCGAGGCTGCGCACGATGTCTCGTTCGGACAGGATACCGTCGACCCGCTTGCCGTCCTGGGACACCACAAGCCCCCCGATCCGCCGCTCCGCGAGGATCTGCGCCGCCTCGGACACCGGCGTGTCCGGTGTGACGGTAATCACCCCGTCATCGCCCTTGGATTTCAGGATCTGCTGGACCAGCATGGCAAGACCTCCCTCATGAATGTTATCATTTAGCGTCTGCCACACCGGGATTTTTGTCAACTGCATCCGCATGCGCAGATCACGTGCCCATTCGAAGGACAGCTTTCATGCCATTGCCCCTTTCCGACCGGGGGCTGCGCGACTAAGCTGCGCGGAAATCATAAGGAGGATCAAAGATGCAGGAATTGACCCATTACATCGACGGGGCGCATGTCAAGGGCACGTCGGGACGGTTTTCGGACGTGTTCAACCCGGCCACCGGCGAGGTGCAGGCCCGCTGCCCGCTGGCGGGGGCCGACGAGATGGCGCGCGCCGTCGCGGTGGCCGAGGCCGCCCAGCCCGGCTGGGCAGCGACCAACCCGCAGCGCCGCGCCCGTGTGATGATGGAATTCGTGCGCCTGCTGAACCGCGACATGGACAAGCTGGCCGAAACCCTCAGCCGCGAGCATGGCAAGACCTTTCCCGACGCCAAGGGCGATATTCAGCGCGGCCTCGAAGTCGTCGAGTACTGCATCGGCGCGCCGGAGCTTCTCAAGGGCGAGTTCAGCGACAGCGCCGGGCCGGGCATCGACCTCTACTCGATGCGCCAGCCGCTCGGCGTGTCGGCGGGCATAACGCCGTTCAACTTCCCGGCCATGATCCCGATGTGGATGTTCGCCCCGGCGCTGGCCTGCGGCAACGCCTTCATCCTGAAACCGTCCGAGCGCGACCCCTCGGTGCCGCTGATGCTGGCCGAGCTGATGGAAGAGGCCGGGTTGCCAAAGGGCGTCTTGCAGGTCGTCAACGGCGACAAGGAAGCGGTGGACGCGATCCTTTACAATGACGTGATCCAGTCGGTGGGCTTCGTCGGCTCCACCCCGATCGCCGAATACATCTACGG
>JAWLGF010000019.1:0-34626 GCA_041685205.1 Roseovarius sp.
GTGGCTGAGCACGGTGCACATCACCAGCGTCTCGTTCTTGAAGCCGGGCACGAAAAGCGGACGGATCGGGCGGTCGATGAGGCGCGCGGTCAGCGTCTCTTTTTCGGAAGGGCGCGCCTCGCGCTTGAAGAAGCCGCCGGGCACCTTGCCCGCAGCATAGTATTTTTCCTGATAATGCACGGTCAGCGGGAAGAAATCCATTCCCGGCTTGGGTTCCTTGGCAAAGGTCACGTTCGCCATGACCGAGGTTTCACCCAAAGTGGCAATCACCGAGCCGTCGGCCTGACGGGCGATCTTGCCGGTTTCGAGGGTGAGGGTTTCCTCGCCCCATTGCATCGATTTTTTCGTTTCTCTGAACATCTCGTATCCTGTGTTGGCCGGTCCGGGCGAATCCCGTCGGGCCCATTTGCATTCGGGGCCGTATTGCCCCATGGCCTCTGGTGCTGTCCTGCCTCCCCGGCAAGGCCGGACCTGGGTGACAATCGGATCATGCGAAAACCGCGCCCCAATGGGGCGCGGTCCTTGGTCTTATCGACGAATGCCGAGGCGCTTGATGAGGTCTCTATAGCGATCCGCATCCTTGCCCTTGAGATAATCGAGCAACTTGCGACGCTGCGCGACCATCATCAAAAGGCCGCGCCGGCCGTGATTGTCTTTCTTGTGGGTCTTGAAATGCTCTGTCAGGGTTCCGATCCGCGAGGTCAGGATCGCGACCTGAACTTCCGGAGACCCGGTATCGCCTTCCTTGGTGGCGAATTCCTTGATCAGGCGGTGCTTTTCTTCAACAGTGATCGACATCGAGATCTCCTTTGAAATGGAACATGATGGGCACGAGCCGGGATGTCGTCCAGCAAGGTCCGTTGGCCGTGTTCGGGAAAAGCCCGGTTCACGCCGTGCATGTAGAAGAATTGCGCGGAAATTGGAAGCGAGAATCGTGCGTCGGCCCGCTCCGCAGGTGACGGTCCAGTGTCAGCGCAGGCCGAGAAAACTCAGGATGAAGAGTACAACGACCACGAGGCCGACGAGATAGATGATCGAATGCATGTGCTTTTGCCTTTCTTCTGACCGACGCAAGGGTCTTGGTTTCAACGCCTCATGCGTGACTGCGCACGGCTTTGGGGGCCTATCACCGACCACGGGCAATGAAAACCAGGCCCTGCCGCCACGTCTGCATGAACCCGCCGAATGACTTCGGAGTCGTCCCGCGGTTCTGTCAGATCGCGCGCAGCGTATCGCCCGGGCTGATCCGCGGCTCCAGCACCAGCCGCACGGGTGCCGGATCGCCGTCGCCGGACGCGCGTGCGACGATGATCCCGGCCGCCTTGCGGCCGATCTGCTGCCGGCAGGCATCCATCGTCGCCAGCTGCATCGGCAGGCCGTCCAGCAACTCCACGCCGTTGAACCCGGCCAGTCCGACCGTGGAGGGAATGTCGACCCCCTGCTCCATCAGGTACAAAAGCCCGCCCGCACCGATCATGTCGTTGGAATAGTACAGAAAGTCCAGATCCGGTGTTTCCTGCAGCATAGCGGCGGTCATCTCTCGCCCTTTCAGGAGCGCGGATCCACCGGAATAGAAGGCATGGTTGGCCATCTCGATGCCGGCCTTGGCGAGCGCCTCGGTGAAACCCTCGAAGCGTTTGCGCGCGCGGTGATCCAGCGGCATCTTGGTCCCCATGAAACCGATGCGGCGATAACCGGCGCGGATGATCGAATGCGCCATCCGCTGCCCGGCGCGGCGATGCGAGATCCCCACGACCGAGTCGATCGGCGTGCCGTCCACATCCATGATTTCGACCACGGGTATGCCGCTCGCCTGCAACATCGCGCGGCTGGCATCGGAATGCTCCAGCCCGGCGATGATCACCCCAGACGGGCGCCAGGACAGCATCTCGTAGAGGACTTTTTCCTCTTTCTCTGGCCGGTAGCCAGTGAGCCCCACGACCGGTTGCAGACCGGTTTCCTCGAGCACCTCGGTGATCCCGCTCATCACCTCGGGAAAGACCATGTTCGACATCGACGGTATGATGACCGCCACCAGATTGACCCGCTGGCTGGCCAGCGCACCGGCGATCTTGTTGGGCACGTAGCCAAGGCGCCGCGCAACCTCGAGCACCCGCTGACGGGTTCCGTCAGACACGTCGCCCTTGTTGCGCAGAACCCGGCTGACGGTCATTTCCGAGACGCGCGCCGCCTCCGACACATCGCGCAAGGTCAGGGGGGGTCTATCTTCGCTCATCACCTTGTCTTTCAGACCAGACGGCAGGATCGCCGCAGTCCCGCGGCGCAAATCCCAGCTTGCGCGGGACATGTATCCGAATATTGGATAAATCGCCCCATGACAAACCTCACGACGCAGGCTAAGAGGCCCGCATGACCCCGTGGCTCAACTGGATAGAGCAATCCCCTCCTAAGGGATAGGTTGCAGGTTCAAGTCCTGCCGGGGTCGCCACGCCGTTCCGGTTTCGCCTCAGAACTTGCTGGTCGTCGGCAGCCACGTGGACAGAACGGGCACGAACGTGATGATCAGCAGGGCCACGGCCAGCGCCACGAAGAAGGGCGGCATCTCGCGGATCAGGGCACCAGGACTCAACCGGGCCGTCGAGGAGACGACGAAGATCAGGCTTCCAACGGGGGGCGTGGTCAGGCCGAGGGTCAGGTTGAAGATCACCACGATGGCGAAATGGTTGGGATCGATCCCGAGCGCCAGGCTGATTGGCGCGAGGATCGGCACCAGGATGATGACCCCGGGCAACGGATCCATGAAAAGACCGAAGGCGAGCAGAAGCACGTTGACGCAAAGCAGGAACACGATGGGCGCGAGATCCCAGGCGATGATGGTCTGGGCCAGATATTGCGGAATGCTCTCGATGACGAGGATCCAGGCAAAGGCCCGCGCCGCCCCGAGGATCAGCAGCACCGCGCCCGATGTCATCGCCGCGCGCAGGATGATGTCCGGAAGGTCGCGAAATCGCAGCGATCGGTAGATGACCATGCCCGCGAACAGCGCATAGAACACCGCGATCACCGAGGCCTCTGTCGGCGTGAAGATGCCAAAGCGGATGCCACCCACGATCAGCACGATCAGAAACAGCGCCGGCAGCGCATGGACGGCAATGCGCCCGATTTCGAGCACGGGGGGCATGGCCGCACCGGTGGCAAAGCCGCGCACATGGCTGACCCGCGCATTGGCCCCCATGACCAGCGCCGTGATCAACAGCCCCGGCAGCACGCCGGCCATGAAAAGCGAGCCGACCGACACGGACGGGTCCTGCATGGCGTAGATGATCATCGTGATCGAGGGTGGAATGATCGGCCCGACGACCGAGCTGGCGATGGTCAGCGCGCCGGCATAGGCGCGGTCGTACCCGCCCTTTTCCATCATCCGGATCATCATCGTCCCCGGACCGGCGGCATCGGCCAGGGCACTTCCGGAAATGCCGGCGAACATCGCCGAACTGACGACATTGGCATGGCCAAGGCCGCCCCTGCGGTGCCCGACCAGCGATTGCGCCAGTTGCAGGATCGCCAGCGTCACGGCCCCGCCGGTCATGATCTCGGCGGCGAGGATGAAGAACGGCACGGCGAGCAAGGGGAAGCTGTCGAGCCCCGAGAACATCTCCTTGACGACGACGATATGCGGAAAGCTCGATCCGAAGCTGAGCGCCGCGAAAACCGCGATGGCCATGGCGAAAGCGACCGGCAAGCCGAGCGCCAGCAGCAGGAACAGCGCCGGGAAGAGGATCTCAGCCATGCGCTTCACCCGGCGGCATACCATCCATGTCGAGTGGCTTGTAACGGCCCGCCGTAATGAAACCGCGCGCGATCAGCAGCAGATGGACGATCAGCAGGCCAAAGCCGATCGGCATCGCCGCGTAGACATAGACGAAGGGGATGCGCAGCGCCGGTGTCAGCTGGGTCTGCATCCGCTGCGCGTATTGCAGCCCGACATGGACCATGAACCCGAAGAACATCAGCAGGCCCGCGACGATGGCGGCACGCAGAACCTTCTGCCCGACACCGGGCAGCGCGTCCTGCAGCCGCGTGATCGCCACGTGCCCGCCCGTGCGCAGGATCAACCCTGCCCCGGTGAAGGTCAGCCAGATCATCAGGTAGCGGGCGACCTCGTCGGCCCATGGAAAGGAATTTCCTGTCACATAGCGCGAGGTGATGTTGGCCCCGATGACAAGCGTCATGGCCGACAACATCAGAATCAGCGCCCAGGCGTTCAGGGCAACGAATATGCGTTCCAACCGTTTCACGACGCGGCCCCGGACGACAGGCCGGCGCCATCGGGGCGCCGGCGGTGGCGTGTCACTCGAAATTCACGATCGACTCGACAAGATCCTCACCGTAGGTCTCGTAATACTCGTCATAGGCCGAAGTGATCGCCTCCTGGAAGCGGGCCTTTTCCTCGGTCGATAATGTGTTGACCGTCATGCCGCGCTCTTTCAGCGTTTCCACACCGGTCGTCTCGACATCGTCGACATACCCGCGCATGGCCGTGACCGCCTCGGCGGCGGCGGTCTCGAACGCGGCTTTCTGGTCGTCGTCCAGCCCGTCCCAGAACGGTTTCGAGACCAGCAGCATCGCCGGGGAATAGACATGACCCGACAGCGTCAGATACTCCTGCACCTCGTCGAGCTTGGCCGACACGATGACCGAAAGCGGGTTTTCCTGCCCGTCGATCACGCCCTGCTGCAGCGACGAGACAACCTCTGGCCAGGCCATCGGGGTGGGGGCCGCGCCCATGGCGTTGAAGGCCTCGAGGTGTACGGGGTTTTCCATCGTCCGGATCTTCAGGCCCTCGACATCGGCCGGTGTCTCGATCGGGTTGCGGTTGTTGGTGATGTGGCGAAAGCCCTGCTCGCCCCAAGCCAGGCCCTTCATGCCGACCTCGTCGAATCTCGCAAGGATATCCTGGCCGATCGGTCCGTCGAGGACGGCGCGGGCGTGATCGAGATCGCGAAACAGGAACGGGATGTCGAAGACGCCGGTGTCGGGCACGAAATTCGCCAGCGTCCCCGACGAGACGATGGTCGCCTCGACCGTACCCAGTTGCAGCCCCTCGATCACCTCGCGCTCACCGCCGAGACCGGAGGACGGGAAATGCGTGAACGCGAACTGGTCGCCGGTTTCGGCCAGCACAACCTCCTCGAATGTCTCGGCGGCAACGCCGTAATGGCTGTCGGTGGCAAGCGCGTAGCCGATCTTGATCTCGGTCTGGGCGGTGGCCGGCAAGCCAAGCGCGGCCAAGCTGCCGGCCAAGGCAAGGCGGGTGACAAAACGTCTCATGAAAATCCTCCCTCAAGGTGCCGATCGTCAATATCCAAGCGGGTTTCGCGTGGCAACCCCGGCTTGACCTCGGGGAGCGGGCCAGCACGTGAAAGGCCGGCAGATCCATCCAACGCCGCGTGCCGGTGATCGCGGTCACATCCGCGCGGCATGGATCATACGAATTGAAACGGGCGGCGGAATGACCCGCCGCCCGCGCATGTTGCAAATGGAAATGAATCAGTTCCCGGGCGCGTAGGCGTTGCACCAGCCATTCGCGTTCACGAGGACCTCGCGGAACTCCGGATGCTGGCAGCCGCCCCATTCATCGTCCCCGCCCTGCCAGAAAGTGCAGTTCGAGCAATTCGACCCCTCGCTGAAGCGATCATGATCCTCGGCATCCGCCGCATCGTTCACGTAATCCAGCGCGTGGCCATCCTCGGCCTGGTCTTCCTGCGCGAAAGCCGGCGCCGCTGCTGTGATGCCGACCCCGGCAAAGGGTGCGGCGGCCGCGAAGGCGGCGATCTTGCGCAGGAACGCGCGGCGGGCGGTTTCGAATTTGTCATGCATGGCTCAGGTATCCCTTGGCTTTGCGTTGTTTTGAACAATTCTAATTATAGGGAGGACGGGCCGCCGGTCAAACCGCGTTTTCGAAAACTGCGCAAATGTCGCGGCATCGGCAAGATATTGCCGCCGGGGCCGGACGGGGCCTGTTCAGCAATTCGGGACGTTCACCGCAAGGCCGCCAAGTGAGGTTTCCTTGTACTTCTCGCTCATGTCTTCGCCGGTCTGGCGCATCGTCTCGATACAGGCGTCGAGCGGCACCAGGTGCGTGCCGTCGCCGCGCAGCGCCAACGAGGCCGCCGAAACCGCCTTGATCGCGCCGAGCCCGTTGCGCTCGATGCACGGCACCTGCACGAGGCCGCGCACCGGGTCGCACGACATGCCGAGGTGATGCTCCAGCGCGATCTCGGCGGCATTCTCGATCTGCTGAGGGGTGCCACCCAGCACGGCGCACAGCCCGGCCGCCGCCATTGCCGCCGCGCTGCCGACCTCGGCCTGGCAGCCCGCCTCGGCCCCCGAAATCGAGGCGTTGAACTTCACCAGCCCGCCGATGGCGGCGGCGGTCAGCAGGAACTCGTCGATCCGGGACTCGGATGCGTCCGGCACATGCTCCAGCCAGTACTTGATGACTGCCGGCACGACGCCGGCCGCGCCGTTGGTGGGGGCGGTGACCACCTGCCCGCCCGCGGCGTTCTCCTCGTTGACGGCCATCGCGTAGGCGCTCATCCAGTCGTTGATCTTGTGCGGCGCCTGCAGGTTCGTGCCCCGCTCGGCCACGAGCGCGTCGCGGATCCCCGCGGCCCGCCGCCGCACGTTCAACCCGCCCGGCAGGGTGCCCTCGGCGGACAGCCCGCGCTCGATGCAGTCATCCATCACCTGCCAGATGCGCGCCACGCCGGTGCGCAAGCTGTCGCGCCCGCAGCGCGACACCTCGTTGGCGCGTTTCATCTCGGCAATGGTCTTGCCCGAACGTTCGGCCATCTCCAGCATCTCGGCGGCGGATTTGAACGGATAGGGCACCGGATCGCCCTCTTGCGTGTTGCGCCCCGCCGCAAGCTCGTCCTCGGTCATCACGAAGCCGCCACCGATGGAATAATAGGTCTCGCGCAGGATCACGTCGCCCTGCGCGTCGGTGGCCATCAGCACCATGCCATTGGCGTGACCGGGCAGGTTGGGGCCGAAATCGAACTTGAGATCGTCCTTGGGGCGGAATGTCATCACCGGCAGCTCTGGCGGCGCGATGGTGCCCGTGTCGCGGATCCGCGCCAGCGCCGCCTCGGCCGCGTCGGCGTCATAGGTTTCCGGGCGAAATCCGGCGAGGCCGAGGATCGTCGCGCGGTCGGTCGCATGGCCCACGCCGGTAAAGGCAAGACTGCCATGCAGCGCGCCCTTGAGCCCGGCATAGTGGAACGGCGCGGCGCGCATCCTGTCGAGGAACCGCGCGGCCGCCACCATCGGCCCCATCGTGTGCGACGAGGACGGGCCGATGCCCACCTTGAACATGTCGAAAACGGAAAGAAACATGCGCGCGCTCCCTGGTCGCGATCCTTCTGCCTTGTATCAGACTGCCTCGCATGTCCGAAAGCGACCCTTTCGGCGCCGCCACGTGACCAGCAACACGGTCAGAGCGCCACACCCTCGGGCGGATCGGGATAGCTTGGCGCGGTAAACGGGTGCGGTCCCAGCCCCTCGGCGGCGATCGCGGCGCGTGCGGCGGCGCTGTCTTCGATCCGCTCCAGCATGGCGGCGATGCGGGGCCACCGGCGCGCCCGGAAATCCCCGACAGCGCCCTGAGGGTAAAGCGCACGCCAGCGTATCAGGCAGGCAAGGTAGGGATCGAGAAGTGTCGTATATTCCGCCCCGAAGTAAGGCGCGGCGCGTGTTTCGATGATATCGAGGCCGGCGGCGAACCGCGCCTGCATCGCCACGCGCAGGTGGCTCTGGGCGTCCCTGTCCGCGTCGACATATTGATCGGGATAGAAGGTCATGCGCAGAACCGGGTGCAGGGTGTTTGACAGGAAGAACAGCCATTTCAGGACATCGCCGCGCGGGGCGTCGTCGGGGCGCGGCGCGCCGCCATGACGGTCGGCCAGCCACAGCAGGATGGCCCCGGTTTCGAAGATCGCGCCATGCGGCGTTTCAAGGACCGGGACCAGCCCGTTCGGGTTGAGCGCGAGATAGCCGGACGATTTCTGCGCGCGCGCCTGCCGGTCCACCAGCACGGTCTCGTAGGGCACACGCAGATCCTCAAGCACCAGCCGGATCACCAGCGAGGCGTTGTCGGGCGCGTAATGCAGGCGGTAGCGCACCGTCATGACGTCCGTCCGGATGGCCCGCGCAGGATCTTTTCGGGTATTTTTGCCAAGAAGAAACTCCGGTCGGCAGACATGGGCGCGGACAATCGCCGACAAAGAGGTAACGGGTCGAAGAGGCCGTGCCAAGGGCCTGCAGTCCCGGCCCCCGTGTCTCTCTTGGCGGGTGGGTGCGTGTGCGGTACGCTGCGCCCGAGGAACAGGGAGAGGGACCACCACGATGAAGATGAGCGACACCCGCGAGATCAAGGCCGACCGCGCGACCGTGTGGGCGGCGCTGCTGAGCCCCGAGGTGCTGAAGGAATGCGTGCCCGGCGCGCAGGAGGTGACCGGCACCCCCGAGGACGGCTTCGAGGCCACCGTGACACAGAAGGTCGGGCCGGTGAAGGCCACGTTCAAGGGTACGGTCACCCTGACCGAGATGATCGAGCCCGAAAGCCTGACCCTGAGCGGCGAGGGCAAGGGCGGGGCCGCGGGCCATGCCAAGGGATCGGCCGATGTGCGGCTGGAGGAGAGCGGGACCGGCACGACGCTGAGCTACGACGTCGAGGCGCGGGTCGGCGGCAAGCTGGCGCAGCTTGGCAGCCGCGTCGTCGACGGTTTTGCCAAGCGGATGGCCGACCAGTTCTTCACGCGGCTGCAGGAGGTGATCGACGGTCCCTCGGACGAGGATCCCGAAGCCGAGGCCAAAAAGAAGGGCTGGCTGAAGCGCCTGATCAGCTGAGCGGTCCGGCATCGACGAGGCGGCGCAGCCCGTCGCGGAACTTCGACGCGCCGCCATTGGCGGGGTGACGCAAGGCCGGCAGATCCGGATAAAGCGGGCGCAGGTGATCGCGGGCGGTGTTGCCGATGCAGACCACGCGGGCTGGCGCGAAAGCCGCGTGCAGATCCGCGATGATGTCGAGATGTGCCGCGACCTCGGCATACGAGGGGGTGCGATTGGTCAGCGGCGCATCCGGGCGATGCGGGTGGAACGGGAACACGTTCCAAAGCACCGCCCGATCCGTCAGGCCGAGCGCGACAAGCTCGCGCCAGACGATCGACGCCGTCGGCTCGGAAAACCCGTGCGCGGCTTCGGGGCCGTTGCGCCCCATGTCGGGATGGCTTGTGCGGGCGGCTGGAACATCTCCCAGCACGGCCTCGGGCGGCACGCCGGATTTCTGCCCCAGCAGCGTGCGTTCGCAGGTCATGGCGATGCCGGAAAACCGCGCGCCCTGATAGCCCGGCGCCTCGGCCACCAGCATCAGCCGCGCGGTGTCCTGCCGGCGTGTCAGGTACGCGCGAAGCTGCCGGCGACGGATCCCGGGCGCCTCGGGCGCGATATCCACGCCTTGAATGTAGGTGCCGTAGGGGTTCGCGCATCCCGCCGGGGCCGCGATCGCCGCAAGCCGGTCGATGAAGGCGTCGATCATGAATGCCCTGTGTTGAAGACCCGGCTGGGGTGCAGCATGCCGGCCTTGTAGCGCCCCACGGCGACGGCGCGTCCGCCTTCGGCGGCCCAGCATTCCTCGCCATAGTCGACGTCGGTGGCGATCACCATGCCGGGATTGCCGTTGCGCAGGCGGGCCACGCCCTCGGGCGGGACGGTGACCATCGGCAAATCGACGAGACCGTCCTCGAGAGGGCGCAGATGCGCGTCAAGCTCGGGGCTGTGGGCGAGCGCATCGATGGTGTCGATGCTGATCCCGTCCTCGGCGTCGAACGGCCCCGACCATGTGCGGCGCAGCGCCGTCACATGTCCATGGCAGCCCAGAGCGTCCCCGAGATCGCGGGCGATGGCGCGCACATAGCCACCCTTGCCGCAGACCATCTCCAGCACCGCGTGGTCGGGATCGGGACGCCCTACGAGCAGCAGTTCCTCGACCCACAGAGGGCGCGCCGCGACCTCGAAACTTTCGCCCTCGCGCGCCAGCTTGTAGGCGCGCTGGCCGTCGATCTTGACGGCCGAATACTGCGGCGGCACCTGCATGATGTCACCGACAAATGCGCCGAGCGCATCCTTTATGGCTGCATCGTCGGGGCGGCTGTCACTGGTGACGATGACCTCGCCCTCGGCATCGTCGGTATTGGTCGCCGCGCCGAAGCGCACGGTAAACTCGTACGCCTTGAGCGCGTCGGTGATGTAGGGCACCGTCTTCGTGGCCTCGCCCAGTGCCACGGCCAGAACCCCGGTCGCATCCGGGTCGAGCGTGCCGGCATGTCCGGCCTTTTGCGCCTGCAGCGCCCATTTCACCTTGTTGACCACAGCGGTCGAGGTCATGCCGACGGGCTTGTCGACCACGAGCCAGCCATTCACCGCGCGTCCCTTGCGTCTGCGTGCCATCGCCTTCTGTCTTTCTGCTGCGGATCAGGCCAGCGGGCTAGTCGAGGCTTGCGCTTTCGTCAACCACGACACCCACCATCGGACCCAGCGGCAAGCCCTGATCGCTGCGGTCGAGGCCCGGCGCATGAAGCCGCGAGATGTTGCCATCGAAATAGAGCGCCTGCTCGGCCCCGAGATGATCGCGGAAGACGCGCCCGAAGCGGTGAAAGGTCACCGGCGCGTCGGAGATTACGAACCAGGCGCGATCTCCCTCCGCCGAGGCGCCGACCCCGTTGCGGACATAACGGCTGTCGCTGTCCCTCAGGAACCGCGGATGCAGGGCGCCGTCGATCACCAGCATCGGGCCGGACTGGCTGGCATCGCGGCAAGCGGGGCGATCTTCGACAAAGCCGAGAGTCTCGATCACGTCCGCGCGTCCGTCGCCAATGCAGAACACCCCGTTGGGCAGCAGGCCGAAATTGCCCGGCCCGGCGCGGGTCACCAGCGGCGCATGGTCCTGCCCGTCCTCGACATAAAGGCCGACGGGGCGGCGATCGGGGTGATACATGCCCGCGTTCATCGCGAAGGCCAGCCGTGCACCGTGGCGGGCGAGCATCCGGTCGACATTCTCGAAACTGCCAAGCAAGCTGTCGCCGCCGGGATCTTTCAGGAACAGGCGCAGATCGTCGCGTGCGGGATCGACCGTGCAGATCGTGTAGCCCTGCCCCTCGATCCGCGTCTCCTCACACGGCGCGGCGCTCACCTGTCCCGCCGCGGCAAGGCCAAGAACCGCGGTCGCAACGCTAGTCTTCCACATCCCGGCGAACATCCTCCTGTTCGAACAAGCGGCGCGTTTCCTCGATCCGGTCAAAGGTCTCGTCCAGCCGGAACCGCAGGTCGGGGGTGAATTTGAGCCCCGCCTTGCGCCCGATGATGCGGCGCAGTTCCGACTTGTTGCGCGCAAGGATCTCGATGAGGTTCTCCTGCCCCTCGCCGCCAAGCGGCATCACGAAGGCCGTGGCGATCTTGAGATCGGGCGAGGTGCGAACCTCGCCCACCGTAACCGACATGGCCGTGAGATCGGGATCATGGATATCGCCGCGCATCAGCACATCCGACAGGGTGCGCCGGATGAGTTCACCGACACGCAACTGGCGTTGCGACGGGCCGGCGCCGTCGTGATGCTTGTTCTTGGCCATGTCTGATATTTACGCCTTAGATCTGCGCATTCCAAGGATGGATTTGCCCGCGACGCACTCAGAGCGCGACCTGCGCGTTTACCGCGATATTGTCGATCAGCCGGACCCCGGCCAGCCGGGCCGCGGCGAACAGCCGCGCGGGGCGATCGGGCCCTGCGATGCGCGCAAGATCTTCCTGCGCGCGCAGGTCGAGGTAATCGACATCCGAAAAGCCGGCCTTTTCCAGCCGGGCCCGCGCCTGCGTCTCCAGCGCCGCGAAATCGTGGCCGGCCCGCAGCCCCTCGGCGATGCGTTCCATCTGATCGAAAAGCACCGGCGCGCGGGTGCGGGCGCGGTCCGACAGCAACAGGTTGCGCGACGACAGCGCCAGGCCGTCGATATCGCGGATCGTGGGGCAGCCATGCACGGTGACAGGCAGATCGAGATCGCGCGCCATCCGGCGCACCACCAGAAGCTGCTGATAATCCTTTTCGCCGAAGAACGCGTCCGTCGCAGCCGTCTGGGTGAACAGCTTGGTCACCACCGTCGCCACCCCGTCGAAATGGCCGGGGCGAAAGGCCCCCTCCATCACGTCCGTCAGCCCCGCCACCGAGACGGTCGTGGCAAAATGCGCCGGGTACATCTGGTCGGGGTCCGGCACCCACAACGCATCGACGTTGAAGCGGCGCAGCTTACGCGCATCCTCGTCTTCCGTCCGGGGGTAATTCGCCAGATCCTCGGGGTTGTTGAACTGCATCGGGTTGACGAAGATCGTCACGATCACCCGGTCGCAGCGCGCCTTGGCGGCGGCGACAAGCGACAGGTGACCGTCATGCAACGCCCCCATCGTGGGCACAACGCCGATGGTCTCGCCCGCGCGGATGCAGGGCCGGGTCAGGGCGCGCAGATCGTCGAGCTTGCGCAGGATCGGGGCTGTCATGCGTCGGTGGCCTTGCCTGCGGCCTTTTCCGGCGCCGTGTCGGCAAAGACATGTTCGGATGCGGGGAACCGGCGCGCACGCACGTCGTCGGCATAGGCCGCGATCGCGGCCTCTCCGTCGCGGCCCAGATGCGCGTAGCGCTTGACAAATTTCGGCTTGAAGGCCGTGAAGACCCCCAGCATGTCATCGACCACGAGGACCTGCCCGTCGCAGCCCGCGGACGCCCCGATACCGATTGTCGGAATCGCGGTCGCGGCGGTGATCCGGTCGGCCAACGGCGCGGTCAGCTTTTCCAGAACGACCGAAAACGCACCGGCCTGCTCCACCGCGCGGGCATCTTCCATGATAGCCTCGGCCGCATCACCACGGCCTTGGACCTTGTAACCGCCCAGCGTGTTGACCGATTGCGGCGTCAGGCCGATATGCGCCATCACCGGCACGCCGCGCGCCACCAGAAACGCGATGGTGCCAGCCATGTGCCGCCCGCCTTCCAGCTTGACCGCCGCGGCCCCGGTCTCGGCCATCAGGCGCGCGGCGTTGCGGAACGCCTGTTCGGGGCTTTCCTCATAGCTGCCGAAGGGCATGTCGATGACCAGCATCGCCTGACGAAGGCCGCGGGCCACGGCGCGCCCGTGCATTACCATCATTTCCATCGTCACACCCAGCGTAGAGGGCAGACCGTGCAGCACCATGCCCACGCTGTCGCCGACCAGTACGACATCGCAGTGCTTGTCCATCATCTGCGCCATGGGTGTCGTGTAGGCCGTCAGGCTGACGATGGGGGGGCCGCCCTTCATCGCCCGGATATCGCCGGGCGTGGGGGCAGACTGCTTGGCCGTGGCGCTCATGATCGTTGTCCCGTCACTAGGGGTATCGGCGCGCTAGCTATCAAGGGTGGCACGGGAAATCCACCGCTCTGTTATCGCCAATGGATCGACGCGCGCGGGTCGCTTTCGTGCAGCGTTGTGTCGGATGGGCGGCGACGGAGTTTGCAGGTTTGTTACACATGGGCAAAGGACCGAAGCCAACGGAGTCGCACGCCATGAAAACCGAAGTCAAAGCCCTCGTCGTCGGCGGCGGTGCGATCGGCACCTCCATCGCCTATCACCTCGCCCGCGCCGGCTGGACCGATGTCATGCTGCTGGAACGCGACGAGCTGACCGCGGGCAGCACGTGGCACGCGGCGGGTCTGCTGCCGCTGTTCAACATGTCCTATGCCACGACCCATATCCACAAGTATTCGGTCGATTTCTACAAGACCCTGGAGGCCGAGACCGGCCTCAATGCCGGGTTTGCCGTGGTTGGCAACCTGCGCCTTGCGCGGACGCAGGCGCGCATGGACGAATACATGCTTTACGCCGCCACCGCCGAGACCTGCGGGGTGGAGTACGAATGGCTGACCCCCGACGAGATCAAGGCGCGCTGGCCGCTGATCAACACCGACGATCTGGAAGGCGCGATTTATCACGCCACCGACGGCTACATAAACCCCGCCGATGTCACGCAGGCGATGGCCAAGGGCGCGCGCCAGCGCGGTGTCGCGATCGAGCGCAAGTGGCAGGCCGACGCGTTTCACTGGACCGGCAGCGCCTGGGAGGTCACCTGCACGAAGATGGTCGAAAAGGGCGGCAATCTCGTCGCCAGCGACGAGCGGATCGTCATCACCGCCGACCATGTGGTCACAGCCAGCGGCAACCATGCCCAGAGCACAGCCCGAAAGCTCGGGATCAAAATTCCCGCCGTCCCGGTCGAGCATCAGTTCATCGTGATGGACAAGGACCCTGCGCTGGTCGATTACCGCGCTGCCGGCAACCCCGAGCATCCCGTCATCCGCGACGCGGACGCCCAGAGCTATGTGCGCGAGGAACGCGGCGGCTGGATCCTGGGGGTCTACGAGAAAAACGCGCCCGCCTGTTTCGAATACGGCGTGCCCGACAGCTTCCGCGCCGATCTCTTCCCGCTCGATCTGGAACGGATCGAGGATCAGTACATGGAGATGATCCACCGCATCCCCTCCTGCGAGGAGTCGGGCCTCAAGGACGACTATAACGGCCCGATCTGCTACACGCCCGACGGCAACCCGCTGGTCGGCCCCGCGCCGGGACTGCGCAACATGTGGCTGGCCGAAGGGTTCAGTTTCGGCATCACGGCGGCAGGCGGCACCGGGTACTACCTCGCGCAGATGATGTTGGAGGGCGAGGCCGGGATCGACATGGCGTCGCTCGATCCCAAGCGCTTCTCGTCGAACTGGATGACCACCGAGTTTGCCGCGCGCAAGAACGAGGAGGCGTATGACCACGTCTATATCCTGCACCATCCCGACGAGGAACGCCCCGCGGCACGGCCCCTGCGCACCTCGCCCGCCTATGATCGCCAGAAAGCGCGCGGCGCGCAATTCGGCTGGGTCAATGGTTGGGAGCGGCCCAATTACTTCGGCCCCGTGAACCCGCCAGAAAATTTTGATCATGACGCGCGCAGTTTCCGTCGCGGTGGCTGGTGGCAATTTGCCGTGGCAGAGGCGAAGGCGGTGCGCGAAGGCGTCGGCCTGATCGACGCCACCGCCTTTACCAAGCACATGGTCAAGGGGCCGGGGGCGACCGCGTTCCTTGACTGGTTCACCTGCAACGCGCTGCCCCGCGTGGGCCGCATCAACCTGACCTATGCGCTCACCGATCACGGCACGACCCGCACCGAATACACGATCCAGCGCGTGGCCGAGCAGGAATATTACCTGATCTCGGCGGGCGGCTGGACCGAATATGACGGCGATTACCTGCGCAAGGCAGCCGAAGACAAGGCGCCGGAATTCGGCTATATCGAGATTCAGGACGTGACCACGCAATGGGGTGTGTTCGCCATCGCCGGGCCGAAATCGCGCGATGTCCTGCGCGAGATCGTCCGGGACGCCGACCCCGACACTGTGCTCGGCAACGCGCGGTTCCCGTGGCTCTCGGCGCGGCGGATCGAGCTGGGCATGTGCCCCGTGAACGCCATCCGCGTGGCCTATACCGGCGAGCTGGGATGGGAGCTGCACCACCCGATCGAGATGCAGAACTATCTCTTCGATCTGCTGGAGCAGGCCGGCGCAAAGCACGGGATGAAAATGGTGGGGGCGCGTGCGCAGAACTGGCTGCGGCAGGAAAAGAGCTATCGCGCCTTTGGTCACGAACTGGGCCGCGACGGCACCCCGCTGGAGGCCGATGTGCCGCGCTTCGTCGATCTCGACAAAGAGTTTCGCGGCAAGGCCGCACTGGTGGAGACCGGCATCCGCATGAAATGCGTCACGGTGCTGATCGACGGGCCGGGCGATGCCGATCCGTGGGGGCGCGAGGCGCTTTATGCTGCCGATGGGACGCGCGTCGGGCGGCTGACCTCGGGCGGATACTCGGTGGCCTTCGGGCAATCCATCGGCATGGGCTATGTCGCACCCGAGCTTGCGGTCGAGGGCACACGGCTGAAGGTGAAAATGTTCGACCGGCTCTGGGATGCCGTGGTGACCCGCGACAGCCCCTATGATCCGAAGAACACCGCAATCCGCGCGGATATCCAGATGACGCCGGATCCCGAGGCGCAAAAGGCACCCCGCGTGGCCGAGGTGACCACCGCCTGAGGCGCAGCGGTCGACCTCGGTCACCCCGGGCGCAGCACCCGGAAGATGGCCGAGGCGCCCCAGCCGGCGGCGATCGCGATGGCCAGCGACATCAGCCCGTAAAGGATGGGCTGTTCGCGCGACATGTTGAACAGGAAGCGTTCCAGCCCGACCTTTCGCACCTCGATGGCGGTCTGGTACTGCGACACCACCCGACCTTCGCGCGTCAGGAAGATCCGCGTCTGGTAGGTGCCTTCGGTCAGGTTCGCGGGCATGCTGATCGCGGTGCGAAACAGCGTCTGCTCGTCAATCGCGACCTCGCCCTCGCGCATCTGGTAGGCGTCCTCGTTGCGCTTGATGCGGATGAGCGCATCGATGAAGGCGTCGGAATCCTCGACCATGCTGGCCGCGCCGACCGACCGGATCGCGCGCGGGATCGAGACCCGGTGGCGCAGATCCTCGGTATCGGACAGCACCTCGTCCAGCGGGCCCGTCGTGGCGACGGCATAGAAGCTCGGCGCGGCATCGAGATCGACCATGTCGGTGTTCATCCATATCCCGAATTCCCGCGACTTGCGCCGCACGGTGACGGGCTGCGACGGCCCCGCCACGGTGATCACCACGTCGAGCGGCGTGTCGGGGATCGCGACCTCGCGCTTGACCGCGCCGAAGATCAGGATGTCGGAGCCCTCGAAGGTCGCCGTGATCGCCACGCTGTCGCTCGAAAGGCCCAGAACCACCTCTTCCTCGGCGCGCAGCGGCAGGGCGGCCAGCATGAGGACAAGGGCCAGACGCCACAGCATCAATGGTCCTCGCCGGTGCCAAGAGAATAAAGCTCGGACGGTTGAACCAGCAGGTCGAAGGCCAGCTTGCCACAGACCGCAAGCACCATGATCGCAAGCAGGATGCGCAGTTGCTCGGCCTTCATGCGCGTGCCGATGGACGTTCCGAACTGCGCCCCGATCACGCCGCCGACCAGCAAAAGCACCGCAAGCGCCACATCGACGGTATAGTTCGTCGTGGCGTGCAGCATCGTGGTGAAGGCCGTGACGAAAATGATCTGAAAAAGCGATGTGCCCACCACAACCTTTGTCGGCATTCCCAGCAGGTAGATCATTGCCGGCACCATGATGAAGCCGCCCCCGACCCCCATGATGGCCGCGAGAATACCGACACTGACCCCGACAAGCAGCGGCGGGATGACCGAGATGTAAAGCCCGGATGTCCGGAATCGCATCTTGAAGGGCAGGCCGTGGACCCAGCCGTGCTTGCGCCGTCGCGGTGCCACCCCGCGGCGCGTGTTGCGGATGGCCCGCAGGCTTTCGACGAACATCATCGCGCCGACGACACCCAAGAAGACGACGTAGCACAGCCTGACCAGCAGATCGACCTGCCCGAGCGCCTTGAGGTAGTTGAACAGCACCACGCCGAGCGCCGCCCCCACGAGTCCGCCGATCAACAGCACCGTGCCCATCCGCAGATCCACCGTCTTGCGCCGCAGATGCGCAAGCACACCGGAAAACGACGAGGCAACGATCTGGTTGGCTTCTGTGGCGACCGCGACCGCCGGCGGAATGCCGATGAAGAACAAGAGCGGCGTCATCAGGAACCCGCCGCCGACGCCGAACATGCCCGACAGCACCCCCACAAGGCCGCCCAGCCCCAGCAGCAGGAAGGCGTTGACCGAAACCTCGGCGATGGGGAGATAGATCTGCATGGGGATCATTAGCCTCATCCTTATTTTCAATGCAAGCCATGCCGTGCGGTGCGACGGCTCGGGCAACCGGCGTCAGGGCGACAAATTTCCCACCTTGCAGACCCTGCAGGGCGCTGCCACATGTAAGCCAAATCCAAGGAGGCACGGACATGATAGAGAAGACAGAGTTCTACATCGACGGCACGTGGCAGCCCCCCCTCGACGGCCGCAAACATGAGGTCATCAACCCCTCCACGGAAGAGGCGTGCGCGGTGATCTCGCTAGGGGGTCAGGCCGATACCGACGCCGCGGTCGCTGCCGCGCGCGCGGCATTCCCGGGCTGGATGGCAACGCCGTTGGAGGAACGGATCGCGTATGTCGAGAAGATCCTCGAGGTCTACAAGACCCGCGGCGAAGATCTTGCCCAGGCGATCAGCGCCGAGATGGGCGCGCCCATCGACCTTGCACGCCAGAGCCAGGTCGGCGCCGGCGTCTTTCATATCACCAATTTCCTGAAAGCCGCGCGCGAGTTCGAATTCGACGCGCCGCTTGGCGATCATGCCCCCAATGACCGGATCATCCACGAGCCCGTGGGCGTCGTCGGCATGATCACACCGTGGAACTGGCCGATGAACCAGATCACCCTCAAGGTGATCGCCGGGCTGGTCGCAGGCTGCACCATGGTACTGAAGCCATCCGAGGAATCGCCGCTCAACGCAGTGGTCTTTGCCGAGATCCTGCACGAGGCCGGGCTGCCCAAGGGGGTCTTCAACCTCGTCAATGGCGACGGGCCGGGCGTGGGCAGCCAGATTTCGGGGCATCCCGATATCGACATGGTCAGCTTCACCGGCTCGGCGCGCGCGGGCAAGCTGATCGCGAAATCCGCCGCCGACACGCTCAAGCGCGTCAGCCTGGAACTGGGCGGCAAGGGCGCCAACCTGATCTTTGCCGATGCCGACGAAAAGGCCGTCAAGCGCGGCGTTATGGCCTGCATGAACAATACCGGCCAGTCCTGCAACGCGCCCACGCGCATGCTGGTGCAGCGCGAGAGATATGACAGCGCCGTCGAAGAGGCCGCCGAGGTTGCCGCCTCCATCAAGGTCGGCCCGGCCCACGAGGAGGGCCGCCATATCGGCCCGGTGGTCAACGCGGTGCAGTTCGACAAGGTACAGGACCTGATCCAGACCGGCATCGACGAGGGCGCCCGCCTTGTCGCGGGCGGCTCCGGACGCCCCGAGGGGTTCAACAAGGGCTATTACGTGCGTCCCACCGTGTTCGCGGACGTGACCAACGACATGACCATCGCGCGCGAGGAAATCTTCGGCCCGGTCCTCTCGATCATCCCCTTCGAGACCGAGGAAGAGGGCCTCGCGATCGCCAATGACACGCCTTACGGCCTGACCAATTACGTGCAGACCACTGATGCGGCCCGCGCGAACCGGCTGGCGCGCGGCCTGCGGTCCGGCATGGTCGAGATGAACGGCAAGTCACGCGGCGCGGGCGCGCCGTTTGGTGGCATGAAACAGTCGGGCTACGGGCGCGAAGGCGGCAAATGGGGCATCGAGGACTTCCTCGAGGTCAAGGCGGTCTCGGACTGGACGCCCGGCGCCTGAAGGCTCAGAACGGCGACTCCGCTCGGAATTTCACGCCTGCGCCGCCATCAGGATGGCGCAGGCGCAACTCTTCGGAGTGCAGCATCATTCGGCGATGATCGCGCGCCGCCCCGGCGGCATAGAGCGGATCGCCAAGAATGGGGTGGCCCAAGGCCAGCATGTGGACCCTCAGTTGATGGCTTCGCCCGGTTTTCGGCGCCAACTGGACGCGCGTCTCGTCCATATCCCTGTGCAGGACCCGCCAATCTGTTAGCGCCGCGCGCCCGGTCTCGAAGCACACCTTTTGCAAAGGTCGGTTCGGCCAGTCCGCCGCCAGGGGAAGATCGACCCTTCCGGTGCCGGGCGCGAGCCCGCCCGCGACCCGCGCGACATAGCGTTTCAGGGCCTGCCGTTTCTCGAATTGCAGCCCGAGATGGCGTTGCGCATGCGGCGTGAGGGCAAAGATCATCACGCCCGACGTGTCGCGATCCAGCCGGTGCACCAGAAGGGCAGTCGGAAACGCATCCTGCACGCGGGTCAGCAGGCAATCGGCGAGCTTCCCACCCTTGCCCGGTACACTGAGCAGGCCCGCGGGCTTGCAGACGGCAAGGATCTCGTGATCGTCATGCAGTATTTCCAACGGGTCTTCGGGCGGGGAATAACCAGACATGGTCGCGCGTTACACCATGGCGCGCGTCACGGCCACCTCGGGTTTGCGGGCAGTTCGGGACACATCCACACGTTCGAGGGGTCACGGGCGACCGTCAACTCAGTCTGCGTGGGCCTGTTTCGGACGTTCAGGCGTCAGCCCCGACGAACCGAGTTGCGCAACACGTTCCCATGAAGGCAGCACGAGCGTTTCCGCGCTACTCGTCCTCGCGCAGCGGAGCCGGGCGCAGCACCATTATCGTGGGCCGGTGCGGCAGATCGCGCAGCGACACCTCTATCTCGCTGGTTCCGGGCCGCTCGATCGCGAACTCGCCCTCCATGCCGGCCAGGAACCGATCCAGCGTACGATTGGTGAACCAGTGCATGGGTATGACGATGCTCGCTTGCATCCGGCGCAGCACGTCCATCATGCTGTCAATGGCCATCGTATAGCCGCCATCGACCGGTGCCATCACCACATCCATGCGCCCGAGAGCCGCGTATTGATCGTCCGTCGGTTCGTGATGCAAATGCCCCAGATGCGCGATGCACAGCCCCTCGGCCTCGAACACGAAAATCGAGTTGCCCTTCGGCTCCACCTCGCCGCCCGATCTGATATCGGTCGAGACATTGCGCACCAGCATGTCGCCAAGATCGACATGATGCTCGATCCCCTGCCCGTATCTCTCGCCCCAGCCCCGCAGAACATGCGGGATCGCCGGGTCGGGGTTGGCCGTCCAGTGGGTCGAATGGGCATGGTTCATGGTGACCACGTCCGGTATGAAATCGACATTGCCGACATAGCCGGTGAAATCCGTCACGGCCGACAGGTCCCCGGCCTGAATCAGAAACGACGCATGCGCGACGTAACGCAGGCGTACACTTTGATCGGGTAAGGAATCCCGAAACCCGACCGTGTGGACATAGTCCAGACCCGGCGCGCTGCGGGCAAGAGCGATGCAATGGCTGGGACGTCGATCCTGCGAGAGCGCCGGAACGGCAAGCATCACCATGAAAAGGGCCAGTCGGATCATAGGGCGTTCTCCATCCAGGAATGCGTATAATTGTAGACCATCGTAGCATGATTTCCCCGGATATCCGCGACGCCGGGAATCAAGGCGAGATGTCCGTTATACTAGGCCCCGCAACTGCCCAAAAATCAGTCAGTCGCATCGAGCGACCAGATGCCTGACATGATCATGAAGCGGCCGCGGATTGGGCGCTGCCACAGCATCTGCAAGTATCTGTAAATAAGTAATTTTTTTCACTCATGATCTCTGGAAATCATGAAATAATCTCGTTCAAGCGGTTGCATCGATTTATGTGCCTCGCCCGACATGCACGTTTCACTGGAGCTGTTGAACCACGCCGGGATCCACATCAACGAGATGGGCCAAGAGCCGCCGCTCGGTGGTGGCTCGAAAGATCAATCGCAGCTTTCGCTTTGCGACCATTCATGCAGATCGCAGCATTTGAAGCGGGAAGGCGGCAGTGCAGGACTTTCCTGCAGAGCTCCGAGGTTGCAGCCCGGACCGCGCAGAGTTTCGGAACCGGGCTGAGATGCCACTCGCGGAGATGTCGTCACGTGCCGAAACCGCAAGGAACGATCCTTTACACGGATCCGATCTGCGTCATTGGCGCGGTGGCAGATCACGATGTGGCGCGCAAAACAGACGGACGGGAACGCCACGGCTATATGGCCGAAAGATACGGGGGTCAGGCCGTTGGGCGTCACCCCGTATCGCGTGCACGTGTCACCAGGAGCTATAGGCGAGAAACTTGCCCGACATCTCGACCTTGACGCGGTCGCCTTTCGGGCTCTCCACCCGTGAGATCTGCATGTCGAAATCTATGGCCGACATGATCCCGTCGCCGAACTCCTCCTGGATTAGGGCCTTCATCGTCGGGCCGTAGACGCCGACGATCTCGTACAGCCGGTAGATGCAGGGATCGGTCGGGACGGCCTTGTCCCAGTGTTTGGTCGGGTACGCCTCGAGCACCTCCACGGCTTCGGCTGGCAGGTCCAGCAGATCGACAAGCGCCTGCGCCTTGTCGCGGGGCGCGCTGTTCATGCCCATGCACACGGAATGCGTCCAGACCGGCGACATGCCGATGGCGTCGGCCATCGCCTGCCAGGACATTCCGGCCTTCTTGCGGGCTATGAGGATCAGTGTCGTCACGTCCTCCTTGGTCATCAGGGCGGGTATGTCTGCGGTATCTTTCATGCTTGTCTCCTCTGTGGGTCCTTGGGGGGTCAAAGGTTCACGGCGCGCAGCTGCGCACCGTCGTCGTCGCCGGGCGTGCCGGTCTTGTCGATCCGCACCGGAGACGGGCTTTGCGGCTGCCCCTCCGAGGGCGCGCCCGACAGATCCTGCGATCGCTGACCAAGAAAATGTACAAGGTGGTTGCGGATCGCATAGTAATTGGGATGATCCACGATTTCCGTTCGCGATCGGGGGCGGGGAATCGTGATCTCGACCGATTCCTCGACGCGCGCATTGGGTCCGTTGGTCATCAGCAGGATGCGGTCAGCCAGCAGTATCGCCTCGTCGACATCATGGGTGATCATGAACACCGTCTGTTCCGTGCCGGCCCAGACCTTCAGCAACTCGTCCTGGATGGTGCCGCGGGTCAGCGCGTCGAGTGCGCCGAACGGCTCGTCCAGCAGAAGCAGTTTGGGCTGGTTGGCGAAGGCCCGCGCGATCGAGACGCGCTGCCGCATGCCGCCAGAAAGCTGGCTGGGTTTGCGGTGGATCACGTCGCCTTCCAGTCCGACCTTGGCGAGATAGTCGCGCGACTGGTCCAGAACCTTGGCCTTAGACCAGTCCCGATAGCGCGCCGCGACCCCAAAGCTGACATTCTTCAGAGCGCTCAGCCACGGCAGAAGCGAATAGTTCTGGAATACCACGCCACGGTCAAGACTTGGGCCGGACACCTCGAACCCGTCCATCTTGACCACGCCACCGGTCGGTTCTGCGAGACCCGCGAGGATGTTCATGATGGTCGACTTGCCACAGCCTGAATGCCCCAGGATGCAGACGAACTCGCCCTTGTCGATGCCGAATGTCGCATCTTCGAACACCGTCAGCGTGCCGCCCTGCCCGTCCGGGAATTTCTGGGTCAGACGTTCGATGGAGAGAAACGGTTTGGACGCCATGGGGTTCCCTTTTTTATTCTACATAGGCCACGGCACGCTGGAGCGTGGCAAACACCGCGTCCAGCAACATGCCGACAATGCCGATCATGAGGATCGAGAAGATGACCGAGGTCAGGTCGAGATTGTTCCACTCGTTCCAGACATAGTAGCCGATCCCGGTGCCTCCCACGAGCATCTCGGCGGCGACGATCACCAGCCAGGCGATGCCGATGGAGATCCGCATGCCTGTCACGATGGTCGGGGCGGCTGCGGGCAGGATCACCGTGAATGCGGTCTTGAAGTGCCCCAGCTCATGCGTGCGCGCCACGTTCACCCAGTCCTGCCGCACGCTCGCGACGCCAAAGGCGGTGTTCAGCAGCATCGGCCAGATGGAGCAGATGAAAATCACGAATATGGCGCTCGTGTTGCTGTCCTGGATGATGAACAGCGCCAGCGGCATCCAGGCCAATGGCGAGATGGGCCGCAGCACCTGGATGAACGGGTTGAACGCCTTGTAGGCGACTGCCGACATTCCAATGAGAAAACCGAACGGGATGGCGATCAGCGCCGCGAGCACATATCCGGTCAGGACCCTGTAGATCGAGTGACCGATCTGGATGCCGATCCCCATGTCGTTGCGCCCGCGGACGTAGAACGGGTCGGACAATTCCTCCCAAGCCTTGGCGAATATCTGCGACGGGGGCGGCACCCCGGCCTTTTGCGAGCCGCCACCGCTCAGACGCTCGTATTCGCTCATCTCGTCGACCGCCACATAGGAGGGGATCGATGCCTCCCATATCAATAGCCCGCCTAACAGCATCACGACCGACAGGATCGCCGCACGCTTGGTTTCGCTGATCTTGAGACGCGTCATCGTTCACTCCCGCCCGATCTCGAAACTGGCCAGATAGCCCTCGGGATCCTCGGGATCGAAGGTCTTGCCCATGATCGTGTGCGACTTGTAGGTCTCGGCCGGGACATCGTATCCCAGATCCTCCATGACCTTTCTGGCGTCGGCGGCCAGGTAGACCTCTTCGGCAACGCTGCGATAATCGATATCGTCCTCGATATAGCCCCAGCGTTTCATCTGGGTCAGGATCCAGACACCCATCGAATGCCATGGGAACGGATCGAAATCGATCCGGTCAGGCACGTCCTGGACCTCGCCCAGACCATCGGCGAACCTGCCGGTCAGAACCTGTTCGACCACTTCAACGGGCTGGTTGAGATAATTGCTCGGCGCGATCGCCTCGGAGATTTCCTTGCGGTTCTCGGCCTCGGACGCGTATTGCGTCGCGTCGATGATGGATTTCAGCAGCGCGCCATAGGTGTTGGGCAATTCCTCGGCGAAAGACAGCGGCGCCGCGAAGGCGCAGCACGGATGCCCCTCCCAGATATCCTTGGTCAGTGTATGGATGAAGCCGATATTCTCCCAGACGGCGCGCTGGTTGAACGGGTCTGGCGACAGGTACCCGTCGAGATTGCCGGCCCGCAGGTTCGCGACCATTTCCGGCGGCGGCACCACCCGGATCTGGATGTCGGAATCGGGATCGAGCCCGTGTTCGGCCACGTAGTAGCGCAGCAGGAAATTGTGCATCGAGTATTCGAACGGCACCCCGAAGGTAAACCCTTTCCACTGCTCCGGGTCGCGCTTGTCCAGATGTTCGTTCGACAGCACGATCGCCTGGCCGTTGATGTTCTCGACGGCCGGCATGATATACGGCTCTGCAGATGATCCTGCCCCAAGCGTCATCGCCAGCGGCATCGGGGTCAGCATGTGCGATGCGTCATATTCCCCGGCCAGCGACTTGTCGCGCGCCACGGCCCAGCCGGCAGTCTTGATCACGCTAGCATTCAGCCCGTAACGCTCGTAGAAACCCATGGGTTGCGCCATGATGATCGGTGTGGCGCATGTAATCGGCACGAACCCGATATTGAGGTCGGTCTTTTCTGGCGGACCAAGATCGTCGAGGATCGCCGCTTTGGCCTTCTCCAACGGAAAGACCGACGCCAGTGCTGCAGCAACCGTGCCACCGCCCAGCATCCCCATGAACGACCGCCGCCCGATATCATTGTGGCCGAAGACCGACCGGACCACCGCGCTTTCGACGGCCCGTTCAAGCACTGCTTCGCTGGACATGGCCTGCGTGACCTGCGCCTGCGCGTCCTTACTGCATGTTTCGCAACCGCACCCGGCTCCGTGACGCAGGTCGGCGTGTGGAGAATAGGGATTGCCAAGGCTCTTCATCGTCATCGCACGCCCTTTCGTTATGTCATTTCTGCCAAAAAGGTCGCGCGATGAAGGCGTCCATAAAAGAGCCTGGTCAATATTCGTGCAACCTTGATTTAAGACGCTTTATCAGACACTTAACCTGAAGCGACATGGCCTGAATCTTACGATAGTTCGTAATTTACGATTTTTCGTATTGGCGGGAACGGGGTGGCGGGCGATAATCGTGGGATGCTCGACACCGATATGGCACCTGATTCCCTGCTGGATGCGCTGCCTGAAGCAGCGATCGTCGTCGATCTTGCGCAGGACAGGCTTTTGCGGGCCAATCCCCGCGCCGAACACCTGCTTGGGGTGTCGCGCACGGGTGGGGTGCACATGTCCGCGCTGCTTAAGGCCGCGCTGCCGCAATTCATCGTTTTCGTGGATGAAATCGCACACCGCGGCGAAGCATGGAGCCGCGACCTAGTGCTCAACAGCATGACGGGTACACCGGTCAATTGCGAATTGCGGGGCCGGATGATCGACACAGCGGGGCGGCACCTGTTGCTCACCGTGCTCGATCTGGCCGAGCTCGATCAGCATGCGCGCCTCGCAGAGGTCGCCGATCTCTACCGATCGGGCCTGCGCGAATGGCAGCGCACGCAGGAATTCTTCGCCGAGTTGGAACGTCAGAACCAGCTGATCCTCAACGCGGCCGGCGAAGGCATCTACGGTGTCAATGCCGAGGGCAAGACCACCTTCGTCAATCGCGCCGCGCAGGAAATGTTGGGATGGAACCCCGAGGATCTGTTGGGGCGTGACATCCATTCGATCATCCACCACCATCACCTCGGCGGTGAGGTCTATCGCGTGCAGGATTGTCCGATCTACCATTCCTTCCGGTTCGAACAGGTCAACCGAATCGAGGACGAGGTATTCTGGCGCAAGGACGGCAAGCCGATCCGCGTCGAATATGTCTCGACCCCGATCTACGATCACAAGGTTCTGGCCGGGGCCGTCGTCATCTTTCGCGACATCACCGAACGCAAGGAAAGTGAGTTGCGGCTGCGCCGCGCGATGGCCGAGGTCGCCGATCTGCGAGACCGGCTCGAACAGGAAAACGAGTACCTGCAGGAAACCATCACCTCGGAACGCGCGCATCACGACATCATCGGACACAGCCCGGTGATCCAGCAGTTGCTGACCCAGATCGACCTGGTGGCACAGACCGACGCAACTGTCCTGCTGACCGGCGAGACCGGCACGGGCAAGGCGCTGGTTGCCTCGGCGATCCATGCGGGCAGTCCCCGCAAGCGCCGCTCGCTCATCCACTTCAAATGCGGCTCGGTGGCGCCCGACGCGCTCGAAGCCGAGCTTTTCGGCCAGATCCGCGGCGCCTTTCCCGGCGCGCTGCGCGACAAACCGGGCAAGCTGGAACTGGCGCATGGCGGGACGCTGTTTCTCGACGATCTCGAGGAATTGCCGCTCGAGATGCAGGGACGCGTATTGGAGGCGCTGCGCACCCGCCAGGTCACCCGGCTGGGTGATACCCGCACCCGCGAGATCGACATTCGCGCGATCGCGGCCTCGACGCGCAATGTGGAACGGATCGTGGCGGAGGGCGGGCTGCGCAAGGATCTCTATCTCATGCTCAACGTGTTTCCGATCCTGTGCCGTCCGCTGCGCGATCGGCGCGAGGATATCCCCGACCTTGTCGCGCATGTGCTGGACAGGGCCTGCAAGCGCCTCAACCGGCCCAAGCCCGTGGTGACCGAAGGCGCCATGCAGCGACTCATGGCCTATGACTGGCCCGGCAATGTTCGCGAATTGAACAACGTGATCGAACGGGCGGCGATCGTATCCAAGGGACGCAAGCTGATCGTGGAACTGGGCGCCGGCGAGACCGGCCCCGAGGGGCCGCATCCGCGCGTGAGGACGGAGCGCGAGATTCATGAGGCGATACGCTCAAACTTGATTGCCTGCATGAGAGAGGTCGAGGGCCGAGTGGCTGGCGAAGGCGGCGCAGCCGCGTTGTTGGGCGTGCCGGCAACAACGCTTTATTCGCGGCTCAAGACTTATCGCATATCGCGTGACGACTGGTCCTGAGGCCATTTCGACCTCTCAGAGACCGATCGGAAAAGAGTTGAGTGCGTTCAGAAGGTTCTGGTCCTTTTCAGCTGCGAAAAGGAACGGATGTCACGATGGCATGGACTGACCGCATCCGCGCGCAAGCAGAGGCGCAAGACGAAGCGCCATCCAAGAAATTTGAACGATGCGGAATGGGGAATCTTGCGGTCCAAGAGCCGGTTGCGTTCAATCGGTTTCAGAGCCGGCGGTCTTGAAGACGTTGTCGCATTTCTCGCCAGTGAAGACGATTGTCGCCGCAATCCTGTGCCGCCAGCGCCAACACGCTTTTTTCGGTAAGTGACGGGGTCGTCTTGCGGGCGGGTCCCGCCGCCGGTTGGGCGGGCCCATGTCACCCGGAGAGTGCACCGCCTGCGAGCTTGCATCACCTCCGCGACACCACAGGCAAGACCTTCAGCTCAAAATGTCCGGACCGCGGAGCGCACTCCGATGTGTCCCAAATATTCGTACCGTAGGGGCAAGGTGACACGTCAAATGCGGGATAAGGCACCATTGGGATACTCGAAAGCGTGCCGCCCGACAGCACCGCGCTCAGGCTTGACCTCGTGACACGCATGGCATATCCGAACCCTGATGCGGGCGTTGTGTAATGGTAAGACCTCAGCCTTCCAAGCTGATGATACGGGTTCGATTCCCGTCGCCCGCTCCATGAGACACGATCTAGAGCGATTTAACGCGACACGCTTGTCTTATACTGATCCCGGCTCTTGTGCGAAGAAAGAGCCAGCGCGCGTCACGCCATTCATGGCGCGCCGATCCCGGTGCGGATGCTGCGTTCCAGCCCGTGCCCGTGCCGGACAATCCGCTGCCGACCATCCGGCAGGGCCCCTCAGGCGTGCGGCGTGACAAAAGCGTCGGCCTCGGCCCAAAGGGCTGCCGCCAGCATCCGGCGCGCCCCGTCACGGGCAATGTCGGTCTGCGGATCATCCACAGAGTCCGGCTGACGCAAGGCGACAATGTAGGTTATTCACGGCGGATCGGTCCTTCTGGACGTTCTGGCAGGCTGGGACGCCCGCCACGATACGCCACCCTCTCAAACGCCGTCACCCAGTTTCCGGCATAGCCCATTCCAAGGTCGTCCCCCATGGGGAGCCGACTGCAGATCACGGGTAGACCAACGGCGGCCAGCAGAACGCAGGTTGGTTTCGTTGGCCAGAGAATGAAGCAGACCCCGGTTTTCGTCCATGACGATCTCTGTTGCAGCCAGTGCGTCTGCGACCGCAGGATCGCGTGGCCGCAATAACATTCCGCACGGCGACCAGCGTGTCCCCTTTCCATGGCATCGCAGCTCCGGTCTGGCTCGGCGTTCGTCGCATGCGGCCACGGGCGCGCACGCACGCCCCGATGCCGTGTGTCCGTCCACACTGTCCTTTCTATGCCTACAGGCCGAGGGCAAGCCCATCTTTGCGATGATCGGAGGCGCCGAAAAGCACCCCTCGCTGATGATCGATCCAGATTGCCTGCGCGCCTCCAATCGCCTGATCCGCAAGCTTGACCGGATGACCGCGCCGCACAAGTTCGGCCCGCAGGCTATCGTGCAGGGGACCTTCGAGCGACAGCTCCCCGTCGAAAGCAAAGGATCTGGGAGCATCCGATGCGGACTGGATATCGTGACCCAGATCGAGGACCTGGCTGAGGAAATGCGCATGCCCGGTCGCCTGATAATGACCGCCCATGACGCCGAACGGCATGACCGGGCGACCATCCTTGCACACCAGTCCCGGAATGATCGTATGCAACGGACGCTTCCCGGGCTCAATGGCGTTGGGATGATCCGGATCGGTGCGGAAGGATGCCCCCCTATTTTGCAACATGACGCCGCTCTGCGGTTCGAAAATCCCGCTGCCGAACGGGGCGAAGATCGAGTTTATGAAGGAGACCGCATTATTGTCGCGATCCACGACGCAAAGGTAAACCGTATCCTTGTGCTCGGGCTCGTCCCACATCGCCGGCGCGGACGATGTTTCGCGCTGGATACGCGAGCGGATGTCACGCGCGTACTCGGTCGACAGGAAGCGCTCTACATCCACCGCGTGATGCGCCGGATCACAGAAATAAGCGTCTCTGGCGCGATAGGCCGCCTTCGTGGCCTCGGCGAGGTAATGCACCCTGTCCGCCGCTGAATGCGTGTTATCAGTCATGTCGATCTGTTCGAGCACGCGCAGGATCATGAGCGCGGCAAGACCCTGCCCCGGCGGTGGACATTCAAAGATATCATAGCCGCGATAGGACGTGCTGATCGGCGCGACGTATTCGCAGGTAGCGGACGCGAAATCCTCGAGCGTGTGCAGCCCCCCGGCCTCGCGCAGCGCCGTGACGATCGCGGCGGCAACGGCGCCCTCGTAAAAGGCCATCGGACCCTCGGCACCAATCTTGCGAAGCGTATCCGCCAGCGCAGCGTTGACGAACCGATCACCGACATCTGGCGCGCGATCCCCGAACAGGAAATGCTGCTTGGCAGCGGTCTTCGCGGCGAGCTTTTCACGGTAGATGTTCCAGTCATGCGCCACGCGCGGGGTGACGCGCATCCCCTGTTCGGCAAGTTGTGCAGCGGGCTCTAGAAGCTGACCGAGCGGGCGCGATCCGTAGTCGCGATTGAGCGTGTGCCAGGCGGCAATGGCGCCGGGAACGGTTACCGCGTGCGCCGAATCCGCCGGTATTTCCTGAAAGCCGTTTGCGACGAACCAGTCCGCCGTCGCGGCCTCGGGGGCTCGTCCGGCGCCGTTGATGGCAACAGGTGGGGCCCCTTTCCATGAAAAAAGCGCGAAACAGTCACCTCCGATACCTGTCATATGCGGCTCGACGACCCCTTGGGCGGCGACGGCTGCGATTGCCGCATCCATCGCGTTGCCCCCGTCTCGGAGGACATCCAGACCGACTTGCGACGAGACCGGGTGCGACGTGCAGATCATTCCTTTGTCGCTGACGGCCATCGATCTGCCCGGGTTTTGGAAGTTGCGCATCACGGTTCATCTCCTCTGGATCGCTGGTCTTGTCGCCCTCAAGATATCGGTGGTCTGGGCGTGAAATTATCTGGATCGTCTTGTCTTTGGGCCGCTTGTTCACCGAAATCTCATCGCGACCAGACAATGGTCACCGTTTTTGTGGCGGGTCCAGCCCGCATTCGGCACGCTGCGATTTGAGTCCGCGCAAACGGCACGGCGTGCACGGCCGAATCCTCAAGCGCACGAAGCGGAACTCGAACCTCATCCCTCCGGCGCGGATTTTGGCCGGGTCCGCTCGGCGATGAGACGATTCTGGATCAACGAGATCACGACAGACAGAACGGCGAGAGCGAGCAATGTCGCAGAAATCGGGCGGGTCAGGAAGGCCATCCAGTTGTCTTCGATTTCGAGCGCCCGGAACAGTTCACGCTCCAGGCTCCCGCCGAGAACAACCCCGAGCACAAGCGGCGTCAGTGGCACACCCGCCTTGACAAGCAGGTAACCCAAAATGCCGAAGGCGAACAGAACCCACATATCGAACAGGTTGTTGTTCAGGGCGAAAGAGCCAACCGCGCAGAGCACGAGAACCACCGGCACCAGGATCTCCTGCGGTATAAGGGCGATCTTGGCAAACCAGCGGACAAGGGCGAGTTGGCAGATCACCATGATCACGGCTCCGATCAGCAGGCTTGAATAGATCGCGCCAATCAAAACCGGATTTTGATCAAAGAGAAGCGGACCCGGATTGATCCCGTGCAGGATCAGGACACCCATCATGATCGCCATCGGCAGGTCCCCGGGAATACCGAGCGCCAGGGTCGGAATGAAAGCCCCGCCCGCAACGGCACTGTTGGAGGACTCGGAGGCAACGATCCCCGGGGGGGTCCCCGTGCCGAACGCCTCGGGGGTTTTCGAGAACTTTTTCGCCTGATCGTAGCTGACGAAATTCGCCACCGTGCCGCCGGTCCCCGGCAGTGCGCCGACCAAGGTGCCGATGAGCGATGACCGCAACAGGTTCAGCTTCTGGCTCGCCATGTCGCGCAGGATCTGAAGGTAAGGAATACTGACGCTTTGATTGACACGCTTGTCCGTGCTCTCGGCGCTCTTGTGAACCTCGATATTCCGCATCAATTGTGAGAAGGCGAACACGCCGATCATGACCGGCAGCATCTCCAGTCCGGACTCCAATTGATTGAACCCGAAATCGAAGCGTGAATTGTTGCTGCGATCAAAGCCCACCGTGGTGACAAGCAGGCCGAGCGTTGCAGCGATCAATCCCTTGAGCATCGCCGCGCCGGATAGCCCCGCGACAAGCGTGAGCGCGAAGACGATCAGCGCTGTCAGTTCCCAGGGGCGAAAGCTCATGCTCACCGAAGCGACGGCCGGACCCACCGTCACAAGCACCACCACGCTGACCACCATGCCGATGAACGAAGAAATCACGCCGATACCGAGCGCGCGTCCGGGCTCGCCTTTCTGGGCCATGGGATAGCCGTCGTAGACTGTCGTGATGGAGGATGGTGTGCCCGGTATGCCAAGCATGACGCCGCTCACGATGCCGCCTGAATACCCGCCCGCGAAAACGCCGATCATGAGAGACACGCCCGCAATCGGATCCATGGAAAATGTGAACGGGAACACCACGAGAATCGCCATGGTCACGGTGAAACCGGGAATGGCACCACCGATGATGCCCAACAACACCCCGATCACGATAAGGCCCAACGTGGCGGGCGATGTCACCAAGACGAAGGCTTCGGCGAAGAACTCAAACATGGGACCGTCCTCTTGCGCGCCCTACGGCAGGCGAATGCCCAGGCCGTACTGGAAAATGGCATAGATCAGCGTGCTCACGGTGATCGCGATAACGATCACGGCGAGCACGCGCCGACCCGAACGCGCGTAAAGCAGCGCGAGAGCCGCCAAAAGGAAACCCGCGGTCGCCACGAGATATCCCACACGTGGCATGGCAAAAACGTAAATCCCAAAAAGAGCGAACAACACAAGGATATGTGTGTTGCGTCGTGCAAAGCCGACCACTTCAGCCAGAAAAGCCGTGTCCCTCGCCGTCTCTGACATGAAGCTCTTGACGAGCAATGCTGTTCCGAGAACGCCCAGCACTGCAAGAAGGATTTGCGGCATCAATGCCGACCCGTAAGGTTGCCAGCTCGATGGTTCCCGGATGTTGAGCGAGTCGAACGCCAGGATACCCGTGCCAAGCAACACGCTGAGGGCAAGCGCCCTGTCGCGGGTAAGCATTGAAGCCCCTTTCTGTGATCACATTGCGCGGGTGCGCGGCACCGCTGTCGCGGTCCCTAGCTGTCGAAGTCGATGCCCTCGGCGGCCTTGGACAGGTTTTCCTCGTTCTCCTCGAGGAAGTCGATATACTCCTGCCCGTCGAGGAAGTTCACAATGGTGCCAAATTCCTCGTCGATGCGCTTCTGGAGTTCCTCGCTCTCAAGTGCGCGCCCGAAGGCATCGGCCACCGTTTCGATGACGTCGTCAGGCGTTCCGGGCGGAGCGAACAATCCGCGGCTGGTGGCATTGTCGAGGTCGATCCCGACCTCCCGCAAAGTCGGCGTATCCGGGAGCGCATCGAGGCGCTCGGGATGCGCAACTGCAAGCGGAACCAGCGATTCATCTTCGAAATACGAGCCGCCCGAAGGCAGATTAAGCAAGGTGAAATCGATGTCTTCGGCCATCAGGGCGGACACTTGTGACCCGGTATCGTCGTAAGATACGAACCCGATATCGTCCATGTCTATATCCGCAGCCTCGAAGAACTGCGCCCAGAAGAAATGATCGGTCGAGGTGGGGATCATGGAAAAGCGCACCTCACCCGGATTTTCTTCAACGTAATCCGCGATGTCGTCGGCGCTCTGTATCGGGTGATCCGGGTAGGTCGAGGGGATATTGATCGTCTGGGTCAACAGCGCGATGGGATCGAAATCCATGTACGAGTAATCGACCATGCCCGCGAGGTTGGATAAGGCGATGGTGTCGTGGCTGCCCAGCAAGGTGTATCCGTCCGGATCGGCCTCAAGCACATGACGCGAGCCGCGCGTCGCACCCGCTCCGGCCATGTTCACCGGCACGATCGACTGTCCGAGATATTGCTCCGCCTCTTCAGCGATCAGGCGAAAAATCACGTCCGTGGCCCCACCCGGACCATACGGGATGATCAGCTCGATTTCCTGTTCGGGATAGTCGCTCGCCTTTGCCGGCATGGCGACCGTGGCAGCCAATGCGAGGGCCGAGAGCGGCGCAATTCGGATCCGTGTAGACATCAATTCCTCCGTGTCGGGCTTTTTTTGATCTTCAGCTTCCGTCCAAGTGTCGTGCACCCGGACTACACCACATGGGACACCACGCTATCAAGAGTTCATCGCCAATCAATACCAAGCCCCTGCCCAGAAGACCTCTGCAGGCGAACGCCAAGCGATATGCCCAATCCATAAGCATACCGTATCCTGGAGCGTTTGAACCGCTTCCGAATATCCGGGCTGGCCTGGTGAACACGATGCACGGCAACGTTTCAGGCCCCGTGCTCGCAGGAACAGATACCTCGTGTCTGAAATGGACTTTGCTGGAAAACGTTGAACCATCAAAATTGACAAAGAGACGGCGTGAAGAGCGATATCAGGCAGCTCGGCAAGCAGATCGACCACCTTCTTGATCGCAGTGTCGATGCGAGCGACAGGTCCAAGCTATCAGCCGATGAGAAACGCATCGCCGCGCTGAAGCGCGAGAAGGTTCTGGCAAAGGAACGGCGTGCCCAAAGCGGCAAGCCTCGGCAGGACCCTTTAGGCATCGCTCGACCGCGTCATGCGATTCCTTGCAACTCCTCGGTCTACAAGGGATTGTTTGACGTCGGCCATGAAGAAGATGTGCTCAGACCGGTATTTGCATTGGCCTACTGCCGAAACAAGGGATGTCGAAAACCTGATTTAGCAATGCCTTTCATGGCTTAAGCCGATTGTTCGCTGAAATGAATCCAAAATGGCGCGCCCGACAGGATTCGAACCTGTGACCTTCGGCTTCGGAGGCCGACACTCTATCCAGCTGAGCTACGGGCGCCCATGGTCGTGACCGGCTT
>JAWLGF010000020.1:0-12476 GCA_041685205.1 Roseovarius sp.
TTGGCTCCGGCGGTAGGGATCGAACCTACGACCAATTGATTAACAGTCAACTGCTCTACCGCTGAGCTACGCCGGATACAAGTGGTGGATAGCAAGCGTGCCTTTAAAGGTCCAGAGGCTCTGGGCAAAAACGATGCGATTTGTTTTGGTGGGTCGCTGGACGTAACATTTGTCGGCCATTGCCGGTTGTCGGGCGGCATTGATGCCAAGATATCCGACATAAGGCCGCGTGCACTTCGTCAGAAAGAAATTTACCGAAAACCTGGAGCGCGAGGAGCCCCACGGGCATGATGTCGTGATCCATCCTGTTTGAACGGGTGGATCATGTCAGCTCCTTTGCCATCAGCGCTTCGGGCGCGGTGTCAGCGATAGGTCGACAAAGGTTCAAGGGGTCGACCTGCCGCTTTGCCGTTGACGCTTTCGCTAGCCAAGCCCGACGGTCGTTTGTGATCAGGCGGACGGGTCTGGCGGAGGCTGCGCCGCGGAGCCGACCGAAAGGCACCGGCAAACCGGACCCGCGCCGGGCCTCCTTTGACGCGCTCATCGGGCAGGATGCTGACCCCGGCACCGGCGGCCGGGTCACGACGACGGTGAACCGTTGCCCGGGGCACCCCCGGATCCTGCAGACGCGGGACACCCTGAAGCGACGGCGAACCATCCCCCACGGAATCCCGTTGCGACTGCATGGAAGCCCACCTACTGCAACTGCCCCTTTCCTGTCCCGTTCGCGCCGAAGACGTGCCCGACGCGGATGTCGTGATCATTACATGGTGGGACACGACAGTCATGGTTCCGCTGTTTCCCGCCTCAAAGGGGCGGAAAATCTACTCCATCCAGCACCAGTAGGCGCACCCCACATGTCCGTGCGCCCCTCCGCGGGAGGCTACCTGTTGCCACGCAAGAAGATCACGGCCTCCTCTTGGCTTGTAGACGGGCCACCCCGATACGTGCATCGGGCTCTTCCTGCTGGAACCAATCCGTCTAAATGGTGGCGGCTTGGGCCGCGGACGGCGCGGCGTCACCGCATCCAGAAACCGTTTCGCTTGAGGGTGTTACGGATCGCCTGTTCGCGATGCCGCAGGTTCTCCTGGTCGAAGAGCGCGCGCGCCTTGCGGCCGCGTCCCTGGTAGATCATCCGCCGCATGGGCTCGTATGGCTTTAGGGCCCTCTTGATGCGGTTCGGGGCGGTCACCTTTTCGAGTACCTCGATCACCCGGTCGGGCTCCCGCGCGTAAAGCAGGGGCAGCGCGCGGTAGTGGCAGGTGGTCGCGCCATCGAGCCACCCGTCGGGCAAGGCATCGCGCCCGCCGCCAAGCGCGTGGATCACCAGAGGCAGCGCCACCTGATCCAGCCAGGGATCGAGCGACTGGCAGATCAGCTCTGGCGGCGGATCATCGCGAATGGCCAGCGCGTAATCGAGAAAGCGCTGCCCAAAGGCCCGCGGACAGCGGTAAAAAAAGAAGCCGGCATTGAAATACAAATACCGTTTCCAGTACTCATCAGGGTGGCGCCTGTCGAGCGAGCTTGCGAAATCAAGTCCGAACTTGTCGTAAAGCGACTTCCAGATGGACGTGTAGCCCGGGCCATAAAGCTCCGGCTGTGGCCAGGTGCCGGTGCGGCGCTTCGAAGCCGTGGGACGGTCAAAATCGAAGGGTACGCGTGTCACATCGCCGGTCATGAGCGTGTCGGTGTCGAAAAAGACGAACGGCTCGCGTTCGGGAAGCGCGAAAAGCGCTTCGATCTTGTTTCCATATGGATAGGCATGCCCGAAATGCCGCGTCTCGAAGGGCACGATCTCGGCCCCGAGATCTTGCAGACCGTTGCGAATATCTTGGCTTTTCATCCTCGGATCATTTGGCCAAATACGGTCGGGCTGCGGCTCGGCCACGAATAGACGACCCGGGAATTCGGGTGAAGCGGCACGCAGCGATGCAACAAAAAGCAGCGCCTCGTATTCCAGCCGCCCGCGCTGTCCAACAACCATGATGTTGAAGACGCTGCCCGCGTCGGCGTCCATAGTCATTACAATCCTTTGTCAAAGATGTTCGTCGGCCTGCTCATGATGCTCCTTCCTATTCGAGAGTTGGAGCTTCGGCAAACCAGGTACGCTTCAGACAGCATGGACACCCTGGACCAGAGCGGGGCCGGGTCGGACGCCTTTCAGATGATCGACAGCACCTTGATCCGCGCGGACCACGACAAATCACTGTATGCTACACGGCGCATTGAACCGACCCGGTCATTACGCCGTGAAGCATTTCAGGCGAAAAGAGCGCCCCCGAGCTCAGGGACGCTCAGCGCCCCGGGCCGGGTCCCGCCAACCCGAAGGGCCCTCGATGTTGTGGACATCAAGCCTAGCGGTTCGGGACGATGACGATCTCCACGCGGCGGTTCTGCGCCTTGCCTTCCGACGTCAGGTTCGAGGCCACGGGCTGATCCTCGCCACGACCGAAGGCATTGATGCGCGACGACCGCACGCCGCCACTCCGGAGAACGTCGGCCACGGCGTTTGCGCGACGCTCTGACAGCCGCTGGTTGTAGCTTGCCGATCCGTCGCTGTCGGTGTGACCGACGACCCGTACGCTCGTGTCGGGATATCTTTGCAGGCTGTCGGCGACGCTGAACAGATCCTGACGCAATCCGGACCGGATATCGACGCTGTCGACCGCGAACAGGATGTCCTGTGGCATGGTCAAGATCAACTCGTCGCCGGTATTGTTGATGCCCACATCATTGTCGAGCTCCTGACGCAGCTCCGCTTCCTGCCGGTCGAGGGCGTTGCCGACCACCGCGCCGCCCGCGGCCCCAATCGCGCCGCCGATCAGCGCGCCGCGCGCGCGGTTGTCGCTGGTCAGCGCGCCGGCACCCGCCCCGAGCAGCCCGCCGACCATCGCGCCCTGCCGGGTTTTCTGCCGATCCTCTCCGCCGAGGGCAGCGGGATCGGTACAGGCCGTGGCCAGCAGCAGGGACGCGCCGGAGAGGAAAAGTAGTGGCGTGCGCGCGGCGCGCGAGGGAAACCGGATCATGGGAACACCTTCATTGTTGATCGACCCGATCTATCGGGCTCGCGTGTATGATAGGCAATAACGGATCAATCCCCAAGGCCTCTTGCAGGAAAAACCGGGGTTTGTGTGCGCAGGATGACGCTCATGCCTCGGCCTTCGCGCTCTCGAAGGCGAGGATCGCGCGTTTGACCGGCAACCCCCAGTGGTAGCCGCCCAGACCGCCGGATTTGCGCAGTGCCCGATGGCAGGGAATGAGGTAGCTGACCGGATTGCGCCCGACGGCGCTGCCAACCGCGCGCACGGCGCTCGGATGCCCGATGGCCTGCGCGATTGCCGAATAGGTCGTGACATGCCCCGAGGGGATCCCCAGCAGCGCCTCCCAGACCTTGATCTGGAACGGCGCACCGATCATCTGCATCGCCACGCAGCCTCGCCCGGCAAACGCCGCGTCGACCCAGGGCGCGATCCGATCGGGCGCGTGGCTGAAGATTGCGCGCGGCCAGCGGCCGCGCATGTCGGCAAAGGTCGCATCGCGCCCGATCTCCTCGGCAAAGGCAAGGCCGCACAGGCCGCGGTCGGTGCCCATGGCAAGCGCCGTACCGAACGGGCTGTCAAACCAGCCGTGATATATGGTCTGACCGTCACCTTGGCGGGCAAACGCGCCCGGGCTCATCGCCTCCCATCTGAGGAAAAGATCGTGCAGGCGCCCGCTGCCCGACAACCCGCTCGCCTCGGCGGCGTCCAGCGTGGTGCACCGTTGCGCCAAGAGCGCCTTGGCGTGTCCAAGTGCGAGATATTGCTGATACCGCTTTGGGGAAACGCCCACCCACCGGGAAAAAAGGCGTTGAAAATGGGCGGCGCTCATGCCCATTTCCGCGGCCAGTTCGGCAAGGGACAAGTCCGCGCCTTGCGCATCGATCACTGCAATGGCCCGGCGCATGACGTTGTAATGATAGGTCTGGTCGAGGTCGGTCATGTGAAGGTCCTGATGGCTTTGCACACAGGATAGGTTGCCGGCCGCGGTGCTGCGACCCGAATGTTGCGCATCCGCGCAGATACCGTGATAGTAATGGGCAATGGCCCGACAGCTCGATTATCACACGATCCGCGAGATTTTTGTCCGGTTCCAGGCCGCCGCGCCGGAACCCCAAGGCGAATTGGCGCATGTGAACGCCTACACGCTCGTGGTCGCCGTAGCGCTTTCGGCGCAAGCGACCGATGTCGGCGTAAACCGCGCCACGCGCACGCTGTTCCAGATCGCCGACACGCCGCAAAAGATGCTGGATCTGGGCGAGGAGGGGCTGATCGCGCATATCCGCAGCATCGGCCTTTATCGCAACAAGGCAAAGAACGTCATGAAACTCAGCCGCATCCTGGTGGAACACTATGACGGCGAGGTGCCCAACAGCCGCGCGGCGTTGCAATCCCTGCCCGGCGTGGGCCGCAAGACCGCCAATGTCGTGCTCAACATGTGGTGGCATTACCCGGCGCAAGCGGTGGATACGCATATCTTCCGTCTGGGCAATCGCAGTGGAATCTGCCCGGGCAAGACCGTGGAGGCGGTCGAGCGCGCCATCGAGGATAACGTTCCGGTGGATTTCCAGCGCCACGCGCACCACTGGCTCATCCTACACGGACGGTATGTCTGCCGGGCACGCAAGCCGGCCTGCGGCAGCTGTCTGATCCGCGATCTGTGCCTTTTCGAAGACAAGACCGGGTGATTGGCTTCGACCCGACGTTTTTCGAAGACCCGCCACGCCGCGGCGTTCCAGATCGATCTTGCCAAATTGGCGTCATCCCATCCTGAAAACGTCAGGCTTGGGTATTTTCACCAAGAAGAAACAGCAGGTGCGCGCCCGGCCCGGCGTCGGTCGGAGCCATTCCGATGCAGACCGGGTCCGGGCGCGGCTTCTCCTTGGGCGGTCATCGGCTCCCCAGCCTGTACCGCACCGTCAGTCTGGCATGACTGGGTTAACAAAGCATTGTTTTCTTCTTGGGCCAAATACCCTGGGGTGAATTGGCCGAAGGCCAAGAGGGGCAACGCCCCTCCGAGCTTGCGGTGGCGGAAGGTTCACTTGTCGCGGAATTGCGCCTCGCGTTTTTCTGAGAAGGCCGCCATCCCCTCTTTCTGATCCTCGGTCGCAAAAAGCGAGTGAAAGACACGCCGCTCGAAGAGAAGGCCCTCGCGCAGCGTGGTCTCGTAGGACCGGTTGACTGTCTCTTTCGCGGCCATGACCGAGATCCGGGATTTCTCTGCGATTTTCTGGGCGGCGGCCATCGCCTCTTCCATCAGCTTCTTCGCGGGGACCACGCGGCTGACGAGCCCGGAACGCTCGGCCTCGTCGGCATCCATGAAGCGGCCCGTCAGGTTCATGTCCATCGCCTTGGACTTGCCGACATAGCGTGTCAGCCGCTGCGTGCCGCCAAGGCCCGGGATGACGCCCAGATTGATTTCCGGCTGGCCGAATTTCGCGGTGTCCGAACAGATGATGAAATCGCACATCATCGCCAATTCACAGCCGCCGCCGAGCGCGTATCCGGACACCGCGCCGATGATCGGCTTGCGCACCCGCATGATCGCGTCGCTGTCACTGGTGAAGAGATCCTCGCTGAAGACGTCGACGAACCCCTTGCCGCCCATCATCTTGATATCCGCGCCGGCCGCGAACGCCTTTTCCGAGCCAGTCAGCACGATGCAGCGCACCTTCTCGTTGTCCTGCGCGTCACCGAGGGCGTGCGCCAACTCGGACATCAGCTGATCGTTGAGCGCGTTGAGAGCATCGGGACGGTTCAGCTTGATGAGTGCGACGTGGTCTTCTATTTCGACGATGATCGTCTCATAGGCCATGAAACCAGCTTTCGTTTGTTTCCAACAGTCCGAGTCAGTACCACTGTTTGCGAGGCGATCAACCTATCTTTGGCAGCGCGGGCAGTAGAAGCTGGAGCGTCCCGATTGCACGACACGCGCGATGATGGCCGGGCAACCCTCGGTGTGGCAGGCAAGCCCTTCACGGCCGTAGACGTCAAAGGCATGCTGGAAATAGCCAAGCTCTCCGTCGGAATGACGGAAATCCCGCAACGACGAGCCGCCCGCGGCGATCGCATCCGCAAGCACCGCGCGGATGATCGGCACGAGCCCGCCCGCACGGCGTGCAGAGATGTTGCGCGCCCGACGGCGCGGCGAGATGCCGGCGCGGAACAAGGTCTCGCAGACATAGATATTGCCCAGGCCCGCCACGATCCGCTGATCGAGCAGCGCGGATTTGATCGGGCTGTCGCGCCGCTTCAGCGCCGACGCGAGGTAGTCGGGGTGAAATCCGTTGCCCAGGGGTTCCGGTCCGAGTTTCGACAGCAATGGATGCGCGCCGGCCGTCGCCGTGGGCATCAGGTCCATCGCGCCAAAGCGACGCGGGTCATTGAAGGTGATGCGCGCACCGTTGCCCATGTCGAGCACGACATGGTCGTGTTTCTGGGGCGCGGGATGCGCATGAACGAACTGTCCGATGCGCGCGCCCGAGATCAGAAGACGCCCCGACATCCCGAGATGGATGAGCAATGTCTCGTCCGACGAAAGATCGGCGAGGATGTATTTCGACCGCCGCCGCAGCGTCAGGACCCTCTGTCCGGTCAGGCGCGCTGCCATGCCCGGCGGGAACGGCCAGCGCAGGTCCGGGCGGTTGACCGCGGCCCGCGCGATCATGGCACCTTCCATCGCGGGGGCAAGGCCGCGGCGGACCGTCTCGACCTCGGGCAATTCGGGCATATCTGTCCTGTGTCATCACGGGTCGCGCATTGTAACCGCCCCCTGCTGTCCTATAAGAAACCCGAGAACAGAAGGCGACAAGACCCATGAGCGACAAATCCACCCATTTCGGGTTCGAAGAGATCCCCGAGTCGGAAAAGGCGGGCCGCGTGCGCGGGATCTTCGGCAGCGTCGCCGGCAAATACGACGTCATGAATGACGCCATGAGCCTCGGGATCCACCGTCTCTGGAAAGATGCCATGATGGACTGGCTCGCGCCGCGCGCGGGGCAGCGGCTTCTGGACGTGGCCGGGGGCACGGGCGACATCGCCTTCCGGTTTCTCGATCGTGCAGGGCAGGGGCATGCCACGGTGCTCGACATCACCGAGCCGATGCTGATGGAGGGACGCCAGCGGGCCGAAGCGGCGGCGATGGCAGGCAGTCTCGACTGGGTGGTCGGCGATGCGATGGCGTTGCCCTTTGCCGACAACAGTTTCGACGTCTACACGATCAGTTTCGGGATCCGTAACGTGACGCGGCCGCAGGACGCGCTCGACGAGGCCTGTCGCGTGCTGCGCCCGGGCGGGCGCCTGATGGTGCTGGAATTCAGCCAGATCCCCAACGAGCTGCTGCAAAGCGTCTACGATCTCTACAGTTTCCAGATCATCCCGCGGCTGGGGCAGATGATCGCGCGGGATCGCGACAGCTATCAGTACCTGGTCGAATCGATCCGCCGCTTTCCGGATCAGCAAGCGTTTCTGGACATGGTCCGCGCCGCCGGGTTCGGCAACGCCAAGTATCGCAACCTGAGCATGGGGATCGCCTGTCTGCATTCCGGCTGGAAGCTCTGACGGATGCGGGGTCCCCACAACATCGTGCGGCTCGTGCGCACCGGGGCCACGCTGGAACGGACCGGGGCCATGGCGCTCATCATGGATGCCTTCGAGGCGCCGCCGCTGGTGCGCGCGACCATGCGGTTTCTGGCTTGGCCGTTCCAGTGGCTGGGTGACAAGGGCGACCCCGATAGCCCAGCCGCGCCGCGTGCGCTCACCGCCCTTGGACCGGCCTATATCAAGTTCGGACAGATCCTCAGCACCCGGCCCGATCTCGTGGGTGAGGAGCTCGCCGATCAGTTGCGGGTCTTGCAGGACAAGCTGCCGCCGTTTCCCGTCGACGTGGCCCAGCAGAGCATTGAACGCGAGCTGGGGCATCCGGTCGATCAGCTGTTTGATGATTTCAGCCCGCCGATCGCGGCCGCGTCGATCGCGCAGGTGCACAAGGCCCGGATCCGCGACACCGGCGAAGCCGTTGCCGTGAAGGTGCTGCGCCCGGGCATCGAACGCGCGTTCCGACGCGATATAGACGCCTTTTACTTCGCGGCCAGGATGATCGAATTGCTGGCGCCGGGGGCGCGACGCCTGCGGCCCACGGATGTGATCGCGCATTTCGAGGGCGTGGTTCTGGGAGAGCTCGACCTGCGGCTCGAAGCGTCCTCGGCCTCCGAGTTCGCGGCGAACACGGCGCAGGATCCGGGATTCCAGTTGCCTGTGATCCACTGGATGCTGTCGTCGCGGCGCGTGATGACGATGGGCTGGGCCGACGGCGTGTCGATGGGCGACAATGCCGCGATCGACGCGGCGGGCCATGATCGCGCCATCCTGGCCGAGCGGGTGCTGCAGCTCTTTCTCAATCATGCGCTGCGTGACGGTTACTTTCACGGTGACATGCATCAAGGCAACCTGAAGGTCGCGCCGAACGGCAACATCATCGCCTATGATTTCGGGATCATGGGCCATATCGACGAGTATACGAGACGGGTCTATGCCGAAATCCTCTACGGGTTCATCCGGCGTGATTACCGCCGCGTCGCGGAGGTGCATTTCGAGGCCGGGTACGTGCCTGCAGATCGCGACATGGATGCGTTCGCGCGCTCTCTGCGGGCCGTGGGCGAGCCGATCTTCGGCATGGATGCCAGCCGGATCTCGATGGGCAACCTGTTGAGTTATCTCTTCGAAGTGACGGAGCGGTTCGGCATGGAGACGCGGACCGAACTGATCCTCTTGCAGCGGACCATGGTCGTGGTCGAGGGGGTCGCGCGCGGCCTCGATCCGCAGATGAACATCTGGCAGGTCGCGCGTCCTGTCGTCGAGGATTACATCAAGACCACGATCGGGCCGCGGGCCGCGTTGCGCGATCTGGGGCGCACGGCGGCGGTGCTGACACGTTACGGCCCGCGCCTTCCCCAGCTGGTCGAGGCCGCGCTGATCCGGCAATCGAACCCGCCCGAACCGGATAGACGCACGCCATGGCAGACGCGCCTTGGCTATGGCGCGTTCGGCGCCATGTGCGGTGCAACCGGTGTGGTGGCCGTCCTGGCGCTGTCCTGACTCAAGGCGCGGACGGCGGTTGACGCAGGCTGAGGATCTCGGTCGAGGACAGGCTCTGGCCGTCGGCAAGCACGATTTCCGTCTCGCCGTCCCCGAGGCGCGCCTCGGTGATCCGGTTGTGTGTGGTCACGGCATGCTGTTTGACGGTCTCGCCCTTCGAAATGGACTGCACGGTCAGTATGTAACGCCCGTCCGGCAGCGGCCCTCCCGAGCCATCAAGCCCGGTCCAGTCAAGCTGACCGCTGATCGGCGGAATGTCCTGCTGTTGCACAAGGCGCCCCTGCTCATCGGTGACGACCAGTCGGGCGGCATCGGCTTGCGGGTCGATGTCTGTCGTCACGGTCACGGGTTCGCCTTGATATGTGACGGGCATACGCGCCTCGGCCTCCAGTCCGATCCAGCCCGACAATTGCCCGAGGCCGAGCGTGTCGATCTGCGCACCCAGACCCGACAGCAGATCATTCGTGCGCACCTGCTGCTCGACCGTCGAGAATGTCGCGAGCTGCACCGCGAAATCCGCGGATTCCACGGGGTTGAGCGGATCCTGGTTCCGCATCTGCGTCGTGAGCATCTTCAGGAACGTCTCGAAATCCGAGCTGAGCGCGTTTCTGTTCCCGGGCGCTTCGGTGTCGCCAGCCCTGCCCATCGGAGGGATTTCGGGCGTGGCCGGTCGCGGTTGGGTGAGGGGGGTGAGGTCCATTGTGTCGTCCTTTTTCTAAAGACGGATGTCGAGCCGATCCGAGATCAGGATCCTTGACAGGATCGACTCTGGTGAATGGTGAACGAGGGTCGCGTCCGCTGTCGCGACACCGGGGTCGACGGGTCGCGCGTTTTCCTGCGCCTCGTCTTTTTCGCGGTCGAAGGTGAAGTCGGCCGAACTGTATCCGATATCGAGAAACTCCCGTGCGAGCGTGTCGATATTGCGACGAAGGAGTTCAAGCGTTTCCGCACGCTCGGCCTGGATGTTGACGGTGACGCCGGTGTCCGACTGCGTGAAGGTCAGCCGAACGGCGCCGAGCTCTTCAGGGCTCAGGCGGAGCTCGATGCCCGGCTTCATGCCCGACCCGCCCTTCTGGATTGCCGCCGCAATCTGCATGGCCATGATTTGAGGCAGATCCGACCGGGGCGGGGCGGCGAGGCTCGAAGCGCCAAGGCTGTTTCCGGTCACGCTGCGTGGTTCGGCGCCGGGCAAACTTTCCGGCTCACGCCCTCGTTCCGTGCTGTCGATTCGTGTGCTGTCGACCAGCATGCTGGACAAACGGGCCTTGACATGCGCGGGATCCGCCCCGGGACCCTGTATCAGTGGCGATGCGCCTGCATGCAGAGTCGCCGGCGCGCCGCCCGGCGGGGCAGGCACACGCGCGACGTCCCTTGCTTCACGGGTCCCTCGGGTCTGCGCCACGGAGGGGTCGCTCATTCCGACGCTGCGCATATTCTCGATTTCCGCCGCAAGCCCCGTGCGGGCGGTTTGAACCTCGACAACCGTGCGAACGGATGTCGCCGCAACAGGTGGTCCGAACGACGGCACGGGAATGGGTGAAGGCCCGCGATCCGCGGCGCGCTCAGACGCGGTCGCGCGCGCCCGTGCCGTGGTCTCGACAAGGGGCTCGTTGGCTTGCTTCGGCATGGCAGCGGTCGCCTCGGGGCGCCCCGTCGCAGACTCCGCGGCAGGCATGTCACGTGGCGCGACAAGTGACGCAGGGGATGTCGCCTCGTGGAAGGAAAGCTGTCCGGTGTCCTCTGGGTCCGTCGCGACGGGCTGCGCGATCTCCGGATCAGGATCGGACGTGTGCGGCATCGCGGTCTCGTCGTCGAGTGGCCCGTTCTCCCCTTCGCTTTCCGCGTTCGCGTCGGTGGCTTCATCTGTATCGGGCAGAACGGCGACGTCTTTCGGGTCCGACTGGCTCCTTCGTGTGGAGACCTCGTCAAAGACGATTTCGAACGGCGTGGCCTCCTTGCCAGATCCTGGCGACCGCTCCCGAACGCGATCGGTATCTGCCGCGTCCGGTCGCAAAACCGTCAGCGTCGTTTCGGCCGGCGTGGTGAGAGGTTGCATGTCGGGGCTCCGGACTCGCTGCGTGTGCGCCCATCATGCCGCCACCGGGTTACTGATTCTTTACCGCTTTGCTGTCTCATCCGGCTTACTTCCATCAATTCGAGGTAATCCCGTGACAGAAATTTCACAATCGCGCCATGTCGCCGGCGCCCATCCCGCGCCACATGCCCAAACCGAGCTGCGCGCCGTCGCCGAAAAGCTCGAAGCGAGCTTTCTGGCCGAAATGCTCAAATCCGCAGGCGTCGGCGAGCAGGACAACAGTTTCAGCGGCAGCGCGGGCGAATCGCATTTCGCGACCTTCCAGCGCGAGGCGCTCGCCCGCGAAATGGTGGCGTCGGGCGGCATCGGCCTTGCCGACATCTTCCACGCAAATCTGCAGGACAAGATCGATGATCAATGAGACCGAAGACCGCATCATTGCGCTGCTCGACGCGCTGCTCGACGATGAACGTGCCGCGCTTCTGGGCGGCGATCTGGGCCGTGTCGGGACCTGTGTCCCGGAAAAGGAACGGCTCGTTCAGGCGTTGAACGACAAGATGGACCGCCGGCAGGATCTCGGCGCGCTGCAGGCCAAGATGATCCGGAACCAGGGCCTGCTCGACGGCGCTCTGCAGGGGATCCGTTCGGTGGCCGCGCGCATCGCCAGCTACCGCGAGATCCGCAAGTCGATGGACACCTATGACGGGCAGGGGCGCAAGCACACCATACCCGGCGAGGTCATGCGCACGGTCCATAAACGGGCGTGAAACTTTGACTAGAATGCCGCGCAAATCACTGGATGGTCTTAGCGCCGCGTTAGGGTTTGGCCGCGCATGGTGCGGGGGCATCCGGAACACGGGTGGCGCGATCCGGGTCACGGTTGGCCCGCATCGCATCGGTCAGAATGACGAGCGCACCGTCCCGACCCCCGGGGCGATATCCACCAACGGCGCAAAGCGCCAACCTTACAAGGATTAGGCTATGACCAGCATTCTGACGAACAACAGCGCGATGGTTGCCCTGCAGTCGCTGCAGGCGATCAATTCCGATCTTGGCAAGACCCAGGACATGATCTCGACCGGCAAGGAAGTCGGATCTGCCAAGGACAACGGCGCCGTCTGGTCGATCTCGACCAAGATGGACAGCGACGCGAACATGTTCAACGCGGTCTCCAAGGAGCTTGGGGTCGGCAAGGCGACGCTCGACGTGGGCTTGGCGGGTGTGGACCAGTTGACCGGCTCGCTCGACGAAATGGAGGCACTGGCCGTCGCGGGCAAGAGCGAGGGCGCCGACTTTGCCAAGCTCAA
>JAWLGF010000020.1:12576-34295 GCA_041685205.1 Roseovarius sp.
GGGCTTGGCGGGTGTGGACCAGTTGACCGGCTCGCTCGACGAAATGGAGGCACTGGCCGTCGCGGGCAAGAGCGAGGGCGCCGACTTTGCCAAGCTCAATGAGCAGATCGGCGCGCTGAAAGAAAAGATGGATGCGGTCGTTGACGGGGCGCAGTTCAACGGCATCAACCTGTTGAAAACGAACCCGGACGGCACAAACGCCGAAGTCAACATCGCCTCGTCCGTCGCCCGCAGCACTCCGGGAGGGCAGTCAAGCGTCGAGACAATCACGGTGGAAGGCCAGGATCTGGAAACCGACGTGGCAGGTGTGACGTTCACGGAGCTTGATGGCGCTACGGCCACGGCTGACACCCTTGTCGGTGAGATCCAGACCATGCGCGACGCCGTGCTGACCGCGGGCGCATCCCTCGGCGCGAAATCCGCGCAGGTCGGGGACCAGATGGAGTTCGTCGGCGCCATGCGCGACGCCCTGAAGTCCGGGATCGGTGTCCTGACCGACACCAACATGGAAGAGGCCTCGGCCAAGTTGCAGGCGCTGCAGGTGCAGCAGCAGCTGGCGACGCAGTCGCTGTCGATCGCCAACCAAGGTCCGCAGAACATCCTGTCGCTGTTCCGCTGATATGATCGGGCCGGGGCTGATATGCCCCGGCCCTTTCGTCCACATTGAACCACTTTGATGGAACAGAGGTGCCGAACGTGAACGTCATGATACAGGCCCAGACGGGCTATTCCGCCACGACACAGAACCAGATCCGCAGCCCGCGCGCCGTCGAATACGCGGCGGTGGCACGGATCACGGCCCGGCTGAAAAAGGCTGGATCCGGGGGGCTCGATCACTTTCCCGACCTTGCCGCGGCACTGCACGAGAATCGCAACCTGTGGCGCGTTCTCGCCATCGATGTGGCCACGGACGGCAACGGCTTGCCCGCCGATCTGAGGGCCCGCGTGTTCTACCTGTTCGAATTCACCGATCAGCATACAACCAAGGTCCTGGAACGTCGGGCCGAGGTGGCCCCGCTGATCGAGATCAACACCGCCATCATGCGGGGCCTCGGGAACAATGGTGCCGACCGATGAGCGGTCTTGTCCTGAAGCTCAGGCCCCGGGAACGGGTGCTGATCAACGGGGCCGTTGTCGAGAACGGCGCGCGTCGGGCCAGCCTTGTCGTTCAGACGCCGGATGCCAACATCCTGCGACTGCGCGATGCGATCCACCCCGAAGACGCGACGACACCAGTGCGCCGCGTTTGCTACAACGCCCAACTGGTCCTGTCGGGCGACAGCGATCCGCAGGCCGTGCGTCCCCGCCTGCTGCGCCAGATCGAGGAACTCAGCCAGGTGCTGCGCGATGACGACAGCCGCGCGCTGCTTGCACGCGCGACACGGGATCTGCTCGATGACCAGCATTATCAATGCCTGAGAGCGCTGCGCGCCCTGCTGCCGCGCGAGGATCGTCTGATGGCCCATGGGCGGCGGTCATGACCTTTTCACCCGTTCTTCCGATCGGTGGACTGGCCGGGTGGTCGCTTCTGGGTCGCACGATGGACCGGCAGACGGAGCTTTTCAACAAGTCGCCGCAGATCGTCCGCGACACCGAGTATTTCGAGAAGACCATTGGCGGCATCAAGACAGCGGAAGATCTCGTGTCCGACCGTCGTCTGCTGCGCGTGGCGCTCGGGGCTTTCGGGTTACAGGATCAGATCAACAGCCAGGCCTTCATCCGCAAGATCCTGGAGGAAGGGACGGCACGCGACAATGCCCTGGCGAACCGCCTGACCGATCCGCGCTACAAGCAACTCACCGAAGCTTTCGGCTTGGGCGAGGACAGCACTCCGAAAACGCAAGACGCAGGCTTCGGCACACGGATCACCGATCAGTTCCGGCGTCGCGAATTCGAGGTTGCGGTCGGCGACCAGGACCAGTCCATGCGCCTTGCCCTCAATGCCGAACGGGAACTTGGCGCGATTGCAACCGATGACGCCTCCGACAATGCGCGCTGGTTTCGCATCCTTGGCAGCGAGCCGCTGCGCCGTGTTTTCGAAACCGCACTCGGATTGCCGGAAAGCTTTGCGCAGCTGGACCTCGATCGGCAGTTGCGCGAGATCAAGTCGCGGGCCGACAGTCAGCTTGGCATCGGGTCCGTGTCGGATCTGGCCGAAGCGGACGTGCAGGAGCAGTTGATCCGGCGTTTCGTGGTCCGTGACCAGATCGCCGGTTTCAATGCCCAGTCCTCTCAATCCATCGCCCTTACCCTGCTTCAGTCAGCGCCCCGCGCGTTCTGACGTAGCCGGTCCACCGCGCCCCCGTCGTGTCCGAGCGGATCCGGTCAGGATCGCTTGGACCGGCCGGACATTTTGCTGCCGGCCCCGGCTCGGCGCATGATGACAGACAGGCGGGCGAAACTGTTTCGGCTCGACCCAGCTTCCGTTTCGCCGAGAAAGCCGTCGATTTCCGGCCACAGACGAATAGCCTGGTCGAGCGTCGTATCGTTGCCTTCGACATGCAGGCCGGCCCGGATCATCGTCTCGGCGCGCGCATAGCTTCCGAGATAACGACGTGCCTCGGAAACTAGCGCATTCTCTTCGGTATCGAGAGCGCCGGGCAGGCTCCGTGAGACCGAGCGCAAGACATCGATGGCCGGATAGCGCCCACGCTCCGCGATCTGGCGGTCCAGCACGACATGCCCGTCGAGAACGCCGCGCAGGATGTCGGCGACCGGCTCGTCCATGTCGGACCCGGCGACCAGCACAGTCAGGAGCGCGGTGATATCCCCGGCTAGGGACTCTCCGGGGCCGGCGCGTTCGCAAAGCGACATGATCGCCGGGGCCGTGGAGGCCGGATACCCGCGCAAGGCGGGCATTTCTCCGGCCGATACGGCTATCTCGCGATGCGCTTCTGCAAAGCGCGTGATCGAATCGGCGAGGAAAAGCACATGCTGCCCCTGATCCCTGAAATGCTCTGCCACCGCCATCGCCGTCCAGGCGCATCGACGCCGCACAAGCGGCGAACGGTCCGAGGTCGCCGCGACGATGACCGCTCGCTTCATGCCCTCGGGACCAAGGACCTCCCGGATGAAATCGGACAGTTCGCGCCCCCTCTCCCCAATCAGGGCGATCACGACCAGATCCGCTTGCATGTTTCGGGCAAGCTGGCCAAGCAACATGGATTTCCCAACCCCGGATCCGGCAAATACTCCCATTCTCTGGCCACTGACGATAGGCAGGAACGTGTTGAACGCGGCCATTCCGGTCTCGAGGCGCGCGCCCAGAGGACGGCGACGGGCCGGAGATGGCGGGTCGGCGCGGACAGGACGTGCCCGCGGACCGCGCATGAGCGGGCGATCGTCGAGTGGTTGCCCATACGGGTCGATCACCCGTCCGATCCAGTCTTGGGACGGGGCGATGGTAGACGCCCCTAGCAGGCTGACCCGATCGCCGAGCGCCAGACCCTCTGCCGGTTCGTCTGGCAGCACCAGAACCGAGGCCTCGTCCAGCTGCAGCACTTCGCCGCTGCGCGGTCGCCCGTCACGTGCGTGGATACGGATCCGGTCCCCGATGCAGGCTGCGGACGACAAACCTGACACGCGCAGGGTCGCCCCTTGCACGGATACAACCCGCCCCACCGTGTGCAGCGCATTCAGCGCCGATATTTCCGCCGCTAGTCCGTCAATGCGAGTTTGGGTCATTCGAACGCTCCGATCATCTTCTGAAAACAATTTCTAAAGGAATCAGAGTTAAGCCTTGATTGAAGCCAACGAGGGAGACGCCCTGATGTTCGAAAAACTTGACATCTTTCGCATGTCGCACGCGATGGCCACCCATGCCGGTGCGCGCCAAGCCCTTGTGGCGCAGAACATGGCGAATGCCGATACGCCAGGGTACGGCGCGCAAGATATCGCGCCCTTCCAAGAGGTTTTTGAGGCGCGGCGCAGCGCGGCGGTACCTCGCGCGACGCGCGAGGGTCATCTCATGGGGCAGGACATGCCGTCGGGCTTGGAGCCGTCCGAACGCGAGGGCATGCAACGCGATCCCAACGGCAATTCCGTCGCGCTGGAAACCGAAATGCTGAACGCGGTCGAGGTTAAGCGACAGCACGATCGCGCAATCGCGATCTACCGATCGTCGCTCAACCAACTGCGCACTGCGCTTGGACGAGGCTAGAGGGTCATGAGCGATTTCGCAAATTCCCTGTCGGTCTCCGCAAGCGGTCTCAGGGCCCAGAGCCAGCGATTGGTTCATGTCTCGGAGAATATCGCGAATGCCGACACGCCGGGCTACCGCCGAAAGACAGTAGCGTTCGAGACGGAATTCAAGGGCGCTGGTGCTCAAGGGACGGTGGCGCCGGGTCCGGTGCAACTCGACAGGCGCGAACTGGCGAAGGTGTATGACCCCGGTCATCCGCTTGCTGACGAAACCGGCCAATATGACGGATCGAACGTCGATCTCATCATCGAGATCGCGGACGCGCGCGAGGCGCAGCGCAGCTACGAAGCCAATCTCAAGATGTTCGAACAGGCCCGGCAGATGTCGTCGCGCCTGATGGAATTGTTACGCAAATAAGGCTGATCACGGAGGTCCAGAATGGATATCACAGCACTTCACGCCGCACAGGGCTATGCCGCGTCAAAGCCCGCAACCGAACCCCAGGCGGGCAGCGCGGGCGCGGCCTTCGGAACTGTTGCGCAGGATTTCCGGGCAACCTTGCGCGAGGGCGAAGAAATCGCGACCGAGGCGATGACCGGCAGGGCGGATCCGCACGCACTTGTGCAGGCGCTGGCGCAAACAGAGCTTGCTGTCGAGGCGGCAGTGACGGTGCGCGACCGCGTGGTCGAGGCGTATCAGGAAATTCTGCGCATGCCGGTCTGATCCGATGCTCGATGAGGTCCTCTTCTTCGACACGCTGCGCGAAGGGCTCTGGGTGGCGGTGATCATATCGTTCCCCATTCTCGCGGTGGCCCTCGTCGCCGGGCTTGTCGTGGGGCTTTTTCAGGCGCTGACCTCGATCCAGGAAATGACGTTGACCTTCGTGCCCAAGCTCGGGGCGATCGTTCTCGTCTTCTGGCTCAGCATGGGGTTCATGACCCAGACACTGGTGACGTTCTTTCAGGATCGGCTCGTGCCGATGATCACGGGAGGCTAGGATGGAAGCATCGGGCTATACGACATTGACCCGTCAATCGGGTCTCATGCGCGAATTGCGGATCGTGGCCAACAATATCGCAAACGCCGCGACGACAGGATATCGGCAGGACGGGCTGGTCTTTTCCGAACATGTCAAGCGGACCGGCGGGGGAGAGTCGCTGTCGATGGCGCATGGCAATGTCCGAAGCGTCTCGTCCCAGCAGGGGGCGCTGGAAAGAACCGGCGGTCGGCTCGACATGGCAATCGAGGGGGAGGGCTACTTCCTGATCGAAACGCCGCTCGGGGAGCGACTGACACGTGCGGGCCATTTCACGCTGTCGGCGGTGGGTGATCTCGTGACACCGGACGGCTTCCGTGTGCTCGACGCCGGCGGCGCGCCGATCTTCGTGCCGCCCGACATCACCGATCCGGGCGTTTCGTCTGACGGCACGCTCAGCGATGGTGATCGTCCGCTCGCGCAGATCGGACTCGTGCGGCCACTCGAAGGCACGGACCTTCTGCGCGAGGATGGTGTCATGTTCCGGGCAGAGGGTGGGATCGAGCCGACCTTCGACGCGCGCGTCCTGCAAGGATTTCTCGAAGGGTCCAATGTCGACCCGATCGGCCAGATTGCCCGGATGATCGAAGTGCAGCGCGCCTACGAGACGGGTCAGAGCTTCCTCGATGCCGAAAACGAGCGGATGATGACTGCGCTCGATACATTCACCCGCTAACCGGGAAGGAACAGCACATGCATTCCCTCAAGATCGCCGCAACCGGCATGGCCGCCCAGCAGATGCGGGTGGAGACGATATCGAACAACCTCGCCAACATGTCGACGACCGGCTACAACGCGCGCCGCGCGGAATTCGCCGATCTGCACTATCAGCAGCTGGCGCGTGCCGGCACGATCAATGCCTCGGATGGCACGGTCCTGCCAACCGGCGTACAACTCGGGCTTGGCGTGCGGCCCTCGGCGATCTCGGTGGATCTGGCGCAGGGCTCGCTGAGTGCGACCAATGGCGACCTTGACCTTGCGATCGAAGGCGCGGGCTATCTCGAGGTGACACTGCCCTCGGGCCAGTCGGCCTATACCCGCGACGGGGCGCTGAAACGGTCGGCCGAGGGCCTGATCGTCAATTCCGAAGGCTTTGCGGTCGCCCCGGAGATCACCATTCCCGAAGACGCGCGCAGCATCTCGGTCAATGCCGAGGGTGAGGTCTTTGCCTATTTCCAGGACGAACCCGAGGCGCAATCGATCGGACAGCTGAACCTCGCGGGGTTCTCGAATCCAAAGGGCCTCGAAGCGATCGGCAGCAATCTCTTTCTCGAGACCGAGGCCTCGGGTGCGCCGAACGTGACAACGGCAGGGCAGGACGGGCTCGGCACGCTGCGCCAGGGCTATCTCGAGGACAGCTCGGTCGATCCGGTGCGCGAGATCACCGAACTGATCGAGGCGCAGCGCGGCTACGAGATGAATGCCAAGGTCATCACCGCCGCGGATCAGATGCTCAGCGCAACGACACAGGTGCGGTGATGCGCGCTGCGCTGGTTTTCGGGATTTGGGCAGCGGCCGGACCGGCGCTCGCGGACATGGTCGTGCCCGCGCGCACGATCCGCGCGCAAGAGATCATCGGCCCCGGGGATGTCCTGCTGAAACCGGGCGAGGGTGGTGGTTCTGTCACCCTAGAGGATCTGATCGGCAAGGAGGCGCGTGTCGCGCTGTATCCCGGACGTGCCGTGCATGCCCATCATGTCGGTCCGCCGACCGTGGTCGACCGCAATCAGGTGGTGCCGCTCGTCTATGCCCGGGATGGTCTGCGCATCGTCACCGAAGGACGTGCGCTCGCGCGGGCCGGAACAGGCGATTACGTGCGCGTCATGAACCTCGCCTCGCGCGCCACGGTCACGGGCCGGGTCTCTGCAGACGGCCGGATCGAAGTGGCGAAATAAGCGAGTGACTGGAGAGATTATGCCCTATTTTAAAGAATTTGTACTCTTGACGCTTGTCGGGGTCGTGGCGGGATGCGGACGGGTGGATCATATCGGCAAGCCGCCGAGCTTCACACCGACGAAGGATACCAGCGAGGAGGTGGCAATGCTTGATCCTGGCCTGCCGGTGCGGTCCGTGAACAACGCGCCGTTCGGCGAGGCCTCTCTCTGGAGCGCGGGCAAGAGGTCACTGCTCGGGGACCGGCGTGCCGCGCGACGCGGCGACATCATGACCGTGGTGATAGAGATCGACGAAGAGGCGCAGATTTCAAACGCCACCCAACGCTCGCGAAACGGATCCGAAGATCTCGCGATCCCGGATCTTCTGGGGTTGCCGCAACGCGTTAATCCCAAACTGCCGGACGGGGCCAGCCTCGATCCGGCCGTCGGGATCGATTCAAGCAGTCAGTCCGGCGGCGATGGTTCCGTGCGGCGCAGCGAGGAAATGACGCTCCGGATTGCGGCGACCGTGATGCGGGTTTTGCCGAATGGCGTTCTGGAAATCCAGGGATCCCAGGAGGTGCGCGTGAATTTCGAACTTCGAGAGCTTTTGGTCACCGGCTTCGTGCGGCCGGAGGATATTTCACGCCGGAACGAGATCACTTATGACAAGATCGCCGCGGCACGCATTTCCTATGGCGGACGCGGGCAGATCACGGATGTGCAACAACCCCGGATCGGCCAGCAAGTGCTGGATGCGATCCTGCCGTTCTGACATCGCTTCAAGGAGAGACCGAATGATCCGCAAGATACTGCCCGTGATGGTGGCGCTTCTGGGCACGGGGGGCGGTGTCGCGGCCGGGATGTGGCTGGGCCACGGGACGCGCGCCGATCCCATGGAAGTCCCGGACGATGCCGCGTTATCGAGGTCTGCCCGGACCGGGTCCGAAGCGGAGAGCGGTACGGAATTCGTCAAGCTCAACAACCAGTTCGTCATCCCTGTCGTCAAGCACGACAGGATCAATGCGCTGGTTGTCATGTCTCTTACCGTCGAGCTCGAAAGAGGAGCTGCGCAACAGGTCCATGACCGCGAACCCAAATTGAGGGATGCGTTCCTGCAGCTTCTCTTTGATCACGCCAACATGGGCGGGTTCGCGGGTGACTTCACCGGGTCCAACTCCATGGATGCCCTGCGCGTTTCGTTGACGGAAGAGGCGACACGCTTGCTTGGTGACACGGCAAAGGGCGTTCTGATCACCGAGGTCGCCCGCCAGGATATCTAAAGCCTCGCGATCAGTCGGATACCCATTGTTCGAGCAGCCCGAGTTGCGCGCGCGTCTCCGCGTCTTGGGCCCGGTTCGAGGCGATCCGTTGTGCGCGCTCGGCCGCCATAACCCGTTCGACCGCGTGCGACTTGCCGTGGGCTCGCCGCAGCCTCGCTATGGTCTGGCCCTTGTAACCGAGTACACGCGCCAGTTCCGACTGGAGCTCCGCCTTCTTGCGGCTCACCCAGCCTTGCCAGATCATGTCGCCGCCGATCTGCCGCAGACCGTTGAGCTGGGGTTCGGGGAGGGTGCGATTGGCCGCGTATTGCGCCTCGAGCCGGGCCAGCCCTTCGCGCAAGCGTCGTTCATCCGCAAACAGTTGACGCATGCGCGCGGCCTCGGCCTGGTAAAGCGCGCCTGTCAGTTCGGCAAGTGCGTCGAGATCGTCATCTTTCACTGTCGGTACCCTGCCTTGCTGCGCATCTTGTCGGCAAAACGAATGGCGGCCGCCACGGCCCGATATTGTGACGCGTCAACTTCCTGGCCGATTTCCGTGCCGGCATAAAGCGCGCGCGCCGTGGGTGGATCGCTGTGCACGGGGACACCATGCTCGTGCGCACATTCGCGAATGGCCTGCGCGACATGGTCAACGCCCTTGGCGACGCAGGCTGGGGCGGCACCGGCGGCACGGCTCCATTTCAGCGCCACTGCGTAATGGGTCGGGTTGACGATCACGACATCCGCCTTTGGCAGATCGGCCATCATGTGGTTGGTGGCGATCTGCATCGCTTTCTGCCGCCGCTGCCCTTTCATGAGGGGATCGCCCTCGTTCTGCTTGTGCTCGTCCCGGATCTCCTTGTGCGACATCATGTTGCGACGACGATGATCGTGATGCTGCCAGAAAAAATCGACAGCCCCGATCGCGAGTGCGATGAGCAGAACGACAAACAGGAATTCAAGCGTCATGCGGGCCATCAGCGTGCCGATGATGTTGGGTTCGGCATGCAGCGATCCGACGATCTGGGGCAATCGTCCGGCCAAATAGACACCGAGCAGAAAACAGAAAAGCACCAATTTGAGCGCGCTCTTGCCGAATTCGAAAAGTCCCGACGGGCCGTACTTGTTTTTCGCGTTCTCGGCGGGATTTATGCGCGACAGCTTGGGTTCGAGCTTGCTGGGTGCGACCACGAAACTGCGCTGTGCGAGCACGGACAGCAAAGCCATCCCGGCGGGAAGGGCAAACCAGGCCGCCATCGCAAGGCAGATGCTCAGCAACACCCCGCCCAAGGCCGATGCTCCGCCGCCAACCTCCGGGTCGAATACTGCTGACGCGAACTTATCTGACCCGCTCAACATCAACATGAAGGTAGAGCTGGCGTCTTGAATCGATGCCGCGCCAGCCGCTGTCGCCGCGAGCAGGAAACCCGCATATGATCCGGCCGTGTTGAGATCGGCCGAACGTGCAAGATTGCCTTTCTTGCGCGCCTCATCAAGCTTGTGCTGTGTCGGTTCCTGGGTCTTGTCGGCGTCGTCGTCCTGCTCGGCCATCAGGGATCTCCGACGGGATTGATCATGAAACCGTTCAGAGCCTCGACCCAGAGTGTCAGCATGGTCGGGGCGATCAACATCAGCAAACCGAGCCCCGCCGCGGTGATTGCCGGTGCGCCGACGAACACCACCATCAGTTGGGGCATGGCGCGATTGATAATTCCAAGCGTCAGGTTGTAAAGCAGGGAGGCGATCGCGAAAGGAGCCGCGAGCGTGAAGGCGAAACCGAACGCATGGGCGACCCGCCCGATGCCCCATTGCGCCACATCGGCAGGGGCGAGCCCTTCGGCCAAGGGAAAGGCACGATAACTCAGCACCGCCATCTCGGCGAGGCGAACGTGCAGATCGAGGATCATCGCAAGCGCGACCGCGCCGGTGACAAGAATATGTCCCATGGCGGGAACAGGGGTTATGCTCGCATTACCAAGCACCTGAGCGAGCGATGTCGATTGTGCCGCGATGGAGCCTGCCGTCTGCAGGGCGAGCATGAAAAGTCGGATGCCGATGCCGAGAAGAAGCCCGATAGCAGTTTCGGTCAGCACGAGGCGGCCGAGCGTCTGATCTGCGTCTGCGGCCGACGAGAGTTCCGGCGCCACGGCGGGGGTCACGATGGCCGTCATCGCAAGCGCCAGCCCGAGCTTTATGCGCACCGGCACGGAATTTTCCCCGAATCCGGGAAACAGGGCGATCATCGGCGATATGCGCAGAAAGACCATGAAATGCAGCCACAGCAGATCCTGGGTGATGTCCAGGACCTCCACAAGTGCGTTCATGCCGGGACGACCCCGACAAGCGCCGGTTTTGTGTCGATGCCGATTTCCTCGAACGACAGGACCGGCGTGTCTATGTGCTTTGCGGACAACGCGGTGCGAAGAAATCGCCGCCGATGCGTGGCGGTGACAATGGCTGGCGAGATCCCGTTGCCGGTCGCACGTTTGATTTCGTCGCCGACGGCGTCGGTCAGCGTGTTGAAAATTTCCGGGGGCAAAGCCACGTCCCGGCGGCCTTTCTCACCTTCGACCTGGTACATGCAGAATGTTTCCTCCCAGTCCGGTGAAAGCTGAATCAGCGGCACCGAGCCGTCACCGCGCCGCAATTCCGCGACCAGCTGGAAGCCGAGACGCTGACGCACATGTTCGCAGATCGCCTCTGGTGTCGGCAGGGTCGAACGCGCCTCTGCCGTCGCTTCGATTATGAGCGAAAGGTTGCGGATCGAGACTTTCTCGGCCAGCAGCAGCCGCAACACCGCGTGCAGAAGATCGGGAGCAACGCGGTCAGGGATCATCTCGTCAAGCAGCTTGCGATTGGCCTCGGCGCGGGTCTTGTCGCTCAGGTTCACCATTTCATCTAGAAGACGCCGCATCGCCTTCATTGTCAGCAGGCGGCTTAGATTGCGGCGGATCACTTCGAGCAGATGCGTGGCGAGAATCTCCGGTGGAGCGACGAGCGTGATGCCCTCTATGGCCACCTGATCCCGTTTCGACTCCGCAATCCAGCGCGCCGGCGCGCCATAGACCGGCTCGGTGACGGTTTCGCCCGCAGGCAAACCGGGATGGCGCTCCGGATCAAGGGCCAGCAGATGGCTGGCACGCAATGTCGCGCGCGCCTGCTCAACGCCTTGTACGCGGACCACGTAGCTTTCAGGTGGCAAGCCTGGCTCGTCCGTTAAGCGTATTTCGGGCAGGATCAGACCGTATTGCGTCGCGATGAAGCGCCGCATGTTGGAAATACGCGCATCCAGACCGGCACCGGGGTCCAGCACCATGTTCACGAGGTCGGGCGCGAACTCGACATGAATGTCGTCAAGTTCGAGAATGTCGCCCATCGATTGCTCGGCCGGGAGCGCAGGTTTCTGGTTTGCGTCCTCGGGTTGCTGGCGCGCCGCCTTGCGCCGATGGCTGACTACCGCCATGGCCCCCAGTCCAAGGCCGCCAATGATGAAGGGCAGGAACGGCAGCCCGGGCACAAGCGCGAACATCCCCATGAGGACAGCCACCGTGCCGAGGGCGGCAGGATGCTTGGCGATCTGATCCGTGACCGCGACATCGGTCGATCCGAGCGTGCCGCCGCGTGCAAGCAGCAGCGCCGAGGCGATCGATATGATGACAGCCGGGATCTGGGTCACAAGCCCGTCACCCACCGTCAGGATTGCATAGGTTTCGAAAGCCTGACCAAGCGGCATGTCATGAATGACGGTGCCCATGATCAAGCCCATGACAAGATTGAGAAGCGTGATCAGCAGTCCAGCGATCGCATCCCCTTTGACGAATTTCGATGCGCCGTCGAGTGAGCCGAAAAACGTGGTTTCCTGTTGATCGCGTTCGCGTCTTTCCCGCGCGTCCTGATGCGTGATCGCGCCGGCCGACATGTCGCTGTCGATGGCCATCTGCTTGCCCGGCATCCCGTCGAGCGCAAAGCGTGCACCGACTTCGGCCATGCGCGCCGCACCTTTCGTGATGACCATGAAGTTCACGATCAGCAGAACAGCGAACACCACGACGCCGAGGAAAACGCTACCCCCCATGATGAAGCTGGAGAAGCCCTGTATCACCTCCCCCGCGGCGTCCGTTCCCGTGTGGCCCTGGCCGATGATGAGCTTTGTCGAGGATACGTTCAACGAAAGTCGAAGCATAAGCGACGTCAGAAGGATCGTCGGAAAGGCCGAGAAATCCAATGGGCGCTCGATGAACAGAGTGATTGTGAAGATCAGGATGGCAAGCGCGAATGACAATGCCAGTCCGACATCGAGGACCCATGCCGGCATCGGCAGGATCATCATCACGATGATCGCCATCAACGCGATGGCCAGCATCACTGTCGGTTGGAACAGGTGACCTCCGGACAAGTTCTTCATCCGCGACGCTCCAGATGTGCTAGGGAATACGAGAGGCACGATCTTTCCGATCGGACCGAACCCCGCCGTGATCGGGGCGCAATCCGCCAAGGACGTTGCAAAAAGTGTATACAGGCGCAGGACATTACCGTCGTGGCCCGGTGCAAGTCTGTTTATTCAGGGCTTTGCCGGTATCGTGCTCCCGTTCCGGTCCCGATGGCTGGACGGTATTGCAAAAACCGGCAGGCGTGCAGTTCCAGGAAAACCTTGTGACGTCAGCAGGTCGAACAGGACCCAGGGCGAAACAGATGGTCTTTTTCGACCACATGGCGGGGCGTGAGTGGATCATTCTGGGCTTTCCCCAAAGTAAGCGTGTTCTTTCAGGTGGTGCCATGTGTTCGTGACGCTGTGCGGGCACATGGGCATGCGTCTTCTACCTTCACGGGTCATTTGGCACTGCCTTGGCATCGAGAAGCGTTGTCGTGGCCGTGCGTAGGGTTTGGGCGGTTTCGAGAACGTGCCGATGGCGCTCGAATGGCGCATCCGGTGTGGTTGCAGGCTCTTGTGATGCGTTTTGCAAGTTCTCGGCAAGCTGTCGCACAATGGGGTCATCGGCGCGGGTCAACGCGTCCATGTCCTGCGCAAACCAGGCGGCCTGCATGGCCAAGTCGCTCTCGTCACTGGCCTTGTAGAGGGCCTGCGCCGCCGCGTGATCGCCGGCGAGGGTTCTTGCCTGCGCGCGCAACACGGTCGCGTCCGGATCATCCATATCCAGAAGTTCGACCTCGGCCTGTCGAGGACGCTCCTGTACCAGGGCGATTTCCGCGCGGATCAGCTTTGACGGTTTATCCGACCGACCGGGCAGATCAGGGGCAACGAAGCTGTGGGCGTGTTCGGCAAAGCCGGATGCAAGAAGACGTTTCGCGACATCGACGCCCAGGGCCGGCGGTATCATGTCCGGTGTGACGAGCTGGTCGCTCAAAGCGTGCCTGAGAAAGGTCACGTCATCTGAATCCCGTGTCATCCGCCGCATGAGTGTCGCCGCGATACGGGAAATTCCGGCATCGTCGATATCGTTCCGCAGACGCTGGAATTCGGAGACCGCCTTGGCGAATGCATTCGACGCCCCGAGGGCGGAGAGATATGTTTCGCTCATCCGCCTGCCCAGATCCGTCCCCCGGTTCTCGAAGGCGTATGCGGCGGCGAGTTCCGCCTTTTCCAGCGGGACGGGGAGCGCGTCCGCGATCAAGCCGTCGATCAGTTTCGCGAGCGCCGCAGGAGCGATCTCGGAATTCTTCGCAACCGCCTCGTTCAGTTCCATCCGGGCCGTGTCGTCTTTACCCTGAACGCTTGCGAGATTTGCGCGCGCCAACGCCAGATCCGATCTGGCCGTCTGGGCGGTTCGCTCTGTCATGCGGATGATGCTTTGCGCGGTCTGTGCGTGACCCGCTTCGATCAGCCGACTTGCGAGCTCTGGGCCGAATGCCTCTCGCAAGTGCGCGGGAAGGGATGAAAAACTGCGCAAGAGCGCCTTGTGGTCGAAAACGGTTTCCGATGGCATATCCTGCCTTGCGAGCAAGGCCCAAAGGACGGCAGGCTCGCCGCACCCGACCAAGTTGGCGATGCGCGCCTCCGCCGGGGCCGTAGCGCGATCCATGATCGACGCGATTTCGCGCAATATCTGGTCCTCGGGTGAGAGTTCGGGCCGAAGGTCGAGAACTTCGCGAGCTTCGGCTCCCAGACCGAAATAGAGGTAGCTACGCGCCAACTGCAGGGCAATTCCTGCATCCGGCTGGTCGAATTCACGCAGCAGCCGACGATTGAGGTCGCCAATCCGAACGTGGAACGCGTCGGTGCCGCCCCAGGAGGGCAAGTCGACCCAAGCCTCGGGGATACATGTTTCATCCTTGTCGAGACGCGTCGTTCCGGCATGCCTTGATGCAAAGTCCGGGTCGACACCGCTCTCGACGCGAAGATTGAAGGGCGAGCTTTGCGTGGCATGGATCTCTGGCGTGGGCGGTGTTTCGCGTTGCGCGGTATCGACGTCCTTGTCGGAGGCAGCCGCGGTCGTCGTCGGATCGGAAAATGACAGCGATGTCCGAGCGGGCGTCAGCAAACCTTGCCCGGCCGCGCGACCAAGTTCCCTGAGGAGTTTCTGCCGAATCCTGGAAAGCTCGGACCTGCTGGCCGCGTTTGCAATCGTGCCCGGGATGGTTTCATCGGCGCGAGGATCTTTTGGCAAGGTCACTTCAAGGCTTCGCGAAAGGCGCGCGGTGGCTGCGGAAAGCGGGTCGAGACTTGGAGACATGTACCCGTCTGACAACGGCGCTGTTGCTTGCTCGCCTGCGCCCTCAAGAGCAGGATCCGTCTCTGCAATGTCAAAGACAAGCAGGCTATCGGCGTGCCAGAATGCGGTCAGATCGCACTCGCAGGCAAAGTCCAGTTGAAGCTGCCCGCGCGTCGGCTGGATCGCGCGAAGCCTGTCGCGGTTGATGCGATCAAAGACACGTGTGGTGTCGAAATCCATATCCGAGCCCGGAAAGACGATCCGGACGCCGTCCGGACTTTCCTCCATACGCCAGTCTTCCCTGTCGGCCAGGTCGAGGGTCAGGCGCGTGAAACCACCGTGTTCGCCGGACCTTACGGATACCGTCTGCGCCGAGGCCACCCCGGCAATGCCAACCAGACAGACCGCGAGCACACGAAACATCATGCGGCCTCCTGTCTGACGTCTTTCAAGGCCCTTTCCAGATCCGTGAAGCTTGGACGGTTGTGGAGCGGGGCGTTCTGGCGCCCGACCTCTATGCAGATATTCGCTGCGTGATTGTGCATGTTCGCGATCAGGACCTCGCGGATAAGTCGGTAGAAATGTGCATCCTCTTCGACCACATCGCGCACCTTGACCGAAAAGGGACCGACAAAACCGTAGGCGAGAAAAACCCCCAAAAACGTGCCCACCAGAGCCCCGCCGATCATCTTTCCAAGAACTTCCGGGGGCTGGTCGATGGAGGCCATGGTCTTTATCACCCCGAGAACAGCGGCGACGATACCGAGAGCGGGCAATCCGTCCGCGACGGTCTGCAGAGCGTGGCTGGACTGAAGAGCATGGCGTTCGCTGACATCCATGCGCTTTTCGAGAACCTCTTCGACCTGGTGGGGGTCGTCATAGTTCATCATGGCCGAACGCAGCGTGTCGCCAATCAGGGCCACGGCCTCGGGATCGGCAAGGATGCGCGGGTATTTCGCGAAAATCGAAGAGTTTTCGGGCGTTTCGATATGCTCTTCGATCGCCACCGGGTTCTGCCGGCTCAGGCGGATGAGGGTGAACAGCAGGCAAAGCAGATCCCTGTAATCCTCGGGCTTCCACCTGGGGCCCTTGAATACCTTTGCCATGTCCCTGAGCGTCGACCGGATCACCGACTGGTCATTGGCAATGAGGAATGCGCCTGTGGCGGCCCCCAGGATGATCATCATCTCGAACGGCAGGGCCGCAAGGATGATGTCGAGCTTGCCCCCGGCGGCGAGATAGCCGCCGAACACCATCACAAGAACCACGACTATACCGAGTGTGCCGAGCATCGACTTCTCCGTTCACCATTTGTTTGCAAAGCATCGCACTGTTGAGTTAAAAAAATCTGAGCGCGTGCCATCAATCGCCCGGAACATTGGCGTTGCGACCGGCCAGCACGACGCTAAACGTATGCGCTGCCTGCGGGCTGAGGCCGGCCATGATGGCGGCCGCGGCTTCGGGCCGCATACGTGCGAGAAATCCAGTGGCAAAGCCGGGATCCATTTCCTCGAAAAGCGCCGCGGCCTGCTTGGGCTTCATGCGCTCGTAAACCTGGGTCAGCCGGGTGACGTCATCGTCCGCCGCGGTTTCCGCGATGGCGAGGGTTTCGCGTAGATCGGTCTCGGCCGCCTCGAGGTCTGCAAGCTTTTGCATGACTTCACTGTCGGTGATCCGAAGCGCCTGCAGGCGATCTCGAAGCGCTGCTTCCCTGTCTTCGAGCCGCGCTGCGCGGTCCTGCAGGGCGTTGTGCATGATCTGCAGATCCTGTGGTGCCTCGCAGTCAACAGCGGCGTCCGGCGTGTCCGGTCCCGACACGGCTTCGACAGAGGCGCGCGCGACAGCCCAACCGACACCATCCCCGAGACGCACGAACGCCGACGCAATGAGCAGCGTTGCGATCATGACCAGGGCCCCGCGCACGCGTCCACGCGGGCGGCGGACCCGCTTGCGCAAGAAAATCATGATCGTTCCCCGAAAAGGTCCTGCGCGTGACGTTGGAAGATCGGTGCGTCAACCTTCTCCGGTTTGGACAGGTCGGTGTCGGCCGGCAAGTGCTCGTCCAGATCGTGCATCGAGGCGACCAGAAGTTCGAGGCGCTTGGCAACGTCTTCGGCACGGCCCGTGAGCCCGTCGAGGGATTCCATCGATCCGTTGGCGGTCGTCTGGGCATCGCGCAGCGTGCGCGTCAGATCGTCAACCTGGGCCGACAACACGGCGACGGCACCCCCGACACCTTTTTCCAGATCGTTGAAGCGGTTCAGACGTTTGGCAAGCACGTGACAATAAAATCCCGCCCCAAGTGCGCCGGCGACCAGCAGGATATCGGCAATGAGATCCATCATTCCCCCTTTCAGTTCAGAACGAATTCCATGATCAGCAGATCGTTGACCCCATCGCGGCCCGTCACGATCTGAACGCGGCGCAGCATCTGCGCGCGAAGGCGCAGCATCGCGCCGTTATTCTCGAGGTCCGTGATGCTGAGTGCGCGCAGATACGTGTTCAGCACGTCCACGATCCGCGGCATCACGCGTGCGACTTCCGCCGCATCATCCTGCTCGACCTCGAGTTGGGCGTGAAAGCGAAGGTGCCTCGTCTGACCGTCTCCCGAAAGCGAGATGACCAGTGGATCGATCGGGACGAAAGCCATGTCCGCGTTGTCTGCACCTGCCGGAGCCTCTGTATCCGCCTTGATGGCGCTGAGCACGCGCTCGGTGGCTTGCGGGAATGGGAATAGACCTTCGAAAGCTGCGTAGAACCCGCCGCCTCCGCCGATCAGTGCCAGAACAAGCCCGATGATCACCGGAACCCTGCCGCGTGTGGGGGCGGTGCCCGCCGTTTGATCCGATTCTTCAGCGTGTGCCATGACCTGTTTCCCGATGTTCGACAGGCCCAATATGACCGACAGAAACTAACCGATTATTAAGCCTGATCGACGAAACATGACCAAAGCGACCGGCAGGACGTCGCAGATCAGGAGGCAAAGAATTGCAACAGATCATGACCCTCTGGCACTCCCTCGACATGCGCCAGCGCGTGATAATCGTGGGCACGACGCTCGCCATGTTCCTCGCGGTGCTGGCATTGGCACGCATGGTTTCTGCGCCAAGCATGACGCTGTTGTATGCCGGTCTGGAAGACGGCGCGGCGGCAGAGGTCGTCGAGGCCCTGGAGCAGCGCGGGGCCGTCCACGAGGTCCGAGGCGATTCGATCTTCGTCGACTCGTCGCAACGCGACAGGCTGCGGATGAGCCTTGCAGGGGAAAATCTGCCCGCCTCGACCACGAAGGGCTATGAACTTCTCGACGGGATGTCCGGCTTCGGCACCACGTCGCAGATGTTCGATGCCGCCTATTGGCGCGCCAAGGAGGGCGAGTTGGCGCGCACGATCCTCGCGCATGACGCGATCACGAGCGCGCGCGTCCATCTGGCCTCGACCGGATCGAACCCGTTCCAGCGTGACATCCGTCAATCCGCCTCGGTCTCGATTACCACTCGATCAGAGGGCATAAGCTCGCAACACGCACGCGCGCTGCGGTTCCTCGTTGCCTCTGCGGTGGCTGGTCTGACCCCTGATGACGTGTCCGTCATAGACGCGGAAAACGGCCTCGTCGGGGTCGAGGACGAGGCTCCGGAGGACGCGCCCGACACCCGCACAGAGGCGCTGCGCGAGCGCGCGCAACGCCTGCTCGAAGCGCGGGTCGGCGCGGGGAACGCGGTGGTCGAGGTGGCGCTCGACACCGATATGCGGACGGAGGCGATTCGCGAACGGCGCTTCGATCCCGAAAGCCGGGTCGCGATCAGCACGGATACCGAGGAAAACTCGAGCACGTCGTCGGATCAGGGGGGCGACGTGACCGTGGCCTCGAATGTGCCGGACGGCGATGCCGCTGGAGAAAACACGTCACAAAGCCAGCGCAGTGATGCGCGCGAACGCGTCAATTACGAGGTATCGACCACCGAACGCGACATCAGCCAGGGTCCGGGCGCGATCAAGCGATTGACCGTGGCGGTTCTGGTCAACGGGACCGTGGCACCTGACGAGACCGGCACGCCGATCTTCCAGCCGCGCCCGCAGGACGAACTGGACGCGTTGTCGGAACTGGTATCCTCGGCGGTCGGCGCGCAATCCGAGCGTGGCGATGTCGTGACAATAAAGACAATGCAGTTCGACACGCCGAATTCCGAAGGGACATTGGTGACACCGGGCCTGTTCGACCGTTTCGATCTCGATGTCATGTCTCTCGTGCAGGCCCTCGTTCTGGCGCTTGTGGTGCTGATTCTCGGACTTTTCGTACTGCGTCCGATCCTTGCCCGGCCCGCCTTGCCGGCGCCGGGCCGGCAGGGTGCACCGGCCTTGCCCGATGATGCGGCACAAGCCCAAGGGCTTGCCGAGACCGCGCCGCTGACCGGCGAGATCGAGGATGGCGATTTCGATCCGACCGGCTTGTCGGTCATATCCGACGAGACCCGGTCGGGCACTTTGCAAGAGCGCTTTACCGATCCGTCGGATCAGGACCCGGTGGTCCGTCTGCGCAACCTGATCGGGCAGCGTCAGGAGGAGAGCGTGGAGATCCTGCGCAACTGGCTTGAAGGTGAAGAGGAAAAGGTCTGATGTCCATCGCTCATCTGCTGGAGGATTTTGGCGACATACGGCGCGGCACGCCGGTATCGATCACGGATGTGTCGCTCGAGGAAGAACGTCTCGAGGCCTTCGAAAGGGGCTATCAGGCCGGCTGGGACGATTGCGCCAAGACACAAGCCGAAGAGTCGCGACGGATCACTGCCGATCTATCGCAAAACCTTCAGGATCTGCACTTCACCTATGAAGAGGCCTATGCGGCCGTGATGCAGGCGCTGCATCCGCTTCTCGAGAATATGGTCACGGCGGTTCTGCCGCGCCTCGCGCATGACAGCCTCGTGCCTCGGGTGGTCGAAACCATACAGGATATCGCAAAGGTGCAGGGCCAGCGAAAAATCGGACTCGCGGCGGCACGCGAAGACATGCCGGTACTCGGGCATCTGTCAAACCTGATGCCGGAGATGGAGATCGATCTGACCATCGATGAGACGCTGACGACCGGTCAGGTTCATCTCCGGTTCAATGGCGGGGAACAGGCGATCGACCTGCAGCAAGTGTTGCAGGGCATCGAACACGCAGTTTCCGGATTTTTCGAACATAGCAGGAAAGCCACAGCATGACTGATGACACGATCACACAACAAACACGCGCGGGTGCGGATCTGTCCAACCCGTTTTCCTCGGTCCCCATCGAGATCACCATTTCCGTCGGCAAGGCCCGCCCCTTGATCCGCGATCTGCTCGGCCTCGGACGGGACGCCGTGCTGCCGCTCGACCGGCGGGTCGATGACGCGGTTGAGCTTTACATCGGCGAGCGCCTGATCGCACGCGGTCAGCTCGAAGAGCTCGACGGCGAGCAGGCCGGACAACTCGCCGTGCGGCTGACCGAAGTCGCGAATTTGCAGGACGGTCTGGGATGACCTCCCTGCGCAGTTTCCGTCGGACGGGTATGATATCTCTTTTGCTGGTCATCATGGCCAGCGGGGCAGTGGCGCAGGATATCTCGATTTCTCTCGGCGACGGGGGATCTGTCTCCGCCACCACGATCCAGTTGATCGCCCTCATCACGGTTCTGAGCCTCGCGCCCGGAATCGCGATCATGATCACGTGCTTTCCCTTTATCATCACGGTGCTTTCGATTTTGCGGCAGGGCATCGGTCTGCAGCAATCCCCGCCAAACATGCTGATCGTGAGCCTTGCGCTGTTTCTTACCTATTTCGTTATGGCGCCCGTCCTGACCGAGGCCTGGACCAACGGGATAGAGCCGCTGATTGCAGAGACGCTTTCGCTGGAGGATGCGATCGAGCAAGTCCTGGTGCCGTTTCGCGGCTTCATGGCGGCGCGCGTCGATGACGCGACATTCATGTCGATGGCCGCCCTGCGCCCGGAAGGTGCATCGATGGACACAGGTCCGGACGCGCCGCTTTCGGTGCTTGTGCCGAGTTTCATGCTCTCGGAGATCGCGCGGGCATTCCAGATCGGATTCCTGATCTTCTTGCCGTTTCTCATCATCGATCTGGTCATTGCAGCGATCCTGATGTCGATGGGAATGATGATGGTGCCGCCCGCGATGGTGTCCTTGCCATTCAAGCTCGCATTCTTCGTTATCGCAGACGGATGGACCCTGATCGCCGACAGTCTCGTGCGGGGCTACATGTGACATACTGAAACACGGATACCCGGCCACGTCTGGACCCGCTGCGTTTTGGTGGCGCTTCTCAGATAGCATCATAGGGAACAAATGAGACGAACGATTGGCTGAAACTGTCAATCTGCATTCAAAGCTGACCCACCTCAGGGGATCAAAGCCCACAGGCGAGTGGCCCCCAAAGAGCAGGCTCGTCTTTGGGCTTCGCTTTTTGGGGTACTGACCTTGTCCCGCAGCGACCCCAAGGCCGCTGCGATCTACACCAGGCGGGTCGACCGCGCGCCTTTCGCGGAGCGTGCCGCGCTGCGCACAGAAGCCGCAGCCGGAGTGCAAGGTGTCGCACGGCGGCAAAATCTCGAGGCGCTGGACGTGGTAAGCTCCAGTAAAACAGGGTAAAATAAAAAAAATTGGCAGCCCGTAGGGGAGTCGAACCCCTCTTTCCAGGTTGAAAACCTGGCGTCCTAACCGATAGACGAACGGGCCATCCACGTTAGCTGTGACTAGGCA
>JAWLGF010000021.1:0-33856 GCA_041685205.1 Roseovarius sp.
CACCCATGGCAGGCCGAGGCCCTTCTTGACCTCCTGGAAATATACCGAAAGCTTGTCGGTCAGGTGGATGTCGCAATTCATCACGCCGGCCATGAACTCCACCGGGTGATTGGTCTTGAGCCACGCGGTCTGGTAGCTGACCACGGCATAGGCGGCGGCGTGGCTTTTGTTGAAGCCGTAATTGGCGAACTTGTCCAGCAGGTTCCAGACCTCGATGGCCTTTTCCGTGTCGACGCCGTTTCTGCCCGCGCCTTCAAGGAACTTGGGCCGTTCGGCATCCATCGCCGCCTGGATTTTCTTGCCCATGGCGCGGCGCAACAGGTCGGCCTGACCAAGCGAATAGCCCGCCATCTCCTGCGCGATCTGCATTACCTGTTCCTGATAAACGATGATGCCTTGCGTCTCGTCGAGGATGTGATCGACCGACGGGTGAAGCTGATCGCGCGCGCTGAGGCCGTTCTTGACCTCGCAATATTTCGGGATGTTCTCCATCGGGCCGGGCCGGTAGAGCGCCACCAGCGCCACGATATCCTCTATGCAGTTGGGCTTCATCCGCTTGAGCGCATCCATCATGCCGGAGCTTTCCACCTGGAACACGGCGACGGTGCGGGCGCGCGAGTAAAGATCGTAGGTCGCTTCGTCATCGAGCGGGATCTGCCCGATATCGTTCTCGGCGCCGGGATTGGGCGTGTAGATCGTGCGGCCGTCCTGGCCCGTGTGCAGGTCGCGCCCCTCGGCGTGGATCTGCTCGATCGCGTTCTGGATCACGGTCAGGGTCTTCAGCCCCAGAAAGTCGAATTTCACCAGCCCCGCCTGTTCGACCCATTTCATGTTGAACTGCGTGGCCGGCATGTCGGCGCGCGGATCCTGGTAAAGCGGCACCAGCTCGTCCAGCGGGCGGTCGCCTATCACCACACCGGCGGCATGGGTCGAGGCATTGCGCAGCAGCCCCTCGACCTGCCGCCCGTAGGTCAGCAGGCGGTCCACGACCTCTTCGCGCTCGGCTTCCTGCTTCAGCCGGGGCTCGTCGGTCAGGGCCTGTTCGATGCTGACAGGCTTGACGCCCTCGACCGGGATCATCTTGGACAGGCGGTCGACCTGCCCGTAGGGCATCTGCAACACGCGGCCGATGTCGCGTACCGCCGCCTTGGACAGCAGCGCGCCGAAGGTGATGATCTGGCCAACCTTGTCGCGGCCGTATTTGCCTTGCACGTACTGGATCACGTCCTCGCGGCGATCCATGCAGAAGTCGATGTCGAAATCCGGCATGCTGACCCGCTCGGGGTTCAGGAACCGCTCGAACAGAAGGTTATAGCGCAGCGGGTCGAGATCGGTGATGGTCAGCGCGTAGGCCACGAGGCTGCCCGCGCCCGAGCCGCGACCAGGCCCCACCGGGATATCGTGATCCTTGGCCCATTTGATGAAATCGGCGACGATCAGGAAATAGCCGGGAAAGCCCATCCCCTCGATGATGCCAAGCTCGAAATCGAGGCGTTTCTCGTACTCCTCGACCGATGCGGCATGGGGGATGACGGCGAGGCGCTTTTGCAGGCCTTGCTTGGCCTGACGGCGCAATTCGTCCACCTCGTCATCGGCGAAACGCGGCAGGATCGGGTCGCGCCGGTAGGCCCCGAAGGCGCAGCGCTTGGCGATCTCGACGGTGTTCTCCAGCGCCTCGGGCAGATCGGCAAAGAGCGCCGCCATCTCGTCTTGGCTTTTGAAATAATGCTGCGGGGTCAGGCGGCGGCGCGGCTCTGACTGGTCGACATAGGCGCCGTCGGCCACGCAGAGCAGCGCGTCATGGGCCTCGAACATCTCGGATTTCGGGAAATGCACATCGTTCGTGGCCACCAGCGGCAAGGCCATCGCATAGGCCATCTCGATGAAGCCGCGTTCGGTCAGCCGTTCGGCCTCGGGCGCGCCGTCCTCGCCGGGGTGGCGCTGCAGCTCGACGTAAAGCCGGTCCCCGAAGGCCGCGGCCATCCGCCGCATCAGCGTCTCGGCGGCCGGGCGCTGCCCGCCCTGCAAGAGCCGCCCGACCGGGCCAGCCGCGCCACCGGTGAGGCAGATCAGCCCGTCGGCGTGGCTTTCCAGATCCTCGGGCGTCAGATGCGCCGCCTGCCCGTCGCCGCGCAGGTAAAGCTTCGAGTTGAGCTTCATCAGGTTGCCGTAGCCGGCCTCGTTCTGCGCAAGCAGCACCACCGGCGCGGGCGGCTTGGCACGCTCGCCCGGGGCCGGGGTCAGGTATTGCAGATCCATCTGGCAGCCCATGATCGGCTGCACGCCCGCCTGCTGCGCGGTGACGGAAAATTCGAGGGCCGCGAACATGTTGTTGGTGTCGGTGACGGCCACGGCGGGCATGTCTGAGGCGGCACAGAGGCCCGGCAGTTTCTTCAGCCGCACCGCCCCTTCGAGCAGAGAGTATTCGGTATGCACACGAAGGTGGATGAATCGGGGATCGGTTGTCATGATCCGAGCCTAGCCGCCGGCCGTTGGGAACGGAAGCCGTCCCGCACCGCCCGCCTGATGAAAACACGCGCAACGGCGGACACCCCGACGCGCAAATCCTTACGGGGCCATTGCCGTCGGCACCTACGCTGCGTTACTGACAGGCTTACATGCCGCCAGCATCCGGGATCGACCGTGTGACATCGCCGCTTCTGAGCATTGACAGCCTGACCAAGGCCTATCCCGGGGTCGTCGCCAATGACGCGGTATCACTGGAGATCCGCGACGGCGAGGTGCACGCGCTTCTGGGCGAGAACGGTGCGGGCAAATCGACGCTGGTCAAGATGATCTACGGCCTCGTGAAACCCGACAGCGGCACCATGTCCATGCGCGGGGCGCCCTATGCGCCCGCGGATCCGAACGCGGCGCGCAATGCCGGCGTGGCGATGGTGTTTCAGCATTTCTCTCTGTTCGACGCGATGAGCGTGGCCGAGAATGTGGCGCTTGGCATGGCATCGCCGCCACGCCTGCGCGATCTGTCGGCGCGAATCCGCGATGTGTCGCGCACCTATGGGCTGCCACTCGATCCCGACCGGATCGTGGGCGACTTGTCCGCCGGAGAGCGTCAGCGGGTCGAGATCGTCCGCTGCCTGTTGCAGGAGCCGCGGCTGCTGATCATGGACGAACCCACCTCGGTGCTGACCCCGCAGGAGGTCGAGATCCTGTTTCACACCCTGCGGCAACTGACGGCCGAGGGTGTCGCGATCCTTTATATCTCGCACAAGCTGGAAGAGATCCGCGCCTTGTGTGATCGGGCGACGATCCTGCGCCGGGGGCGCAACGTGGCCACCTGCGTGCCGCGCGAGACCTCGGCGCGCCAGATGGGCGAGATGATGGTCGGCGCGAGCTTTGCCGCGCCCGAACATGTGGCGCGCGCGCCCGGCGCGGTGGCGCTGGAGGTCTCGGGGCTGTCGATGCGCGCGCCCTCGGCCTTCGGCACCGCGCTGAAGGATATCCACCTCACGGTCAGGCGGGGCGAAATCCTCGGGATCGGCGGGGTGGCCGGCAGCGGTCAGGACGAATTGCTGGCCGCCCTTGCCGGAGAGCGCGCGACGACGGCGGCCGCGATCCGGCTGGACGGGGTGGCGATCGGCCGTCTCGGCCCGAACGCGCGGCGCCGGATGGGCCTGCTGACCGCGCCCGAGCAACGGCTGGGCCATGCCGCGTCCCCGGAGATGACCCTGACGGAAAACGCCCTGATGACCGGCGCGCAGCGCGAGGGGCTGCTGTCGCATGGCTTCATCCGGTGGGGGGCGGCGCGTGATTTCGCGCGGGCGATCATCACGCAGTTCGATGTGCGCACCCCCGGCCCCGATACGCCTGCGCGGGCGCTGTCGGGGGGCAATCTGCAGAAATTCGTGATCGGGCGCGAGGTGCTGCAGCGCCCCGAGGTTCTGGTGGTCAATCAGCCCACCTGGGGCGTCGACGCCGCCGCCGCCGCGGCGATCCGTCAGGCGTTGCTGGATCTGGCGGCCGACGGCGCGGCGGTGCTGTGCATCAGCCAGGATCTCGACGAGCTGATGGAAATCTCCGACCGGTTCGGCGCGCTCAACGGCGGGCGCCTATCGGACATCCGGCCCGCACGGGGACTGGGTGTCGAGCAGATCGGCCTGATGATGGGCGGCGCGCATGACATGACGGCTGTCGCGCATGCCTGACGCTCAGGATCGGAGTATTTCCGGAAAGATGAAACATGTGCAGGACAGAACGGGGCGCGCGCCATGCTGACGCTGGAGACACGGCCGCAGGCCTCAATGCTCTGGACCTACGTGACGCCGCTTCTTGCGGTGGTGATCACCATGCTGGCCGGGGGCATGCTTTTTGCCGCGCTCGGCAAGGATCCGGTCACGGCCATCACCACGATCTTCTGGCAGCCCCTGTTCGGCGAGTTCGCCCATTACTATCGCCCGCAATTGCTGATCAAGGGCGCGCCGCTGGTGCTGATCGCCATCGGGCTCAGCCTGGGGTTCCGGGCGGGGATCTGGAATATCGGCGCCGAGGGGCAGTATATCGTCGGCGCGCTGTGCGGTGCGGGCGTGGCGCTGGCCCTTTACCCCATGGACAGCGTGCTGATCTTTCCGGCCATGGTGCTGGCCGGCGCGCTGGGCGGGTGGCTCTGGGCGATGATCCCCGCCGTTCTGAAACTGCGGTTCGGCACCAACGAGATCCTCGTGTCGCTGATGCTGGTCTATGTGGCCGAGCAGTTGCTGGCCGCAATGGCGCTCGGGCCGATGCGCAATCCCGAGGGGCGCGGCTTTCCCGGGTCGCGCAACCTTCGGCAATACGAGAGCGCGCATAACGCCGAGCTGATCTCGGGAACCGGCATGCATTGGGGTGTGGTCGCCGCACTCATCGCGGTGATCCTTGCCTATGTGCTGCTGACGCGCCACAGCCTGGGCTACCAGATCCGCCTGACCGGGCAGGCGCCGCGCGCGGCGCGCTTCGCGGGGGTCAGGACCGCGCGGCTGGTGCTGGTCTGTCTGGGCAGCGCGGGCGCGCTGGCCGGGATGGCGGGGATGTTCGAGGTGGCGGGCCCCGCGGGCCAGGTGACCATCGACTTCAACGTCGGTTACGGCTTTACCGCGATCATCGTGGCCTTCCTGGGGCGGCTGCATCCCGTCGGCATCCTGGCGGCCGGTTTGCTGATGGCGCTGACCTATATCGGGGGCGAGATTGCCCAATCGAACCTTGGCCTGCCTTCCGCCGCGATCCAGGTGTTCCAGGGCATGCTGCTGTTTTTCCTTCTGGCGGTGGATGTGCTGACGCATTACCGGCTCCGCATCGTGACACGAGAGGCCACCTAGATGGACCTGAGTTCGATCAGCCCCGCATTGCTGCTGGCCTCGCTGATGGTGGCGGCGACCCCGATCCTGCTGGCGGCCCTGGGAGAGCTGGTCGTCGAGCGCGCCGGCGTGCTGAATCTCGGGGTCGAGGGCATGATGATCACCGGCGCGATCTGCGGCTTTGCCATCGCGGTGAATTCCGGCTCACCTTTGATGGGATTCATGGCGGCGGCCGCGGGCGGCGCGGCGTTGTCGCTTCTGTTCGCGGTGCTGACGCAATTCGCGCTGGCCAACCAGGTGGCCAGCGGTCTGGCGCTGACGCTGTTCGGGCTGGGGCTGTCATCGCTTCTGGGGCAGGGCTATAGCGGGATCAAGCCACCGCGCACGCCCCGGCTGGAAATCCCGGTGCTGGGCGATATCCCGTTTCTGGGGCGGGTGCTCTTTTCGCACGATCTGGTGGTCTACCTCGGCCTCGCGCTGGTCGGGCTGATCTGGTGGATGCTGCGGTACAGCCGGACCGGGATGGCCCTTCGGGCCGTGGGCGAGAACCACCACGCGGCGCATGCGCTCGGGTACAATGTGGTGCGTATCCGGGTGCTCGCGATCCTGTTTGGCGGGGCCTGCGCCGGGGTTGGCGGGGCGTATCTGAGCCTCGTGCGCGTACCGCAATGGACCGACGGCATGACATCGGGGGCGGGCTGGATCGCGCTGGCGCTGGTCGTTTTCGCCTCTTGGAAGGCGGGGCGCGTGCTGCTGGGGGCATGGTTGTTCGGCGGGGTTGTCGTGCTGCAGCTCAACCTGCAGGCGGCGGGCGTCGCCATCCCCGTCGAGTACCTGTCAATGTCCCCTTATCTGGTGACCATCCTGGTATTGGTCACGATGTCGGCCGACAAGTCGCGCGCGCCCGCATCCCTGGGCCGCACCTTTCACGCAACCCAATGACAAGAGCCATGCAAACAGGGAGTTTTCGCATGAAGATCACGCACTCACTCGCCACCGCCGCGCTCGCGCTCGGCCTTGCGACCGGGGCCGTCGCCCAGGAGCGCACCAAGGTCGGCTTCATCTATGTCGGTCCGATCGGAGATGGCGGCTGGACCTACGAGCATGACAAGGGCCGCCTCGCCATTGAGGAACATTTCGGCGACCGTGTCGAAACGGTCTATCAGGAAAGCGTCCCCGAGGGCGCCGATGCCGAACGCGCGATCAGCCAGATGGCGCTGCAGGGGGCGGACCTGATCTTTACCACCTCCTTCGGCTTCATGGACCCGACGCTCGCCGCCGCAGAAAAGTTCCCGGACGTGAAATTCGAGCACGCCACCGGCTACAAGACCGCACCCAATGTCTCGACCTATTCGGCGCGTTTCTACGAAGGGCGCGCGGTGCAGGGCCATATTGCCGGCCGGATGACCGAAAGCGACGTGATCGGCTACATCGCCTCCTACCCGATTCCCGAGGTGATCCGCGGCATCAACGCGGCCTTCCTGCATGCCCGCAAGGCAAACCCGGATGTCACCTTCCGGATCATCTGGGCCTATACGTGGTTCGACCCCTCGAAGGAGGCCGACGCGGCCACCGCGCTGATCGAGCAGGGCGCGGACGTGATCCTGCAACACACCGATTCCACGGCGCCGCAGGCGGCGGCGGAAGACGCCGGTGACGTGATCACCTTCGGGCAGGCCTCGGACATGTCCGAATACGCCCCCATGCCGCGCGTCAGCTCGATCATCGACAACTGGGCACCCTATTACATCGACCGCACGCAGGCGGTAATCGACGGCACATGGGAAAGCCAGCAGGTCTGGCACGGCATCAACGAGGGCATGGTCGAGATCGGCGAGATCACCGATGCCGTACCGTCGGATGTGCGGGAAGAGGCGGAGGAGCTCGCGCAATCGATTGCCGAGGGCGAGTACCATCCCTTCACCGGCCCTATCGCACGCCAGGATGGCAGCGAATGGCTGGCCGAGGGCGAGGTCGCCGATGACGACACACTGCTGGGCATGGATTTCTACGTCGAGGGGGTACGCGGACGGATCCCGGACTGAGCGGTTGATGCGCAACACGAGGATCGGCCCGGCGGGCTGATCCCGGTCGGCTCAATGGGTGACCTTTTCCAGCACCAGAAAGGTCATCATGCCAAGCGGCGGCAGGTCGCGGCGGCTCGCGATTTCGAGGCGGGGATCCTTCAGCACCGTGTCGATCTCGAAATCCGAGTGCCAGCCCAGAAGGTTCTCGAGCGGAGCCGCGGCCCGCGCCAGACCGGCCCAGACCCCGCGCGCGTGCTTGAAATGGTTGGTGATGACCACCTGTCCACCGGGGCGCAGCACGCGGGCGATCTCCGACATCACGCGCTCTGGTTCCGGGACCACCGAAACCACATGCATCGCGGCGACCGTGTCGAAACTGTCATCGGGAAAATCGAGCTCGCGCGCATCCATCTGGCGGAGTCCGGCGACATGAGTCAGACCCTGTCTGGCGACCCGGGCGCGGGCCTTGCGCAGCATGTCCTCGCTGTAATCCATGCCCGTCACGCAGAGGCTGCGATCATAGGCGTCCAGTGACAGGCCGGTACCGACGCCGACCTCCAGCACATCGCCGCCCCGCGTGTTGATGTAGCGGACCGCCGCGCGACGCCCGGCCTGGGTGATCCGCCCGAAGGTCGCATCATAGACCGGCGCCCACCGGGCATAGGTATTCGAAACCGCGTCAAGTTCCATCAGTCACCTCGCTCATTGTCCATCACCGGATCGGGCCGCCGGATACCACACGAAAGCCGCCCATGTGACGACCGCCACATAGGCCAGGCACATCACGATCAGCGCCGTCCAGGTGAAAAGCACCAGGGCCGCGGCCACACAGGCAAAGCCCAGCAGGAAAAACTTGACGTTCTCGCGCGAAATCCGGGTTTTCTTGAAGGACCAGACAGGCACCGGCGATATCAGAAGCAAACCGACCCCGGCCATGTAGATCCCGACCAGAACGGCGGGCGGGTGCGGCCAGTCCGGCATCGCGAAGGCCACGAACATCGGCATCATCGCCAGCAGCGCACCCGCCGGTGCGGGCAGACCGGTGAAATAGGCGCCCGATCCCTTGGCCTCTTCCTCCTTGGCGCTGACATTGAACCGGGCAAGGCGCATGACGGCACAGATCGCGAAGAACAGCACCGCGATCCAGCCGGCATGCCGCATGTCCTGAAGGCCCCAGTAATAGATCACCAGCGGGGCGGCGACCCCGAAATTCAGGAAATCGGCCAGCGAATCGAGTTCGGCCCCCATGGCGCTGCTGCTGCGCAACAGCCGCGCCAGCCGCCCGTCGAGACCGTCCAGAACCCCGGCGATCAGCAAGAGCTGCACCGCGCGCACGTAATCGCCCTGCACCCCCAACCGGATCGCCGTCACGCCCGCGCAGATTGCCGCAACGGTCAGCATGTTGGGCAAAAGCTGCGCCAGCGTCACCTCTTTGCGGAGGGACCTCGTCACGGATCGATCTCCGCCAGCACCGACTCGCCCGCGATCATCGTCTGGCCGACGCGCACCTGCGGTATGACGCCCTCGGGCAGATAGACATCGAGCCTTGATCCGAAGCGGATCAGCCCGAAGCGTTCGCCGCGCGCAAGTGCCGCGCCCTTTTCGGTAAAACATACGATGCGGCGTGCCACCAGCCCGGCGATCTGCACCACCGGCAGAAGGCGGCCATCCTCCATCTCGATCACCACGCCGTTGCGCTCGTTATCGGCACTGGCCTTGTCGAGCGACGCGTTGAAGAACTTGCCCGGACGGTAGGCCACGGTGTGCACGCTGCCCGCCACAGGGGCGCGGTTGATATGGCAGTCGAACACGCTCATGAACACGCTGACACGGGTCAGGGGCGTGTCGGGCAGGCCCAGCTCGGACGGTGGCACCGCGGCCTCGATCAGTGACACGACCCCGTCGGCAGGGCTGACGATGACGCCCGGCCGCGTCGGCGTGACACGCTCGGGGTCGCGAAAGAAATAATAGCACCAGATGGTAAGACCGACCCCGATCCAGCCCAGTTCGTCGGCGATCAGGAAAAGCACGATCGTGACCCCGGCGAAGATCGCCACAAAGCGCCGCCCCTCGGGGTGCATCGGCTTGAGGAAAGTCTCGTGCATCTTCATGCGGTACTGCTCCGGCAGCTATCGACTGGGCATCGCCTAAGGCCCAAGCCCCCGAGATGCAAGGTACCAGGGCGGCTTGGGCGATATCCGGCGCGTGCGGTGATGCCCGATTCGGCAGTCCGATATCGCAGGTGTCTTTGTACGAGACGCGATCGGCGCATGTGTCTAGCGCCGCGCCTCCCAGCTTTTCGACGCGAACTGGCGGGTGTAGAATTCCCCCATCAGCCCGATGACAAGCAGCGCGATGCCCGTATAGACGGGGTAGTCGAGCGACGTCCTGTTCGGAAAGTAGTTGATGAACACGAAGCCGCGCGCCTGGTCTATGGTGTGAAACAGCGGGTTCCAGGCAAAGATATCGTACATGAACACAGGCAGGCTGTTGGCCACGAACATCTTGCCTGACGCGATCATGTTGGCGCGCTGATAGACGGTGTTGAAAAGCGACACGAAGGTGGGAAACCACGGCCTGATCGCAAGCAGCACGATCCCGACGCCGATCCCGGTGAACCACGCGAGCAAAAGCATGCCGAACGCCGCGACGGGCTGATGGATGCTGATCGGCGTGAACGCGACGTGATAGACGAACAGGATCACGACCATCGACAGCACCTGGATGTAGACCGCGCCAAGCGACGCGGCGCTGATCGCGACGATGGTGTTCATCGGCGCGTGCTGCATCATCGGCGAGGACGGCCCCTCGGATCCGACGACGGCCCCGACCGCCCTGATATGCGTCAGGTAAAGAAAAATGCCCGACATCATGAACAACAGGAAATCACCGCGCAGCTTCGCCCCGCGCAGCCCGAGCAGGCTGAACATCACGTAGAACGCCATGACGATGATCACCGCCGTCACGATGTTGAGAACCAGCGCGATCACGGCATTGCCATGCCCCTGACGAATGTTGCGGACCGTGGCGTGATAGACCAGATCGAGAAGGGCAAGGGCCGAACGAAGGCGCGATTTCGGGCGGGTGGCATGAAACATCAAAGCGCGACCTGACTGCCTGTGACGTGATCCGTCGGATTTCTTGCATCTCACGCGCCATGTACCATAGGACGAATGCGGGAGCTATTCATCACGCGGGCCCATCGACCCGCACAGCAAAGGAGCCGATTGTGGACCACAAGGCGCTGACGACAGAAATGCGACGGCTTGCCCTGGAGGCCGGCGCGCGGATCATGGAGATCTACGAGGCCGACGATTTCGACGTGAAGGTGAAATCCGACGACAGCCCCGTGACCGAGGCCGACGAGGCCGCAGATGCCAGCATTTCCGCCGGTCTGCGCGCGGCGTTCCCCGACGTTGCGCTGGTGACAGAGGAACAGGCCGGGTCGCATACGCAGACCGCGCGGACCTTCCTGATCGTCGACCCGCTCGACGGGACCAAGGAATTCATCAACCGGCGCGGCGATTTCACCGTCAACATCGCCTATGTCGAGGACGGTCAGCCCATCCGCGGCGTGGTCTATGCCCCCGCACAGGGGCGCATGTTCTACACGCTGCCCGATGGCACCTCCGTCGAAGAGGCCGGCCCGTTCGATGCCGACGCCCCCGGCGCGCAAAAACCGATCCGCGTGGCGTCACCCGACAATGACGCGCTGATGGTGGTGGCCAGCAAATCGCACCGCGATGCCGCGACCGACGCCTATATCGGCCAATATGCCGTCAAGGACATGACCAGCGCGGGCTCTTCGCTGAAATTCTGCCTCGTGGCGACGGGCGAGGCTGATCTCTATCCGCGATTGGGCCGCACGATGGAATGGGATACCGCCGCAGGCCACGCCGTGCTTCTGGGGGCGGGCGGCGATGTCGTCCGCTTCGACGATCACACGCCGCTGACCTATGGCAAGCCCGGGTTCGAGAACCCGTTCTTCATCGCCTATGCCCCCGGCGTCGCGCTCAAGGCGGGCGCGGCATGAGCGTCCTGGTCGTCGTCCCCGCGCGCTACGCATCATCGCGTTACCCCGGCAAGCCGCTGGCCGAGTTGACCGGCGCCGGCGGTGTCGCCAAATCGCTCATCCAGCGCTCGTGGGAGGCCGCCTGCGCGGCCCGGGACGTGACGCGGGTGGTTGTGGCCACCGACGACGACCGCATCAGAACGGCGTCCGAGGCTTTCGGCGCCGAGGTGGTGATGACGTCGCCCGACTGCGCCAACGGCACCGAACGCTGCGCCGAGGCGCATGACGCGCTCGGCGGCGATTACGAGATCGTCGTCAACCTGCAGGGCGACGCGCCGCTGACCCCGCCCTGGTTCGTCGAGGATCTCGTCGCGGGGCTGCAGGCCGATGCGTCCGCAGAGGTCGCGACGCCGGTGCTGCGCTGCGACGGGCGCGCGCTCAACGGGTTTCTCGCGGATCGCGCAGCGGGGCGCGTGGGCGGCACCACGGCGGTTTTCGCGGCCAACCGGCACGCGCTCTACTTCTCGAAAGAGGTCGTGCCCTATACGGGCGAAACCTACGCGGATGACGCGGCAACGCCGGTCTTTCACCATGTCGGTGTCTATGCCTATCGCCCCGCCGCGCTCGACGCCTATCCAGGCTGGCAGCCCGGCCCGCTGGAAGAGCTGGAGGGTCTGGAACAGTTGCGGTTTCTCGAAAACGGCCGGCCTGTGCTTTGCGTCGAGGTCGAGGCCCGGGGCCGCCAGTTCTGGGAGCTCAACAACCCAGAGGACGCGCCAAAACTCGAAGAGATGATGCGCCAGATGGGGCTGGATTGAGGCTGCAAAGACCTTTGACACTCCGCCCATGACCTGGCGAAAGGACGGTCACGCGCCCGCCCCTTTCATCTTGCCACAAATACTCACCGGATCCCGCGCTCAATCGAAGAGATCGCGCAGCGACTTCAGGGCGCGATCCTCGATCTGGTCCCGGACCGCGTCCTCGATGCTCTGACCCTCGCGGGCGTCAAGGTCGAGCCGGTCACGCAGTTCGCGCTGCAAGCGCCGCTCGGCCTCGCCTTCGAGCTGCTGTCGTTCTTCCCGCAAGTTCAGGTCCAGCGCACGTTCCAGGTCCGGCGTGATCCGCGGGTTGGCCCAGGCCCCGCGAATCCGCACCGGGATGGCAAGGCCCCGCTCTGTCTCGCCCTCCAGCAGCACGGGCGTGAACAGGTAATCGATATCGCGCGCGCCCAGCCCCACGCGCCCCGTGCCCTCGGCCCGGGCCCGCGGCAGACGCATGGCAAGGTCGCGATTGTAGAGATCGCCGTCTTCCATGGTGAAGCTCGCATACATCTCGTCGAACACCGTGGTCCCGCCTGTCGCATCCCCCGAGCGCATCAGCCGGTCAAGGTCGAAGCCGGAAATCACCCCCCGCCCAGTGCCGATCCGCCCCTCGCCCGATAGCGACCGCATGATCGCGTCGACCGATTGGCCGACGCCGAGGAACCGCACAGCGCCATCGCCGGTGGCGTCAAACCGCGTGATGTCCATGGCGTCGGACAACAGCCTTTCCAGATCGATCCCCTCAGCCGAAAGATCCCCGCCCACGGACAGGCCGGAGCGGTTGTTGGCCACGAACTCGCCCCCGAGTCGCCCGCCATAGGCGCGCACGTCCTGCAGATCGACCACCGCACGCGACCGGTCGAGCGTGATCCGCAGGCGGGAGCGGTCCAGCGCCAGATCGCCCAGATCGACACTGTCGGCGCTGAGGACCACCGCGCCGTTGACAAGACCAAGCGCGTCCGCGTCGATGGGGGTCCGGGACCAACCGCCCCCGCCGGTGCCGCCCTCCCCTCCGCCCCTGCCATCTCCGGTCTCGGGGGACAGGTCCAGCGCCCCGGCATCAAGCTCTGCGTCGATGCGCGGCACATCTCCCGACAGGTCGATATCGGCGGCGCCCGACATCGCGTTACCGCCCAAATCCAGCGCCATATCGCGCAAGCTCAGCCCCAACGCCTCGGTCAACGTCAGATCCATTCCGCCTTGCACGCGTTTGCCGAATCGCTCGGGGATCTCCGCCACCTCAAGGTCGAGTGCTGCCAGAAACGCCCGCGTGTCCGTCAGATCCAGATCGAGCCGCCCCTGCGCCTGCGGCGTCGTCCCGGCGCGCCCGTCAAAGGCGACGCGCCCGCCCGGCCCCTCGGCGCGTGCCACCACCGGCGTGACATCGCCGTCAATCAAGCTGTCCAGCCGATCGACATGGCCTTCGACCCTGACCGGCGCACCCGCCTGCCGCAAGACCGATTGAAACGTCGCGCGGCCCTCGAAATCGGGCCAGCGCAGGTCGAAATCCATGTCGCGGATCGCGTGTACCGCGCCTGTGCCATGATCGGTATGGATCAGCGACGCCCCTGTGATCAGCGCCCGGTCGAGGGTCAGCGCCAGCCGGTCCGACCTGGCCGGCGCCGTCCCGTCCGACTGTCCCGAGGGCGCGACGCCATCCACCCCGAGATCCCAGTTCTTTCGTCCGTCCACGGCCCGCTCCAGCCGGATCTGCGGGCCCGCGATCTCCAGCCCGGTGATGCGGATCTCGCCGCGCAGCAGCGGCAACGGCGCCACGCCGATCTTGAGGCTTTCAGCGCGTAGCATCGGCCCGGCCTCGGACCAGTCGGCATTCGCCACCTGCGCCGCGCCGGTGGACACCCCCATCACCGGATAAAAACTCAGCGTCGTTTCCCCCGACAGCGTGACCTCACGGCCCATGGCGTTCGACAACTGTTCGGCGGCGATCCCCGCGATGCGCTCGCTCGGCAGGAACAGCAGCGCCCCGACGAGCACGGCCGCCATCACGACGACCGCCCCGATCAGACGAAAGATCCACCGCATGGGCGCGCCCCTTTTCCACGATTTCATCTGCAACTCTAGGCCCCACGCGGCTGCAGGGGCAACAGCTTTCGCACGCGCGGGCCATGCACAAAACCGCGCTCATCTGAGGTGCTGCCGCAGCCACCCCTGCCACTCGGACGTCGAGCCGCGAAACACGTTGATATCCACGCCGCCCGCGACGCCGGGCACGATGCCGGTGCCGGTATATTGCCAGAAGACCCAAGGCTGGCCGGGATAGACCCGGTCGGGCGGGCGCGCCACCGAGCGCAGCCAGAAATCCGCGTCGACCGCGCCGATGCCGGTCTGCGCGTAGAATTCCGGGGTGGTGTAGATGATCGGGCGCTGCCCGTAGTGACGCGTCAGGATGTCAAGGAATATGCGCGCCTGCCGGCGGACCTCGGCCCCCGGCGGGCGCACCGTGCAAGTCGGCGAGAACGGGTTCCATTCGAGATCCAGCACCGGCGGCAGGGCATTGCCGCGGCGCGGCACGTTGCGGATGAACCAGCGCGCCTGCACGTCCGGCGGCGTGCAGAAGTAATAGAAGTGATAGGCCCCGCGCGGCACGCCCTCGCGCGCGGCCAGCTGCCAGTTTCGGTCGAATTGCGGATCCAGCAGATCGCCGCCTTCCGTCGCCTTGATGTAGGCGAAAGCCACGCCCGACAGGCGCGCGCGCCGCCAGTCGACATCGCCCTGATAGCGGGCCACGTCGAGTCCGTGCACGGGATAGTTCGACGGTCCGCGCGGCCCGAAATCGACGGGATCGTAATCACCGAAAGGGTTGGCCGCGACCGGCAGCGCGGCAAGCAGGAAAACAACGAACAGGGCGCGCAGCATGATCGACCTCCACCAGGCATCGTGCATAAGGTCTAGCTTGCCCCGAACGCCTGGTCAGCACTTATCGCAACCGCGCAAAAGGTTTCGCGGGCCGTGCCGCGGATCGTACCGGGATCAGGCCGGGTGGCACGCCATCACAAAAAGATTGTTGGCCGGCATGTCCCGCGTCTGTCTCAGGTGCAGACCCTGCGCCCCGACCCAGGCTTCGACCTCCGCCACATCCTTGTAGCCGAGTAACGGATCCTGTGCGACAAGGCTGGTGTGAAACCGCGCATCCCCATCCGAGGTCGCGCGTCCCTCGCGCAGGAACGGGCCGTAAATGGCAAGGACCCCGCCCGGAGCAAGGGCCTGCGCGGCCTCCTGGATCAGGACCCGCGCCTCGTCCGCGCTGATGAGATGCAGCAGGTTCACGAGCACGATCAGTGCCTGCCCCGGGTGCCATGCGCCCCAGCCCGCCTGGGTTGCGTCGAGCGCGATGGCGGCGCGCAGGTTGGGCAGGCCGGCCTCGGCGGCATGGGCGTCGATGCTGGCGCGGCGATCCGCATCGACCTCGGTCGGTTGCCAGTCCAGGCCCGGCATCCCACGGGCGAAGGCTGTGGCATGCTGTCCGGTGCCGCTCGCCAGCTCCAGCGCGCGGCCCTTGGTCGGGGCGACGGCACAAAGGGCCTGGGTGATGGCCTCGGCATTGCGCTCGGCCGAGGGGGCGTACATCCGCGCATCCGCGCCCGCATGCGCGACAGAGGCCGTGGGCGGCAGGTCCCGGCGCGGCATCGCCTCAGCCCTCCTCGGTGCGGTCGGTGGCCGGGGGCGGCGCGGGGGTAAGCGCCGAGAGCCGGTCGTAAAGCGCATTCTCCAACGTGTAGTCCAGCGCGGCAAGGGACGGTGCGATCTGCCCGGCCGAGCGGCCCGAGATCAGCGGCACGGGGGCCGCGGTGTGGCGCGCGGCCCATGCCACGGCGAGCGTCGCGGGATCCGTGCCAAGCTCTTGCGCGATGTCGACCAGCGCCACGGCCGCGTTGCGCATCCAGTCCTGCCCGTAGCGGATCGCGTAGCGTTCGTTGCCGGTCAGCCGCCCGGTCTCGCCCCGCGCGTATTTTCCGGTCAGCAGCCCACCGGCCAACGGCGAGTACCCCGCCACGACCATCCCTTCGGACGCGGCCATCGGCAGGATCTCGACCTCGGCCTGCCGTTTCACGAGGTTGTACATCGGCTGCAGGATCGAGATCTGGAGGTCGAATTCTGCCGCGATGCACGCGGCCTTCATCACCTGCCACGCGGCAAAATTCGAAAGGCCGACATGGGAAATCAGCCCGCGCGACTTGAGATCCGCGAAGGTCTCCATCGTCTCGGCCAGCGGCGTGTCGGGATCGAAGCGGTGCAGGTACAGGATATCTACGTGATCCATTCCGAGCCGCTGACGCGAGATGTCGAACTGCGACAGGATGGTGTCGCGCCCCGCGCCGCCGATATAGCCAGCCTTGGTGGCGATCACCAGGCGGTCGCGATGCGGGGCGGCGAAGCGGCCCAGCAGGGTTTCCGCCGCGCCGTCGGTATAAAGGTGCGCGGTATCGAAATGGGTAATGCCCGCGTCGAGACAGGCATGATACATGGCGCGCGACGCGGCCTCGTCGGCGGCCCCGCCGAATTGCATCGTGCCGAACGCGAAGCGGCTGGCGGTGGTTCCATCGGGAGAGGTGATCAACGTATTCATGACCGGGACAGTGCCACGATGCCCTGGCGAAGGGAACAGGCGACGTGCCTACCGCGCGCGTACCCGGCGAAAGCAGAGGATCCGCCCGCGCGACGGGCCCGGATCATAGGTCAGCCCCGAGGCGGACATGCAATCGACGATGCGCTGGATCACCGTATCGGGATAGCGTCCGGGATGCAGTTCCATCATCACCGCATGCACATGCGCCGGCCACGGCGCGTCGAACAGGTACTGCTCGGCCCCCTCGACATCCATGATCACCACGGTCGGGCGCAACTCTTCGAACAGATCGTCAAGCCCAAGCGCGGGCACGTCCACGAGGCGCGCATCGGCGCTGTCGGGATCGGCGATGCGGCCGGCCCAGAAATGCGTGGCGCGGTCGAATATGACCGGACCGTCCATGGGCCTGCGCCCGGTCACGGCGCCGTGCCAGAGGATTACGGCGTCATGGCCGTTGCGGTCGAGATTGGACCGGATGACCGGCAGCAGGCTCGGATTGGCCTCGATCGTGGTGACGTTGTCCGCCCCCGAAATGCCGGCACAAACGGCGGCCACGTATCCGATCCCCCCGCCCAGGTCGAGAACCCGCTGCCCGGCGCGCAGGCGCATGCGGGCCGCGGCGGCCTCCTGGCCCTCATATTTGCCGGAGGCGAGCTTGGCCCTGATCCGCGGACTCAGCAGTGTATCGGGCACCGAAAGCCGCACCCCGTCGATGTCATACTCTGCCATACTCGCACCGGCCGTTGCTTGAATTCACGGGGCCAAGGCCCTAGACCGGCGTAGATAAGAACGGGAGCGTGGGCAATGCTGCTCTTTGCAGGGCTGGGCAATCCGGGTGCGAAATACGCGCAGAACCGGCACAATATCGGGTTCATGGCCGTGGATGCGATCGCCGCCGATCACGGCTTCGGCCCGTGGCGCGCCAAGTTCCAGGGACAGATGTCCGAGGGCGTGCTGGCGGGCGAAAAGATCGTCCTGTTGAAGCCCGCGACCTTCATGAACCTCAGCGGTCAATCAGTGGGCGAGGCGGCGCGCTTCTACAAGCTGGACGCGTCGGACGTGGTCGTGTTCCATGACGAGCTGGACCTCGCCCCGGGCAAGCTGCGCGTCAAGCAGGGCGGCGGGCATGCGGGCCATAACGGGCTGCGCTCGATCCAGTCGCATGTCGGGGCGGAGTACACGCGTGTCAGGCTCGGGATCGGGCATCCCGGCCAGAAGGACCTTGTGTCGCACTATGTGCTGCAGGACTTCGCCAAGGCCGACGGCGGATGGCTCGATGACATGATGCGCGGCATCGCCGACGGCGCGCCATGGCTGGCCGAGGGCAAACCCGATCGCTTTCAGAACGCCGTGGCACAGCGCATGGCACCGGCGCGCCCGGCAAAGCCCAAGCCTGCGCCCGAAGTCGCGCCGAAAGCCGCGAGCGCACCGAAGGACACGGAGGCAGAAGCGCCATCCGAAGACGCCCGCAGCCCCCTGCAGCGACTGGTCGACCGGTTCCGGTGATCCGCTTGCGCTCGTGTGGCTGGGCGCTATGGTGAGGGCTGACATAGTGCAAGCTCGTCCCAGCCAGCCCTTGCCGTGAAACCAGCCAGAAGGGGGCACCATGACATTCATCGCCATGAACCGGTTCCATGTAAAACCCGGCTTTGAGGACGCGTTCGAGCGCATGTGGGCCGAACGCGAAAGTCATCTCGGCCGCGTTCCGGGGTTCCGCGAGTTCCGCCTGCTCAAGGGGCCGGAAGGCGACGGGCACAGGCTCTATTCCAGCCACGTGATCTGGGACAGCCGTGCGGATTTCGACGCCTGGACGAAATCCGAGGCGTTCCGCGCCGCGCACAAGGACGCCGGCAACCAGTCGACACGCGACGCGCTTCTGGGGCCGCCGGAATTCGAAGGGTTCGAGACGGTTCTTGAACAAAGCTGACATGTGACCGGAAAGGATATCGGCATGGAGATGGAGCAATCGGTCAACGTTCTCGGCGGCGCGCTTGCGCCTTGCTCGGACGATCCCCTGACCGGCTTTTTCCGGGACGGGCATTGCAACACCTGCGCCGAGGATCAGGGCAGTCACACCGTCTGCGCCTTGATGACCGAGGAATTCCTCGCCTATTCGAAATATGTCGGCAACGATCTGAGCACGCCGCGCCCGGAATTCGGCTTTTCGGGGCTGAAGCCCGGCGATCAGTGGTGCGTCTGCGCAGGGCGGTTCCTGCAGGCCCATGACGAGGGCTGCGCCCCGCAGGTGCGCCTGGAGGCGACGCATATGAGCGCGCTGTCCATCGTGCCGATCGAGGTGCTGAAAAAACACGCGTCCCAGTAGGCCGCGGTCAATCCGCACCCCGCGCGCCCTTCAGCCGCAAGAACAGACTTTCCTCGTCATCGTTGCGAAAGAACGGCACTGACGCTGGCGGTGCGCGATCATGCGAGCGCGCCGTCACTTCGGCCAGCACGACCTCGGTGATGAAGGGCAGGTCGAAACGGCGAGCCTCGGCCAGCGGAATCCATTGCAGATGGCTCAACTCGTCGCAGGCGTCCGAAAAATCGTCGAGATCGCCGGTCAGGGTCTCGGCATGCACAAGAAAGAACCGCGCGTCGAACCGGCGCGGACGACCGGGCGGGGTGATCGCGCGAAACACGAATTGCAGCGGATCGGCCACGGGCACGAGGCCACGCGCGGCAAAGCGGGCCCAGTCCTCGGGCACTTCTTCCGGCCACGTGCCGGGCCGGCCGAGCGCAAGCCCCGTTTCCTCGAAAAGTTCGCGCACCGCAGCGGCCGCAAGCGCATGCGATATGTCTTGGTCGCAGTCCTCGCTCAGACGCGCGGCGCAAAGCGGTGGCAGCGCGCGGGCCAGCGGCACCTGACCATCGCCACCATCCAAGGCGCCGCCCGGAAAGACGAACTTGTCGGGCATGAAGGCCGCCGTCTTGCCGCGCTGGCCCATCAGGACATGCGGGTGATCTGCATCCCGAAGCACGATCACCGTGGCCGCATCCCGTATGGCAGACTTGTCGATCCCGGTCATCGCTGCCCTTCCCCGCTCGCCGGGCTCAGAGATCCTTGCCGAACCCATGCATGAACCGCGCCCATTGAAAGGCGACGATGGCCCCTTTCAGACGCGGCAGAAGGTAAAGCGATAACGCCACCGTGCCAATGCCGAATATCGTGAACAGCACCAGCGGCTCGGGACGGAAATGCGTGAATGTCACGTGCAGCAGGGGCGCCATCAGGTGCCCGACCAGTAGGATCGTCAGGTAGGCTGGGCCATCATCGGCGCGATGATGGCTGAGATCCTCGCAGCAGATCGGGCAGGTGTCACGCACCTTGAGATAGCTCCGCAGGATCGGACCCTCTCCGCAATTGGGGCATTTGCGGGAAAAGCCCTTGCGCAGGGCGGGCCAAAGCGGGCGTTCGGTCTGGGCAGAGGGATCGTGCATGGCATTTGCCTCTTGATCATGGGCTTTCAGCGTGACGATGCGGGACGCGCGTTGAAAGGTGACAGCCTGTCCTTGCGGCGCGATGTCGCAAACTCGGTCCCGCATCCTTCTGAACACGTGTCCGGGCCGACGGAAAGCAGCACGAGGCGCGTATCAGTTTCCACAGGGGCCGGGACATCAACTTCGTTTCGCGCCATCGCCCTATCAGCAAGCAATGGAGAGTTCACGATGAAAATTCCGAAACGGAGCACGGGCCTGGCAACATGTCTCGCGCTGGCCTGTGTCAGCATGGCCGCGGCCGAAGGCCACACGGGCGGGATGCAGATGCGCCCCGATTTTGACGAGATCGACACCAATGGCGATGGCCGGATAACACCCGCGGAGATGACGGCGCATATGCAGGCGCGTTTCGACGCGGCCGACACCGATGGCGATGGCCTGTTGTCGCGCGATGAAATGGTGTCGCGCATGATGGAACGTCAGGCCGACCGGATGGCGCGCCGGGCCGACCGGATGATCGAGCGGCACGATGCCGATGGCGACGGCCAGATAAGCCTGGACGAAATGCAGGCCGCACGGCAGGGCGGCATGATGAACCGCATGGACCGCGATGACGACGGGGCCATTTCCCGCGAGGAATTCACCAGCGGATCCGGCCGGCACGGCGACGGGCACCATGGCGGGAAAGGCCGCAACGCGGACGAATGACGTAGCGGATCCCGCCGCGCCGCTCTGGTCAGGGCGGCGCGGCGCGGATACCGTAACAGGTGATGCGAATGCCGTTCGACGCCATGGAGGATCTGCCCGACGAGGCCCTGCTCGCGCGGTTCGCGGATGGCGACGCATCGGCGGCGCGCATCCTGACCCTGCGGCTGACCCCGCGCGTCATGGCGCATGCCTGGCGTCTTCTCGGCAACCGGACCGAGGCCGAGGACGTAACTCAGGAGGCGATGCTGAGGCTCTGGAAACAAGCGCATGACTGGCGCAGCGGCGAGGCGAAGGTGACGACATGGCTTTACCGGGTGGTTGCCAATCTGTGTATCGACCGCCAGCGGCGCGCGCGGGGCGGGGCGGTGACGCTCGACGCGATCCCGGAACCTGCGGACGGGCGCGCCAGCGTGGCCGACGCGATGCAGGACCGCGCCCGCGCCGATGCGTTGCAGGCGGCCCTGGACACGCTGCCCACGCGGCAAAGACAGGCCGTGATCCTGCGCCATATCGACGGGCTGTCGAACCCGGAGATCGCAGAGGTCATGGGCAACACGGTCGAGGCGGTCGAAAGCCTGACCTCGCGCGGGCGACGCGCCTTGCAGACGAGGCTAGCGGGACGAAAAGAGGAATTGGGATATGCCGATGAACATTGACGATCACGACGACGCGGGGCTCGAAAAGTATTTCGACTCGGCGCGCCGCACTGCCCCGCTCCCGTCCGAGACGATGCTTGCGCGCATCATGGCGGATGCCGAAAGGGTCCGGGCCGGGGCGCCCTCTGCGGCATCGCACCGGCCGCTGAAAACGCGACTGCGGGACCTGCTGGGCGGATGGCCGACGATGGCCGGGCTGGCGACCGCGGCGCTCGCCGGGCTCTGGATCGGAACGGGGCTGCCCGGGCCTGTTCCAGGCACGGGCGGGCCGGAATATCTCGTGGATATCACGCCCGAGATGGCCTTCGACCTGGCCCTGGGGGATGACTGATGACTGATGAGCCGCGCGGGCCGCGCGATGGTCGGCTGATGCGCATCCTGCTGGTGACCTCGCTCGCGTTCAACCTGTTGCTCGTGGGGCTGGCCGTCGGCTGGATGCTGCGCCACGCGGGCGATGCGTCGCCCTCGAGGCTCGACATGGCGGGCGGACCGTTAACCCGCGCGCTCAGCCCCGAGGACCGCCGCGAGATCGGGCGACAGATGCGCAGGGCCTGGCGCGAAGCGGATGGCGACCGCGCGGATCTGCGGGAAAGCTACGATGCGTTGGTGGCAGATCTGCGCGCCGTGCCCTTCGATGCCGCGCGCGTTTCCACGCGGATGCAGCAGCACCGGGAGCGTTTTGCCCTGCGGTTCGAAATGGGGCAGGACGTGCTTGTCGCGCATCTGGCAAACATGAGCGATGCCGAGCGCCGGGCCTATGCCGACCGTCTCGAAGACCGGATCATTGCCTACCGGGCCGCGCGCGATCAAGAGCGCGAGGACTGAAACGCAAAACGCGGCCCGCCAGGTCGGGGGCCGCGTTGCGCAGTTCCTCAAGGACAACCGTACGGATCAGGCGTCTTCCGCGGGTTCCTCTTCGGCGGCCTCGACCTCGGCCTCGCCGTCATCCTCGTCCTCGTCATCCGACGACTTCAGCGCCGACGGCGCGGAAATGTTGCAGATCACGAAATCACGGTCGATGGTCGGCTTGGCGCCGGCCGGCAGATCGACCATGGAAATGGTCAGGGTATCGCCGACATTCTCCAGCTTCGTCAGGTCCACGACGATGTTTTCCGGAATGTCCCCGGCCGTCACCACAAGCTCGATCTCGGGGCGCACGATCGTCAACACACCACCCTTGCGCAGGGCCTTGCACTCTTCCTCGCCCTGAAACTCGACCTGGATGAAGAGATTGATCTTGGTCGTGCGCCGCAGCCGCATGAAATCGACATGCGTCGGAAGATCCTGCACGATATCGCGCTGCACGTCGCGGCAGATCACGCGGACATCCTCGTGCCCGTCGACCTTCAGGTTGAAAAGCGTCGACTTGAACCGACCCGCCTTCAGGCGCTTGATCAGGGCATTGTAGGGCATCTGGATCGGCAGCGGATCGGTATCGCCCCCGAACACGATCCCCGGAACCAGGTGCGCGCGGCGCGCTGCACGAGCGGCGCCCTTGCCCGTCCCCGTGCGTTCCTGGGCGTGAAGATCAGGAATTTCTCCAGCCATTTCGAATTCTCCATCTATTGGCGCAAGGTGCCTCCAAGGCTGTCACCCCGCTTGAAGCCCGGCTGATAGACCACGCCACGGCCCTTGAAAAGGCCCGAATCAGGCGCTTCGGTTTCTTCTTGGCAAAAATACCCGGATGCGACGGCCCGAAGCCCGCGCTACTCCCAGCCGTCCGAGAACCCCATGGGCACCATCAGCACGTCGCGGTCGAGATCGTGGACATCGCGCCGCCCGCACAGCCCCATCGAGGTGTCGAGCTCCTTCTGGATCACCTCGAGCGCGCGGGTCACGCCCGCCTCGCCCATGGCCCCCAGCCCGTAGGTCCAGGCGCGCCCGATATAGGTGCCCGTCGCCCCGAGGCTCAGCGCCTTGAGCACGTCTTGGCCCGACCGGATACCGCTGTCGAAATGCACTTCTATCCGGTCGCCCACGGCATCCATGATCGCCGGCAATGCGCGGATCGCCGAGATCGCACCGTCAAGCTGACGCCCGCCATGGTTCGACACGATGATGGCATCCGCCCCGACATTCAGCGCCTCGGTGGCGTCGCGCGGGTCCATGATCCCCTTGATGATCAGCGGGCCGTCCCACATCTTGCGAAACTGCCGTATGCGGTCCCAGTCGAGCGCCTGGTCGAACGCCTCGGCCGTCCAGGTGCTCAGCGACGAGGGATCGGTCACCCCCTTGGCATGGCCCACGATATTGCCGAAGCTGCGCCGCCTGGTGCCCAGCATCCCCAGCCCCCAGCGAACCTTTGTCATCATGTTGGCAATGCTCGACGGGGTCAGCTTCGGCGGCGCGCTCAGCCCGTTCTTGACGTCCTTGTGCCGCTGTCCGAGCAATTGCAGATCGACCGTGATCATCGCCGCCGAGCATTTGGCATCCTTTGCGCGATCGAACAGGCGCTGCATGAACTCGTCGTCCTTCAGGGTGTAGACCTGCATCCAGAATGGCTTGGTGGTGTGTTCTGCCACATCCTCGATGGAACAGATCGACATCGTGGACAGCGTGAAGGGCACGCCGAACCTTTCGGCCGCCCGCGCCGCCTTGATCTCGCCATCGGCATGCTGCATGCCCGTGAAGCCGACGGGCGACAGTCCCACCGGCATGGAGACGTCCTGCCCGATCATCCTGGTCGCCAAGTTGCGCCCCGTCATGTCGATCGCGACACGCTGTTTCAGATAGATCTTGTCGAAATCCGACGTGTTCTCGCGAAAGGTCTGCTCGGTCCAGCTGCCAGATTCCGCGTAATCGTAGAACATCCGGGGCACGCGGCGCACATAGATATCCTTGAGATCCTGAATATTGGTGATGACCGGCATGTGATCCCTCCGCAGCTGATATCAACGCGTTACCGCATCGCACCTTTTTCGACAATCAACCCATCTGTCGCAGGAAAATCGGGCCGTTCCCTGTCGGGATCAGCCGCGATGCGCGCCCGCCGCCAGACCCCTGACGAAATCGATCACATCCGCCACCGGCCCACTCTTCGCGATCTCGGCGACGATGGCGGAGCCGACGACGCACCCATCGGCCACTCCGGCGATCACCTGCGCCGTTTCGGGGGTGCGGATGCCGAAGCCCACGACCACGGGCAGATCGGTCTGCGACTTGATCCGCGCCACCTCGGGGCCAACATCGCCCGCCTCGGCCGAGGCCGCGCCGGTGATCCCGGTGATCGACACGTAATAGACAAAGCCGCTGGTATTCGCCAGCACCTTGGGCAGGCGCTTGTCGTCGGTGGTCGGCGTCGCCAGCCGGATGAAGTTCAGCCCGGCGCGGGATGCGGGCAGGCACAGCTCGTCGTCCTCTTCGGGCGGCAGGTCGACCACGATCAGACCGTCGATGCCCGCCGCTTTCGCATCGTCCAGAAACCTGTCGACGCCCCGGCTGTAGATCGGGTTGTAATAGCCCATCAGCACGATCGGCGTCACATCGTCGATCTCGCGGAACGCCCGCGCCATCTGCAAGGTCTTGTCCAGCGTCATGCCGCCCGCAAGCGCGCGTTGCCCGGCCTGCTGGATCGTCGGCCCGTCGGCCATCGGATCGGTGAAGGGCACGCCCAGTTCGATCACGTCGACCCCCGCCCCGGGCAGCCCTTTCATCACCTCGAAGGACCGGTCGAAATCCGGATCGCCCGCCATGATATAAGACACGAAGGCCTTCTTCCCGGCGGCTTTCAGTTCGGCAAACCTGGTGTCGATACGGGTCATGGGGGCTGTGTCCTCCGGCTGCATTCCGGCGGGTTTGGCGCAAAGCGCGGCCGAAATCAATGCCCGGCTTGACCTTGCCCCGCCCGACCCCGTACATGCCCGCAATTCACCGGCATGGAGGGCGTCAGATGGGCTTCAGGATGGGTATCGTCGGCTTGCCCAATGTCGGCAAATCGACGCTGTTCAATGCGCTCACCCGCACGGCGGCAGCGCAGGCCGCGAATTTCCCCTTCTGCACGATAGAGCCGAACGTGGGCGAGGTCGCGGTGCCCGATGCGCGGCTCGACCGGCTGGCGGCAGTCGCGCAATCCAAACAGGTCGTGCCAACCCGCATGACCTTCGTCGACATCGCCGGGCTGGTGAAGGGCGCCTCGCGTGGCGAGGGCCTGGGCAACCAGTTCCTCGCCAATATCCGCGAGGTCGACGCGATCGCCCATGTGCTGCGCTGCTTCGAGGACGGCGATGTCGCGCATGTCGAGGGCCGCGTCGACCCGGTCGCCGATGCCGAGGTCATCGAGACCGAACTGATGCTCGCCGATCTCGACAGCATCGAGAAACGCCGCGCGGGGCTGCAGCGCAAGCTGAAAGGCGGCGACAAGGAGGCCGCGCAGGCCGACCGCCTGCTGGCGCTGGCGCAGACCGCGCTCGAAGACGGCAAACCAGCGCGCACAGTGGCGATCGACGACGACGATCTCAAGGCGTGGCGGATGCTGCAATTGCTGACTTCCAAACCCGTTCTCTACGTCTGCAACGTCGAAGAAGCGCACGCGGCGGGCGGCAACGCCCATTCCGAGGCCGTGGCACGCATGGCGGCTGAACAAGGCGCCGCTGCGGTGGTGATCTCGGCACAGATCGAGGAAGAGATCAGCCAGCTCGACGCTGAAGAGGCGGCGATGTTCCTCTCGGAAATGGGGCTCGAGGAGGCCGGCCTCGACCGGCTCATCCGGGCGGGCTATGACCTCTTGCATCTCGAGACATACTTCACCGTCGGCCCCAAGGAAGCGCGCGCCTGGACCGTACCCACGGGCACCACGGCCCCCAAGGCCGCCGGCGTAATCCACGGCGATTTCGAGCGTGGCTTCATCCGGGCCGAGACCATCGCCTATGACGATTTCGTCACCCTGGGCGGCGAGCAGAAGGCCAAGGATGCCGGCAAAATGCGGTCGGAGGGCAAGGGCTACATCGTCAAGGATGGCGACGTGCTGCATTTTCTCTTCAACACCTGACGCGTCCCGCACGACCCTAGGGGCGTGTGCGCGCCCCGTTTCTTCTTGGCGAAAATACCCCCGCCGGAGGCCCCGGTCAGGATCTGGGCGCAACGCTGCGGTCGGCAGCGCTGTCAAGCCGCCCCGCCGCAAGCGCCGACGCGGCTATCATCACGCTCGCCGTGCCCAGCATCAGCGGCAGCCCGCCCAGCTGATAGGTCACCCCCGACAGCACCGTGCCCAGAAGCCGCCCGGCCGCATTGGCCATGTAGTAGAACCCGACATCCATTGTCACCCGCTCGGCTTGGGTGAAGGCGAGGATCAGGTAGGAATGCAGCGCCGAGTTGACCGCGAAAACTGCGCCGAAGATAAGCAACCCCGCGACCAGCACCCCAGTCAGCCAGGCCTGCGGCCCGTCTGCCATGATGGCCGCCAGCGTCAGCCCCACCGGCACCGCCAGCAGCACCAGCGCCCAGCTTCGGGCGGCGCGGATCAACTCCGCCTCGGGCCGGCTGCGCGCCTGCAACAGCCGGGGTGCGCCCGCCTGGACCGCCCCGTAAAGGATGATCCATACCGCCATGAAACAGCCGATCAGGAAGAACGCCGCGCGATTGCCCGCCTCGGACCCGTCCGACAGCACCGCATAGAAATAGATCGGGATACCGACTACGAACCACACGTCGCGCGCCCCGAACAAGAACACCCGCGCCACGCTCAGCCAGTTCACGTTGGCAGACTTGGAAAACACCTCGGAGAATTTTGCGTCCTTGCGTCCGGTTGGCAGCCCCGACGGCATCGACACGGCAATGCCGAGTAGGATCAACGCCAGCACGCCCGCCATCGCCCAGACCGATCCGGCAAAGCCAAGCGTCGCCAACAGCGCCGCCCCCAGCAGGAACCCGACGCCCTTTACCGCGTTCTTCGATCCGGTCAGCGCAGCGACCCAGCGAAACAGCCCGCCCTCGGCCTCGGGCGCGAGCAGCTTCACGGCCGATTTCGACGACATCTTGGCCAGATCCTTGGCCACGCCCGACGCGCCCTGCACCACCATGACATACCCCACGGACAGCGCGACCGTCCATGACGGGTCGAGCTGCGCCAGCGCCACCAATGCGGCCACCTGCAACGCCAGGCCGGCATAAAGCGTCGCCGTCAGACCGAACCGCGCCGCGATCCAGCCCGCCGAGAGGTTCGTGACCATCCCCGCGATCTCGTAGAGCACGAAGAGATAGGCCAGTTGCACCGGCGTGAAGCCGAGCGTGTGGAAATGCAGCAGCACCAGCATCCGCAGCGCGCCATCGGTCAGCATGAAGGCCCAATAGGCCGCCGTGACGGCGATATAGGCGGACAGACCCTCGGGCCGGTGGGTCACGGATGATCCCCGACCATCAGCGCCACATCGACCAGCCGGTGCGCATAGCCCATCTCGTTGTCATACCACGCATAGACCTTCACTTGCGTCCCGTTCACCACCATGGTCGAGGGCGCATCGACGATGCCCGAGCGGGTGTCGTTGACGTAATCGGCGCTGACCAGCGGCCGCGTCTCGTAGCCGAGGATACCGGCGAGCGGTCCTTTGGCTGCGTCTTCGAACAGCGCGTTCACCTCGTCGACGCTGGTCGCGCGGTCCATTTCGAACACGCAATCGGTCAGCGAGGCGTTCAGCAGCGGCACGCGCACCGCATGACCGTCAAGCCGCCCGGTCAGTTCCGGGTAGATCAGCGTGATCGCCGTGGCGCTGCCCGTCGTCGTGGGGATCAGCGAATTCAGCGCTGACCGCGCGCGCCGCAGATCCTTGGCGGGCCGGTCCACCATGGTTTGCGTGTTGGTCACGTCATGGATGGTGGTGATCGACCCGTGCCGGATGCCGATCGCCTCGTGCAGCACCTTGACCACCGGCGCGAGACAATTGGTCGTGCAGCTTGCGGCCGTCACGATCCGGTGCTGCGCGGGATCGTAGATGTCGTGATTCACGCCGTAGACAATGTTGGCGGCATTGCCATCCTTGACCGGGGCCGCCACCACGATGCGGCTGACGCCCGCCTCGAAGTAGGGCGCAAGCTTGGCGTCGGTCTTGTGCACACCGGTGCAGTCGATCACCACATCGACGCCATCGAGCGGCAGGTCCGCGATATCACGCGCCCCGATGAAGGGCAGGCGCACCCCGTCAATAATCACACCGCCCGCGTCATGCGCGAAATCCGCGCGCCAGCGCCCATGCACCGTGTCGAACTCCAGCAGATGCGCGTGCATCTCCGGATCGCCCACGGCATCGTTGATCCACGCGATCTGCGCGCCGCACTCCAGAAGGGGGCGCAGGATCAGCTTGCCGATCCGCCCCAACCCGTTCACCGCGTAGGTCGTCATGCGCCTTTCCTTCTCGACACGCGCCGTATTGCCACCCGGCATGACGCCGTGCATTCACGAAGTCCTTTCACGAGGCAAGTGACAGTTTCATGACAACCCCGCAGGCTTACGCGCGGGGCGGCGGCCCCTTGTCGGACCGGCGCCAAGTTGCTATCTCTCAAGATATCCGTTGGGGTGCCTGTAATTCGGGCTGAGAGGCAAGACGCCAACCCATCGAACCTGATCCGGGTCACACCGGCGTAGGGAACGGAGATCGGCACGTCCCCGACGTCGCGCTTCGGTTCCCGCACATGACGAGAGGAAAGCGACATGGCGGCGACAGCGCTGACGATTGCAGGCTCTGACAGTGGCGGCGGTGCAGGGATTCAGGCCGATCTGAAAACTTTCTCCGCACTCGGCGTCTACGGTGCCAGCGTTATCACCGCAATCACCGCGCAGAATACCCGCGCCGTGATCGACGTGCATCCGGTCCCTGATGCCATGGTCGCGGCACAGATTGCGGCGGTTCTTGGCGATATCCGAATCGACGCGATCAAGATCGGCATGCTGGGCGAGGCCGGATTGATCGAAACGGTGGCGCACGCCCTGCGCGATTATGCCGGCCCCGTGGTGCTTGATCCGGTGATGGTGGCCAAATCCGGGGCGCGGCTTCTGCCCGGATCGGCGCAAGCGGCATTGGTCGACCATCTCTTGCCACGCGCGGACCTGCTGACACCCAACCTGCCCGAGGCGGCGGCGCTGACCGGGCGGCCAGAGGCGCGCAGCGATGCCGATATGCAGGATCAGGGCGCGCGACTGCGCGATATGGGCGCGCGCGCGGTGCTGATGAAGGGCGGGCATGGACAGGGCGACACCTGCACCGACTGGCTGATCACGGATACGGTGATCCGCCTCGACGCGCCGCGCATCGCCACGGTCAACACCCACGGGACGGGCTGTTCCTACTCATCCGCCATCGCGGCGGGGCTTGCGCAGCGCCAGCCCCTGCCACAGGCAGTCGAGCACGCGCATGGCTGGCTGCACGCCGCGATCCGGGGCGCCGACACGCTTGGGATAGGGTCGGGCCACGGACCGGTTCATCACTTTCATGAAATCTGGCACGAGATCCCGACATGACCGACGCGATCACAATTCGCGGCACGGGTGTCGTGGGGCTGTGCGTGGCGACCGAACTGATGGCGCGCGGAGTGCCCGTTACCCTGCGCGATCCCGCCGCCGCGCCCGGACCGCATGCCTGTTCGTGGTGGGCGGGCGGCATGCTGGCCCCCGATTGCGAAGGTGCCACAGCGGAGGAACCCGTCGTGCGGCTGGGCCGCGAGGCCGCCGACTGGTGGGCGGCCCAAGGCGTGGACGTGCAGCATCTTGGCTCACTTGTCGTCACGCTTGGGCGCGACCGGCGCGAGCTCGATCAATTCGCGCGCCGCACCACCGGGCACCGTCTGGTCACCGGCGCGGACCTCGCAGGCCTGGAGCCGCATGTCGCCGACCGCCACGACCGCGCGCTGCATTTCGCGCATGAGGCGCATATCGACCCGCGCGCGGCCCTCGCGCATCTGCGCCGCAAACTGGAAAAGCACGGCGCGCGGTTCGAGCAGACCGATGACGCGCCAGACGGCCCCGTGATCGACTGCCGCGGCCTTGCCGCCCGAGACGCCCTGCCCGATCTGCGCGGCGTCAAGGGCGAGATGGTCGTGCTGCGCTCACGCGACGTGCAGCTTTCGCGCCCCGTGCGCCTGCTGCATCCGCGCTTTCCGCTCTATATCGTGCCGCGCGGCGACGGCATCTTCATGCTCGGCGCAACACAGATCGAGAGCGGCGAACGCGGCCGCGCCTCGGCCCGCTCGGTGATGGAGCTTCTGTCGGCGGCCTATGCCCTGCATCCGGCCTTCGGCGAGGCCGAGCTGGTGGAAATCGGCGCCGATGCCCGCCCCGCCTTTCCCGACAATCTGCCGCGCATCACCCGAAAAGGTGACACGCTGCATGTCAACGGCCTGTTTCGACACGGTTTCCTGCTGTCGCCGGCCGTGGCGCGGCAGGTGGCGGGGCTGGTGCTGCGCGACAATGAACGACCGGAGTTGTACCATGAAGATCATGCTTAACGGCACCCCGCAGGAAACCGGCGCGGAAACGCTGGCGGCGCTGCTGGACGAGATGGGCTACACCGGCGCCAAGGTTGCCACGGCGGTGAACGAGGAGTTCGTTCCCGCCCCGGGCCGGTCGGGCTACCGTCTGAACGACGGCGACCGGATCGAGATCGTTGCGCCACGACAAGGGGGCTGAGATGCCGACGTATTACGACACCGAGGTTACCTCGCGGCTGATGCTGGGCACCGCGCAATACCCCTCGCCCGCGATCCTCGCCGAGGCATTCCGACGCTCGGGTGCCGGGATCGCCACCGTTTCGGTGCGTCGCGAGGCGGGCGGCGAACGCGCGGGGCAGGCGTTCTGGGACCTGATCCGCGATCTGGGCGTGCATGTGCTGCCCAATACCGCCGGCTGCCACTCGGTGCGCGAAGCGGTGACGACCGCGCAGATGGCGCGTGAACTCTTTGGCACCGACTGGATCAAGCTCGAAGTGATCGGCCATGCCGACACGCTGCAGCCCGACCCGTTCGGGCTGGTCGAGGCGGCGCGCATCCTGACCGACGAGGGCTTCAAGGTCTTCCCTTACTGCACCGAGGATCTGGTGATCTGCGAGCGTCTGGTCGAGGCGGGCTGTCAGATACTGATGCCGTGGGGGGCGCCGATCGGCACCGGGCTGGGGCTCAACAACATCTACGGGCTGCGCACCCTGCGGGCGCATTTCCCCGACCTGCCGCTGGTCGTCGATGCGGGCCTCGGCGTGCCCTCACAGGCCGCCCACGCGATGGAACTGGGCTATGACGCGGTGCTGCTGAACACCGCCGTGGCCAAGGCGGGCGATCCGGCGGCGATGGCCGACGGGTTTGCGCGGGCGCTGGAGGCCGGGCGCATGGGGTTCGAGGCCGACCCGATGATGCCGCGCGACATGGCCGCCCCCTCGACGCCCGTTTTGGGGCAGGCCTTCTCATGACCGCGCTGCCCCGCTTCTACCCGATCTTCGACTCCGCCGACTGGCTGCGCCGCGCATTGCCTTTGGGTGTGAGGCTGGTGCAGCTTCGCATCAAGGATCTGGCCGGCGACGCGCTGCGTGCCGAAATCGCGGCGGCGCAGGAGATGTGCCGCACACACGGCGCGATCCTCGTGGTCAACGATCACTGGCAGGTGGCGATGGATCAGGGCGCGCCTTGGGTGCATCTCGGGCAGGAGGATCTCGACACCGCCGACATCCCCGCGATCCGCCGCGCCGGGCTGCGGCTGGGGATCAGCACACATGACCATGCGGAACTTGAACGCGCGCTGCGGCACGCCCCCGACTACATTGCCCTCGGCCCGGTCTACCCGACCATCCTGAAAAAGATGAAATGGCACGAACAGGGCCTCGACAAACTGACCGAGTGGAAGCGCCGGATCGGCGACATCCCCCTCGTGGCCATCGGCGGCATGTCCGTGGAACGCGCGCAAGGCGCCTTTGACGCCGGCGCCGATATCGTCGCGGCGGTGACCGACATCACGCTGAACGCCGACCCCGAGACCCGCGTGAGGCAGTGGATCGAGGCCACGAAATGAGCCGCTACGCCCGCCAGATCGCCCTGCCCGAATTCGGGCAGGGCGCGCAGGACCGCATGGCAGATGCGCATCTGCTGGTTGTCGGCGCGGGTGGGCTGGCCGCCCCGGTGCTGCAATACCTCGTGGGCGCGGGCGTGGGGCGGATCACGCTGATGGATGGCGATAGCGTCAGCTTGAGCAACCTGCACCGCCAGACGCTGTTCCGCATGGACGATATCGGCCAGCCCAAGGCCGATGCGGCCGCCCGCCACATGGCCGCCCTGAACCGCGATTGCACGATAACCTCCATCACCGATCCGCTCGACCCGGCTAACGTGGCCGATCATGTCGCCACGGCCGATCTTGCGCTCGATTGCGCGGACAGTTTCGCGGCAAGCTACGTACTGTCGGATACCTGCCATGCGACGACCACGCCGCTGATCAGCGCGTCCGTGGTGGGCCTGTCGGGCTATTGCGGCGGGTTCTGCGGCGGGGCGCCATCGTTGCGCGCGGTATTCCCGGACCTGCCGGATCGCGCGGGCAGCTGCGCCACGGATGGCGTTCTGGGGCCATCGGTGGGCATCATCGGCAGCCTTCAGGCGCAAATGGCGATGGCCGTGTTGTCCGGGATCGCGCCGTCGCCACTGGGTCAATTCGTCACTTTCGACGCCGCCGGTCGCCGCTTCGGCGGGTTCCGATTCGATGCCGCGCCCGAGCCGAAAGGCGGCTTCGGCTTCATCGCGCCAAAGCACGTCTGCACCGATGACTGGCTGGTGGATCTGCGCAGCCAGGACGAGACCGGCCCATCCCTGCCCCGCGCCAGCCGCCGGACCGTGCAGGATTTCGACGCCATCGACACCCTTCCCGAGGCCTCACGGGTCGTACTCGCCTGCCGCACCGGTCTGCGCTCCTGGCAGGCGGCGACCCGACTTCGCACCCATTGGGATGGCGACATTGCCCTGATCGCCCTCGGCGACCTTCCACAAGGAGACTGAGACGTGACGCGCCATGCTTGCGGCACCACCTTTCCCCGCCTGCGCGCTGCGGCGAGCGATGTCTGGACGGATGGGGTAATCCCCACTTACAAGTAAGGGGCTGTATAAGTAGAATTTTCTCGGCAGAATGAACGAGGAGAATTCGAATGAAGACAAGCAGATACACAGAGGCTCAGATCATCGGCATCCTGCGTCAAGCCGAAGGTGGCGTGCCGGTGGCCGAGCTGTGTCGCGAGCATGGCATGAGCGATGCGTCATTCTACGGTAATCTCCCCCTTTTTAACGGGGTGCATCCGTAGAATTCACGCGGCCATTTTCAGTTTCATGGCGGGTGTGATGCCGCCGATGCCCATGTTGGGG
>JAWLGF010000082.1:0-8653 GCA_041685205.1 Roseovarius sp.
GACATGCTGGAGCGCTATGATGCCATTCAACGTCAGAGGCTGGCCGTGTTCCGCTACTCCGCCAGCGCGCGCATCTCTGCGATTAGGTCCGACTTCCCTTCGAAGCCGATGCCGGGCAGGTCAGGCATCGTGATATGGCCATCTTCGACGTGAACGCCGTCGGGGAAACCGCCGTAGGGCTGGAAAAGGTCGGGGTAGCTCTCGTTCCCGCCAAGCCCGAGTCCGGCTGCGATATTGAGGGACATCTGGTGCCCGCCATGCGGAATGCAACGCGAGGGCGACCAGCCGAATTGCTTCAGGACATCAAGCGTGCGTAGATACTCGACCAGCCCGTAGGAGAGCGCGCAGTCGAATTGCAGCCAGTCGCGGTCCGGGCGCATGCCTCCATAGCGGAGCAGGTTTCGCGCATCCTGATGTGAAAACAGATTCTCACCTGTTGCCATCGGAGCGGGATAGAATTCCGACATCGTCGCCTGGAGCGCGTAATCCAACGGATCACCGATCTCTTCATACCAGAACAGTGGATAGTCGCGGAGCATCTTTGCGTAGGCAATGGCGGTTTCGAGATCGAAGCGACCGTTGGCATCCACTGCGAGTTGGGCTTCGGAGCCGATCTCGGCCATGACCGCCTCGATGCGTCTCCGGTCCTCGTCGAGCGGAGCGCCACCGATCTTCATCTTGACCACGTTGTAACCGAGATCGACGTAGCCGCGCATCTCGGAGCGCAATGCACCAACATCCTTGTCCGGATAGTAGTAGCCGCCGGCGGCATAGACAAACACCCGAGGGTCGGTCTCGCGCCCCTGTGCCTCTGCCAAGAGACGGAACAGTGGTTTTTCAGCGATCTTCGCCACTGCGTCCCAAATGGCCATGTCGATAGTGCCGACGGCAACCGAACGCTCACCATGTCCACCGGGCTTCTCGTTCGTCATCATCGCCGCCCATATGCGGTGCGGATCCAGGTTAGTGCCCTCGTCGTTCGTAAGAGTCGCCGGCTCGGCTTCCATGATCCGGTCGCGGAACCGCTCGCGGATGAGGCCGCCCTGACCGTAGCGGCCGTTCGAATTAAAACCGTAGCCAACGACTCGACGGCCGTCTCGCACTACGTCTGTAACAACGGCAACCAAACTCGTCGTCATCTTGCTGAAGTCGATGTAGGCGTTGCGGATCGGCGAGGCGATCGGCTTCGAAATTTCGCAAACGTCGAGGATTCGCATGGATTTTTCCTTGATGTTGGGCGTAGATCTGGTGTGCAATTCCCGCCCGGGAAGCTACTGGAGTGAGATGTGGTAGGCCATTTCGTCGGTCAGGCAGGAGGAACGTCGCCATTCCACCACGCGGTTCTGCACGTCGATTGACCGCCGGTCCACCGACAGGAGTGGCGTCCCTGGCTCGACGCCGAGCGCCTCCGCGGCCGTACGATCCGCGGCCACCGCGCGCAGCGCCTCCTCGGCCCGGACGATGATGCAGCGATATGCTTGCTGGTAGTGGACATAGAGCGTGTTGGGCAGCGGGGCGTGGCTGTCCAGTCCGGGAAACAGATCCACTGGCACCACCGATAGCTCGAACGCGCTGGGACGCCCCTCAAGCGACCGGATCCGCTCGATCTCGAAGACGCTCGCTGGATGGCCGTGCAGCACCTCGCGCTCCGACTTGCGGGCACGGCGGCGCTCCACCTTCTCTCGGATGAGTTCGGGGCGGGCCTGGCTGCCATCCAAGCGGCGCAGGCGGAAGAAGTGGAACAATGCGCTTTCCGGCGTGCGGACAGTCACGAAGGTGCCTCTACCCTGCGCGCGCTGCACGAGGCCCTGCGCCTCCAGTGCCATCAGTGCCTTTCGCGCCGTGCCTTGGCTGACGCCCAGTTCGGCGCCGAGCTGTGTCTCGCTTGGCAACATAGCGCCGGGCGGCCAAACGCCGGTGGCGATGCGGTCGATCACTTTATCGATTACGACCTTATAGAGCGGCTCTGACATTCTACGGCCTCCGTGCACTCTGCCCATTAAACCGGCCAACCGGGCACCGCAAGTCTTGTATATTTATACTTGTATAAGACATCTGCCGTCGATAGCCTTGGGTTGAATCACAGAAACAAACCAGACAAGAAAGGGAAACTAGGGTGGGCAAGCCACAGCTTTTGGTCCACGATCACGAGGACAACGTCGGTGTGGTCGTGGTCGAGGATCTTTCGGCAGGTACGGAGATGCTCTGCGTCGTTACCTCTGACAATTCCGATTTCAAACTGACCGCCAAGGTGGACATTCCAATCGGTCACAAGGTAGCTCTGAAGGAGCTTGCCGAAGGGGACACGGTGATCAAGTACGGCGAGGATATCGGAAAGATGGTCGGATCCGCCGGAAAGGGCAGTCATGTCCATACCCACAATTGCAAAACGAAGCGGTGGTAAAAACATGCCTTTAGACTTCAGCAACACAACAGTTCAGGCATGGCGGCGGAACAACGGGCGCGTCGGCGTTCGCAACCACGTAGTTATCTTGCCGGTCGACGACATCTCGAATGCCGCCTGCGAGGCCGTGGCAAATAATGTCAAAGGCACGATGGCGATTCCACATTCCTATGGACGACTGCAATTCGGCGAAGATCTGGACCTGCATTTCCGCACGATGATCGGTACTGGCGCAAACCCCAACGTCGCTGCCTGCGTGGTTATCGGGATCGAACCTGAATGGACCCAACAGATTGTCGATGGCATTGCTGCTACCGGAAAGCCCGTTTTCGGCATCTCGATTGAGCAAAAGGGGGATTTCGAAACCATCCGACATGCCAGCTGGAAGGCGAAGGAATACGTGCAGTGGGCGTCGGATCTGCGCAAGGAGGACTGCCCGCTATCCGATCTCTGGGTTTCCACAAAATGCGGTGAAAGCGACACGACAACGGGTCTGTCGTCCTGTCCCACCGTGGGCAACATGTACGACAAGCTGCTGCCGCACGGGCTTTACGGCTGTTTCGGCGAGACATCGGAAATCACCGGTGCCGAACATATCTGCAAGGAGCGCGCGGCGACGCCGGAGGCGGCCGAGAAGTTCATGAAGATCTTCCAGGCATACCAGGACGACGTGATCGAACCCCATAAGACCTCGGATCTTTCGGATAGCCAGCCGACCAAGGGCAATATCCTCGGCGGGCTTACAACGATCGAAGAAAAAGCTCTTGGCAACCTCGAGAAGATCGGCAAGAGCTCAACCTATATCGACGCGATGGGTCCGGCCGAGGCGCCTGAAAAGGGACCGGGGCTGTACTTCATGGATACATCGTCAGCGGCAGCAGAGTGCGTGACGCTAATGGCGGCCGCGGGTTACGTCATCCACACCTTCCCCACGGGGCAGGGCAACGTGGTGGGCAATCCCATTGTGCCGGTGATCAAGATTTCCGGCAATCCGCGTACTCTCAGGACCATGGGAGAGCATATCGACGTGGATGTGACCGGCGTTCTGACCCGCGAACAGACGATCGAGGATGCGGGCGATGCGCTGATCGAGAGCATCTGTCGCACCGCAAGCGGCCGGTTTACGGCAGCGGAGGCGCTCGGCCATCGCGAGTTCACGCTCACCAAGCTTTACCGTTCGGCCTGATGAAGATCGTAATCACCGAGTTCATGGATGAAGCCGCCTTGGGCGGCTTCGATCCCGGCTGGGATGTTGTCTACGCTCCCGATCTCTTAGAGGATCGAGAGCGGCTGCTCGAAGCAGTAGCGGCGGCAGACGCGATTATCGTGCGCAACCGCACGCAGGTTGACATGCCGCTTCTGAATGCCGCGTCGCGCCTGCGCACGGTCGGCCGCCTGGGTGTTGGCCTGGACAATATCGACATGAATGCCTGTGCCGCTCGCGGGGTCGCGGTCTATCCCGCGACGGGGGCGAACGCGCTTTCGGTGGCTGAGTACGTGATCGCCGCGACTCTGGTGCTGGTTCGTGGCGCATACATGGCGACGGATGCTGTCCGCGCCGGGGGCTGGCCACGAAATGCGCTGGTCGGCGGCGAAGCGTTAGGGCGCAGGATGGGCCTTCTCGGCTATGGCGGGATCGCGCGGATGGTGGCGGATCGGGCCCGCCCACTCGGAATGGAGGTCGTGGCCTATGATCCGCACCTGCCCGCAGATGACCCTGCCTGGGCCGGAGCGCAGCGCTGCGACAGCCCGGACGCCCTGTTCGCCGAGGCAGATGTCTTGTCACTCCACGTGCCGCTGACCGAGGAGACATGTGGCCTTATCGGTGCCGCGCAGATCGCGCGCCTGCCGAAAGGGGCGATCGTCATCAACACCGCCCGTGGCGGGATCATCGACGAGGCGGCTTTGGCTCAGGCGCTCCGGGAGGGGCATATCGGTGGTGCCGCGCTGGACGTCTTTGCCGACGAGCCCCTGAGCGCAGAGGCCGGCGAAATTTTCGAAGGCATCGATAACCTGATCCTGACCCCACACGTTGCGGGCGTGACTACGGAAGGGAATGTACGCGTCTCGCGCGTTACGGTCGCCAATGTACGCAGAGCGCTGGAGGAAGATCGTGGCTGAACCTGTGCAGATGAGACGGGAGGAGCTGGTCGACCTGGTCGTCCGCGCCTTCGAGGCGTCGAATGTATCGCGCCCGAACGCGATCTCGGTGGCGCATGCGCTGGTGGCGGCCGAAATCGACGGGCAAGCGGGCCATGGGCTGAGCCGGGTCGCCTCTTACGCTGCGCAGGCTCGCACAAGAAAGGTCGCAGGCGCGGCCGTGCCTACCACGGATCGAAGCGCGCCCGGCTGGATTTCGGTCGATGCACAACACGGTTTCGCCTATCCCGCGCTCGAGATGGCGCGCGAGGAGCTGGTCCCGGTTGTGCGTGAGCAGGGGATGGCCGGCGCGGCGATCCGACGTTCGCACCATTGCGGCCAGCTTGGCGCGCAGGTCGAAGCTTTGGCCGAAGCGGGCCTCGTCGCGCTGATGGTGGCGAACACGCCCAAGGCAATGGCAGCCTGGGGCGGCAGGACGCCTCTCTACGGCACCAATCCCATCGCTTTCGCCGCGCCGCGCGCGGACGCGGCGCCGCTGATAATAGACCTGTCGCTGTCGAAGGTCGCCCGAGGCAAGATCATGGCTGCCAAAAAGTCGGGCGAACCTATTTCAGAAGGGATAGCGCTCGACTCCGAAGGGCTGCCGACGACCGATCCTGACGCTGCGCTCGCCGGGACAATGGTTCCCGCGGGCGAGGCCAAGGGGGCGGCGCTTGCTCTGATGGTCGAGATCATGGCCTCCACACTGACTGGAGCAATGCCGTCCCGCGACGCTTCCTCTTTCTTTGACGCCGACGGGGCGCCACCAGGGGTCGGCCAGTTCATTCTGGCTTTCGACACGAACAGGACGCCCGCGCCGGGCTTCGACGCAGCAATTGAGGCGCTGATCGCGTCGATCGTCGCTGACGAGGGGGTTCGTGTGCCGGGCACGCGTCGGCTCTCAGCCCGTGCTGATGCCGAACGAGAGGGTGTCGCGGTTCCGGCGCATCTTCACGACGAGATCCGGGCGCTGGCCGAGTAAGACGACGGAACGTGGCCGCCCAGTCCGGGCTCTGGGGTGGTTGCATGAGTAGGATGGGCCCGGAAACGAAAAAACTTCTTGGGAGGAAGACAATGATTAGACATACGCTCGCCGCAATAGCCATGGGGTTTGCCGCTTTGCCGGCCATGGCGCAAGACTTCCCTACCGGGTCGGTCAACTACATCATCCCGTTCGGCCCGGGGGGCGAATCCGACATCACCGCGCGTTTCCAGCAACCCTATTTCGAAGAACTATTCGGGGAGAACCTGGTCATCAGCTACAAGCCCGGAGGTGGCGGCGCCGTGGGTTGGTCGCAGATCAACTCGCTGCCGGCAGACGGGTCGACGATCATGGGGATCAACCTGCCCCATATCATTGTCAAACCGAAGCAGGGTAACGTGGGTTTTCAAACCGAGGACATCGTCCCTGTGCACATGTTTCACTACACCCCCGACGCCATTGTCGTACGCGCCGACAGCGAGTTCGAGACGCTGGATGACTTGATCGCCGCCGCCAAAGAAAAGCCACGGCAGGTGACCTTCTCGGGTTCCGGTAAGGGCACGGCGAACCACCTCGCGCAGGTCCGCTTCGACGAGATGGCTGGGATAGATACAACCTACGTTTCTTTCGACGGCACGGGCTCCTCGACCACCGCCAATCTCGGCGGGCAGGTGAGAGCGCAGTGGGGCTACACTACAGTCGGCGCCGCGCAGGGTAACGAGGTGCGCATGCTGGCTGTAGCGATGGAAGAGCGCCATCCCGTCTTCCCTGATGTTCCGACCTTCAAAGAACTGGGCTACGATCTAGTGTCAGGAGCTTATCGTGGCATCGCAGTGCCGAAGGACACATCCGAGGAGATGCGCCACGAGGTCGCGGAGGCGATCCAACAGATCAATGACCATGAAGAGTTCCGCCAGAAGATGCTCGATAACGGGTTCGCGCTGCTCGACGTCGGCTACGGCGAAGAGATGGACGCCTTCATGGGAGACCAAGCGCAGACTTCGCTCAAGGCGGCGCGCGAAGGTGGCGTGATCGAGTAAGAATTGCCCGCGGCCGGCGCCTGCGCGCCGGCCGTCTCTCGATCTTTCTTATCTCCCGCAATCGAGGATGCCGAATGCTGGAATACCTCGCTCTCGCCGTCAGCCCCCTTAACATCCTTTTCGCGCTCGGTGGTGTCGCCGCGGGTACTATTATAGGGTCAATTCCGGGCCTGACGGCGACCATGGCTGTCGCCGTGCTAGTGCCGATAACCTTTTCAATGGATCCGGCCGGCGCGCTGATCCTTCTAGGCGCCATCTACACCGGGGCAATCTATGGCGGAGCCTATGCGGCGATCCTGCTAAATACGCCCGGCACGCCCTCAGCCATCGCAACAACATTTGATGGCTATCCAATGGCCAAGCGCGGCGACGGGGATCTTGCCGTTTCCATCGCCTGCCTTTCGTCGCTGGTGGGCGGGCTCGTCGGCGCGGCGGCGTTGCTGGTACTGGCGCCGCCGCTGGCGCGCGCGGCGCTGGCCTTCGGGCCGGTGGAGTATTTCTGGTTGGCGATCTTCGGCCTGACCCTGATCTCGGCCCTTTCGACGGGGAACGTGATCAAGGGACTCATAGGCGCGTGTTTCGGGCTTCTGTTGGCGACTGTCGGCATCTCGGAAACGAGCGCACAGGTACGTTTCACCTTCGGATCGAACACGCTTCTAGGCGGTATCGAGATTGTCTCGGCGTTGATCGGGCTCTACTGCGTGCCGGTGCTAATGGATCTCGTCGCAACCTCCGGCCGGCACCTGGAGAAACCGCTCGAGACGCGGGGATTCCGGCTGGCCGAGGCGTTTGCCGCGTTGATGCGCAACAAGGTGAACCTGGTACGCTCGTCTGTGATCGGCACTTTGGTGGGCGCCCTACCCGGAGCAGGAGGCTCGATTTCAGGGCTCGTCGCCTATTCCGAAGCGCGCCGCAGCGGCAAGGGCGAGGAGCGTTACGGCGAGGGCAATCCCGGCGGGGTCATTGCGACCGAGTCGGCCAACAACGCCACCGTCGGAGGCGGCTTCATTCCGACATTGGTCCTCGGTATTCCAGGCACGCCGCCCGATGCGGTGATCCTTGGCGCCTTGCTCGTGCAGGGTGTCCGGACTGGGCCGACCTTGTTCGCGGAAGGATCGAGTATCGTCTACACCTTTGTATTCGGTCTGTTCCTCGCCACGCTTCTCATGCTGCCGGTAGGCCTGCTTATCGGGCGTTTCGCCTATGGAGCGATCGTGCAAGCGCCCAAGACCGCGCTGGTGCCGACTGTCGCCTTCATGACGGTGATCGGCTCATTCGCGATCCGTAATTCTCTTTCGGATGTGGGTATCATGGTGGTGCTGGGCGTCTTCGGCTGGGTTGTGCAGCGGCGGGGTTTCGACGTGTCGCCTATCGTGCTGGGGCTGATTTTGGGCAGCCTTGCCGAGAAAGGATTCATTCAAGGCTGGACAATCGGAAACGCGATGGACAACGTCTCCGGCCAGTTCTTCGGCCGACCGCTGTCGCAAATCATCATCGTCCTCGCGATCCTGAGCGCAGCCTATCCGGCCTTCCCTTACGTTCGAAGACAGTTGGCCCGTCGGCGCAATGCAGGACCTGCGGCAACGCCGCCGCCTGCCGGACCCGGCCCATCCTCGCAACGCGCACGCGTCTTCGATGCGGTGGCTCTGACGGTTTTTGGTGCGATCGCGGTACTTGTCGTCGTGCAGGCGCGTGCGTTGAACGCTGACGCCGCAGTGTTCCCGCGGACTGTGGCCTTTGGGATGCTGAGCTTTATCGCCGTGGCTGCAGTTCGGCTGTTGCTGCTGAAACGGGCGGCCGAGCCGAGGTCGTCTCAGGGTCTGGTCCGCGTGGCAGTCGTGCCCCTCGCGATGCTGGGGGCGGTAGCGATAATCCCGATCGTGGGCTTCGCCGTCGGCGGTATCGGCATGGCTCTCGTCCTGGTGGCAGCTTCTTTCCATCGCGCCGAGGGCGGCGGCCGCCTCGCAGGAAGCATCGTCGGCGCGGCCGCCGCCGTGCTGCTGGTGACTCTCGCTTTCCGGCTTTTGCTGAGCGTCCCGCTGCCGCAGGGCGTGCTTTTCTGAGAGGTTGTCCCTGTGGTGGCTCTGT
>JAWLGF010000083.1:0-8615 GCA_041685205.1 Roseovarius sp.
TGGGAGAATGGGTGCTGCCCTTCGTGGGCGTCGTGGCGATCGTGCAGGCGGCACAGACCAGCGGTCTGCCGGGACCGACGGGCGAGCTTGTCCTGACGAACCTGATGTCGGCGGCATTCATCTTTTTCCTGACACGCTGGTTGGCGCTGCGGCTGTTCCCGCGGGACAATGCGCGGACGCAGATCTTCAACCTCGACGAGGGGTCCCGGCAGTCGGGACGGATCTACGGCGCCTCCCTGGGACTGGTCGTTGCAGCCTTCTATTTCGTTCAAGCCGTGTCGGAGAGCGCAAGGTGGGCCGAACCCGCGACCAACGTGGTAATTTTCCCGCTTGTGGTCTTGACCGGGCTGCTGCTGTGGCGGCTGTCCGCCCTGCTCAAGCAGCACAGCCGCGCGCATGATGTCGATCCCGAAACCGAACGCAGCGTCAGCGACCGGGTCGCGGGAATCCTGTCGCGTCTCTTGACCGTCCTTGCGATCCTCGTCCCGGTTCTGGCGGGCATCGGCTACATGAACGCGGCGGTCGCGATCATGCTGCCCACGGCGCTGTCGCTCATTCTGCTGGCGGCGCTTCTGGTCTTGCAGAGGTTCCTTGCGGAACTCTACGTCATGCTGACCGGTAACCGCGTCAAGGCCGACGAGTCGCTCTTGCCGGTGCTTGTGGGCTTCGGCCTGGGGGTCCTGTCCTTGCCGATCTTCGCGCTGATCTGGGGCGCGCGACCGGCGCAGCTCGAACAGGTCTGGACCAGCATTATCGAAGGGATGACCTTCGGCGGCATCACGATCTCGCCGATGATTTTCCTGACACTGGTCCTCGTCTTCGCGCTTGGTCTTTTGATCACGCGGCTGGTGCAGGGGGCGCTGCGCACTACCATCCTGCCCAAGACCAGACTGGACACCGGCGGGCGCAACGCGATCGTGTCGGGTGTGGGCTATGTCGGGATTCTGCTCGCGGTCCTCATCGCGATCACCAGCGCGGGCATCGACCTAAGCTCGCTTGCCATCGTCGCAGGCGCGCTGTCGGTCGGGATCGGTTTTGGCCTGCAGAACATCGTGTCGAACTTCGTGGCCGGGATCATTCTGCTGATCGAGCGGCCCATTTCCGAGGGCGACTGGATCGAGGTCGGCGGCCAGCACGGCTATGTCAAGGCGATCTCGGTACGCTCCACCCGGATCGAGACCTTCGACCGCACCGACGTGATCGTGCCGAATGCCGATTTCGTCAGCGGCACGGTGACCAATTACACCCGCGGCAACACCGTGGGCCGGGTGATCGTGCCCGTGGGCGTGGCCTATGGCACCGATCCGCGCAAGGCCGAGACGGTGTTGCGCGACATCGCAGAAGAGCACCCGATGGTCCTGATGAACCCGCCGCCGACCATCCTGTTCCGCGGTTTTGGCGACAGCTCGCTCGAGTTCGAGATCCGCGCGATCCTGCGCGATGTGAACTGGGTAATGAACGTTCACTCCGAGATGAACCACGAGATCGCGCGCCGTTTCGCCGAGCAGGGGATCGAGATCCCGTTCCCGCAACGCGAGATCTGGGTGCGCAACGAGGCGGCGCCGACGGGCCAGTTGAACGGAGCTCTCGTGTCATCGCAGGGCGCGCCAAATCAGGTGCCCGCGCAGATGACAGAGGCCGATTTCGACACCGATGGCGGTGACGGTGACGGCGGCGGTGGCGACGGGGGCGGGCGTTGACCGAGCCGCTCTATCGCGCGGATCCCTATCTGGCCGAGGCCGAAGCGCAGGTCATCGCACATACCCCCGAGGGCGCTGTCGTGCTGGATCGTACGGTGTTCTACCCGACCGGCGGCGGGCAGCCGGGCGACAGCGGCCGGCTGGACTGGGACGAAGGCTGCCTGCGCGTTGACACGACGGTGCGTGCCGAGGACGGGCGCATCGTGCTGGTCCCCGAAACACTGCAGGCCATGCCCGAGGTCGGGACGACGCTGTTTCAGGCGCTGGACTGGGCGCGCCGGCATCGGATCATGCGGATGCACACGGCGCTGCACCTTCTTTCGGTGGTCATCCCCCTGCCGGTGACCGGCGGGGCCATCGGCGAGACGCGCAGCCGGCTCGATTTCGACATGCCCGAGGCGCCCGGCGATCGCGCGGCGCTCGATGCCGAGATGACCCGGCTGGTGGACCGTGACCTTCCGGTCGAGGCAAGCTGGATCACCGACGCGGAACTCGACGCCAATCCGGGACTGGTCAAGACCATGTCCGCGCCACCCCCGCGCGGCGCGGGGCAGGTGCGGCTGATCCGCATCGGGCAGGGGGCCGAGCAGGTCGATCTGCAACCCTGCGGCGGCACGCATGTGGCCCGGACCGGCGAAGTCGGCGCCGTGCGGCTTGGCAAGGTCGAAAAGAAGGGGCGTCAGAACCGGCGCGTCTACCTGTATCTCGACGATTGACGCGCGCCTGCCTGGCTGGCCTTCGGCGCCGCGATATCAAGATCCGAATCGGTCTCGGGCAGACCCTCGCGCGATAGCAGCACGGCAACCGGACGCAGGCCGGGCACGTGGCTGCACACGATCATCAGCGAGACCATGATCGGCACCGCCAGGAACATTCCCGGAATGCCCCAGATCGCGGCCCAGAAGGCAAGGCTGATGATGATGCCGAAGGACGACACCCGCAGCGCGCGCCCCATCAGCATCGGGTCGATGATGTTGCCGTTGAGAAACTGGATCGACCCCACCACCAAGAAGATCAGCAGGGTCAGGGGGCCGTCGGCCAGTTGCACGAAGGCCACCAGTGCCACAAGAACCGTCGCCACGATCGACCCGATCGAGGGGATGTAGTTCAGAACGAAGGTCAGGATCCCGAGGGCCGCGGCGAGATCCAGTTCGAACGCGCGTGCCACGGCATAGACCATCAGTCCGGTCACCCCGCTGACGAAGGTCTTGACCAGCAGGTAGTAGTTGATGCGGTGGATGATCGAACCGATGATGCGGCTGACCTTCTCGGCCTGTGAGGCGTCCTCGAACAGGCTTTGCAGCTTGGTGCGGAACCAGACACGTTCGGCGAAGAGAAATCCCACGAAAAGGATCACCAGCACCGTGCCTTGCATCAGGCTGCCCGCTTGTCCCGCGATAGCGCGCAAATAGCCCGCCACGTCGACCGTCGCCACCGAGTCGCGCACCGCCGCCTCGGCATCCGGTCCAAGCCATGTGAACATCGAGGCGATCGCCCGGGGCGCGCGGTCGGTATATGCCAGCGTGGTCGACAGAACGGTATTGGCCTGCGACAGGATCACCGCCGACAGACTGAGCAGGGCCGTGGAAATCAGCAACAGCGCCACGATGCTCGCCAGCCAGTTCGGCACGCGCACCGGCCCGATCCCGATCCGCGCAATGGAGTTGATCGCATCCGAGGTCAGGCTGAACAGGATGATGGCCGTGGCCAGCGAAATCAGCAGGAACCGCGCCTGGACCAGCAGAAAGAGCACGACCGCGAAGGCGATGATGACCTGCGTCACATTACGCACACGATGCGCGTTGCTCGCAGCCGTGATCTCGGGCGTCGTTTTGCGGTTCTGGATGGTCAAGGGGGCTCGCTGTGTCGGGGGCTTGGCCTGTCGGGTATCGACCGGAGTATCTGTAAATCCCGCGCGAAACACAATCATTCGCGGGCGTCTTGTCGGTTCTGACCGTGATTTTTACGCCTGCGGCCACAGGAAGGCGCAAAAGATCGGCTGGCAGCTTCGCGCGGATGCGGGCGCGGGCAAGGGCCGTGCCCGGCCAGATGAGCCTGCCGCGACGGGCCCGATCGAAAATCCCGGTGGAAAACGGCGCGCTCACTTGCGCGGGGTCATGAGAAGTTCAATCTATAAAGTTATTGGATCAACGGGATTTTTGAAAAAGGACACGTCATGACCACGACAGATACCGAGACATCCCTGCGGGCTTTTCTGAAACCCTACACCGCCAAGAGCGATCTTCTGGGCGGGCTTTCGCTTTTCGCGACGCTTGGCGTTTATGTCGGCTCGCTCTGGGCTGCGGGCCACCTCGCCGGCGGTGGCGCCTGGCCGGTCGCGTTGCCGTTGACGCTTCTCTTGGCCTTCGCAACCGTGCGGCTTTACGTGTTGCAGCATGATTGCGGGCATCACTCGCTGTTTGCCACGCGCTGGATGAATGTCGCGGCCGGGTATTTGCTTTCGGTCTTTTCGCTGACGCCGTTTCGCGTGATGCAGCACAATCACAATCTGCACCATGCCTATCTGGGCAATCTCGATCATCGCGACACGACCGAGGTCCATACGATGACGCTGCGCGAATGGCGGGCCGCGCCGTGGCACAGCAGGCTCTGGTATCGGCTGTATCGCAACCCTGTGGTGATGCTGTCGTTTGGCGGCATCGTCACTTATTTCTTCGCTTATCGCTGGCCGCGCAACACGGCCCGTGTCGGCACGGTTGGCGTGATCGCGCACAACCTTCTGCTGGCCGGTTTCGTGGCTCTGGTCTGGGCCATGCTCGGGCTGACCGGGGTCGCCGTGCTGGGGACGAGCGCGGTGGTCGCCGGGATCATCGGCGTATTCCTCGTCTACCTTCAGCACAATTTCGAAGACACCTACTGGAACCGCAAGCCGGAGCTCGATTTTCGAAAGGCGACGCTGCAAGGGTCGAGCTCGCTCGATCTGGGGTGGCTGTGGGATCTCGGCACCGGCAATATCGCCTATCACGACCTGCACCATTTCAATCCGGCCATCCCGTCCTACAACCTGCGACGCTGTCAAATGGAGCTTCCCGATCACCTGAAATGCCGCGACGTGATCCGCTGGCCCGAGGCGCTCCGAAGTTTCCGGCTGAAATTATGGGACGAAGAGGCCGAACGCCTCGTGCCATTCACGCGCGCACGTGACAAAGAGGGTGCGCTCGCGGGACGATCTGTCGAACCGGATGCCGGATCGCCGACGACGGTTCAGATCCGTGGGCACGCCACGGTAGAGTAGTGATTGCGGGAACGGTAAATCATGACTGTCGATCTTTTCACCGCGCTTGCGACCTTCGCACTTGTAACGGTCATCACACCAGGGCCGAACAACCTGATGCTGATGGCCTCGGGCACGAATTTCGGGTTCGTGCGCACGGTCCCGCACATGCTGGGAATCGCACTTGGTTTTCCGCTGATGGTCGTCGGCGTCGGGCTGGGCGTCATGCGGATCTTCGACATCTGGCCGCTCAGCTATACACTGCTGAAGGCTGCTTGCGTGGTGTACCTTTTATATCTCGCATGGAAGATCGCCAATGCCGCGCCGCCCGCCTCGGCCGAGGCCGACGCAGGCGGCAAGCCTCTGACGTTTCTTCAATCGGCGGCGTTCCAGTGGGTGAACCCAAAGGCGTGGAGCATGGCGCTGTCGGCGATCACGCTTTATGCCACGGGACGCGACCTGTCGGCCGTCCTCTGGGTCGGCGCGGTCTATGTCGGCGTTTCGGCGATCAGCACGACAAGCTGGACGGTGCTGGGCCAGCAACTGCGCCGTGTCTTGAAGAAGCCTGGCCGGCTGCGCGTGTTCAACAGGGTGATGGCGGGGCTGCTGGTGGCGACCCTGATCCCGGTGCTGTGGCCTGCTTGACCGCGCGGCAGGCGATTGCAAATCCGGCCAAAGGTCGCCATATGACCCCTCAAACCGAGACGGAGGCCGCGCCGCGATGACCAACTACCTCGACTTTGAAAAGCCGTTGGCCGAGATCGAAGGTAAGGCCGAAGAACTGCGCGCCCTGGCCCGCACCAGTACGGAAATGGACGTCGAGGACGAGGCCGGCGCGCTCGATCGCAAGGCCGCAACCTTGTTGCGGGATCTCTACAAGAACCTGTCGCCGTGGCGCAAATGCCAGGTCGCGCGCCATCCGAACCGGCCCAATTGCCGCGACTACATCGATGCGCTCTTCACCGAATACACGCCGCTGGCCGGGGATCGGACTTTTGGCGAGGATGCCGCGGTCATGGGCGGGCTGGCCCGTCTGGAGGATCGCGCGGTCATGGTGATCGGCCACGAAAAGGGCAACGACACCAAAAGTCGGCTGGTGCACAATTTCGGCATGGCCCGGCCCGAGGGCTATCGCAAGGCGGTCCGCCTGATGGAGATGGCCGACCGGTTTCGCCTGCCCGTGATCACGCTGGTGGACACGCCTGGCGCCTATCCCGGAAAGGGCGCCGAGGAACGCGGCCAGTCCGAGGCGATTGCGCGCGCCACCGAGACCTGCCTGCGCATCGGCGTACCCTTGGTGTCGGTGATCATCGGCGAGGGCGGCTCGGGCGGGGCCGTGGCCTTCGCAAGCGCCAATCGCGTGGCCATGCTGGAGCATTCTGTCTATTCCGTGATCTCGCCCGAAGGCTGCGCGTCGATCTTGTGGAAGGATTCCGACAAGATGCGCGAGGCCGCCGAGGCGTTGCGCCTGACGGCGCAGGACCTCGTGAAGCTGGGCGTGGCCGACCGGATCATCGACGAACCTTTGGGCGGCGCGCATCGCGACCGTGACGCAACGATCCGGGCGGTGGGACAAACCGTTCAGGCCATGCTGAGCGAACTGGACAAGAAGGGCCGCAAGGCCCTCGTGCGCGACCGCCGTGACAGGTTCCTCGGACTTGGCGCCAAGGGTCTTGCGGCCTGATGCGGGGCTACGGTCACGACACCAGCATGCGCAACCCTTGCGTCACGTCCGACCGGACCGCCAATCGCAGGCCCGGTTCGTCGCCGGCCTTGAGCGCCGCGATGATCAAACGGTGGAAATGCGGTGGCTCCTTGCGGCGCAGACGTCCGTAAAGCGCGCGCATCGTCGGTCCAAGCTGCAACCAGACGGTTTCGGCCATCGCCAGTATCGCCGGGGCCTGCGCGCGCAGGTAAAGCGTGCGATGGAATTCGAGGTTGCGCCGGATATAGGCGACCGCGTCCTGCCGGGCGATATCCTCGGCCACGCGGGCGTTGATCGTCTGCAGCCGGTCGATCAGCGCAATATGCGCGCGGGGCAGGGCGCGGCTGGCCAGTTCGACCTCCAGCAGCGAGCGCAGCGCCGCCAGTTCCTCGATCCGCTCATTGGTCAGTTCGGGTGTCGAGACCCGGCCCGATTGCGACAGCGTCAGCGCCCCTTCGGCGGACAGCCGCCGCAGCGCCTCGCGGGCGGGTGTCATCGAGACATTGAATTCGGCCGCGATGCCACGCAGCGTCAGCGCTTGGCCCGGTGCGATCTCGCCATGCATGATCCGTGCGCGCAGCCCGCGATAGATGCGGTCATGTGCGGCGGGCAGTGGATCGGGTCGCGGCGGGATAAGCATGACGTCATGTGATCACGAATGGCGCCAAGGTCAATCGCAGAACCGGTAGCGATGCAAGGCGGCCCCCTCGCGGCGCAGCCATTTCCGGGGCACCTCGTGACTCGGGAAAAGATCCGCCACGATGGCCCAGAAAGCGGGCGAGTGGTTCATCTCGACCAAATGCGCAACCTCGTGCGCCGCGACATAGTCCAGCACGTCGGGCGGCGCCATGATCAGCCGCCAAGAGAAGCTGAGCGCGGCCTGCGAAGAACAGGATCCCCAGCGGGACCGCGTGTCGCGCAGCGCGATGCGGCTGTATCGGCGCCCGACCCGATCCGCGTACCTGTCCGAGGCCGCGACCAGCCGGTCCCGCGCCCGTGCCTTCATCCAGCCCGCGAGACGGGCCGCGATGCGCGTCTCGGAACCCGGCACATGGATTGCATCCGCGCCAATTCGCACGGCGCGGCCCTCGCCGGGCACGATCCGCAACAGCCGCCCCTCAAGGGGCAGATCGACACCCGGCGCGACCTCGACACATTCGGGCTGCCGCGCCAGTTGTGTGCGCAGCCAGTCTGCCCGCGATTGCGCGAAATCCAGCGCGTCGGCGTCACGCATGCCGCGCGGCACGCTCAGCGTCACCCGCCCGTCCAGCCCCGAGACACGCAGCGACACGCGCCGGGCCCGCGGACTGCGACGCAGGGTCAGTTCCACGGGCGGGCTGCCCGGAATGACGTGCTGGGTCATGAACGCTCCGGCTGCGACGAACAGGGGCGATGCCAAATCCTTTGACAGCTCCAACCCTTTATGGCAGGGCACGCAGATCGCGTGCAAGAGCACAGAGACAACAAGGATCATCCATGCCCAAAGAAGAATGGGGTATCAAACGCGTCTGCCCGACGACCGGCAAGCGGTTCTACGACCTGAACAAGTCGCCGATCGTCAGCCCCTACACGGGAGAGGTTGTCGAGGTGGCGACCGGCAAGAGCCGCTCGATCCGGCCCGATACCGAAGACGCGGAGACCAAGAAGCTCAAGACCGGCAAGACCGAGGGGGCCGACGGGGCGCCGAGCGATGACGACGGCGACGAGGTGGTGCTCGAGGACGACCTGCTCGAGGACGAAGACAACGATAACGTGTCGCTCGATGATCTCGCCGATGTGGAGTCGGACGATACCGACATGTGACGCGATCCGGGCGGGATTTTCCACTTGATCCCGCCCGATGCTTTGCCTAGACGACAGGCATTCGAACGGCGTCTGCCGACGATCCGGGGCCTTAGCTCAGCTGGGAGAGCGCTTGCATGGCATGCAAGAGGTCAGGGGTTCGATCCCCCTAGGCTCCACCATCCCGCACTTT
>JAWLGF010000022.1:0-32551 GCA_041685205.1 Roseovarius sp.
CACTTCCTGATCGTCGACAATGACAGCCGCGACGACGGTGCCGCCTATCTGTCGCGGCAGCCGGACGTCTCGCTCTGGTCGACGAGCGCGAGTTACAAGCGCGCCCGCTTCGGTGTCGACTGGCTCAACTGGCTTCAAGGCCGTTACGGCCACGGTCACTGGACGCTTGTCGTGGATCCGGACGAATTCCTCGTCTACCCGTTCTGCGACACGCGGCCGCTCCCGGCGCTCACCGACTGGCTGGACGGGCGACGAATCCGGTCCTTCGGGGCCATGCTGCTGGACATGTACCCCAAAGGGCGGCTCGATGTTGTGCGCTACGAAGCGGGGCAGAACCCGATGGAGATCGCCGCGTGGTTCGATCCCGGAAATTACACGATCGAGAAGAATCTCGTTCATGGCAATCTCTGGATCCAGGGCGGGCCACGGGCGCGAGTCTTTTTCCACGACGCCCCGAAGCGGGCACCGGCACTCAACAAGACACCGCTGGTGAAATGGCATCGACGCTACGCCTATGATAGCTCGACCCACATGCTGTTGCCGCGCGGCCTGAACCTGACGCATGACGCATGGGGCGGCGAAAAGATCTGCGGCCTGCTGCTGCACGCGAAGCTGCTCGACACCTTCCCCGCCAAGGCTGAAGAGGAACTGACCCGCAGGCAGCATTATGGCGCCAGCGCGGAGTACAAGGCCTATGCCGACATCGCGCGGGACGCGCCGGATCTGTGGTGCAGGTGGTCAGAGCGATACATGAACTGGCGCCAGCTTGAACTCCTCGGGCTGATGTCGCGGGGCAACTGGGCATGATCGAAGGGGCCGCGCGCGGATGAGCCTGGGCATCGTCATGCTGGTGCACACCGCCTTTGACCGGGCCGAACAGGTGGCGCGGCACTGGGCGGCGGCGGGTTGTCCGCTGGTGATCCATGTCGACCGGGCGGTGCCCGACGACACGTATCACAGCTTCGTTCGGGCCCTGTCGGATATGACCGATCTACGCTTTGCCCCGCGGCACCGCTGCGAATGGGGCAGATGGGGCCTTGTCGCCGCAACGCAGGACGCGGCCGGGATCATGCTGCGCACGTTCCCCGACCGGCGGCATGTCTATCTCGTATCCGGGGCGTGCCTGCCGCTGCGCCCGGTGCAGGAACTGATCGCCTATCTCGACGCGCGGCCGCAGACCGATTTCATCGAAAGCGCCACGATCTCTGATGTGCCATGGACCATCGGCGGTCTTGATCAGGAACGGTTCACCCTGCGCTTTCCATTCTCTTGGCGCAGGCACAGGCGCCTTTTCGACGCGTCCGTCGCGCTGCAAAAGCGGCTCGGGCTGCGACGGCGCATTCCAGACGGGATCGTGCCGCATCTGGGCAGTCAATGGTGGTGCCTGACGCGGGCCACCCTGTCGGCGATTCTCGACGACCCGAAACGGCATGTGCATGATCGCTACTTCCGGGGGGTGTGGATCCCCGATGAAAGCTATTTTCAGACGCTGGCGCGGCGCCATTCGCGCCAAATCGAAAGCCGCTCTCTGACGCTGTCGAAATTCGACGACCAGGGCAAGCCGCATGTCTTCTACGACGATCACCTGCAACTTCTGCGCCGGTCCGACTGTTTCGTCGCGCGCAAGGTCTGGCCCGGCGCCGACAAGCTTTATGACGCGTTCCTGACCGATCCGGCGGGCGCCATGACGCGCCGGGAACCCGACCCCGCGAAGATCGACCGCGTGTTCGCGAAGGCGGCCGAACGGCGTCGGCACGGGCGCACCGGTCTTTACATGCAAGGCCGCTTTCCGGCCGAGGGGCACGGCGGTCCGCTGACCTGCGCGCCCTACTCGGTGTTCGAGGGGTTCGTGGATCTCTTCGAGGATTTCGACACATGGCTCGCGCAACTGACCGGGATGCGTGTGCATGGTCATCTCTTTGCGCCCGAGCGGGCCGAGTTCAGCGATGGCCAACACGTGGCCAGCGGCGCGCTCAGCGACAGCGCAGCCTTGCGCGACTACAACAAGCGTGCGTTCCTGACCAATCTGATCTGGAACACGCGCGGCGAGCGGCAATGCTTTCAGATTGGTCCGCGCGACCATATCGAGGATCTGGAATGGGATATCGCCAAGGATCCCAATGCGCAGGTTTCGGTGATCTCGGGGGCGTGGGCGCTGCGGTTATTCAGATCCAATGCCGATTTCGACGACATCCGGCGCGAGGCTGCGCGTCTGCAACGCGTTGAAGGCCGCCATCTCGACGTTCTGCGCTCGCACTGGGTGCGCGCGCGGGTGCGCGTCTGGACCATGGCAGACTTCATCGACGCCCCGATGGACGGTTTGCAGAGTGTCCTTGACGATATCGGCGACAGGGGGCCAAATGGGCCGGTTGATGCACCGCGCATGGTTGATCTGACGGGGTTTGCGCAATTCCTGCAGGCGCTCAGGGACGAGGGTATGCACCCTTATCTGACGGGTGATTTCCCGTTAGACCCTAGCCCCAAAAACGTGCAGCGGGAGACGCGGAAACCCTATTTCGTGCGGTCCGGTGAATGACCCGACCTTTCGACTGTTTCGTGATGTTCGCCGAGATGCGCACCGGGTCCAACCTTCTGGAAAGCCATCTCAACGCGATGGCCGGGGTTACCTGCCATGGCGAGGCATTCAATCCGCATTTCATCGGGCACCCCAAGCAGACAGAGCTTCTGGGTCTCAGCCGGGCCGAGCGGGACGCGGACCCCTTGCGCCTGCTGTCGGCGATCCGGACGCAGGCGGACAGCCTTGGCGGGTTTCGCTTTTTCCACGACCACGATCCGCGCGTGCTGGATGCCGTACTCGACGACCCGCGCTGTGCCAAGATCATCCTGACGCGCAATCCGCTGGAAAGCTACGTGTCGAAGAAGATCGCGCAGGCCACGGGGCAATGGAAACTGACCAACGTGAAAAGCCGCCGCGACGCGGCGATCACCTTCGATGCGGACGAGTTCGAGCGCCATGTCACGTGCCTCCAGGGCTTTCAGTTGACCCTGGGCAATCGGCTTCGGACCACGGGTCAGACAGCGTTCCACCTGACCTACGAAGACCTTTCAAGCCTCGAGGTGATGAACGGGCTGGCTCGCTATCTTGGCAGCAAGGCGCGGCTGACGGCGCTGGACGGATCGCTGAAGGTCCAGAATCCCGACCCGCTGGAGGCCAAGGTCGCGAATTTCGACGAGATGCGGCAGGCGCTCGCTCGGCGCGATCCGTTCGGGGCGACGCAACCCCCGGATTTCGAGCCCCGGCGCGGCGCCGCCGTGCCCGGCTTCGTCTGCGCCGCGCGCGCACCGCTTCTCTACATGCCGATCCGGTCAGGGCCCGAGGCGGACCTGCGGGCCTGGCTTGCAGCCCTCGACGACGTGCCCGAGGATGCGTTGCGCACGCAGATGAACCAGGCGGCGCTGCGCGACTGGATGCGGGCCACGCCGGGCCAACGCAGGTTCACCGTGCTGCGGCACCCGGTGGCGCGCGCGCATGCCGCGTTTTGCAACAAGATTCTCATTCCGGGGCCAGCCTGCTACGGGTCCATCCGCCGTACCCTGCGCAATTTCCACAAACTGCCCCTGCCCCGCACCCTGCCAGACGAAAGCTACGATCTGGCAGCCCACAGGGCGGCGTTTCTCGCATTCCTGAAATTCCTGAAGGCCAATCTTGCCGGGCAGACCGCGATCCGCGTCGATCCGCATTGGTGCAGCCAGGCCGCGGCGATCGAAGGGATGGCGCAGTTCGGTGCTCCGGACGTCATCCTGCGCGAGGATGAGTTGCCCGATGATCTGCCGGCGCTGGCGCGAAAGGTCGGTTACACGACAGGCCCGCCGGCCCCCGTCCCAAGTCGGGACCAGCCCTTTTCACTGGCGCATGTGTATGACGCGACGATCGAAACCCTGACGCGCAAAATCTATTGGCGCGATTACCGGCTGTTCGGTTTCTGCGATTGGGCGTAAGAGTGCGGTCAACCGGGATCAGGCGGCCTGGGCCGCCTGTGCCTCTGTCACGATCGTGTAAAGCGTCGCCGGGTTGCGATTGGCCCGGATCTTGGCGCACAGCGCCGGATCGCGCAACGTGCGAGAAACCAGCGCCAGCGCCTTAAGATGCGCAGCACCTGCATCGACTGGTGCAAAGAGCGCAAAGGCAAGATCGACGGGCTGCCGGTCCACCGCGTCGAAATCTATCGGCTTTTCCAGAACCGCCAGGGCGCCCACCACATGATCAAGCCCGTTGAGGCGGGCGTGGGGCAAAGCCACGCCATGCCCGACGCCCGTCGGGCCCAGGGCCTCGCGCTCAAGCAGCGCGTCGACCGCCTCGGCGCGGGACACGCCGTACGCAATCTCGGCTATCGTCGCAAGCTCCTGCATGAGACGCTTCTTGCTTGAGGTGCCCGCAAGAACGCGCACGGCCTCCGGCTTCAGGATCATGTGTAAGTCCAATTCTCGCGCAATCGCCCCGAACGGCGCAAATGCCCGCCCGAATGTGTCACTCACGGATCAATCCAGCCGATGTTCCCGTCTTCGCGACGATACACGACATTGACCGTCTCTTTTCCTTCCTTGCGAAAAACCAGAACCGGGGCACCGGCAAGCTCCATCTGCATGACCGCTTCTCCGACCGAAAGCGACGGCACCTGCGTCTCCATCTCGGCCACGATGATCGGTTGCAGGCTGTCGGGCTCTGATTCTGTCTCCGCTCCGTTCGCGGCGAGGATATAAGAGGACGCCCCGAAGAGTTCAACCGGCTCCGACCGGTCGCGATGATGGTCCTTGAGACGGCGCTTGTAGCGGCGAAGCTGCTTTTCCATCTTGTCGCAGCAGGCATCGAAGGCGGCGTAGATCTCGTGGGACTTGGCGCTGGCCTGCGCGGTCAGCCCGGTGGAGAGGTGCACGATGGCCTCGCACATGAACGCGCTGGCATCCTTTGAAAAGACGACACTGGCATCGGTCGGACGCTCGGCATATTTGGCGATGACGTTGCCCAGCTCGTCCTTGACATGAGTTTGCAAGGCCTCACCGATATCGATCTGCTTTCCGCTGATTTGGTAACGCATCTTGTCTCCTTCGTTTGACAATCCGGAGGTCCGCGCGCCGCGTGTCCTCACCCGGACAGGCCCGGATGGTGAATTATGACACGTTTCGGCCCTACCGCAATACAACGCATGGTTGCAGGTGTCTTCGACCAGCGGGTTGCGGTGCCGCGTCTCGTTCGATCATTGACGCGCGTCCCGTTGATTTTGTCAATGCGCTTTGAGATCCGCCTGCACGGATTCGCCTGTCACATGAGATCACGACAACCGGAAACCGTCGCCGAGGTAGACCCGGCGCACATCCGCGTTCTCGACCACGTCGCGCGGTGTGCCCGACATCAGCACCCTGCCATCATGCAGGATGTAGGCCCGGTCCACGATCTCCAGCGTCTCGCGGACATTGTGGTCAGTGATCAGCACGCCGATTCCGCGTTTCTTGAGGTCCGCGACCAGGTGCCGGATATCGGCCACGGAAATCGGATCGACTCCGGCAAAGGGTTCGTCCAGCAACAGGTATTTGGGGTTGGCGGCCAGACAGCGCGCGATCTCCACCCGCCGACGTTCGCCCCCCGACAGGGCCATGGCGGGCGCGCGGCGCAGATGCTCGATCGAGAACTCCGACAGCAATTGTTCCAGACGTTCGCGCCGCCGCTGGCGGTCTTTCTCGCTGATGTCCAGGATGGCGAGTATGTTGTCCTCGACCGACAGGCCGCGAAAGATCGACATTTCCTGCGGCAGATAGCCGATGCCCAGCTTGGCCCTGCGGTACATCGGCAGACCGCTGACCTCGCGCCCGTCGATATGGATCAGTCCGCCCTCGGGATGCACCAGCCCGGCGATGACATAGAAGGTCGTCGTCTTGCCCGATCCGTTCGGGCCGAGCAGCGCGACCACCTCGCCGCGCCCCAGCACCAGCGAAACGTCGCGAATGACCACGTGCTTGCCATAGCTCTTGCGCAGCCCCTCGACGCGCAGACCGGTCGCGCCGCTATCGGCGGCAAGTGTCAGATCGGCCTGCGTCATCGATCGTCGTCGCGCGGTTGCAGCACCGTCCTGACGCTGCCGGTCACGCGCGCCGTGCCCGCACCGGTATCGACCAGCATCTCGTCGCCGGTGATGGCGCTTTCGCCCTGCACCAGCAGCACATCGCCGCGCAGCTCGATCATGCCGGTGGTGATGTTGTAATCGGCGCGCGCCGCCTCTGCGGCATCCTCGCCGCTGACAAGCGTCACGCCGCCCGACGCCTCCAGCCGCTCGATCCCGCTCCGATCGTCGAGATAGACCACCAGCACGCGCGGCGCCGAAAGCCGCAGCGCGCCCTGGGCAATCACCACGTCGCCCTCGAACACCGCCGTGTTATCGTCCTGATTGACATTCAGGCTTTCGGACGTGACCTCGACCGGCGCATCGCGGTCTTCCTCGCTGTCGCCGAACGCCACGCGCGCGCCCTGCGCAGCCGCCATCTGCGCGGCGCAAAGCAGAAGCACGCAGACCGACATGACCCCGGCCATAAACAGATTTGACCTGATCAAGACACTCAATCCTCTACATTCCCGGGCAGGTATACCAGCTTGACCCCGGCGCTGAAACGCAATTCCGCCGACTCGTCCGGGGTGGCATTGTGCAACAACATGCGGCCCGCCGTAAGATCTCCCAACGGCCCGGTCGCTGTAACCCTGCCAGGGCTGAGGACGTGCAGCGCGTCGAGCCGCGAGATCAGGCGCGCGCTCTCGATGAGGTACCCCGTCGAGGTGGTCATACGCACGTCACCGTGCAGCTGCGCGGTCAGCGCGCCCTGATCGAACTCGGCCTCGCGGGCGTTGATGTCCACTTCGGTGCCTGCCTCCAGCCGGAACCGCGCAGCGATCCGCTCCGCGCTCAGCCGTTCGGGACTGGCAAGATCCGGCCGGACGATATCGGCATTGAAACGGATCTCGTCGCCCTGCCGGGTCACGCCGGAAAAGCTGGGGTTTGTCGCGCCAAGTTCGCGCGCGCGCTTTTCGAGGTCGACCTGCGCGGTCGGCACCGATTGTGAAGGATCGACGGTGTTCGAGATCAGAAAGACCGTGGACATCAGCCCGAGCGCGACCAGCGGCAGCAGGATCTTCATCCCGGCCACTATCCGCGAATGGGTGTTGTCCGCGCGCATCATGCTCAATGCGCGAAGATGTCGATCTCGGGCCACCCCGCGAGATCGAGCCTCGCGCGTGTCGGAAGGAACGTGAAACACGCCTGCGCGATGTCCATGCGCCCCTCGCGGGCAAGCCGCGCGTCAAGGGCGTCGCGCAGCTGGTGCAGGTAGAGCACGTCCGAGGCCGCGTAGTCGAGCTGTGCCCCGCTGAGCACCTCTGCCCCCCAGTCCGAAGTCTGCTGCTGCTTGGACACATCGACGCCCACCAGCTCGTTCAGCAGGAATTTCAGCCCATGCCGGTCGGTGTAGGTGCGAATCAGCTTGCTGGCGATCTTGGTGCAATAGACCGGCTCGGCAAGCGCGCCGAAGGCATTGTACATCGCGGCGATGTCGAACCGGCCGAAATGGAACAGTTTCAGCACGGTCCTGTCCGTCAGCAGCCGTTCGAGATTGGGCGCACTGGTCTGACCCTTGGACACCTGCACGAGATGCGCATGACCGTCCCCGCCCGACAGTTGCACGACGCACAGCCGGTCGCGATGCGGGTTGAGTCCCATGGTCTCGCAATCTATGGCCACGACGGGGCCAAGCTCCAGCCCGTCGGGCAGGTCGTTCTGATAAAGATGGTTGGTCATCGGCGATCCTTGTGCGGCTGCAGGAAACGGGTTGTCCGGACATGCGTTGCAGCCGATTTAAGCCGTGCGCGCGGGGAAATCCAGCCTGTCCCCGGGCGAACCCGCTTGCGCAAACTGCACCGCTTGGCCAGTACTTGCGCCATAGCTGAAGGAGCCCGACGGTGACCCATCCCGACCAGACCCCCGTCCGCGCCGCCGATCACCTTGCCCGGCGGCTGTACGAGGCCGGATGCCGCCATGCCTTCGGGATGCCCGGCGGCGAGGTCCTCACGGTGATGGACGCGCTCGCCCGCGCCGGGATCGAGGTGACGCTGGCCCGCCACGAGAACGCGGCAGCTTTCATGGCCGAGGGGGTCTGGCACCGCACCGGCGCCCCCGGCATCCTGATCGCCACGCTGGGGCCGGGGATCCTCAACGGCGTGAACGCCATCGCAAACGCGCATCAGGACCGCGTGCCGCTGATCGTGCTCTCGGGCTGCGTCGATGCCGACGAGGCGCTAACCTATTCCCACCAGATCCTCGATCACGAGGCGGTGCTGGCGCCGATCACCAAGGCCACCTTCCGGCTGACCGCCAGCGGGGCCGACATCATCGCAGACAAGGCCGTGGGTATCGCCACCGAGGGCCGACCCGGCCCGGTGCATATCGATGTGCCGATTTCGGTGGCCGATACGCCCGTCACCCTGCCCCGCCTGCACCGCCGACCCGATGCCGCGCCGATGATGCCCGCCGAACCGGGGCAGGCGCGCGGCTGGCTGGCCGGGGCGGAGCGGCCGGTGATGATCGTCGGCCTCGATGCCGTGAACGAGGATGCGGGCAAGACCATCAGCGAGGTGGCAGAGCGCCTGAGCATCCCGGTCATCACCACCTACAAGGCCAAGGGGATCCTTCCGGAAACACATCCCCTTGCACTTGGTGGCGCGGGCCTGTCGCCGCGGGCCGATGCCATTCTCGTGCCGTTCGTGCAGCGGGCCGACCTGATTCTCTGCGTGGGCTATGACCCGATCGAGATGCGACCGGGCTGGCGCGAGATCTGGGATCCCGCCAAGGTCACCGTGATCGACATCGCCGCCGTTCCCAATCACCAATACATGCACCAGGCCACGTTGAACATCGTCGGGGCCTGCGGGCCCTCGCTTGCCGCCATCGCCGACGGGGTCTCACCCCGCGCGACATGGCCCGGCGGCGAGGTGGCCGCAACGAGGGCCTTACTGGCGCAGGCCTTTCCCGCGACGGAGGATTGGGGCGCGTCAGCAGTGATCGACGAATGCCGCCACACCCTGCCCGAGGACACCATCGCCACCGTCGACAGCGGCGCGCACCGGATCCTTCTGTCGCAGATGTGGACCGCCCATGCGCCGCATACCCTTCTGCAATCCACGGCATTGTGCACCATGGGCTGCGCCGTGCCGCTGGCCGTGGGCGCGAAGCTTGCCACGCCCGACGCGACCGTGGTCAGCTTTTCGGGCGATGCCGGGTTTCTTATGGTCACGGGCGAATTGTCCACCGTTGCCGAGCTTGGCCTGCCGGTGATCTTCGTCGTCTTCGTCGATGCCAGCCTCGCACTGATCGAGAAGAAACAGCGCGAGCGCCAGATGACCAATCTCGCCGTGGATTTCGACCGCCACGATTTCGCCGCCATCGGGCGGGCCTTCGGTGGGCACGGCGTAACCGTCACCAACCGCTCAGACCTGCGCCGCGCGCTGATCGAGGCGCAAGGCGCAGGCCGTTTCACCGTCATCGCCGCGCAAATCGACCGTCGCGCCTATGACAACCGCATCTGAACGGCGGCCCGGTCGCGCGACGGCAGGTTACGCGACCCAGCGTCAGCGCCTAGAGTAACCGGTCACCGGGTCGATCTCAACCTCGACCTCGCGGCCATCGTCGGTGTAATACTCGATTTCCCAGTAGCCGTCGCTGTCCCACTCCACTTCCTTGACCCAGGCGGTGTCGGCTTCGGCCTCGATCATCGCCACGATCTCGGAGAGCGGAAGCGAATCGGCGGGCGGGGTCGATTGCGCCACTGCGGGCATGCTGAGCATCAGGGTTGCTGCGAAGGTCACGGTGCGAATGGTCATGTGATATGTCCTGGGTAGGGAACCTGGGCTTTACCGAGGTCGCAACGTCAGTCGATTGTCAATCGGCCTGCCGCGCATCTTGATCCTTTTGTCGCCCCCCCGCTGGGCCGGTTTGCGCCGATCCGGGCAAGGTTTCGGGCATGAATGCTGCCGACCGGCGCCGCCCCGCACGAGCTTGGGAATAAATTGTTGGTGATCGGCGTCCCGTGCTGCGGTCGCCATGATACACCGCGAGGATGCGGGTGACGGGCCACCGCGTCGAAAGGATATCGGTTCATGCGCAATGATCAGTTCGGGTACGAAATATCCGTCTCGTCCCCTTCAGCCGCACGGGCCTGGGACCGGATGGTGCTGGGCTTTCTCGCGCATTCCGCGACGGTTCCCGAACAGCTGGGCACGGTCCTGACAGAGGCGCCGGATTTCGCCATGGCGCAGGCCACCAAGGGCCTTTTCTGCCTGATGCTTGGCCGGGCCGAAATGCATGATACCGCGCATGAGGCGTATCAGGCCGCCCGCCATGCCGCGCACGAGGGCGCGCCGACCCGGCGCGAGGCGGGCTATGTGCGCGCACTCGGCGCCTGGATCGAGGGGCGACCCTCCGATTGCGTGGCGACGCTCGAGACGATCCTCGCCCGCTGGCCCGAAGACGCGCTGGCCATGAAGGTCAGCCACGCGACCCGCTTCATGCTTGGCGACCGGCACGGCATGCGCTCATCGGTCGAGGCACTGCTGCCCGCCTATGACGCGCAAAACCCCGCGCACGGGTATCTGCTGGGCTGTCACGCGTTCACGCTCGAAGAAACCGGCGACTATGCCCGCGCCGAGGCCACCGGCCGCATGGCGCTCAACATCGCGTCCGATGATGCCTGGGGGCTGCACGCGGTCGCGCATGTGTTCGATATGACCGCCGATGCGCGCGCCGGGCTCGACTGGCTGGAGGGGCGCGAACGCGCGTGGGCGCATTGTAACAATTTCCGGTATCATGTCTGGTGGCACAAGGCGCTGATGCATCTCGACCAGGGCCAGATCGGCGAGGTGTTCGCGCTCTACGACACCGAAATCCGCCGCGACCACAGTGACGATTTCCGCGACATCTCGAACGCCACATCGATCTTGATGCGGCTGGAACTGGAGGGTCACGATGTCGGCAACCGATGGGAGGAGCTGGCCGATATCTGCGAGGCGCGCACGCAGGATGCCTGTCTGGTCTTCGCCGATCTGCACTACCTGATGGCGCTTGTCGGCGGCAACCGCGACGCGGCCGTCGGGCGCATGATGACGCGCCTGCAGCGCGATGCGCGGCGCACCCCCATTACCGAGATGCAGGCCCGCGTCGCGCATCCGGGCCTCGCCGCCGCCAGCGGCCTGGAGGCGTTCGGCGAGGGCGATTACCGCAAGGCGTTTCTAAATCTGGGACAGGCGCGGCGATCGATGCAGATGATCGGCGGCAGCCACGCGCAGCGCGACGTGTTCGAGCGGCTGACCATCGATGCCGGCATCCGGGCGGGATTTCTCGACGAGGCCGAGACGATCCTGCGGGAACGCACGGGCCAGCGCGCCGGCCGTCTCGACAGCTATGCCGCCACGCGGCTCGATCTTATTTCCAACGCGCGCGGCGACAGGTGCCCGAAACGAAGCCTGCCGGCAGAATAATCTTGACTTATGAGGAACAAATTCAGCCTATGCCGAATTGAAGATGTGTATAAGCCCGACGCATAGTTCCCGAGGACCCAGCTACGATGACGAGTGCTGCCGATCCGGCCATGACCCGTGGCCGAGCCACGCACACGGCAGCCGACGAAACGACCCGTGACATCCGGCTGGATTTCTTTCGCGGCATCGCGATGTTCATCATCCTGTGTTCGCACACGCCGAGCAATTTCTTCTCTGGCTGGATCCCGGCCCGCTGGGGGTTTTCCGACGCGACGGAGATCTTCGTGTTCTGCTCGGGCATGGCTTCGGCCATCGCTTTCGGCCGAAGCTTCGACAGGGCGGGCTGGGCCTTGGGCACCGGACGCGTGGCCTTTCGCGTGTGGCAGGTCTACTGGGCGCATATCGGCATGTTCTTCGCCATTGCTGCGATGCTGGTGTCGTTCGATCTGTTCGGCACGTTCGAGGACCCGTATATCGGGACGCTAAACCTGTGGAAATTCTTCGAAGAGCCGGGACCGCAACTGGTAGGCCTGTTCACGCTGACCTATGTGCCGAACTATTTCGACATCCTGCCGATGTATCTGGTGATCCTGGCGATGATGCCGCTGATGATGGCGCTGAGCCGCGTCAGCCTCTGGGCGGTCGCCGGGGCAATCGGGCTGTTGTGGATGCTCGCACAGGGCGCGCTTCTGGACAGTCTCGGCGTCGGCGCGCTGCATCTTGCCTTCCCGGCAGAACCTTGGTCGGATCGCGAATGGTTCTTCAACCCGTTCGGCTGGCAACTGGTGTTCTTTACCGGCTTTGCCTTCATGCGCGGCTGGCTTCCGAAACCACCGGTGACGACGCCGCTGATCGTGCTTGCCGCGCTGATCGTGATCGCCATCATCCCGGTGTCGCATGTCGGCATGCGCGAGATCTTTGCGCCCCTCGCGCCTGACATCCGCGAAAGCATCATCGAATGGCGCACCGAGAACGGCGGCCTGTTCCCAAAGACCGATTTCGGCATCCTGCGCTACGTGCATTTCCTAAGCCTGGCATATCTGTGCTGGGTCGCGGCGGGCGATGGCGGCGCGCGGCTCAAGGCCGTGGGATCGGGACTGGTCGCGCGGGGCTGGGACGCGGTGTTGCAGATGATCCTGAAGGTCGGGCAGCAATCGCTCGCGGTGTTCGTCTTTTCCATGGTCTTTGCCCGCTTCTCGGGCTTCGTGATGGATCAGATCGGGCGCACGACGTGGAACATGACGCTGGCCAATTTCGTTGGGTTCGCGGCGCTGATCGTAGTGGCCTATACAGTTGCCTGGTTCAAATCGCAGCCCTGGCGCGGGGCGCGCTAGAATGGCACCCCGGTGGCGATGTCAGGCGACATCTTCACGCAAACTGCGCCTCCGCGCAGGGTTTCATTGAAATGTCACCGGTCTCTTGCTATTTTCGGTGCATACCCAGCACCGGGGGTTTGCGGTGCGTCATCAAGGAGGACCATGTCCTGTCTTTCACGACCTACGCGGCCGGCGCCGCTGACCACGGGGCACAGAATGCGGTGCCCGGCTTGACCGCAGACAGCGACACGCAACTTGCGGCAATTCTTACGTCCCTTTCCGATGACAAGGCCGAGGATATCGTGCAGATCGACATGCGCGGCAAGACCGCCATGGGCGATTACATGGTGATCTGTTCGGGCCGCTCGGCGCGGCAGGTCGCGGCGATTTCGGAAAAGCTGGTGGATCGGCTCAAGCAGGATCAAGGCATTCTCGCCCGCACCGAGGGCAAGACGGCCGGGGACTGGGTGCTGATCGACACGGGCGACGTGATCGTGCATGTCTTTCGACCCGAGGTGCGCGAGTTCTACCAGCTAGAAAAGATGTGGCTTCCCGCCGGACAGACGGCCGCGTCGCAGGCCTGAATGCGGGTGCATGTCAGCGCCGTGGGCCGGTTGCGCGCCGGCCCGGAACGCGCGCTGGTCGACGATTACAGGGCGCGCTTCGACAGGACCGGGCGCGCGCTCGGGCTGGGTCCGTTGCATCTGCACGAGGTCGAGGATCGGAAAGGCGGCGGCATGTCGGCCGAGGCCAATCTGCTTGACCGCACGATCCCGAAAGGCGCGATCCTTGTCGCCATGGACGAACGGGGCGAGATCATGACATCACCGGCGTTCTCCGACAAGCTGGCCGTCTGGCGGGACACCGGGAATGGCGATCTGGCCTGTCTGATCGGCGGTGCTGACGGTCTCGACCCGGCTCTGCGCGTGCGGGCGGACCTCACATTGTCCTTTGGCAGGATGGTCTGGCCGCACATGCTGGCCCGGGTGATGCTGGTCGAGCAGCTTTACCGCTCGGCCTCCATCCTTGCGGGCAGCCCCTATCACAGGGCCTGATGCCGATGTCGCGTCAGCAGGGCACCGTGCGATAGGTGCCGTCACCATTGGCATAGGCGCATTCGTCGGTCTGCGTGTTGCGCGCGACAAGCGTGCCTGCGGCGGCCCCGGCCAGCGTGGAGATCACCGTCCACCCCGGATTGGCATCAAAGACCGCCGCCCCCACGAGGCCGGCCCCCGCCCCAACGGCGGCCCCTGTCAGTTCGCGGTTGTCATTCGTGTTGATGCAGCCCGCGAGCCCGAGGCTCGCAAACGTGACGATCGTCAAATTGCGGATCATGGGTGGCTCCTGTTGGATTTCTGAATTGAGTCCGAGTTTGCTTGGCATCGGCGCGAAAATCAAAGGGCACCGGCGAGGACTCGCGTATGGCATGCTTCGGGGTGGGTCTGGACGGTCCCCATGACGCATCGAAATCCGTTTTGTAAATTTATGGACATCGTCTCGGAATGGCCTGTAAAAGGCTTGTGATGACCTTGCGGCAAGTGCCGCCCCCAGCAGGAAACTTCGATGGTGGACCAGTTCATGATCGGGACACGCATACGCGACCGGCGCCTGCAGATCGGGCAACGTCAGTCGGCGCTTGCGCGGCATGCCGGTATCTCGCCGTCCTATCTCAATCTCATCGAGCATAACCGCCGCAAGATCGGCGGAAAAACCTTGTTGAAGCTTGCCGAAGCGCTGGACGTGGAGCCGTCCCTGCTGTCCGACGGCGCCGACGCGGCGCTCGTCGCGAACTTGCGCGATGCCGCGGCGACGTCCGGGCGTCGGGATGCCGACCTCGACCAGACCGAGGATTTCGCCGAACGGTTCCCGGGCTGGGCCGGCGTCCTCGCCGACCTGCATGAGCGGAACCAGACGCTGGAGCGCACAATCGAGACGCTGACAGACCGGCTGTCGCATGACCCGTTTCTGGCCGACTCGCTGCACGAAGTGATCTCCGCGGTCACATCGATCCGCGCCACCTCGTCGATCCTCTCGGATACAGAGCCGCTTGAGCCGGAATGGCAGGCGAGGTTTCATCGCAACATCAACGAGGACAGCGCGCGCCTCGCCGCCGGGGCGCAGATCCTCGTGCGTTACCTCGAAGGGGCCGCCAATCGGGAGGCGGGGATGACGTCGCCGCAGGACGAGATGCACGCCTTTCTCGCCGCGCGCAACTTCCACATCTCCGAGTTGGAACATCCCGACGCCGACGCCTGCAATATCGCGCACCTTCTGCAGGGCCAGGACGCACAGGCGCTGTCGGTGCCGGCACAACACCTGATGCATGAGGTGCTGCGGCGCTACCTGACGGATGCGCGGGCCCTGCCGCTCGATGCCTTTCTGGCGCGCATCGATGAGCTTGGACCGCGCCCGGACCATCTGGCACAGGCGACGGGCGCGGATCTCGCACTCGTGTTTCGCCGGTTGGCTGCGCTGCCGCCCAGCCGCGTCGGCCCGGTCGGGCTGGCGATCTGTGATGCCTCGGGCACGCTGGTCTTTCGCAAGCCGATCACCGGCTTCGACATGCCGCGTCTGGCCGGGGCGTGCGCGCTGTGGCCACTCTACCAAGTGATGGCGCAGCCCACCATTCCCTTGCGGGTGCGCGTGCGCCAGACCGGGCGCGGTGGCGACACCGTGCTGGCGATGGCGGTGGCGGCGACGGCGGGGCCTGCGGGGTTCGGCCGACCGGCCCTGACCCGGATGCACATGCTGCTTCTGCCTGATCCGCGTGGCGAGACGGGCGACGTTCGGGACCTCGGGGTGAGTTGCCGGATCTGCCCGATCCACCACTGCGCGGCGCGGCGCGAGCCGTCGATCCTCGCAGAGGGCTTTTGACACATACCCCGGCAGTCGGGATATGTGGACACGCGCCACGTGCGCATCTGTAGGGGGGAGGCCGACCGCATGGACACCACCGGAAAGCGGGTTCTGCTGATCGAGGACGAGCCGAATATCATCGAGGCCGTCAGCTTCATCCTGTCGCGGGACGGCTGGGAGGTGAAAACCCATTCCAACGGGCATGACGCGATGCAGACGATCCGCGACCGCGCGCCCGACCTGATCATCCTCGACGTGATGCTGCCCGGCAAGAGCGGCACCGACATTCTCGAAGAGATCCGCGCGGATGCAGATTTCGCCGAAACGCCGGTGCTGATGCTGACCGCGCGCGGCCAGGACAAGGACAGGGACGCAGCCGAACGCGCCGGCGCGAACCACTACATGATCAAGCCGTTTTCCAACGCGGACGTGCTGGCCGCCGTGCGCCAATTGGCCGGACCATGAGCCCCGAACGGCGCCCCGTCTTTCTGGCCCGGCGTACCTACAGGCAGCGCCGTCTGGGCGATGCCGCGCGACTGCTGCCGATCGCGGCGGGTGTGCTTATGGCCCTGCCGCTTCTGTGGCGCGGCCCCGAAGGCGATCCAGGTACCGCGATGGTGATGATCTACATCTTCGGGCTCTGGGTCGTGCTGGTGGGTCTGACGGCCCTGATCTCGCGCCATCTGCGCGCCCGGGAACCGCAGACCGGCGAAACCGACCACGGAGACATGTAAATGTCCGTGCTCAACGTCCTCGTGCTGGTCTGCGTGGGCTATGTCGCGCTTCTGTTCACGGTGGCCTTCGGCGCGGATCGTGCGGCGGCGAGCGGCCGGGTCGGCTGGCTGCGCACGCCGCTCGTCTACACGCTGTCGCTGTCGATCTACTGCACCGCCTGGACGTTTTACGGCGCGGTCGGCTTTGCCGCGCGGTCGGGGCTGGAATTCGTCACCATCTATCTCGGGCCGACGCTGGTGATGATCGGCTGGTGGTGGACGCTGCGCCGGCTGGTGCGTGTCGGGCGACACCAGCGCATCACCTCGATCGCCGACCTGATCTCGTCGCGCTACGGCAAGTCGAACCTGCTGGCCGTGGTGGTCACCGTGCTCGCGGTGATCAGCACGACACCCTATATCGCGCTGCAACTGCAATCGGTGACGCTGTCCTTCGCCGCCTTTGCCGAGACCGACCCAAACGCGAACCACCTGTCGGACATGCAATCCACCGCGCTTTGGGTGGCGGTGGGTCTGACCGTCTTCACCGTGCTCTTCGGGACCCGCAACCTCGACGCAAACGAACGTCATCACGGCGTGGTCATGGCCATCGCGCTCGAGGCCGTGGTCAAGCTCTGCGCACTGCTCGCCGTGGGTATTTTCGTGGTCTGGGGCTTGGCTGGCGGATTGTCGGGCACGCTCGACCGGATCGAGTCCTCGGACATCTCGCGTTTCGAGGTGTCGGAATCGCGGTGGGTGGGGCTGACCCTGCTGTCGGCGGCGGCCTTCATCTGCCTGCCACGGATCTTCCAGGTCATGGTGGTCGAGAACGAGGACGAGGACCATCTGCGCACCGCCGCTTGGGCCTTTCCCACCTACCTCATGTTGATGAGCCTTTTTGTCATCCCGATCGCCGCCGTGGGCCTCGACCTGATGCCTGAAGGCGCCAATCCCGATCTCTTCGTGCTGACCCTGCCCTTGATGGAGGGGCGCGACAGCCTCGCCATCCTGTCGTTCCTGGGCGGCTTCTCAAGCGCGACCTCGATGGTGATCGTGGCCGCGATCGCGCTGTCGACGATGGTGTCGAACCACATCGTGATGCCGGTCTGGCTGCGCTATTCGGGTCGGGGCGCGATGATGTCGGGCGATATGCGCAAGGTGGCGATCATGGCCCGTCGGCTGAGCATCGCGGGCGTGGTGTTTCTGGGCTATCTCTATTTTCACCTGTCGGGGGGCGGATCGGCGCTGGCCGCAATCGGACTCATTTCCTTCGTCGGCGTGGCGCAGTTCCTGCCGGCGCTGCTGGGGGGGCTGTTCTGGCGCGGCGCCACGCGCAGCGGCGCTTTGGCGGGCCTGAGTGCCGGCGCGATCATCTGGCTCTACTGCCTGTTCCTGCCCAGTTTCGGGCCGTCCGAAGTGCTGCCGGAGGCGGTGTTCGACCACGGCCTCTGGGGCATCGCGTGGCTGCGGCCCTATGCGCTTTTTGGCGCGGAGGGGCTCGACCCGGTGATCCACGCGCTGATGTGGTCGATGCTGCTCAACGTGGCCGGCTTCATCCTCGGCTCGCTGCTGAGCTTTCCGCAACCGCTGGAGCGTCTGCAGGGTGCGCAATTCGTCGACGTGTTCGACCATTCCGGCACGCCGGGCGGCTGGACCGGCAACATGGCCCAGAGCGAGGATCTGCTGGTGATGTCGCAGCGCATCATGGGCGCGCAGGCCGCGCAGGCGCTCTTTGCCGATGCGGCACGGCGACAGGGTGTCTCGGGATATCTGCCCGAACCCAGCCCTGATTTCCTGCAGGAGCTGGAGCGCATCCTGGCGGGGTCGGTGGGGGCGGCCACGGCGCATGCGATGGTCAGCCAGATTGTCGGCGGCGCCGCGGTGTCGGTCGAGGATCTGATGGCGGTTGCCGACGAGACCGCGCAGATCATGGAATACTCCACCCAGCTCGAGGCGAAATCCCGGGAGCTGGCCCGCACCGCGCGGCAATTGCGGCAGGCCAACGAAAAGCTTACCCAGCTTTCGGTGCAAAAGGACGGCTTCCTGAGCCAGATCAGCCATGAGCTGCGCACGCCGATGACCTCGATCCGGGCGTTTTCCGAGATCCTGCGCGATACCGGCGACCTGACCCCCGAGGAACAAGAAAAATACGCCTCGATCATCCATGACGAGACGGTGCGCCTCACCCGCCTTCTCGACGATCTTCTGGATCTCAGCGTGCTGGAAAACGGCCAGGTCGAGATCAACAGCCAGACCGGCGAGCTTTCGGATGTGCTGGATCGGGCCGAACGGGCCGCGGGTGTCAGGGACACCGCCCTGCAGGTCGACCGCGACCGCGCCTCCGAGGCGATCACGCTGACCTCGGATCTCGACCGGCTGGCGCAGGTCTTCATCAACCTGATCGCCAATGCGCGCAAATACTGCGACGGCTCGCCCCCGGTGCTGACCATTCGCGCGGGTGTCCGCGACGGGCGCGTGGTCATCGACTTCACCGATAACGGGTCCGGCATCCCGCCTGCGAAACAGGCGGTGATCTTCGAGAAATTCTCGCGCATCGGCCAGACCACCGCAGATGGCGCGGGCCTGGGACTTGCGATCTGCCGCGAGATCATGGAACGCCTCGGCGGTTCGGTCAGCTACGTGCCGGGACAGGCCGGGGCGGCGTTCCGGGTCACCCTGCCGCTGGCCGGGCGCGAGTCCGCCGGCGAGCCGGTGCAAGAGGGCGCAGTGACGTAAGGAAAATCGTAACCAATCGCCGCCTAGTGTGCTGCAACGGCATCAGGAACCAGGGCGGCGGGCGCGATGGCATCGCAGGACCACAATTCGGTCATTCATCGAAAGGCCCGCCCGGCCCGGGACGGATGCGAGCAGCGCGCCATGTCCTCGGCCAAGGCGCTTCGGTTGTCGCTCGCGCGCGCCGCGGATACATTGTTCGACCTTCCGCTGACGGTGGCGACGATTGAACAGCAGCGCCTGACAGTTGACGGCATCGGCGACACCCTGGACGAGGATGGCCTGATCCTGCTGCTCGACGGGGCCGGGGCGATGCGCGGTGCGGCCTGCCTCGACCAGCAGATGATGGCGGCGCTGATCGAGGTGCAGACGACAGGCCGCGTGCGCAAGGGCACGGCACAACCGCGGCCGGCCACGCGCACCGATGCAGCGATGGTCGCACCTCTGATGGACGCGCTGATGGACGGGATGGACGCGGAAATGAGCGCGGAAACCGCGACATACGTGCCGCACGGCCTCGGTTTCGGCGATCGGGTCGAGGATCTGCACAGCCTCGCGCTGACGCTCGATGCGCCGGACTACGACCATTTCCGCGTGACCGCCGATCTCGGATCCGGTGCAAGGACCGGCCGGCTCGACCTGCTGCTGCCGGTCAGGGCGGATCCGCCGAAACGACCCGCTGCATCGGAAGATCCCGACGGGGACGCACCGGACATCGGTGATGTCGTGCTCGGCGCACCGGTGACGCTCGACGCGGTGCTGGCGCGGCTGACCCTGCCGCTGCGCGACGCCTGCGCGCTCAAGCCGGGCCAGACCCTGCCGCTGGACCGCGAGACGCTGACCGCGACCCGCCTTCTGGCCGCCGGCGGGCATCTCGTGGCCGAGGCGCGGCTGGGGCAGGTCAATGGCTGGCGCGCGCTGCGCCTTGTCTCGGCGCCCGCAGCGCCCCTGCCGGAAATCACCAAGCCGGCCCCCGAACCTTATGACACGGGCGCACAGCACGACCCCGATGCATCCCGATCTGCGCACCCGCCAGCCGCGCTTGCGGCGCCGGAGGATGTGGACGCAGTCACGCAGGCTCTCGACACCCCGTAACGGCGCCGCATCCATCCGCGATTGACCTGGATCAAGGCGACAGAGTCCCGCGCATGTCAGGGTCCCTCGAACGAAGGAGGATCATCCATGCTGGACACGTCAAGATATCATGCCACGCTGATGCAGCGGCTCGAAACCCTTGATGCACGCCTGCATGCGATCGAGGAAGAACTTGATGCTCCGCGATCCGCCGACTGGGAAGAGATGGCCGTCGAACGCGAAGGCGACGAGGTGCTCGAATCGCTTGGCCATACCGGCGAGCTTGAGATCGCCCGCATCCGCGCGGCGCTCGCCCGTCTTCGCGACGGCACCTACGGGACATGTACTGTCTGCGGCGAAGCGATCTCGACCGAACGGCTGGATGTGCTGCCCGAGACGCCGATTTGCCGGGTCTGCGCCGCAAGCGCCGCTTGAGTCTGCATTTTGCGCATGTTCCCGGCCTTTGTGATTGGGCGCGGGGGCGAAAGGATGGTATACATTTGTCCTAGAGGGAGGCCCTGCCATGACTGATCTCAAGACGGAAATCGACACGCTGCAATCCTTGATCGGGCAAGCGGACCCGAACACGCGCTATCGGCACGAGCCGGATCTGCGTCACATGATCGAACGATTGCGCGCCAACGACGTGGCCGTCCCGGACCCTGTCAAACGGCTGCATCAGATCCTGCTGAGCGAGGCGATCGAGGCCGAGTTCGACAATATGCCGATCTGATACCCGCGCGTGATTGCGCACCCGCGACCATGGTCAGTTCAGCGTGATCCCCACGATCACCAGCATCAGCCCGATGGCCGACAGGAAAAGCGCACCCATGTTGAACGGCACGACACGGCGCACAGCGTCGCGCAGCGCCTCGTCCGACAGGTTGCTGCGCCGTGCCCGCCAGACGCGGAAGATGCAAAACAAAAGCCCCAACAGACCGGCGATGGACATCGCCGTTCCGATCCAGATCAGACTCTCCATCGCGCTGTTCCTTCCATCTTTCGGCGTTGCGGCCCCTCGCGCCTAAGTCAAAGCCGCCCCCCGTTCAAGGGGCCCGCCGGTTGCGCCTTGCGCGCCTGCGCCTGCCCGGCTAAGCGTGCCCCTCGTGCAAAGCGGAGACTTCGATGAACGACATGACATCCGACGAGAATTACAATGTCACCGCCAATGAGCTGCGCCAGTTCGTCGAGCGGATCGAGCGGCTGGAAGCCGAGAAAAAGGACATCGCCGATCAGGTCAAGGAGGTCTACGCTGAAAGCAAGGCGCGCGGCTATGACCAGAAGGCGATGCGCGCGCTGATCAGCCTGCGCAAGCGCGACAGCGACGAGGTCGCCGAACAGGAGGCCGTGCTGCAGATGTACAAGGAAGCCCTCGGGATGTCCTGACCGCGCGTCGTGAACGGTCCGAGCGGAGCGACCGAACGGCGTGGAGCGTCATCTCGGGCGCTGTCCGATACGGGCAGGCATGATTCGCATGCGGCCGCTCTCGGTTCCCGATTGCTCCCGAAGCGTCACTCGTCCGACGCCAGCCGCAGGCTGCGACCGCCAAGTTCATCCGAGAACGGCTGCGGCACCGGCGCCTCGCCCAGCCGGGCACGATAGCCGGGCAGGCTTTCGGCGACGCGCATGACATAATTGCGGGTCTCGCGGAACGGGATATGCTCGATCCAGTCGACGATCGCATGCGCGTCCCGCCCGCGCGGGTCGCCATTCTCCTCGGTCCAGCGGCGCGCCCGTGTCGGCCCGGCATTGTATGCCGCCGAGACCAGCACGATATTGCCGTCGAACCGGTCGCCGAGCTGCGCCAGATAAGCCGCGCCCAGCCGCGCGTTGGTCACAGGATCATTCACCAACTCGGCCGGATCGTAGGCGACCTCCAGCTTGTCGGCCATTTCCCGCGCCGTGCCGGGCATGAGCTGCATCAGACCCCGCGCGCCGGCAGGGCTGATCACGAGCGGGTTGAACTCGCTCTCGCGTCGGGCGATGGCCAGGGCGAGTTCGGGGGGCGCGGCCAGCTCGCTGTATTCAAGCGAGTAGAGCGGGTAATAGGTCGCCTCGACCACCAGCCCGCGCGCAGCCGCCGCCTTGCCCACCATCACCTGCAGGTAAGGTTGCCGGAGTTCGGCCAGCATCTCGCCCATCTGGCCGATCCCGGTCCGATCAAGGCGTTCGGACATGTGCACGAGGAACCGCCGTGCCAGCCCCAGATCCCCCATGCGCAGCGCAAGCGTGGCGATCTCCTTGAGATCGCTGCGCGCGAAATCGGCGGTGCGCCAGTCGGGAAACGCCTCGTCGCCGCGCAGGTCCACGTCGATGCCGGCCTTTTCCGCGGCCAGCAGCCCGTAAAAGCTCGTCGGATACGCACCGCCCTCGGAATAGGCGATGCGCGCGGCCTCGTCATCGCCCAGTGCCTCTTGCGCGCGCCCGATCCAGTAGCCCGCCCGCCCCAGCGAGATCGGCGAGGCAACCGCCGCGCGCAGGCGCTGGAAGTGATCGAGCGCCAGCGCCGGCGCCTCGAGGTAATGCAGCGCGATATAGCCCGCCAGCCATTCCAGATCGGCGTAGTTTGCGCCCTCGGCCAGATGGTGCAGCGACGCCAGCTCATAGGCCTGTTCCGCATCGCCGGCGCGCATCTTTTGCCGCGCAAGATAGCGCCGCCAACTCGCCCACGCCTCGGGCGAACCGAGGCCGTCCTCCATCCGGCTCTGGCGCAGAAGGATCTCGATCGCCTCCTCGGGCGCGTTGGCAAGGGCCCGCGTGAACAGCTCAAGGGCGATGCCGGGATCGCGGCGCTCCGACGTGCTCAGACCGTCGATCTCGCCGCGCTTCGCATCATCGCGCCGCTCTGCCATGCGGCGCGTTTCGGCGCTGACGAGGGGCAGCATATCCTCGACATCCTTCAGGTCTCGCCACAGAACCATGTCAAAACGCGCCTCGTGATGCGGCTCCAGCAGCGATCCGAACTCGCGCAGGAAATCCTCGTGCTCGGCGCGGGTCAGGTCGAGCGTGCGCCAGGCCATCACGATTCCCGCCTCGGCGGCACCGTCCTGTCCGCGCGCCAGCCGCGCGCGGGCGAGGTTCAGCGCCCCGGTGCCGGTCTGCGGGTGATACCCGTCATAGAAATCCAGAACGTCGTCGAACCCGGCGCGGGCCATCGCCGCCTCGGCCCGCCGGCGCAGGTAGTCAAGGCCCGGCCAATGCGCGTTGCGATCGAGGAAATCGAGGAAATCTTCCGGCTCGCCGCGCCCATCGCGCAGCCGGTGCCATTCAATGAGATCGGCCGCCGCCGGCCCGTCCCGCGCCGCCAGCATGGCCGCCCTGTCCCAGCGATCGTCTTCCATCGCCTCGAGCGCGCTGGCCAGCGGACGCGGCGCGACTCGGGGCAGATCCGCCGTCTGGGCCGCGACGGCCGGGACCGCCATCCCGAAAACCATGGCGAGCGCGCGCAACATCTCTTGCATTTTGATCTCTGGCAAAGGATAGACAGCGCCAATCTATGCGGCCTCGGGCCCGACGTCCATGACAAGATGCGGCGCCGCGCCAGCATCGGATCGACACGAACCGAGGCCGTCCACCGGGACCGAAAGGAGCGTGCCATGTTCAAAGGATCTTTTCCTGCCCTCGTCACGCCGTTCAGGAACGGCGAACTTGATCTGGACACGCTGGAAAAACTGGTCGAGTGGCATGTCGCCGAGGGCAGCCATGGCCTCGTGCCCGTGGGCACCACAGGCGAGAGTCCGACGCTGAGCCACCACGAACACGAGACGGTCGTCGGCGCGGTGGTGCGCGCCGCCGCCGGGCGCCTTCCCGTGATCGCGGGGACCGGCAGCAACAACACGGTCGAGGCGATCCGTTTCATGCGGCATGCCGAATCCGTGGGCGCGGATGCGGCCCTCGTGGTGACGCCCTATTACAACAAGCCCACGCAGGGCGGCATGATCGCACATTTCACAGCGCTGCACGAGTGCTGCGAGCTGCCGATCATCATCTACAACATCCCCGGCCGGTCGGCGGTGGACATGACACCCGACACCATGGGCGAACTTGCGAAACTGCCGCGAATCATCGGGGTCAAGGATGCGACCGGCGACCTGGCGCGGGTCGCGGCCCAGCGCCTCAGCTGCGGCAAGGACTTCCTGCAGATTTCGGGCGAGGATCCCATCGCGCACGGCTTCAACGCACAGGGCGGGGTGGGCGTGATCTCTGTCACCGCCAATGTGGCGCCGCGCCTCGTGGCGCAAGTGCAGGAGGCGACGCTGGCCGGCGACTTCGCCACCGCACTTGAGCTGCAGGACCGGCTGATGCCGCTGCACCGCGCGATCTTCACCGAGCCGGGTCTGGTGGGCGTCAAATACGCGATGTCGCGGCTGGGGCTGTGCAGTGACGAGGTGCGCCTTCCGCTGGTCGGCCTCGGCGATTCCACGAAGGCCCTGGTCGATGACGGGCTGCGCCACGCAGGGCTGCTCGACTAGCGGAGCCGCCTGATGCGGACATCACAACTACAGACCCGGCGCGGTACGCGACCGAAGGTCGCAGCACCATCGCATGTTCGCCCCCCGGACATGCGACGGCACTTCGGCGTCGAACGACCGCATCAGGCCACACCCGGTACCCGGTCCGCGCGTATCCATGCGGCGCCTGGCACCCTCTCTCACCCGCAGAACACGCGCCTCGCCTCTACCACCGCGCCAGCGCGTCCTCGTCCGCGTCGCGCGCGGCGACCCATTCGGCGCCCGCGCCGGTGACTTCCTTCTTCCAGAAGGGTGCGCGGGATTTGAGGTAATCCATCAGGAACTCTGCGGCCTGAAACGCATCATGACGGTGCCGCGCGGATGTCGCGACCATCATGATCATCTCGTCGGGCGCGAGGCGTCCGTAGCGGTGCAGGATCAGCGCGTCCCCGATCTGCCAGCGCGCCCGTGCCTGCTCGGCGATCTCTTGAAGCGCCGATTCGGTCATGCCGGGATAATGCTCGATCTCCATCGCCTGCAGATCGCCCCCCAGATCGCGCACGATGCCGCTGAAGGTCACGACCGCCCCCATCCCCGACTGGCGCGCGGCAAAGGCGTTGGCCTCGGCCCCGAGATCGAAGGGCGCGGTCTGCACGCGGATATCCATGCCCTAGCCCCCGGTCATCGGCGGAAAGAACGCCACCTCGCGCACGCCCGAAAGCGGCGCGTCGAAATCGGCCAGTTCCTGATCGACCGCGACGCGCAGCGCCGACAGATCGGCAAAGGCCGCCGCATAGCGATCCTCGCGGGCGCGCAGGTCCTCGACCAGATCCATGACCGTGGCAGGCGGGGTTTCGATCCGGTCCTTGGGATGTCCGATCCGTTCGCGCACCCAGGCGAAATACAGCACATCCATCAGTGTTCATCCCTCAGGTAAGGCACGGACTTGTTGAAATAATCAAGGCCGGTGACGAGGGTCAGCGCGGCGGCGAGCCACAACAGCCAGATCCCCACGTGACCCGCCCAGACCATGCCCTGGTATTTCCACTCCAGCCCGTGCGAATCCTCGACGCGCCCCGCAAGGATATCCGTGACATGCGCCGTCTCCATGTCCTGTACGGACATGCCGAAATAATGCTCGAACACTCCTTGCGCAAACAATACCGCGATGGCGATCATTTGAGCCGTGGTCTTCCACTTGGCCAGCCGCGTGACCTTGAGCGTGCCGGCCGTATCGCCGAGAAACTCGCGCAGACCGGAGACGAACACCTCGCGAAAGAGGATCACCGTGGCCGGCAGCACCAGCCAGGGCGACATCGAGGAATAGCCGACGATCACCATCAGCGCGATCACCACCATCGCCTTGTCGGCGATCGGATCGAGCATGGTGCCGACCTTGGTGACCTGTTTCCAGCTGCGCGCGAGATGCCCGTCCAGCCAGTCGGTGAGCGCCGCCCCGACGAAAAGCACCAGCGCAAACCAGTCCGCGTAGGGCCGTGTGAAATAGAGAAACATCACCGCGAGGCCAGGCGCGGCCAGCAGGCGGAGCATGGTCAGGATATTCGGCAGGGTCCATGTCATGGGCATGGTTCTATAGACAAGCGCGGACAAGGGAAAGAACGGCTTTGTGGGCGTCCCGTATGCGGCAGCAATAGTCGTGTCAGCCCTTCTCATGGAAGAAATCGTAAAGCTTCTGCGCCAGCGCGTGCGATACGCCCTCGACCGCCTTCAGATCGGCGAGATTGGCGCGGCTCACGGCCTTGGCCGATCCGAAATGCGCCAGCAGCGAACGCTTGCGCGCCGCGCCCACGCCGGGCACCTCGTCAAGCGGTGTGGCCGATACGGATTTGGCGCGTTTCGCGCGATGCGTGCCGATGGCAAAGCGGTGCGCCTCGTCGCGCAGGCGCTGGGTAAAGTAGAGCACCGGATCGTTGCGGCGCAGCGCCATCGGGCGCTTGCCAACGCGGTGGAACTCTTCCTTGCCGTGGTCGCGGTCCACCCCCTTCGCCACGCCCACCATCGGGATATCGGCGACGCCCATCTCCTCCATGATCGAAGCCACCGCGCTGACCTGCCCCGCGCCGCCATCGATCAGGACCAGGTCGGGCCAGTGGCCCTGATCGCGGTCGGGATCCTCTTTCAGCAGCCGCTTGAAGCGGCGCATCAGAACCTCCTTCATCATGCCGAAATCGTCGCCGGGGGTCAGGTCTTCCCCGCGGATGTTGAACTTGCGGTACTGGTTTTTCATCATTCCTTCGGGTCCGGCCACGATCATCGCGCCGACCGCATGCGACCCCTGAATGTGGCTGTTGTCATAGACCTCGATCCGCGTGGGCGGTGCCGGCAGATCGAACGCCTCGGCCAGCCCCTTCAGCAATCGGCCTTGCGTCGCGCTTTCGGCCATCTTGCGGGCCAGGCTTTCGCGGGCGTTGCGCAGCGCGGCGTCAATCAGCTCGGCCTTTTCGCCGCGTTGAGGCACGGTCACCGTCACCTTTTGGCCCAGCTTTTCGCCAAGGGCCTCCTGCATCAGGTCGGGGCTGTCGATGGGATGCGACAGAAGCAGCGCGCGGGGCGGCTCCTTGTCGGAATAGAACTGCCCGAGAAACGCCTCGAGCACTTCGGCCTCTTCGACATCCGGACCGACCCGTGGGTAGAAATCGCGATTGCCCCAGTTCTGCCCGGCGCGGATGAAAAACACCTGCACGCAAGCCTGTCCCTTTTCGAGGTGCAGCGCGATCACGTCGGCCTCGGTCACCGAACGGGGATTGATGCCTTGCGCGCTTTGCACCTGCGTCAACGCCTTGATCCGGTCGCGCAAGGCTGCGGCACGCTCGAACTCCATTGCCTCGGACGCCTCGGCCATCTGCGCGGCGAGTTTTTCCTGGATCTCTGTTGAGCGTCCCGACAGGTAGCGCTCGGCATCACGCACCTGTTGGGCGTACTCGGCCCTGGAGATCTTGCCGACGCAGGGCGCGGTGCAACGCTTGATCTGATGTTGCAGGCAGGGCCGCGTGCGGCTTTCGAACATCGTGTCGGTACAATTTCGCAACTGGAACACGCGCTGCAACTGCGCCAGCGTCCGGTTGACCGCACCGGCCGAGGCGAAGGGGCCGTAATAGCTGCCCTTGTCGCGCTTCGTGCCGCGATGCTTGCGGATCATCGGATAGTCATGCGACGTCACGAGGATGTTCGGGAAACTCTTGTCGTCGCGCAGAAGCACATTGTAGCGGGGTTTCAGCTGCTTGATGAGGTTCTGCTCCAGCAGCAGCGCCTCGGTCTCGGTCGCGGTCGTCAGGAACATCATCGACGCGGTTTCCGAGATCATCCGCGAAATGCGCGCCGTGTGGCCTGTCGGGCGCGCATAGTTCGACACCCGCGCGCGAAGGTTGCGCGCCTTGCCGACATAAAGCACCCGCGCCTGCGCATCGAGCATGCGGTACACCCCCGGAGAGGCATCGAGGCTGCGCAGGTAGTCGCGGATAACCGCGGCACCTGTGGCCGGCTTTTCTGAAAGCTCCGGGTCAGACATTATACTTGGTCCAGATTACCTATGCTTACGTATGATTCCCGTGTTGGCCTGCAATGACAAACGGCCTGAGGCAAGCGAGAAGAGATCCACGATTCCTGTGGATAAGTCTGATGATAAAATTCCGTGAGTTCGAGATTTTCATTTCATTCAGCATACTTCGCTGATCTGCCCTGTTTTTGGGCAAAGATCCAAGCAATTGTTTTGCATGTACAATTTTATCAGCCCAAGTCAGCATATTGAAATCATTCAGCATTTCGTAACGTTTCCGTGACGACACCGTGACCAGTGCAAAAGTTAAGGCTGCGTTAACTTTTGGCTACTCAACCCCGAGCACATCCGGCGTCTGCCAGCCCAGATGCTGCCCGCCATCGACGCAGATCAACTGTCCGGTCACGCCCGGGGCAGACAGCAGATAGGCCAGCGCGCCGGTGATGTCGTCCTCGTTCGCACCGCGCCGCAAGATGGTCGCCGCGCGCTGGTTTGCAAAGTGCTGTGCGCTTTGCCGCAGTCCCTGCAATGTCGGCCCCGGCCCGATCGCATTGACCCGAAGCCTCGGGGCAAGCGCCTGCGCCGCGGTCTGCGTGAACGCCCAAAGCCCCATCTTGGCAATGGTATAGCTCATGAATTCCGGGGTGAGCTTGCGCACCCGCTGGTCGATCATGTTGACGACAAGACCCTGCGCCACGGGCTCATCCATATCGTCGACCGCCGGCTCGGGCACCTGACGTGCCATGTCTTGCGTCAGAACGAAGGGCGCGCGCAGGTTGCTTTCCATGTGGCGATCCCAATGCGTGCGGGTGGAGGTCTCTATGTTGTCATACTCGAAAATCGAGGCGTTGTTGATCAGCACGCCCAACGGCCCGCCCAACCCCTCTGCGGCGCGGCCCACAAGCGGCACAACCTGCGCCTCGTCCAGCAGGTCGGCCTGCAGCGTCACCGCATGGCGACCCATGGCACGGATCTCGGTCGCGACCGCCTCGGCCGCCTCTTTCGAGCTTGCGTAATGCACAGCCACGTCACAGCCTTGCCGCGCCAGCTCAAGCGCCATATCCCGGCCCAGACGTTTGCCCGCCCCCGTCACCAATGCCCGTTTGATGGCCCGTGTCATACCCATCCCGCCTGCGTCAGCACGAGGGTGACATAGGCCACATAGGCGCAGGTCAAGAGAAGCCCGGTCAGCCGCCCGATATCGCAGCGCATGAACACGAACGGGATCAGGATCAGCGAGGCCCCCAGCATGACCCACAGATCAAATTTCAGGAACTCGGCATTGACCGGCACCTCGCCCACCAGCGCGGTGATCCCGATGATCGCCAGAAGGTTGAACATGTTCGACCCGATCACGTTGCCAAGCGCGACATCCGCCTGTTTGCGCAATGCCGCCATCACCGTGGTCGCCAGTTCCGGCAGCGACGTGCCCAGCGCCACCAGAGTCAGCCCGATCGCTGCCTCGCGCACGCCATAGCGGATAGCAAGGATCGAGGCGTTGTCGACCAGCAGGTCCGCACCGACCGGCAGGCCGATCAGGCCGGCCACGAGAAAGACGATGATCTTCCACCACGGCATGTCGGGATCGACCCCTTCGACATCCTCGGGATTGTCCGCGGCCGCGAGCGCATTGGCCGCGTCCCGCCGGTGCGACAGCGCATCGCGCAGCGCGTCGCCGAGGACCAGCGCAAGCGCCACCAGCAGGATCAGGCCCGCGATCCAGTCGAAACTGCCGCGAAAGGCCAACCCGATGAACAGCACGCTGGCCGCCAGCATCTGCAGATAGGATTTGCCGCAACGACAACCGCTGGTGTGCAGCACCGATATGATCGCGGGGATGCCCAGCACCAGCAGGATATTCGCCGTATTGGACCCCACGACATTGCCCATGGCGATGCCCGGCTTTCCGGTCAGCACCGCGTTGACGGAAATCAGAAGTTCCGGCGCGGAGGTCCCGAAGGCCACGATCGTCAGGCTGACGATCAGCGCCGGCACCCCGACCCGCAGGCTGAGGTTCACCGCGCCCTTCACCAGCGCGTCGCCGGCCAGCAGCAGGATCACCAGTCCGAGCGCGATCAGGACCCATGCCGTCACGCCCTGGGTCCCTTTTCACATGAACAGGGCCCCTTGCCGATCCGGTATCGCCCACACCCGCGGCATTTCGCGGCCTGAAGCCGCTGCTGGCCTGGGAAACGCAGCTTGCCGAACATGGCGAGCACGCCCATCGCAACAAGAAAGAGGACGACGATCTTGACGATCATGTCACAGGCCGAACCGGGCGTAGCTTGCCCGTTCCTCGACGGCCCCGATCGCGTCCTGTGCCAGTGTTGCGCCAAACCTGGACAGCAATCCGCGCCGCGGCCCGTATTTCGCGAACCGCACCTTGTCGCCGTATATCTCCTTCATCTTCGGCCCGACATGTCCTATCCCGTCGGCCAGCCCCAACTCGACGCTGCGCTGTCCCAGCCAGAACTCGCCGGTGAAGATGTCGGGATCATCTGCCAGCTTGCCGCCCCGACGTTCCTTGACATGGTCGATGAACGCCGCGTGGATCTGGTCCAGAAGACCCTTGAGGCGCGTCACGTCCTCGGGCTGTTCGGGCAGGAACGGGTCGAGCGTGCTTTTGGATTTGCCGGCGGTGTAAACGCGCCGCTCGATCCCCTGGCGGGTCAGGAAGACCTGCGCACCGAAGCCCGCCGAGATGACCCCGATTGAGCCGGTGATCGACGACCGGTCGACCCAGATGTCGTCGGCGGCCACCGCCAGCCAATACCCGCCCGAGGCCGCGACATCCTCGACGAAGGCGTGCACGGGAATCTTCTTTTCATCGGCCAGCCGACGGATCCGCGCCGCGATGAGCGAGCTTTGCACCGGCGAGCCGCCGGGCGAATTGATTACCAGCGCCACCGCCGCCGGCTTGCCGCGCGCGAACGCCTTTTCGATGACCGGGCCCAGCACCTCGTCATTGAGCTGCGCGCGCCCGCCCGCGCCGATCATGCCGGCAAGCCGGATGACCGCAACCACGGGCTTGCGGTTCAGAAAGGGGATCAGATGTTTCATTGCGCTCGATCTAGCCTCCGTGGGCATGACAAACAAGATGGCCGCGGCCGCCTCGGCCGCTGGCAGGTGGTAAGGGCCCTTTCTATGTCACGTCTTGATGCGGGCGCCGGTGTGGAAGATCCACCACACGACGCCGAGACACAGCGCAAAGAACATGGCGATCGCCGCGAGGCTGACCCAGATTCCGACATCCGCCACGCCGAAGAACGACCATCGAAAGCCGGAAATCAGGTAGACAACGGGGTTGAGAAGCGCCACCGGCTGCCACGCCTCCGGCAGCATCGAGACCGAGTAGAACGCCCCCCCGAGGAACACCAGAGGCGTGACCACCAGCAGCGGCACAAGCTGCAATTGCTGGAAATTCTCCGACCAGATCCCGATGATGAACCCGAACAGCGAGAAGGTGATCGAAATCATTACCAGAAACAGGATCATCATGCCTGGGTGCTGGATCTCGAAATCGATGAAGAATTGCGCGGTCACGAGGATCACCGCCCCGATCGCGAAAGCCTTGGTCGCGGCCGCCCCGACATAGCCCAGCACGATCTCGAAGAAGTTGATCGGCGCCGAGAGATGCTCGTAGATAGTGCCGATGAATTTCGGAAAGTAGATGCCGAACGACGCGTTGGAAATCGCCTGGTTCATCACGCTCAGCATGATCAGGCCGGGCACGATGAACGCGCCGTAGCTGACGCCCTCGACCTCGTCGATGCGGCCGCCGATGGCGGCGCCGAAGACCACGAAGTAAAGTGTCGTGGAAATGACCGGCGACAGCAGCGATTCGAAGATCGTGCGGAAGAAGCGCTTCATCTCGTAGACATACATCGCACGGATGGCATAAAGGTTCATGCCGCATCCTCCTGCACGAGGCTGACGAAGATCTCTTCGAGGCTGCTTTGCCGCGTCTCGATATCGCGCAGGGTCAGCCCCTCGCGGGTCAGCGCCTGCAACAGCCGGGTGATCCCGGTGCCCTCGCCGCCGCGCGTGTCGTAGTGGTAGATCAGCGCGTGCCCGTCCTCGACCCGTTCGAGCGCGTATTTCTCAAGCGCCGCAGGCACCGCGTCCACCGGCTCGGCCAGCTCGATCTTCAGGGACTTGCGCCCAAGACGCTGCATCAGCGCCGCCTTTTCCTCGACCAGCAGGATCTCGCCTCGGTTGATCACCGCGATCCGGTCGGCCATCGCCTCGGCCTCTTCGAGGTAATGCGTGGTCAGGATGATCGTCACGCCCTGTTCCTTCAGGCCGCGCACCACGTCCCACATCTCGCGGCGCAGTTCCACATCGACGCCCGCCGTCGGCTCGTC
>JAWLGF010000084.1:0-8409 GCA_041685205.1 Roseovarius sp.
AGGCCATTTCCGGACGCCCCTAACCACCGGTCAGCGTCGCAAGCGCATAAGGTGGCCACAGCATCGCGCGGCGCAGTCGCCCGAGGGGCCAGCGGCCCGGAGGGGTGCGCAGGATCTGGGGATAAGGGTGGCGCGGCGTGCGATCAGTCGCCAGATCCGCCAGCAGGGCGCCGGCATAGCTGCCCATGGCCACGCCATTACCGTGATAGGACAGGCCGGTGAAGGCACCGCGCATCTTGGGGATCGGCCCGGCATAGGGCGTCAGATCCGGGGCCAGCGACAGCAGCCCGTTCCAGCCATGCGGCGTCTCGACATGGCGCCATGCGGGGAACATGGCATCGAAATGTGACCGGATGGTTCGGTCCATGCGCGCGTCAAAACGCGGCGACGAGAACAATCCGCCGCGCATCCCGAACAGCATCCGGTTGTCGGGCATCAGGCGAAAGTAATGCAGGAAGAACCGGTCATCATAGCACATCTGCCGCGTGGTCCAGCCCTGGGCGGCCAGTTCATCATCGCTCATCGGGCGCGTGACGATGACATTCGATTGCGTCGGCAGGTAACGCGACCGCATCCAGCTCGGCAGATCGTCCGAGGAATAGCCATTGGTGGCCACGATCAGACGGCGCGCGGTGATTTGCCCCGCAGGTGTGGACAAATGGAACGCTCCGGGCTTTCGGATCCCGGTCACGGGAGACCGCGCATGGATGCGCGCGCCGGCCCGTATGGCGGCCTCGGCCAGACCGAGCGTGTATTTCATGGGGTTGAGCGCCACGCCGACAGGCGTGGTCAGCGCCGCGTGAAACGGGCCGTTCATGCCCATCTGCGCCAGTTCGGACCGAGGGACGAGCTGCGGCGTGACGCCGTAATCGGCCTCGATCCGCGCGGCCCGCGCGGGAAACCCCCGTGCGGCGCGTTCGGTATGCGCCAGAAGCGTCTCGCCCTCGGAATGCAGGTCGGCCTCGATTCCGAGGCGGTCGATCAGGGTGCGGGCAAAGCGGGCCGCGGCCACCTCGGTGCGGCGATAGTCGCGGCGGGCGCCCTCGCCATGGGTCCTGCGCAGGACCATGTCCGAGGCGGCAGATCCCCCGAGGCAGCAAAAACCGCCATTGCGCCCGGACGCGCCCCAACCCACGGTTTCCGCCTCCAGCACGCGCACGTCCTGACCGTCTTCTGCAAGGTGCACGGCCGCTGACAGGCCCGTGATACCCGCACCGATGATCGCCACGTCACAGGATACCGCGCCTTCGGCCGGCGGATGATCGGGTGGCGCGACGGTGTCCTGCCAGAAGCATCGGGCGCGCGGTCCCGGCCCGTAGGCATGGGCAGGATAGATGCGGGTCATGTCCGATTCGCGGCCTGCTCGTCCGCCTGCTGGCGCAGGCTGGCGCGTTTGCTGATCAGCGACGCGGCGATCACGCCCACGGCGACTATGGCGATCAGGATCGTGGACAGCGCGTTGATCTGAGGGTCGAGCCCCAGCCGGATCGAGGACCAGATCCGGATCGGCAGCGTGGTCGCCGACGGGCCCGAGGTGAAGGATGCAATGACAAGATCGTCGAGCGACAGGGTAAAGGCCAGCAGCCAGCCGGAGATGACCGCCGGCGCGATGAGCGGCAGGGTGATGAGACGGAAGGCATGAAAGGCCGAGCAGCCCAGATCACGCGCCGCCTCTTCCAGGGACATGTCGAAGCTGACCAGCCGCGACGACACGACCACCGACACGAAACACATGGAAAACGTTGTGTGGGCCAAGGTGATCGTGAGGATCCCGCGATCAAGACCGATCCCGATGAAAAGCAACAGCAGCGATAGCCCGGTGATCACCTCTGGCATCACCAGCGGCGCATAGATCATTCCCGAAAAGAGCGTGCGCCCGTAAAACCGCCCGGCCCGCACCAGCACCAGCGCTGCCATCGTGCCCAGCAGGGTGGCTATGGTCGAGGACACGACCGCCACCTGAAGCGTTACCCATGCCGCATCGAGAAAGGTCTCGTTCCGGATCAGGGTGCTGTACCAGCGGGTCGAGAAGCCGCCCCAGACCGTGACGAGCTGAGACACGTTGAAGCTGTAGACGATCAGGATGACCATCGGCAGATAGAGAAAGGCGAAACCGAGCGTCAGAGATGTCGCGTTGAACCATGTCAGCCGTCTCATTTGCGGGCCCTCCGCGGCCCGATTTCTTCGAAAGAAATCGGGCCGAAATCCTTCGAGGATTTCGCATGCGGCACGACTGTCATCGCTCGGCCTCCCGCTGTTTTTCCAGGTTGCGCTGGAATAGGACGATCGGGACGACGATGATCGACAGCAGGACGATGGCCACGGCACTGGCCACCGGCCAGTCGCGGTTGTTGAAGAACTCTTCCCAAAGAACCTTGCCGATCATCAGCGTGTCCGATCCCCCCAGCAGCGACGGGATGACGAATTCGCCGACGGTCGGGATGAAGACAAGGAAACAACCCGCGACAATGCCCGATTTCGACAGCGGCACGGTGATCAGCCAGAATGCCTTGATCCGCGAACAGCCCAGATCCTCGGCCGCTTCCAGAAGCGAGTCGTCCATCCGCTCCAGCGTGGCATAGATCGGCAGTATCATGAACGGCATGTAGGTGTAGACGATCCCGATATAGACGGCTGTGTCGGTATTGAGGATCGTCAGCGGCGACGAGATCACCCCGAGGCTCAGCAGGACCTGGTTGAGATATCCGCCCGTCGCCAGGATCCCCATCCACGAATAGACCCGGATGAGGAACGAGGTCCAGAATGGCAGGATCACGAGCATGATCAGCAAAGGACGCCAGTGAACCGGGGCGCTGGCCATGGCGTAGGCGATCGGATATCCGACCAGCAGCGTCAGCAGCGTCGCGATCGCCGCGATCCGGACCGAGGACAGGTACGCTTTCCAGTAGAGATCGTCGGTGGTCAGGAAGACGTAATTGTCGAAATCGAGCTCTGCGAAGAACGCCTTGATCCCCTCCCAACCGTCTGAAAGGTCAAGGGTCGGTGTATAGGGTGGAATGGAGATGGCGCCGTCCGACAGCGAGATCTTGAACACGATCAGAAACGGCACCAGAAACAGCGCGACCAGCCACAGGTAGGGCAGGAGAATGACGATCGCGCGTCTCATTCGGTCAGGACCACGCCGGCGGTCTCGCGAAAGCTGATCCAGACGGTATCTTCCCAGGTGATGTCGCGCTGCGCGACGCGGCGCGTGTTGGCCATCTGTACCTTTGCAATGACGCCATTTGCCAATTTGACATGATAGGTGGACAGGTTCCCGAGGTAGGCGATGTCGATCACCTTGCCCTGCAGCGCGTTGACGGCCTCGGGCTTCGTTTTCGAGATGGCGAGCTTTTCGGGACGCATTGCAAGCGTGACGCGTTGCCCTTCGAGCGACGGATCCCCGTTGCTGGCAATAAGCGGTGGCTGCCCCTCGGCCCAGTCGATCGCGATGCCACCCTCGGTTTCCGGTTGGCTGTCTTTCGCCGCTAACGTCTCGGGGTCGGGCGGCGGAAGCTGTCTTGGGGCCTCGGCGCGCGGCCCGACGAAATATTTCAGCAACCGGTCGTGAAGCCACTTGCCCCGTTCGTTCGGCTGCGCCATTCGCGCGGGCGCTTTCGCGTTTGCCGGGGCAGGTGCGGATGGCGCGCGGGGCGCGGCCGGGTCCGGTTCACCACCGCGCGCCCGTGCGACGCCTTCGAAGAGGTTCACCTCGCCGATGAAATCCGCGACGTAGCGCGAGGCCGGGTCTTCATAGATGACGCGCGGCGTGTCGGCCTGGATGATCCGCCCGGTATCCATCACCGCCACGCGCGACGCCACGGTCATCGCCTCTTCCTGATCGTGGGTGACGATCACGAAAGTGGTCCCGGTCTTTTCCTGGATATCCATCAGTTCGAACTGCGTGGCCTGCCGCAGCTTGGCGTCTAGCGCGCCCATGGGCTCGTCGAGCAACAGCAATTTCGGCGCCTTGGCAAGCGAGCGGGCGAGCGCCACGCGCTGTCGCTGCCCGCCGGAAATCTGGTGCGGTTTGCGTTTCGCGAATTGCTCCAGCCGGGTCAGCTTGAGCATTTCCTCGACCCGCGCCTTGATGTCGAGTTTCGGCATGCCGTCGCGCTTCAATCCGAAGGCGATATTGTCCCAGACCGTCAGATGTGGAAACAGCGCATAGGACTGGAACATCATGTTCACCGCGCGCTTGTTGGGCGGGATCGGGGCAATGTCCTGACCGTTCAGAAGGATGCTGCCTTCTGTCGGGGTCTCGAACCCGGCGAGCATGCGCATCATCGTGGTCTTGCCGCAGCCCGACGGACCGAGCAGGGCAAAGAATTCCTTCTCGTAGATGTCAAAGCTCTGGTTGTCGATCGCGACGAAATCACCGAACCGCTTGGTGACGTTCCTGAACTGGATCAAGGGCGTGGCGTTCGGGTCGTTCCACGGCTCGAAGACGGTTTGCAACATGCCGGTCCCTGATTTTGATCTTGGAAAAGCCCGCACGCGGCTGCGCCACGTGCGGGGGGGCGTGTCAGGGGATCACGAGCCCGATTTGATCTTGGTCCAGAGGCGTGTGACCACCCGCTGCACATCGGACGGGTAGGGCCTCGTCGTGAACAGATTTTCGATCGTTTCAGACGACGGATAGATTGCGGGATCGTTGATCACGTCATCGTTCAGGTACTCCTGCGACGCCTCGTTGCCGTTCGCGAAGTAGACGTAATTCGATGCGGCGGCCATGTTCTCGGCATCCATGATGAAATTCAGGAATTCATGCGCACCCTCGGGGTTCGGCGCATCTGCCGGAATTGCCATCTGATCGAACCACATCTGAGCGCCTTCCTTCGGTGCATTGTAGACGATCTCGGTGTCATTGTCGGCTTCTTCGGCGCGATCGCGCGCCTGAAGGATATCCCCCGACCAGCCCACGGCCACGCAGATATCTCCGTTGGCCAGCGCGTTGATGTATTCCGAGCTGTGGAACTTCTCGATGTACGGGCGCACCGGGGCAAGAACGTCCTCGGCCTTCGCGATCACGTCGGGATCGTGGCTATCGGGATCCTCGCCCAGATATTGCAGCGCCATCGGGATCATCTCGGCGGGGGCGTCGAGGAAGTGCACGCCGCACTCTTCCAGCTTCTCCATGTTGTCGGGGTCGAGCACCAGTTCGAGACTGTCAATCGGGGCGTCCTCGCCAAGCGCCTCTTCCACCTTGCCAACATTGGCGCCGATCCCCGTGGTGCCCCACATGTAGTTGATCGAATAGGCGTTGTCGGGGTCGTATTGCTCCGTGCGCTCGGAGATTTCGTCCCACATGTTGTCGAGATTGGGCAATTTGGACTTGTCCAGCTTCTGGAACGCGCCTGCGCTGATCTGGCGCTGAAGGAAGGTGCCGCTCGGCACAACGACATCATAGCCCGATCCGCCGGACAGCATCTTGGTCTCCAGCAACTCGTTGCTGTCGAACACGTCATAGACGAGCTCCAGCCCGGTCTCTTCCTCGAACTTGTCGAGCAGGTCCTCGTCGATGTAGTCGGACCAGTTGTATACGCGCACTTCCTGTGCAGTGGCGGAGGCGGCTCCGAGGGCAACGAGTGCGGTGGCGGTCAGCATCTTGTAGCGCATCATGATCTCCCGTTGGTTCTGATCTTCATGTTCCGTCGGCCCGGAATGTGATCAAATATTTTCCAGTCTGGCAACATGGAAATGCTTTCACGCAATCGCTAGGATGAAAAGGCCAAACACGACAAATCCGGAACGGGGCTCGGGTCGCATGCGCATGACAGCACAGGAATTGACCAGCCATGACATGCCAGGCGCCCGCGTTCCGGCACATGAACTGATCTATCGGCACTTGCGGGCGCTGGTGCTCTTCGGCGATCTGGCGCCGGGCCAGGCGGTGACCATTCAGGGCCTGTCCGACCGTCTTGGCGCGGGCATGACGCCCGTGCGCGAGGCGATCCGCCGGCTGATTGCCGAGGGCGCGCTGGAATTCCAGGGCAACCGGCGCGTCAGCGTCCCGAGACTGACCGTCGAGCATGTCGATGAATTGATCGTCGCGCGCCAGTGGTTCGATCCCTATCTGACCGAGCGCGCGACGACGCGCGCGACAGCCGAGGATCTCGCCCGTCTCACGGCGCTTGACGAGATGCTCGACCACGCCATCGCGCAAGGTGACCTGCGGGGGTATCTGGAATTGAATTACCGCTTTCACGGCGAGATCTACAATCTTGCCTCGGCCCCGATTCTCGCAAAGGTCGCGGATGGCTTGTGGTTGCGGTTCGGGCCCTCTTTGCGCGTGGTCTGCGGGCGGATCGGGACCCGCAACCTGCCCGACAAGCACAAGGACCTGCTGGCCGCGATGGCCGCCGGCGACGCGGCGGGCGCTGCAAGTGCCGTGCGCGAGGATGTCACGCAAGGCCTGGAACAGGTGCGTGAATCGCTTGCAACCATGTGTGGACCAATTGACAGCGCGTGATTTGATCATATTCTTGCCGCCAAAGTAGAGGGTCCGGTCCGGGCCTGCCATCCGCGAAGGGGATCGCCATGACGATGATCACGAACCACATGCCGACCGCCGAGCTTCAGGCGCTCGATGCGGCGCATCACATGCATCCGTTCACGCATGGGGATGCGCTCGCGGCCAAGGGCGCGCGGATCATCACCCGCGCAAAGGGCGTGACGCTCACTGACAGCGACGGCAACGAAATGCTCGATGCCATGGGCGGGCTCTGGTGTGTGAATATCGGGTATGGGCGCCATGAACTGGCCGAGGCCGCGGCGCGTCAGATGCGCGAATTGCCCTTTTACAACACGTTTTTCCAGACCAGCCACGTGCCCGTCATCGCACTGGCGGCGAAACTGGCCGAACTGGCGCCCGGCGATCTCAACCATGTGTTCTTCGCCGGGTCGGGGTCCGAGGCCAATGATACCAATATTCGCATGGTTCGTACCTACTGGGCGCAGAAGGGCCAACCCGAGCGCACCGTCATCATCAGCCGCAAGAACGCCTATCACGGCTCGTCCGTCGGCAGCGGCAGCCTTGGCGGGATGACCGGGATGCACGCGCAGGGCGGCATGCCCATTCCGGACATTCACCACATCGATCAGCCGAACTGGTACGCGGAGGGCGGCGAGACAGACCCCGAAACATTCGGGATCGAACGCGCGCGACAACTCGAGGCCAAGATCGAAGAGCTTGGCGCGCATCGTGTCGCCGCCTTCATCGCCGAGCCGGTGCAGGGCGCGGGCGGTGTGATCGTCCCGCCCGAAAGTTACTGGCCCGAAATCCAGCGCATTTGCGACAAGTACGGCATCCTGCTGATCGCCGACGAGGTGATCTGCGGATTCGGGCGCACCGGCAACTGGTTCGGCAGCCAGACCTACGCGATCCGGCCTGACATCATGACCATCGCCAAGGGGCTCAGTTCCGGCTACGCGCCGATCGGCGGCTCGATCGTGTCCGACGAGGTGGCAAAGGTCATGAATGCGTGCGAGTTCAACCACGGCTACACCTATTCCGGCCATCCGGTCTCCTGCGCCGTGGCGCTGGAAAACCTGCGCATTCTCGAAGAAGAGAAGATCGTCACCCGCGTGGCCGAGGACACCGCGCCCTATCTCAAGGAAAAATGGCAAAGTCTCACCGCGCATCCGCTGGTGGGTGATGCGCAGATCATGGGCATGATGGGTGCGCTCGCGCTGACACCGCACAAGGAGAGCCGCGCCAAGTTCGCCTCGAATCCCGGCACCGTGGGGTATATCTGTCGCGACCGGTGCTTCGAGAACAATCTCGTGATGCGCCATGTGGGCGACCGGATGATCATCTCGCCACCGCTGGTGATCACACGGGACGAGATCGACACGCTGATCGACAGGGCGTGGATGTCGCTCGACCAGGCGGAAAGGCAGATCCGGAACGAAGGGCTCATGCAGGCCGCCGCGTGAGCGCGTGATGGGCCAGCCCGTCGAGACGCCTCGGGACACTTGACGCCAGACGGAACGATCTTTATTGACGTTTCCTCCGGTACGACAATTATGTTCCAACGTGCCATCGCGAGGCAGATCGTTTTTGCGTCTGGCATGGCGTTGCCCCGGCGGTGCAAATATCGTATCAGACCGGCGGGCGGGATCGGCCGGGCCTCTTGGCACAGCTTTGAATGCTCCGGCGTCTGGTGGTGCGATGTACCGAAGGCCTTGATACCGACACGGCAGGCCTGCAGACCCGCGATGCCGTCCAGCAGCTGACCTTGGCGCTGACGTTTTTTCAGTGACACCTGTTCGGTCGCGTCTCCGCTAAGCAGGCTGACAGACGTTCTCGCGCGCACCGCGGGAGCATGCCTCCGGTTAACCCGCTACATCAAGCATCTGAGTATTCGGCACATTCGCCGGGGTCAGATTGACCGGGGTAATCCCCCC
>JAWLGF010000085.1:0-8408 GCA_041685205.1 Roseovarius sp.
CGCGTTGGCCTGAAAATTGCCTGTCGAAGAGTAACAGTACACAAGCGGATGAAGGCCAAGTGACCCAAAGTCATTGGTACTAATCAAACCGAGCTTTCGCCTCACCATCCTCATGTAGCTTAGCGTTTCTGTACCATCCTCGTCCTCAGGAACAGGGGGCGGGATCTTTTTTGCGCTTGCACTGGTTGGGATCGGAATGCCGTTTGAAATGCTTACCAACTCAAAGACAAAGGGAAGAGCATTGTATCCTTGGCCCGCTATCGGAACGTCAGTTGACGTCACAGGCTGATTGTGTGGGGGGCGTAAAGGATGCGATAAATCTCTACGCCCAAGGATTCGATTTCTTCCTGTAAATCCGGAGTGAATTTAGACCAATACTTGTGCCCGCTCCCTCCCCTCGCAATGCACCTAGCCGCGATAGCATTGGGTGAGCGCCTCGTCTGTAGTATTCTTCTTTCAGTTGGATCAATGGGTTGTGCAGCCTGATTTATCTTAAAAAAGGAATCCTCCGCCGTCTCGCTAGTAGTCGCTGTTACCCATTGTATTTCAAGCGCCCCGGACCCAATCCGTTTTGCCCACTTTGAACGCACAGGGTCTTGTATGTCTTGCCCCCTGAGGCCCTTAAACTCAGCGTAAGACCCTATTTCCTTCCGAATAAGCTTTCTGGTCTTGTCCGCGACTTTTCGTTGCTCGGGGCTTAGACCGCTTCCAAAGCGTGCGCTGGATGCTTCACCGTCTCCGTAATCATCAGATATCCACGCGATCAAAGCGCTCAGTCGGTGGGCGCCATCAATCACGAAGTGCCTGTCCCCGCTCTCCCATAAGATTACGGCTGGGATTAAATGGCCGTCCAAATAGGCCCGAACTAAATCAACAACTGCTTCTGGACGCCAGTGTGTAGTTTCCCTCTGAAAATCTGGCTTCCTAAGTGGTGGGTTGAAAAATCCAAATGCTTCTAGGTCCGAGAGACTGATGGTATCCCTTGGACGCCCCCTGCTGAACTCTCATTCGACTCGAAGTCTGCCCTAGGAATTAGTGCGTCTAGGTTCACTGTAAGCGCTGCCATTTTTTTCTCCGAGGCGAAGGGCAAAGTCCTACTCATACCCTACCCCTCCCTGCTGGGTACGGCAAGTATAACATCGCCAAACACACCACGTGCAACAGGCGCCGGACTCGGGGTATTTTTGCCAAGAAGAAACATCAGGTTCAGCGCCACTCTGGCCAAGGGGGCGTGTTTGGCTGATAGTCGGGAAAATGCAAGATGACCTGCCCATTCACGACGCGATCCCCGAGCTGATCTCTGCGCTGTGCGCGCGGCGGCGGGCGGTGTTGCAGGCCCCGCCGGGAGCCGGAAAGACGACGGTAGTGCCCCTGGAGATGCTGCGCGCGGATCTCGCGCCGGGCCGGATCGTCATGCTGGAGCCGCGCCGGCTGGCCGCGCGCGCCGCGGCCGAGCGAATGGCCGAGACACTGGGCGAGCGCGTCGGCGACACGGTGGGTTACCGCATTCGCGGCGAGGCCAAGTTGTCGCGCGCGACCTCGATCGAGGTGGTGACCGAAGGCATCCTGACGCGGATGATCCAGTCGCATCCGGACCTGCCTGGCGTGGGGGCGGTGATCTTCGACGAGTTTCACGAACGCTCGCTCAATGCCGATCTGGGGCTTGCCTTGTGTCTGGAGGTGGCCGGCGCGCTGCGCGAGGACCTGGTGCTGCTGGCGATGTCGGCCACGCTTGATGCCGCGCCCGTGGCGCGGCTGATCGGGGATGTCCCGGTGATCACCTCCGAAGGTCGCAGTTATCCGGTCGAGACCCGCTGGCTCGACCGGCCCCGGGGGAAGGGGGCACGGTTCGAGGATGCGCTGGCCGATCTGGTCGCCGAGGCGGTCGCGGAGACGACGGGTGGCGTGCTGGTCTTTCTGCCGGGCGAGGGCGAGATCCGGCGCGTCGAGGCGCGGCTGCAAGGCCGTTTGCCCGAAGGTTGTCGTCTGCGCCCGCTCTTTGGTGCTATGGAGTTTGCCGCGCAGCGGGCTGCGATCGCGCCTTGCCCTGAGGGTCGCAAGATCGTGCTGGCTACCGCCATCGCTGAGACGTCGCTGACGATCGAGGATATCCGCGTCGTGGTCGATGGGGGGCGGTCGCGCCGCGCGCGGTTCGACCCCGGGTCGGGCATGTCGCGGTTGGTGACCGAGCCCGTGACCCGCGCCGAGGCGACGCAGCGTGCGGGCCGCGCCGGGCGGGTGGCGCCGGGGGTGTGTTACAGGCTCTGGGCGCGCGGCGAGGAGGGCGCGTTGCAGCCCTTTCCGCCGGCCGAGATCGAGGCGGCGGATCTGGCCGGGCTGGCGCTGGAACTGGCGCTCTGGGGCGCGGATCCTGCTGATCTGCCGTTCCTGACGCCACCCAATCCCGGCGCGTATGCCGAGGCGCAGGCGCTTTTGCGGATGCTGGGGGCGCTTGATGCGCGCGGGCTGATCACCCGACACGGGCGGGCGCTAGCCGGCCTGCCGCTGCATCCGCGTCTGGCGCACATGTTGGTGCGTGCCGGACCCGGCGCGGCGGATCTTGCGGCACTGCTGGCGGATCGCGACCCGCTGGCGCGCAGCGCACCCGTGGATCTTTCGCTGCGGTTGGCCGCGATCCGCGATCCGCGCGGCTATGCCGAGCGTCATCCGCACCCCGCGAACCGCGGCGCGGTGGAGCGCATCCGTGCCGAGGCGAAGCGGCTTGCCCGACAGGCAAAAGGTAAAGGCGTGATGAGCGCCGCCGAGATGGCAGCCCTCGCCTATCCCGACAGGATCGGGCTGCGGCGCAAGGGCGATGCGCCGCGTTATGTGCTGTCGGGCGGCAAGGGGGCCGTGATGCCCGACGGCGACCCGATGGCCGGCGCGCGGCTGATCGTGGCAACCGATCTTGACGGCGATCCGCGAGAGGCCCGCATCCGGCAGGCGATCCGTATCACCGAGGCCGAGATCCGCGGGCTTTTTGCCGATCAGATCGGCTGGCAGGACGTCTGTGTCTGGGACAAGCGCTCGTGCCGTGTCGTGGCCCGCCAGCAGGAGCGCTTTGGCGCGCTCGTCCTCGATGATCGGCACTGGACGGATGCGCCGCAAGAGACGCTGGCACGCGCGATGCTGGACGGCGTTCGGGATCTGGGGCTGTCCTGGAGCGATGCCGCGCGCCGGTTCGTGGCGCGCGTCAGACTGTGCGCAGGGACGATCCCCGACCTTCCGGACATGTCTGAGCAGGCACTGATGGCGGAGCTGGAGGCATGGCTGCCGCCCCATCTGAACGGCGTGACCAGTGCGCAGGACTGGAAACGCTTCGACATGCTCGAGGCCTTGCGCGCCCGGCTGAGCTGGGAGCAGATGCAGGCGCTCGACCGGGCCGCGCCGGCGCATTTCACCACCCCGCTGGGGCGCAAGATCCCCATTGATTACGGCACGGATCCACCCGAGATCACGCTGCGCCTGCAGGAGATGTTCGGGCAGTCGACGCATCCGGTCGTGGGCGGCATGTCGCTGCGGGTCACGCTTCTGTCGCCGGGTGGCAAGCCGGTGCAGACCACGACCGACATCCCCGGGTTCTGGGCCTCGTCCTATGGCGATGTGCGCAAGGAAATGCGCGGACGCTATCCGCGCCATCCCTGGCCGGAGGACCCGACCGCCGCAGATCCCACACTGCGCGCCAAACCCCGCCGGTGATCGCGGATTTGCGTTTTGCGCAGGCATGTCATACGGTTGGAAAACATAAAAAAACATTTCAGAGCAGAGCCGAGATGACCAGACCATTCGCCCCGTCGAAAGACGGCATCCTCGTGCCACCCTTTCCCGATGAGCTTCAGGTCGGCGCGCTGTGCTGGCGCAAGCGCAAGGGCCAGACGGAGGTTCTTCTGGTCACCAGCCGCGACACCGGGCGGTGGGTCGTGCCCAAGGGCTGGCCCATGAAGGGGCGCAGCGCCGCCGGATCGGCAATGCAGGAAGCCTGGGAGGAAGCCGGCGTGCGCGTCGATCCCGCCGAAAGCCGTGCCGCCGGGACGTTCGATTACGTCAAGCAGCTCAAGGGGGATCGCAAGCTGCGGCTGACAGTGCATCTTTTCAGCGTGCGCCTGCGCAAGAGCGACCTGCACGACCGGTTTCCCGAGGCCAAGGAACGCAAGCGCACATGGATGACCGCCCGGAAAGCGGCCTCGAAGGTCGAGGAACCGGGCCTTCGCAAGATCCTGCGCCGTCTCTGACGCGACGGGTCAGGTCGGCATCAGCACCCAGTAATCGAGATCGAGCAGCACGTGCGGAAGGTATTTGCCGTCCGCGTCCCTGAGGCTGAACGGGGCGCCGCCCTTGGTGGCCACCAGCCGCAGGCGCAGCGCGCCGACGCCCGGCGCGTCCACGTCGGCGCGGTCCAGCACCTCGGACCACGCGCGCACCGTGTCGCCGGCAAAGCACGGGTTGGCGTGCGATCCTGCGTTGATCGCGGCGATCATCTGGGCGTTGGCCAGACCGTTGAACGACAGCGCGCGCGCCATCGAGATCACATGCCCGCCATAGATCAGCCGTTTGCCATCGTCGCGCGGCGTCACGTCGAAATGCGTCTTGGAGGTGTTCTGCCACAGCCGCGTGGCCATCATGTGCTCGGCTTCCTCTAGGGTGACGCCATCCACGTGGTCGATCTGTTCGCCGATCTCGTAATCGCGCACGCGGTGCGGTTCTCCGGCGAGGGCGAAATCGTAGTTGCGGAAATCGAGGCCCGCGGGGATCACCAGATCGGCGGGGTCCACCACCGGGGCTGTCTGCGGCACCACCGGGCCGGGGGCGGGCGCATCCGGGTCATGCTTGCGCACCATTACCCAGCGGATGAATTCCATCACAGGCAAGTCATGCTGGTTGAGGCCGGTGGTGCGCACATAAACGACCCCGGTCTTGCCCGACGAGTTCTGCTTGAGGCCGATCACCTCGGACTCGGCGCGCAGCGTGTCGCCGGGATAGACCGGGCGCAGCCAGCGCGCCTCGGCATAGCCCAGGTTCGCGACTGCGTTCAGCGAGATATCCGGGACCGATTTGCCGAAGACGATGTGAAACGCGGCCATGTCGTCGATCGGGCTGTCGGGCAGGCCCGAGGCGCGCGCGAACTCGTTCGAGGAATACAGCGCGTGGCGCGCGGGATAAAGCGCATGGTAAAGCGCCCGCTCGCCGCCCGAGACGCTGCGCGGCACCGCGTGGCGGATGACCTGACCCACCTCGTAATCCTCGAAGAAGCGGCCCGGATTGGTCTTCATCAATGGTCCCCCAGCTTCGTGTCGCGGCTGTAGGTGCCGTCAGCGTCCTTCACCACGGCCTGCCCGCAGCGCATCACGCCATTGGCGGCATCGAACGCGTAGGAGGGATCTCCATAAAGCTGCCAGCCTGCATTCAGCGCCGCGGTGACCTTGTGACAGAATGCCGACGTGTCATCAGCGGTCAGAAAACGGTACAGTTTCATGAGCCTATCCCGGAAACGGCCAGACGCCCAGCCAGTTGTGGATCCATGTCATCGCGACAAACGCCACGAGGGTGATCGCGACAAGGATGATGTCCTTTTTCGCGGGACCGGGTTCGGGACGCACCCATGTCTCGGACCGGTTGATCACCGCCACCTCTGCCCCGGCCCATAGAAGCAGACCGCCAAAGAGAACCAGCGACGCCAGATCCCCGTTGACCAGCAGATGCGCCACCGCCCAGACCTTGACGGCGGTCAGCTGCGGATGGCGCATGGCGCCGCGCAGCCGGCCCTTTGTGGCGCTCATCCCGTAGAGGAACACTGCGCCCAGCATCAGCAGGTTATTGAGATGCACGGTCCACGCCGGCGGATACCAAAGCCCCACGAACTCGGCCTGCCGGTAGCCGATGATCATCAGCACCAGACCGGCGAGGATGCCGACGGCGGCCAGGCCCTTGCCGGCATTGCCCATCTGCGCGCGCAGATCGGGGGCGACCCGCTTGAAAAGATGCGCGGCGGTCCAGAGGACCAGACCGAGGATGAGGTAGAACATGGTGGCTACTCCGCTGCCATTTCCCGTATCGCCTGCGCGCGCGCGAGGGTGCGCTGTGCCGCAGTGACATGCAGGTTTTCGACGATCTGCCCGTCGACCACCGCGATCCCCTGTCCCGAGGCGAGGCTTTCTTCATAGGCGGCGATCTGGCGCTCGGCCAGTTCAATCTCGGAATTCGTGGGCGCGAAGGCGGTGTTGGCGATCTCGATCTGCGCAGGATGGATCAGGGTCTTTCCATCGAACCCCAGGTCGCGGCCCTGCTCGCATTCGGCCTTCAGCCCGTCGCCGTCGCGGAACCGGTTGTATACCCCGTCCAACGCAACGACATGCGCCGCGCGCGCGGCCATCACGATGCGTTGCAGTGCGGTCATCAGCGGCAGGCGGTCGGCGCGCACCCGGCAGCCCAGATCCTTGATCAGGTCATTGGTGCCGGCCACCAGCCCCGTCACCTGACGGTGCGACGCGATCTCGCGGGCGTTGAACACGCAGCCCGGGGTTTCCATCATCGTCCAGACCGGCAGGGTCGCGCCGATCACCTCCGACAGGTTGTCGATATCCGACGGCGTGTTGACCTTGGGCAGCAGGATCGCATCGGCGCCGGCCTCGCGCAGGGCGATCGCATCCTGCAGGCCCCACGGGCTGGTCAGCGCGTTGATTCGAACGATCTTGGCGCGCTTGCCATAGCCGCCCTGGCGCAGCGCCTCGACCAGCGTGGCGCGCGCCTCGGCCTTGGCATCGGGGGCGACGGCATCCTCGAGATCGAAGATGACCGCGTCGGTGGGCAGCTCCCGCGCCTTGTCGAGCGCCCGCGCCTTGGATCCCGGAATGTAGAGCACGGACCGGTAGGGATGTGCGCTGCTGTCCATCGGCTGACCTCTTTTCCGCATGCGCCTGCATGCAACAATATTTCGTGGAATTGACATTTTTCGGCGGAAAACTTCAAGCCCTTTCTCGCCGCGATGCAGCATCATCATGCGATGCTGTCCCGCGCAGAGACGGTCTCGATGGTGATGGCAGCCGCGCGTGGCGGGCAGCAGCCTTGCATGGCGGCCCGATCCGCATTAGGCCGATCCTAAACTTTTCAACCGTTGGAGACAGAAACCATGGCCAGACCCAAGATCGCGCTGATCGGCGCGGGACAGATCGGCGGCACGCTTGCGCATCTCGCGGCGATCAAGGAGCTGGGCGATGTCGTTCTTTTCGACATCGCCGAGGGCACGCCCGAGGGCAAGGCGCTCGACATCGCCCAGTCCGGACCGGCGGAAGGCTTCGACGCGACGCTGAAAGGCACGCAATCCTACGCGGATATCGCGGGCGCCGATGTCTGCATCGTGACCGCCGGCGTGCCGCGCAAGCCCGGCATGAGCCGTGATGACCTGCTGGGCATCAACCTCAAGGTCATGAAGGCCGTGGGCGAGGGCATCGCGGCCAACGCGCCCGACGCGTTCGTGATTTGCATTACCAACCCGCTGGATGCGATGGTCTGGGCGCTGCGCGAGTTCTCCGGCCTGCCGCATGAAAAGGTCTGCGGCATGGCCGGCGTGCTTGATAGTGCGCGCTTCCGGCATTTCCTCAGCGTCGAGTTCGGCGTGTCGATGCGGGACGTGTCGGCCTTCGTGCTGGGCGGGCATGGCGACACCATGGTGCCTTGCGTGCGCTACTCCACCGTCGCCGGCATCCCGCTGCCCGACCTGATCAAGATGGGCTGGACCACGCAGGAAAAGCTCGACGCGGTCGTGCAGCGCACGCGCGACGGCGGTGCGGAAATCGTCGGCCTGCTGAAGACCGGCTCGGCCTTCTACGCGCCCGCGACCTCTGCCATCGAGATGGCAGAGGCCTATCTGCGCGATCAGAAGCGCGTGCTGCCCTGCGCGGCCTGGTGCAATGGCGAACTGGGCGTCAAGGGCATGTATGTGGGCGTGCCCACGGTGATCGGTGCCGGTGGCATCGAGCGGATCGTCAACATCTCGCTCAACAAGCACGAGCAGGACATGTTCGATACCTCCGTGAATGCGGTCAAGGATCTGGTCTCGGCCTGCAAGGAGATCGATCCGGCGCTCGCCTGACAGGTCGACGACGTTTGAGACGCGGCAGGGCCGGGGTGGTTCCCCGGCCCTGATTCTTTGCGTTTCGGATCTGCCGCACCCTTTGTGATCACGGTTTTTCAACGTGTGATCACAATTGCCGTCAATCCGGCGAAAATCCCCGAAAGCTCAAAAAATCATTTAAACCGTGCCTCGTTCTATGCCTATATCCGCTTGATCACGGCAAAACGGGACAGGCTCATGAACATCCACGAGTATCAGGCGAAGGCGTTGCTGCGCCAGTATGGGGCGCCGGTCGGCGACGGGCGTGTCGTGCTGCGCGCCGAGGAGGCCAAGACCG
>JAWLGF010000086.1:0-8325 GCA_041685205.1 Roseovarius sp.
GCCGGGATCGCGGACGAGGACACAGCGCCGAACGACCATGACGACGCGCTGCTGCGCGAGATGCACAAGACCATCGACGACGTGACCAAGGGGATCGACAGCTTCGGCTTCAACGCGGCCATCGCGCGGCTCTATGCCTTTACCGCCACGCTGGCGAAATCGCAGGCCGGGCAGGGGGCAAAGGCCGAGGCGGCGCGCACGCTGGCGCAACTCATGGCGCCGATGACCCCGCACCTGGCCGAGGATGTCTGGGCGATGCTGGGTGGTCAGGGCCTTGTCGCCACGGCCGCGTGGCCCACGCCCGACCCCGCGATGCTGGTCGACGATTCGGTGACCCTGCCGATCCAGATCAACGGCAAGCGCCGGGGCGAGCTGCAGGTGCCCGCAGATCTGGACAAGGCCGAGGTCGAGACACGCGCGCTGGCCCATGCCGCGGTGCAAAAGGCGCTGGAGGGCGGACAGCCCAAGAAGGTCATCGTCGTGCCCGGGCGGATCGTGAATGTCGTCATCTGACCGGCGCCTGTTCCTGCTGACCGGGCTCGCGGCGCTTGCCGGTTGTGGGTTCATGCCCGCCTACGGTCCGGGCGGCGGCGGGGCCGACCTGCGCGGCCGGATCGAGGTCGCGGAACCTGACACGCGGGCCGGCTACCTGCTGACGCGCGATCTGGAATCGCGCCTTGGCCGGTCGAGCATGGCACGCTACGCGCTCACCCCCGAGATCACGCTGGACACAGAGGCGATCGCGATCGACCGGCGCAACGTCGCAGGACGCTTCAATATCCTCGGATCGGTGCGCTACACCCTGACCGACCGGCAGACCGACGAGACCGTGACCAGCGGCAGCGTGGATAATTTCACCGCCTATTCGGCGCGGGGCACGCCTGTTGCCACCCGGGCGGCGCGGCGCGATGCCGAGGCGCGGCTGATGACCATCCTCGCCGATCAGCTGGTCACGCGGTTGCTGGCCACGTCCCCCGATCTGTCGCAATGAAGCTCAGCCCCCGCGACGCCCCGCGATACTTCGCCAAGCCAGAGCCGCAGCGCAGCGGCCTCTTGATCTACGGACCCGACGCCATGCGCGTCGCGCTCAGACGGCAGGAGGTGATTGCGGCGCTTCTCGGGCCGGCGGCCGAAGAGGAAATGAGGCTCACCCGGATGCCGGCCGGCGATCTGCGCAAGGACCCCGCGCGTCTGCTGGATGCCGTGAAGGCGCAGGGCTTTTTCCCCGGGCCCCGTGCCGCGTTCGTAGAGGATGCCAATGACGGCGTGGCCGAGCCGATCCTCGCCGCCCTTGCCGACTGGCAGGAGGGCGACGCGCAGATCATCGTGACCGCCGGGCAGCTGAAACCCACCTCGAAGATCCGCAAGGCGTTCGAGAATCATCGCAACGCCTATGCCGCCGCCATCTATGACGAGCCGCCCACCCGGGACGAGATCGAGGCGACACTGGTTCGTGCGGGTCTGCGCGATGTGCCCGGCCCGGTGATGGGCGACCTGACGGCGATGGCGCGCGATCTCGATCCCGGGGATTTTCGCCAGACTGTCGAGAAACTGGCGCTTTACAAGTGGGACGATGACGGCCCGCTCACGCCCCAGGATATCGCCGCATGCGCGCCCGCCTCGACCGAGGCCGATCTCGACGACGTGCTCGATATCGTGGCCGAGGGGCGCGCGGGCGAGGTTGGCCCGGTTCTGCGCCGGCTCAAGGCGCAGGGCGTGCAGCCTGTGGGGCTGTGCATCGGCGCGACCCGGCATTTCCGCGCGCTTTACACCGTGGCTTCGGATCCCGGCGGGCCGGGGCAGGGCATCGGCAAGCTGCGCCCGCCGGTCTTCGGACCACGGCGCGACCGCATGTTGCGCCAGGCGCAATCGTGGGGCGCCGATCGCCTGCAGCGGGCGCTGACGATCCTGACAGATACGGATCTGCATCTGCGCTCTGCGGCGCAGCGCGCGCCGGAAATGGCCCTTGTCGAACGGGCGCTGATCCGGCTGGCAATGCTGTCCAGGGCGCGTTGACCGGCACCCGGTACATGATCCCGGGGTATCCGACGTTTCTTCCGGTGCCCGAGGGCGCTGAGGATGCCGCGATGCGACGCACTGCATGGCGGGTCTTTCGTTTTGTCCCGAATCCCCTATGCTGGTCGGCGTCCAATCCAAGAGGTCAGCCAGGCATGTCGCGTACGATCGATTACGGAAACCTGATGCATCGCGCCATGCGTGGTCTCATACAGCAGGTGCTTTGCGATGTGCGCGACAACGGGCTTCCGGGTGCGCATCATTTCTTCATCACCTTCGACACGACGCATCCCGAGGCAGAGCTCGCGGACTGGCTGCGGGACAGGTACCCGTCGGAAATGACGGTGGTGATGCAGAACTGGTATGACGCGCTGGAGGTCACCGACGAAGGGTTTTCCGTGACGCTCAATTTCGGCGACGCGCCGGAGCGTCTGCATGTGCCCTACGACGCGATCAAGACCTTCGTGGATCCCTCGGTCGAGTTCGGACTGCGCTTCGAGACGCAGGACGTCGACGAAGCCGGCGAGATGGTCGAGGATGCCGAGCAGACAGACGAGCGCACGCCGGAGGGGGCCGCCGAGATCGTCAGCCTCGACAAGTTCCGCAAGTAACCGGGCCCCGGATCGCGGCGATGTTCTACGTCCGGGATGGCATTGATCTCTGCGCGCAGTTCGGTATGGAATGGCGCCGACCGCAGATGGCAACCGCCAAGGAGAGCTTCCATGACCGCGACGCGCAGCGAATCGGATAGTTTCGGGCCTCTCGACGTTCCCGCAGACAAGTACTGGGGCGCGCAAACGCAACGCTCAATCATGAACTTCCCGATCGGCTGGGAGAGACAGCCCGTGTCCATCGTGCGCGCGCTCGGCGTGGTCAAGAAGGCCTGTGCACGCGCCAACAAGGCCAGCGGCAAGCTTGATGCAGCGATAGCCGATGCGATCATCGAGGCCGCGGGCGAGGTGATCGACGGCAAGCTCGACGACAATTTCCCGCTTGTCGTGTGGCAGACCGGATCGGGCACCCAGTCCAACATGAACGCCAACGAGGTGATCGCGAACCGCGCGATCGAGATCCTCGGGGGCACCATCGGGTCGAAGGATCCTGTGCATCCCAACGATCACTGCAACATGGGCCAATCCTCGAACGACACCTTCCCCACGGCGATGCATGTCGCCACCGCGATGAGCGTGCGTGATGTGCTCCTGCCGGGGCTGGAAAAGCTGGCCGCGGGGCTGGAGGCCAAGTCAGTGCAGTTCCACGACATCATCAAGATCGGCCGAACCCACACGCAGGACGCCACGCCGCTGACGTTGGGGCAGGAGTTTTCGGGTTATGCCCATCAGATCCGTCAGGGCATCGCGCGTGTCCATGCCACGATGCCAGGCATCTACGAGCTGGCACAGGGTGGCACGGCTGTGGGCACCGGGCTCAACACCGCGCCGGACTGGGCCGAAACGGTCGCCGCCAACATGGCCGAGATCACCGATCTGCCCTTCGTGACCGCGCCCAACAAGTTCGAATCGCTCGCCGCCCATGACGCGATGGTGTTCCTGTCCGGCGCGCTCGCCACCGTGGCTGGCTCCTGCTACAAGATCGCCAACGACATCCGCTTTCTCGGCTCCGGCCCGCGCTCCGGCCTCGGTGAGTTGCTGCTGCCCGAAAACGAGCCCGGATCCTCGATCATGCCGGGCAAGGTCAACCCCACGCAGGCCGAGGCGCTGACGCAAGTGGCCGCGCATGTCATGGGCAATGATGCCGCCATCAAGTTCGCAGGCAGCCAGGGCCATTTCGAACTGAACGTCTACAACCCGATGATGGCCTACAACCTCTTGCAATCCATCCAGCTCCTAGGCGACGCGACTGACAGTTTCACGACGCGGATGCTGTCGGGGATCGAGGCCAACGAGCCACGTATCGCGAAACTGATGACGGATTCTCTGATGCTCGTCACCGCGCTCGCGCCGACCATCGGGTACGACAACGCCACCAAGGTCGCCAAGACCGCGCACAAGAACGGCACCACCTTGCGTGAAGAGGCGATCGCGCTCGGGTTCTGCGATGCCGAAACCTTCGACCGCGTGGTACGCCCCGAAGACATGATCGGTCCCAAATGAGCGAGACGCCTGTCAATCTCAATCGGGTGCGCAAGGCCAGGGCGCGGGCCGCGAAAAAGGCCAAGGCCGACGAGAACGCGGTCAGGTTCGGGCAGAGCAAGGCGCGCAAGACCCGCGACGGGACGGAAAGTGCAAAGGCGCGGCATGATCTTGATCGGCACCGTTTGAGCGACGAATGATTCCGGTTTCTTCTTGGCAGAAATACCCCGGGGGAGTCGCGCGTCCTGCGCGCGACGGGGGCAGCGCCCCCGATCCCGGCCGGTCATGAGCGCGCGTCCCGTCAAGCACTCGCTCACCCTGCGCGGCCATCGCACCAGCGTGTCGCTCGAGGCCGAGTTCTGGCAGGCCTTCCGCGAGATCGCCGCCGAAGACGGCGTTGCGCTCAACGAGCTGGCCGCGCGGATTGATGCCGAACGCGGGATGGAGGCGGGCCTCGCCTCGGCCATTCGGGTCTTCGTCCTGCGTCGTTACAGCAGGTCCGATATGTCCTGACCCGATATCTCGGTCGATCCGTGGATCAGTCCCACGTCACGTCGCCCAGAAAGATGTATCCCGCCCCGTAGATCGTCTTGATCAACCGCGGGTTTCTAGGATCCTCGCGCAGCTTGGTCCGCAGGCGGGAGATGCGCACATCCATGGCCCGATCGAAGCTTTCGCCCGCACCGCCGCCCAATCCCTCTTGCATGGCCTGGCGCGAGATCAGACGCTTGGGCCGGTCCAGAAAGAGCCGCAGCATCTGGCCCTCGGCATGGGAAAAGGCGGTTTCGGCCCCGGCGGCGTCGGCCAGTACGTAGCGGTCGAAATGCGCGACCCAGCCGTTGAACCGCGCCACGTCGCCGGTTTGGGGCAGGGGCACACCGCGGCGCAGGCGGGCGCGGATGCGTGCCACGACCTCGGCCGGATCGAAAGGTTTTATGATGTAGTCATCCGCGCCAAGCTCCAGCCCGGTCACCCGGTCCTGCACCTGCGCCCTTCCCGAGATGATGATGACCGTCGCACCCTGTTCGAGCGCCAGACGGTGCACCAGTGCAAGCCCGTCGCGATCGGGCAGCGACAGATCCACGAGGCAGACATCGGGATTCGTCTGGCGCAGCGCTGCCTCGAATTCCGTGGCGCGGCCGAAGGCCATGGTGCGAAACCCCGCCTCGCCAAGCGCATCCGCCAGCATCTTGCGGATCTCGGGCTCGTCGTCGAGGATGGTCACCAGCGGCGCGGTCACGGCGCGTCCCCGGCATTCAGCGTCGCGTCGAGCCGGGTTGCGGTGAAGGGTTTGCGCAAAACCCGTGCGCGGGCTTCGGCGGCGCGGGCAAGCGGGTCCTCGGGTGGCAGCGATGTCATCAGCACCAGCGGGCAATCGGCCCCGCGTGGCACGTCCAGTAGGTCGAGCCCGGTGCCGGGGCCTTCCAGAACGATATCCGACAGCACGGCCGAGATCTCGGGCACGTCCGCGATCAGCCGGCTGGCCTCGTCCACGCTGGTGGCTTCGATCACGCAGTGGCCCGCACCGCGCAGCATGTCGCGCAGGGTGCTGCGCAGGTCGGGGCTGTCCTCGACCAGCAGCACGAGGCCGGGCGGGCGCGTTGTGCCCACGGTCCTGAGCGGCAGCCGCAGGGTCACCCGTGCGCCGTCCCCGGTGTTGTCGAGGGTGATACGCCCGCCGGCGAGCTTGGTCATGTCATAGACCATCGACAGCCCGAGGCCGGACCCCTCGCCGCCCTTGGTGGTGAAGAACGGATCGAGCGCATGCCGGATGGCTTCGGCGTCGAAGCCGGGGCCGGTATCGTCGACCACGAATTCGAGCCATGTATCGCGTACCGGCCGGGCCGTGATGGTGATCCGGCCACGGCCCGCGCAGGCGTCGCGCGCGTTCAGCACGAGATTGAGCAGCGAATCCTGAAGCATGCCGGCGTCGAGCATGTAGCGGTCGGCGGCGCAATCGGTCTCGATCCGCAGTGCGAGTCCCGAGGGCAGGGTGGAGCGCGCCAGCGTTTCGAGATCGCCGAGGAAGGCCTGCAGGTCCGTCGGCACCGGCTCGTGCTCGCGCGGGCCGGTCATGTCGGCGATCCGGCCCAGAAGACCGCCCCCCCGGCGCGCGGCGCCGAGCGTGGCATTGACCAGATCCTCCGCGCCCTCGGGCAGCGCCATCCGGCCAAGCCGAGACTGCATGCCGAGGATGATGGTCAGCAGGTTAGAGAAATCATGCGCCAGACCGCTGGTCAGCTGTGCGGCCATCTCGCGGCGGCGCGTCTGCTGCAGGGCGGCGCGCGTCTGGCTTTCGCGGGTGATGTCCATCGACAGGATATAGACCCCGCCGCTTGTGGGGTCGGGGGTGAGCGCGACGCGGATGCGCCGGCCGCTCGGGTCGTGGGTGAACTCGAACACCGATTGTTGCCCGCCATAGGCGCGGTCAAGCTCTGGCCGGATCACCGCCCATGTGCCGGAATCGAAAACCTCGGCCGCGTCCATGCCGATGAGGTCCGTGCGGGTGCCGGGCATGACCGAGGCCAGACGCCGGTTGGAATAGGTATAGCGCCCGTCCGGACCGACATGCGCGATATGGGCGGGCATCATCTCGGCCGTCATCCGGGTGCGGGACTCGGCTTCGGTGATCTGACGCTTGGCTTCTTCGAGGGCGGTGATCGTCGCCTCGAGCTCGCGATTGGCGGCGGCGAGATCCTCGGAATAGCTCAGCAACCGGTCGGACAATTCCTCGGACCGGCCGCGCAGCAGCGCCTCCTGCCGCTTGCTGGGGGTGATGTCGGTATAGACCGTGACCCAGCCGCCCTGTGGCAGTGGCGAGCCCTCGACGCTGATGGTGCGGCCATTGGCGCGGGTGCGTTCCATGTAATGCGGCTCGAACGCGCGGGCGATCTCGACGCGGGTGGCGACGAAGCGGTCCACGTCTCCGACATCCCCGTAATCGCCACGCGCCGCGAGATAGCGGATCGTGTCGGCGAAATCCGCGCCGGGCGTGACCAGCGCATCCGGCAGGTCGAACATTTCCTGGAAGCGCCGGTTGCAGACGGCAAGGCGCAGGGTCTGGTCATAGATCGTCAGCGCCTGCTGAATGAGGTTCAGCCCGGCCGTGGTCATGGCGTCGCGATCGGCGCGGTCGAGATGCATGCCCGTTTCCTCCCGGATCCGTGGATAGCATCGGTCGCGCGGCCCGCAAAGCTGCGTCGCGGCGTCTGTTACAATTCGTAAGATTTGCGCAATGATCAGGAAAAAGTTGACGCAGACCAATTGTTAGGCACGCTTTGAGGCAGGAGGAATCGCCTTAAGGTGATCGCGCGTTCGCCATAGCGGACAAAGGGAGGAGATGGATTTGGCACAGTCGGCACAGGCGACCGACGGGATGGATTCCGTTCCGGCGCTCTTGCAGCGCAACGCCAAGCAGTTCGCGGGCAAGGCCGCCTACCGCGAAAAGGAATACGGTATCTGGCAAAGCTGGACCTGGGCTGAGGCCGAGAAAGAAATCGAGGCGCTCGCGCTCGGGCTGCTCAACCTCGGCGTCGAGACCGGCGATTTCCTGGCCATCATCGGGCGCAACCGCCCGCATTTCTACTGGGCCATGGTGGCCGCGCAATCGGTGGGGGCGATCCCCGTGCCGCTGTATCAGGACGCGTCGGCCGAAGAGATGGCCTATGTGATGGATCATTGCGGCGCGCGTTTTGCCATCGTCGAGGATCAGGAACAGGTCGACAAGCTGATCGAGGTGCAGGAGGATCTGCACCAGCTCGAACACATGATCTATGTCGACCCGCGCGGCCTGCGCAAATACGAGCACTCCAAGCTGCACCGCTTCATCGACATCCAGGATCAGGGGCGCGCGGCCCGTCACGAATTCATCGAAGAACTGAAGGCGCGGCGCGCGCGGCTGGATTATGACAGCATCTGCGTGATGCTGTACACGTCGGGTACCACCGGCAAGCCCAAGGGCGTGGTGCTGAGCAACCGCAACATCATCGAGGCCTCAAAGTCCTCGGCCGAGTTCGACAATCTGACCCGCGACGAGGAAGTGCTCGCCTATCTGCCGATGGCCTGGGTGGGCGATTTCATCTTTTCCATCGGGCAGGCCTATTGGTGCGGGTTCTGCGTCAACTGCCCCGAAAGCCCCGAGACCATGCAGACCGACCTGCGCGAGATCGGGCCGACCTATTATTTTGCCCCGCCGCGCGTCTTCGAGACGCAGCTG
>JAWLGF010000087.1:0-8305 GCA_041685205.1 Roseovarius sp.
CAGATGCGCCTGCTGCGCGGACCCGACCAAGACCCGTTCGACGGCGCGCACACATTTCTCGACAAGCTGTTCAAAAGGCTGCTCGACCCCGAAACAGGCTGACACGCCGGTCCGGAGGGGTGTCACTCGGCGGCTTGCGCCATCGGGTTGTTGGGATGCGTCGTCCAGTTGGCATACTCGTCCTGCACCGTCTGCCCGGTGCGCGGATCGACCGCCCCGGCCGCCAGACGCTCCATCGTGATGCAATTCTCGACCGGGCAGACATTGACGCACAGGTTGCAGGCCACGCAGTCCGCATCGATCACCTCGAACACGCGATCCTCGCTCATGGAAATGGCCTGGTGGGACGTGTCCTCGCAGGCCGCATAGCACCGGCCGCACTTGATGCAGGCGTCCTGATCGATGCGCGCCTTGGTCACGTAATTCAGGTTGAGATGCTGCCAGTCGGTGACATTGGGCACCGCGCGCCCCGTTACCTCGTCGATGCGGCTGTAGCCCTTTTCGTCCATCCACAGCGACAGTCCGGCGGTCAGTTCCTTGATGATCCCGAAGCCGTAGGTCATCGCGGCGGTGCAGACCTGCACATTGCCCGCCCCAAGTGCCATGAATTCGGCCGCGTCGCGCCAGGTGTTGATGCCGCCGATCCCCGAGATCGGCAGGCCGGCGGTTTCCGGATCGCGGGCGATCTCGGCCACCATGTTGAGCGCGATCGGCTTGACCGCCGGGCCGCAATAGCCGCCATGCGTGCCCTTGCCGTCGATCGTCGGTTCCGGTGCCATCAGATCCAGATCGACGCTGGTGATCGAATTCACGGTGTTGATCAGGCTGACCGCATCCGCCCCGCCCTTATGGGCGGCCCGCGCCGAATGGCGGATATCGCTGATATTGGGAGTCAGCTTCACGATCACCGGCATGCGGGTGTTCTGCTTGCACCAGCGGGTGACCATCTCGACATATTCGGGAACCTGACCCACCGCAGCCCCCATGCCGCGCTCGCTCATGCCATGCGGGCAACCGAAATTGAGCTCGATCCCGTCGGCACCGGTTTCCTCGACCATCGGCAGGATCGCCTTCCAAGACGCCTCGTCGCAGGGCACCATCAGCGAAACGATCATCGCACGGTCGGGCCAGTCGCGCTTGACCCGCTTGATCTCGCGCAGGTTCACGTCGAGCGGCCGGTCGGTGATCAACTCGATATTGTTGAGCCCCAGAACCTGCCGATCCGCCCCGTGCACGACCCCGTAGCGCGGCCCGTTGACATTGACGATATGCGGATCGAAACCAAGCGTCTTCCAGACCACGCCACCCCAGCCGGCCTTGAAGGCGCGGGTGACGTTGTATTCCTTGTCTGTCGGCGGGGCCGAGGCCAGCCAGAAGGGATTGGGCGACTTGATGCCGAGGAAGTCATTGGTAAGATTGGCCATTGTGCTTGTCTCCTTATGATGAACCACCCTCGGGGGTTTGCCAGACGGCGTGTTCGGTCGGCTCAGAGGCTGAGCGCCGCATGCATGTCCTCGGCCGCGTCGCGCCCCTCGGCCACCGCCGTGACGGTGAGATCCTCGCCACCGGCGGTGCCGTCGCCCCCGGCCCAGACGCGATCCAGCCCGGTGCGCCCGGCCCCCGTCACCGCGATCTTGCCCTTGGCAAGGGTCAGCCCCTCGGGCACATCATCGAGTGTCTGGCCGATTGCCTTGAACACCTGATCGGCGGGCAGGCGGAACGTCTCGCCGGTGCTTTCCAGCCCGTTTGCGCCATCGATCGTGTAGGCAAACTCCACCGCGCGCACCGCGCCGTTGCCATGCACCGTGACCGGCTGGGCGTTCGTGACGATATGCACACCGGCGGTGGCGGCGTGATCGAGCTCGTGGTCCGAGGCGCTCATCCGGTCGCGACCCCGGCGGTAGACCATTGTGACGACCTCGGCCCCCAGAAGCTTCGATTGCACCGCCGCGTCCACGGCGGTCATGCCGCCGCCGATCACCACCACCCGGCGTCCGATGGGCAGTTGGGTCAGATCATCGGTCTGGCGCAGTTCGGCGATGAAATCCACGGCATCGCGCGCGCCATCGCGCGCCTCGCCCTCGACACCGAGCGCGTTGACCCCGCCAAGGCCCATGCCCAGAAACACGGCGTCGTAGTCGCGGCGCAGATCCGCGAGCGTGACATCCGTGCCAAGTCGAACGCCCGTGCGCGTCTCGATACCGCCGATTCCGAGCAGCCACGCGACCTCGGCCTGCGCGAAATCGCCGGCCGTCTTGTAGGCGGCGATGCCGTATTCGTTCAGCCCGCCGATCCGGTCACGGGCCTCCATCAGCACCACGTCATGGCCGTGCATCGCCAGCCGGTGGGCGCAGGCCAGACCGGCCGGCCCGGCCCCGACGACCGCGACGCGTTTGCCGGTCGGGGCCGCGCGTTGGTAAGGATGACCGTCGCGCGCCATCAGGCTGTCGGTCGCGTAGCGTTGCAGCCGGCCGATCTCGACCGGCTTGCTTTCGGCAAACTCGCGCACGCAGGCCCCTTCGCACAGGGTTTCGGTGGGGCAGACGCGGGCGCACATGCCACCAAGGATGTTCTGGTCCAGAATGGTGCGCGCCGCACCCTCGGGCTGACCGGCCTGGATCTGGCGGATGAACAGTGGGATGTCGATCTCGGTCGGACAGGCGGCAATGCACGGCGCGTCAAGGCAGAAATAGCACCGATCCGCCGCCACACTGGCCTCATGCGGATCGAGAGGTGGTTCATGATCCGAAAATTTGCACCGCAGTGTCGCCTGATCGAACCGGGCCGGCGCAATACCGGGTGTTGTGGGTGTGTTGGTCACGGGCGACCTCCATGCCTGATGCTTTTCTGTGATCTTGGGATGAAGCATGCCAGAGCATATTTATTTTATCAATTGGTAAAAACATGCGGCAAGACCCGAGGGCCCGACGCTTGCGGGTCAGCCCGGACGCTGGAGCCGCGATCGCTGGAGTGGCGAATGAAGCGCTTCGCAGGTGCTGACCGACAGTCGAGAACGCTACCTGTCGAGCCGTCGCTGCCAAGTTTGTTGCCGACCGGCAGCTTTGACGTTAGACCGCAGGCAACCTGCATGCAGATGTATGCCTCGTGAGACCGGCAGCGGAGGAGATCGACATGGTGCAACGTATCGAAAAGCATGGCCTTCAGGTGGCCGAAGATCTGGCCCGTTTCGTCGATGACGAGGCCCTGCCGGGCACCGACGTCGCATCCGAGACCTTCTGGTCGGGCTTTGCGGCCCTCGTCCGCGACATGACCCCCAGGAACAGGGCCTTTCTTGAAAAGCGTGAGGAGCTGCAGGGTCAGATCGACGATTGGCACATCCGCCACCGCAATCAGCCGCATGCCCACGAGGCGTACAAGCAGTTCCTGAAGGAGATCGGGTATCTGGTCGAGGAAGGCCCCGATTTCGAGATCGAAACCACCAATGTCGACCCCGAGATCGCGCGCGTGCCGGGGCCGCAACTGGTGGTGCCGATCACCAACGCCCGCTACGCGCTCAACGCCGCCAACGCCCGCTGGGGCAGCCTTTACGATTGCCTTTATGGCACAGACGCCATGGGCACCCTGCCGCCAAAGGGCGGCTATGACCGGGGCCATGGGGCACGGGTCGTGGCCCGCGCGCGTGTGTTCCTGGACGAGGCTTTTCCGCTTGTCGGGACCAGCCATGCGGATGTGCGGCGCTATCACGTGAAGGATGGCGTGCTTCTGGTCGATGACTGTCCGCTGGCGAGCCCCGAGAAATTCGTGGGCTACCGTGGCAACCCCAGGGCCCCCGACGCGGTTCTGCTGCGCAACAACGGGCTGCATGTCGCATTGATCTTCGACCGCGCGCATTTCATCGGCTGCCGCGATCAGGCGCTTCTGGCCGATGTGCAGATCGAAAGCGCGGTTTCGGCCATCATGGATTTCGAGGACTCGGTGGCCTGTGTCGATGCCGAGGACAAGGTGCTGGCCTATTCGAACTGGCTGGGCCTGATGCAGGGCACGCTGGAGGCCAGTCTGGAAAAAGGCGGCAAGACCGTCACCCGCCGGCTGGCAGAGGATCGTCACTACACCGCCCCGGATGGCAGTGACCTGACCCTCAAGGGCCGGGCGCTGATGTGGGTGCGCAATGTGGGGCACCTGATGACCAATCCCGCCATTCTGGATGCCGAGGGCAACGAGATTCCCGAGGGGCTGATGGATGCCGCGATCAGCACGCTGATCGGCATGCACGATCTGGGGCGCGACAGCGGCAATTCGGTGCATGGCTCGATCTACATCGTCAAACCCAAGATGCACGGCCCCGAGGAAGTCGCCTTCACCGACGAGATCTTCACACGCGTCGAAGAGGTCCTCGGCCTGCCCCAATACACGGTGAAGATCGGCGTGATGGACGAAGAGCGCCGCACCTCGGTCAACCTCAAGGAATGTATCCGGGCCGCGAAGCATCGCGTGGCCTTCATCAATACCGGCTTTCTGGATCGCACCGGCGACGAGATCCACACCAGCATGGAGGCCGGCCCCTTCAGCCGCAAGGATTTCATCAAGCGCAAGGCCTGGATCGGCGGGTACGAGAACCAGAATGTCGATATCGGGCTGGAATGCGGGATGTCCGGCCGCGCGCAGATCGGCAAGGGCATGTGGGCCATGCCCGAGATGATGGCCGCGATGCTGGAGCAAAAGATCGAACATCCGAAATCCGGTGCCAACTGCGCCTGGGTCCCGTCCCCCACGGCGGCCACGCTGCATGCGCTGCATTACCACAAGGTCGATGTCTTCGCGGTGCAGGACAAGCTGAGGGCCGGGGGGCGGCGGGCCTTTGTCGATACGCTTCTCGATATTCCTGTCGCCAGCTACCGGAAGTGGTCGAAAGAGCAGATCGTCAGGGAAGTCGAGAACAACGCGCAAGGCATCCTTGGCTATGTCGTGCGCTGGATCGATCAGGGCGTGGGCTGCTCCAAGGTGCCCGACATCAACGATGTCGGCCTGATGGAAGATCGCGCGACCTGCCGCATCAGCTCTCAACATATCGCCAACTGGCTGCACCACGGCGTGGTCAGCGAGGCCGAGGTGATGGAGGCGATGCAGAAGATGGCGCAGGTGGTGGATCGTCAGAATTCGGATGATCCCGCCTATCACCCGATGGCGCCCGGCTTTGACGGGATCGCCTTTCAGGCGGCCTGCGATCTCGTGTTCAAGGGGCGCGCGCAACCGTCGGGCTATACCGAGCCGGTGCTGCATCGCCGCCGCCTTGAACTCAAGGCCGCGCAATCGGCATGATGTGACGACAACAGGAGATCACGATGGCAGAACTTTCGCTCACCCGCGCCCGCACGATCATCCGCAAGGCACTTGCCACGGGCCGCGAGGAGGGGTTCAAACCGCTTTCCGTGGTGGTGCTGGATACCGGCGGCCATGTGAAGGCGTTCGAGCGCGAAGACGGGGCCGCACCGGGGCGCTTCGGTATCGCCCATGGCAAGGCTTATGGCGCGATCATGCTGGGGATCGCGGGCCGTGCGCAGATGGCCCGCGCCGAACAGCAGGCCTATTTCCTTGCCGCCGTGAATGGCGTTTTTGGCGGGCAGGTCGTGCCGGTGCCGGGCGGTATCCTTGTGCGCGACAAGCGCGGAAGCATCGTGGGCGCCGTGGGCGTGACGGGCGATACCTCGGATAATGACGTGACCGCCGCCGTTGCCGGGATCAAGGCCGTGGGCCTGACGCCGGAAGAGTAAGTCAAGCCACGAAAAAGCGCGCTCCGTTCAGGCGCGTTTGTGGGTGCGCCGGCGCGAGGTGTCCTGCCGCGTCCCGGACTTCGGGCTGTCAGTTCAAGAACGACCTGCCACGGATCAGCAGGGGTTGGCGGTCCATCGAGTCACAAACCTAGGATGGGCCAGTCCCGCGGTCACGCCTCCCAGGTGATCCGGCCATTGCATATCGTGAGCGCCGCTCTCGCCGTGTCGAGCCGTTCGGGGTCCAGAGCTTCGAGATCGTGCGACATCACGGCGATGTCGGCCATCATGCCGGATTTGAGGCATCCCTTGCGGCTCTCGTTGAATTCCAGCCAGGCGTTGTCGGCCGTGTAGCTTCTGAGCGTGTCCATGAGACTCTGGCTCTGGTCCCGCCAGGGCGCCCCGAGGTCGATGGGCGCGACGGCGGCCTTGACGCTTGGCATGACCTCGACCCCGATCACCGGCCAGTCTGTGGAAAAGCACAGGCGCGGGGCATGCTGGCGCAGGTCGCGCCAGGCAAAGGCCAGCGGGATCTGGTCGTCATGCAGCAGCGCCGACATGCCCGCGGGCGGAAAGATACCGCCAAACGGCGCATGGCCCGGCTGCATCGACGCCACCACGCCGAGCGTGCCGAAACGCGGCAGGTCGTCGGGATGCAGCACCTCGATATGCTCGACCCGGTGGCGGGCGTCGCGCGTGCCGTTGGCATCCTTTGCCGCCTCGTAGCCGTCGAGGGTGCGGCGGATCGCCAGATCGCCGATGGCATGGGTGGCGATCTGGAACCCCATTGCGTCGGCGCGGATGCAGGCGGCGTTGAAATGATCGGCCTCGAACACCGCGTCGCCGATATGATCGGTTTCGGGATAAGCCCGCAACATCAACGCGGTACGGCTTTCAGTGACACCATCCATGAACATCTTGACGCGGTTGCACCAGAGCATGTCGGTGGCGAAACGGCGACGCATTTCTGCGGCCTCGTCCAGTCGATCGAGGGCGTCGAAGCTTTTCAGATGAAACGGGATCTCGGTGCGGCACAGCAGCGTGCCCTCGGCCTCCATCTCGGACAGCAGCTCGAGCTGGTAGAGATTTCCGTCCATGTTGTGCAACCCGGTGATGCCGTGGCTGGCGCAATGCTGCATGCCGCGGGCGATCGCCGCCTTGTCGATTTCGCGCTCGGCAGGTGTCGCGGGCGGGTCGGGATCGGCGCCGGTGATCAGCCCCATCATGTCGCGCCCGGCATGCCGGGTCAGGCGCAGGACCGGGGCGTAGGCCGAGGGCTCCTGCAATTCGCCGGTGGCCAGACCGTCATCGCCCATCACGATCTGCGCGCCCTTGTCGACCGCCGCGCCATGCAGCACGCCCGCCGCGTCGAGCGCGCGTGTGTTGGCCCAGATCGTGTGGTGATCGGGGGCGAACATGGCGAACGGGCGGTCGGGCAGCACGCGGTCCAGATCGTGCCGGGTGGTGTGCCGCCCCGGACCCAGAATGGCGTAATCGGCCTGTACCGCAAAGACGATCCTGTCATCGGGACATTGCGCGGCCCAGGCCCGCACTCTTGCGGTCAGCGTGTCCGCGTCCGCGACCCCGTAGAGATCGAGATAGCCCAGCTCCACCGAGCCGCCGAACAGGTGCACATGGCTGTCGATGAACCCCGGCAGCACCGTGGCCCCGCCCGCATCGAACACCCGCGTATCCGGCCCGGCCAGCGCACGGATCTCGGTCGTCGAGCCCACGGCGGCGATGGTGCCGTCGCGGATCGCCAGCGCCTCGGCGCGGGGGCGGTCCGGATCGAAGGTGATGAGACGGCCGTTCAGGATCACGATCTGGGGCGTCTGTGCCATGGCGGGCCTCGGATGTCGTTGGTTGGGGATCGAAAAAGCGGAAAAAGGGGCGCGGCCCGCTTGGCTGCCGGCCGCGCCGGATGCACCTATTTCTTCACTTCGGTCCAGATGGCGCTGTAGATCTGCTGCACCTCGGGCGGGCAGGTCTTCGACAGATAGCCCGCGTCGGCCAGTTCATCGGGGATTATCACCTCGGGGGCCGACGCCATCACCTCGTCCATGTATTGCTCGGATCCGTCGATGCCGTTGGCGTAGCGCGCGAAGTTCGACAGCATCGCGGCATTCTCAGGGTCCATGATGAAGTTGAGAAAGAGCTTGGCGTTCTCGACATTCTGCGCGTCGGCGAGGATGGCGGCATTGTCCATCCAGATCGGGAAGCCTTCCTGCGGGTAGCCGAAGGCGATATCCTCGTTCAGAAGCCGCGAGCGCAGCGAGGCCCCGTTCCAGTTCACGCCGGCGGCCAGATCGCCCTTGGCGAATTTCTCGATATTGCCGTACGCCATCGACAGCCAGTGCTGCTTGGCCTCGACCACCTTGTCGCGGACCTTTTCCAGCACCTCGCGGTCGCCCGTGCATTGGTCGCCGCCCATGTAATGAATGGCCATGCCCATGACGTCGTTCATCTCGGGCACCACGTTGATCTTGCCGCGCAATGCTTCGGGCGGATCGAAGATCAGCGCGGCGGTGTGGATGTCGCCGTCATAAACGGCGGTGTCCACGGTCACGCCGACGGTG
>JAWLGF010000023.1:0-31534 GCA_041685205.1 Roseovarius sp.
CGGCGACGCCGTGCCATCCGCCCCGGTCTCGGTCGCCGTGGCGCTCGCCGACAAGATCGACACGCTGACGGGCTTCTGGGCCATCGACGAGAAACCCACCGGCTCGAAGGACCCCTACGCACTGCGCCGCGCGGCATTGGGGGTTATTCGGTTGGTGTTATCGAACAAGACGCAGCTTCCACTTGAAGCGGTTGCGAAACAGAGGTTGAGAATAATGATCGAAAGCTTTCGATCATCTGATTTTTTGTTCAAGGAAGAGAGGTTCAAAAGAGTTCAGCAGACGCTGAATTCGTTGCAGAATAATAACGAAAGTGCATCGGATGAGGCGCGCGCTGCTAAAGAAAAACATTTGCAAGCAGTACGGCAGGAGTTCGAGTTTGAAAAGTCCGAGTACGACCCTGTGATTGCAGAAGAAAGTGAAGCGGTTACTGCTAAAGCCGCCGACCTTCTCGCCTTCCTCCACGACCGTCTCAAGGTGCACCTGCGCGACGAGGGGATCCGCCATGACGTGATCGACGCATGTCTGGCGATGGAGGGCAATGACGACCTGACACTGCTGGTGAACCGCGCCACGGCCCTGTCAGATTTCCTCAAGACCGAGGATGGCGAGAACCTGTTGCAGGGCTTCAAGCGGGCCAACAACATCCTGACGCAGGCCGAGGCAAAGGACGGCGTCGAGTATTCCTTTGGCGCGGATGTGAAATTTGCCGAGACGCCCGAGGAAAAGGTTCTTTTCGCTGCACTGGATACGGCGGAACCGCAGATCTCCGAGTCGCTCGAAAAAGAGGAGTTCGCCGCCGCGATGTCCGCCATGGCCGCCCTGCGCGCGCCCACGGATGCGTTCTTCGAGGCGGTGCAGGTCAATGTCGACAGCCCGGTGGTCCGCCGCAACCGCCTCAACCTGATCAGCCGTATCCGCACGATCTGCCTGCAAGCCGCCGACCTGACCCGAGTCGAGGGCTGAGGCGGACGGCTTGGCGAAGTTTAGCCTGAAGGGGTCATGCGACGCAGCAGCGCCATCGCAGGTCCGCGGGCAGGCGATCCGACGATTATTCAGTGCGTTTTATCGTGCCACCCCGCAAGAGCCACAATCGATGCGCCAGCTTGAGCAAATCGCCTGTCCGGGGGGCGGACATGCGATGGCACGGCGGCCTGCGGCCGCGTATCGCGCCCGGGCCGTAGCCCCAACGTCCCCTTCAGCCAGACGCGCCCGGTCGTCCCGGCACGTCCCAAGCGTAGACCCGCTTTATCCGGGCCATCACACAGATATGATCCTTTCCCTTGTCATGCGCGCTTTGCGGCGTATTCTGCCGCAAAAGCAAAGGTGCCGCAGTGCAGCAAGACGCCCGAGACATAACCCTTATCACCCCCTCGGCCCCGGTGCGGATCGAAACACATGGCGGACGGGCGAAATGCCTGCAACGGCTCGTGCGGCTCGATCTGCCGGTGCCGCGCACCCTTGCGCTTTCGTTTGACGCTGTTCACCGGATCGCGGCGGGCGATCTGCCGGACATGGGGCCACTTCTGGCGCCGTTCGGCGAGGTGCCGCTGCTCTGCGTGCGCCCGTCCTCCGAGGACCCCGATTGGGGCGGGCCCGGCGCGGTGCTCAACATTGGCATCAACGACGCGCGGCTCGACCGGCTTTCCGAGCAGATCGGCCGGCGCGCGGCCTCCGAGATCTACCTGCGGTTCGTGCAGGCCTATGCGACGCATGTCGCGCGGCTTGACCCGGACATCTTCGATGACGTGTCCGAGGATCCGGTCGAGGGCCTGCCCCAGGCCCTGCGCGCCTACGAGGCCGAGACCGACGAGACCTTTCCGCAGGATCCCGCCGTGCAACTGACAGAGGTTCTGCGCTCCATGGCGCGGGCCTGGGAGGGGACGACCGCGCGGCTCTTGCGGCAGGGCAAGGGCGCGCCCGCCGATGCCGGGCTGGGCCTCGTGGTGCAGGAACTGGCGCTCGGGCTGGGCGAGGGCGAGTGCGGCTCGGGCGTGATGCAGCTTGTCAACAGCCAGACGGGCGCACGCCAGATCACCGGACGCTATCTCAGCCAGAGCCAGGGCCGTGATGCCTTGCAGCGTGGCGCCGATGCGCTGTTTCTGGAACGCGACCCGCGCGGGCCGTCGCTGGAGGAACTGGCGCCACAGGCCTTTGCCGAGATCAGGGCCCATGCCGAGCTGATGCGCGCCACCCTGCGCGAGGACATGCAGGCCGAGTTCACCATCGAGAACGGCAAGGTCTGGCTGCTCGATGGGTTGCGGGTGGCCCGCAACGCCCGGGCGGCGGTCAGCATCGCCGTGGCGCTGGCCGAGGACGGGATCATCAGCCGGAGCGAGGCGCTGCTGCGGGTCGAGCCGCGCGCGCTCAACGAGCTTCTGCATCGGCAGGTGGACCCCGAGGTGCCGCGCGACGTGCTGGCGCATGGCATCGCCGCCAGCCCCGGGGCCGCCACGGGCCGCGTCGTGTTCAGCGCGGCCGATGCGCAGGCCGCGCAGGCGCGCGGCGAGGCCGCGGTGCTCGTCCGGCGCGAGACAAGCCCCGAGGATATCCGCGGCATGCATGCCGCCGTGGCCGTTCTGACCGAGCGTGGCGGCATCACCAGCCACGCCGCGGTGATCGGCCGCGGGATCGGACTGCCTTGTGTCGTGGGCGCGTCCGGCATCCGGTTCCAGACCCGGCGCGGCCAGTTGATCATGCCGGACGGGCGCGTGATCCGGGCCGGCGAGACGATCACCATCGACGGCACCGGCGGTGCGGTGCTCGCCGGGGACACGCCGCTGCTGGAGGCCGCGCGCGACGGATCGTTCCAGACCCTGATGGGTTGGGCGGACGATCTGCGCGACATCGCGGTGCGCGCCAATGCCGACACGCCGGCCGATGCCGAGGTCGCCCGCAATTTCAAGGCGCGCGGGATCGGGCTGTGCCGCACCGAATACATGTTCTTCGAGGATGACCGCCTGACGGTGATGCGCGAGATGATCTTTGCCGATGCCAGCGCCGATCGCGCCGCGGTGCTGGAGCGGCTGCTGCCGATGCAGCGCGCTGATTTCACTGATCTCTTCCGCATCATGCAGGGCCAGCCCGTGTGCATCCGGCTGTTTGATCCGCCGCTGCACGAGTTCCTGCCAACCGACCGCGCCGGGCATCTGCAACTGGCCGAGGCGCTGGATCTGCCCCTGTCGGACGTCACCCGCCGGGTCGAGGCGCTTGGCGAATACAACCCCATGCTGGGGATGCGGGGTGTGCGTCTCGGGATCACCATGCCCGAGATCTACGACATGCAGGCCCGCGCCATCTTCGAGGCGACGCTGGAGTCCAGCAAGGAGGGTGCGCCGGTCGTGCCCGAGATCATGATCCCGCTGGTCAGCGCCCGGCGCGAGGTGGAACTGGTCAAGACCCGCATCGACGCGGTCGCGACCGCCGTACGCACCGAGACAGGGCGCGATTTCACATACCGGCTGGGGGTCATGGTCGAAACCCCGCGCGCCTGCCTGCGCGCCGGCGAGATCGCACCTCTGGTGTCGTTCCTGTCCTTCGGCACCAACGACCTGACCCAGATGACATATGGTCTGTCGCGCGACGATGCAGGGCGGTTCATGTCCACTTATGTGCAGCAGGGCGTCTACCCAGAGGATCCGTTTCATCAGCTCGACACCGACGGTGTCGGAGAGCTGCTGCGCATCGGTGCCGAGCGCGGCCGCGCTGCGAACCCGGACGTCGTCCTGTCGATCTGCGGCGAGCATGGCGGCAATCCCGAATCGATCTCCTTCTGCCGGGACGTCGGATTCACCTATGTCTCGTGCTCGCCCTTCCGCGTGCCCGTTGCGCGGCTTGCCGCCGCTCAGTTGACCGTCCGCGACACGCTTGGGTCTCACGGGGGCAAACCCGCGCAAGATCCGCAAACACCCGGGGATCCGCCTCGCAACTATCCGGCGTGAGCGATTCCTTGCCGATACGCCGGCTGGACGTTCTGTGCGAATTTGTCTAGGTCACGCCGCCAGATTGGCGATCCGGCCCTTTGACCACACGGAGACAATGGATGAAACGCACATTTGCAGGAGCAATATTGTCGTTATTGGCTGGCCCTTTGCTGGCTGACACGCCCGTGGCCCGCCTGATGGAACAGGAAACGCAAGCTTTGCGCTCGATTTCGGGGGACCGGATGGCGAGCTATCTCAGCCGGCCCGAACTGAGCGTGGAATATTCGCGCGACTGGCTTTCACAGCTCGATGTCGAGGGTGGAAACACCCAGTCCGCCTGCCTCGCCGAGGCGCTGTATTTCGAAGCGCGCGGCGAAAGCGTCAAGGGGCAATTCGCGGTGGCCGAAGTCATCATGAACCGGGCCGCGAGCCGCGAATACCCGGCATCGGTTTGCGACGTGATCCATCAAGGAACCGGGCAGAAATACCAGTGCCAGTTCACCTATACCTGTGACGGGATCGAAGAGCATATCGCCAACCCGGAGATATTCGAACAGGTGGACAAGATCGCGCGACTGATGGTGCAAGGCGCGCCGCGCCGGCTGACCGATGGCGCCACACATTACCACACCAATGCTGTCAGACCGAACTGGTCGCGCAGCTTCCCGCGCACCGCAACGATCGGGGTGCACCATTTCTACCGCATGCCGACCCGATTGTCGCGAAACTGATGCCGTGAAACCGGCGCTCGTGGCGATGCCGGTTGACTTGGGTGTCCGCATCGGTAGAAGGCCGGATCAGGACAGACATCACGGGCGCACCTCGCGCCCGCCGCAGGAGACAACCCATGGCAAAGCCGACCACCATCAAGATCCGTTTGAACTCGACCGCGGGTACGGGCCACTTCTACGTGACGAAGAAAAACGCGCGGACCATGACCGAGAAGATGACGATCCGGAAATTCGATCCGGTCGCGCGCAAGCACGTCGAATACAAGGAAGGCAAGATCAAGTAAGACCGGCGGACCTGGTGACTGACCGATCTGCCGTACTTGCAGGGTGCGATTGACTGGATTGCATCAGAATCGTTTGTGATGAAATTCCGAGCCTAACAACCGACATCTGCGACCGCGTCGCAGGTTTCGAAGTCCTGAATGGCAAGTTTCTTGGGGCGCAGGCTGGCCCGCTGGTATCGCGTGTAACGCGAGGCTCTTGGCTGGTTCCGCCTACGACCCAGAGCAGGGTGGCGTTCCATTCTGGCTCGTTCGGGTTTCATCCTGAAACCATCCTCCAGAGACGCGTCGCGGGCGTGATCCGGAAGTGCATCGTCTATCCTGGCCGCCCCGTGATTTTAAAGCCTGCTGCGCCTCCGGGTCTGACCCGAGGTGCGGCAGGCGCACCGAAGGGCGGCGAAACCCCAGACCGTCCTAGCGGGATGACCTGCTCAACTGAACCATGCTCTGGGACGTGGCTCATGCGCGTGCCTAGATCCACGTTTGGGCGGCCGACCATGAAGACGAAGGTTCATGGACGGTCTAGAAATACCGAGCATTGTGCGACCTGCGTCGACGGGCGTGAGCGCCATCCCGGCCCCAATCGCGGCTGGATGAAAACGCGGGGACGTGGCAATGTCCTGTCATGTCAGTGCCGCGCCACAAGCGGCATGCAAGTCCGCGTGGCGCAGCCACTCCTTTGGGTCGGACCCGGCTTATCCGTCCTGCTCGGCGAGGAAACGCTCGGCGTCCAGCGCGGCCATGCAGCCCATCCCTGCGCTTGTCACGGCCTGACGGTAGATGTGATCGGTCAGGTCGCCTGCGGCGAACAGCCCCGGAACCGAGGTGCGCGTGCTGCCCGGCTCGACCTGCACGTAATCGCCATGATGCATTGCGACCTTGCCCTTCACCAGTTCCGAGGCGGGCGCGTGGCCGATCGCGATGAAAACCCCCTTGCAAGGGATTTCCGTGATCTCGCCGGTCTCGACATGTCTGACCCGCACGCCCTCGACTCCCTTGGGATTGTCGGTGCCCGTGACCTCGTCGAGCGTATGGAACCACAGCGGTTCGATCTTGGGGTGCTTCAACAGCCTGTCCTGCAGGATCTTTTCCGCCCGCAGTTCGTCGCGGCGGTGGATCAGCGTGACCTTGGAGGCGAAATTCGTGAGAAATAGCGCCTCCTCGACAGCGGTGTTGCCGCCGCCGATCACCACGATCTCCTGACCGCGATAGAAGAACCCGTCGCAGGTGGCGCAGGCCGACACCCCGAATCCCTTGAAGGCCTCTTCCGACGGCAGCCCCAGCCATTTCGCGCGTGCGCCGGTCGCAAGTATGACCGCATCCGCGGTGTAGACGGTCCCGCTGTCGCCCGTCGCGCTGAAGGGGCGGGCGTCGGTGTCGAGATCGGTGATGATGTCGCCGATGACCTCACAGCCCATGGCCTTGGCATGCGCCTCCATCCGGACCATCAGGTCGGGGCCCTGCACCTCGGTGTCGCCGGGCCAGTTCTCGACCTCGGTTGTCGTGGTCAACTGGCCGCCGGGTTCGATCCCCTGAACAAGGACCGGATCGAGCATCGCGCGCGCGGCGTAGACGGCGGCGGTGTATCCGGCTGGCCCGGATCCGATGATCAGGCATCTGGTGTGGCGGGCGTCTGTCATGCATGCCTCCGGCAAAATGTTGGACGTCACAGATAGGCGACATCGTCGGGATAAGAAAGCGGCTTGCGCGATTTTTGAGGCAGCCTCACGCGTCCGGTGGCGCGGCGGCGGGCCGTGCAGGATCGAACCCTTCACTCGGCCGATCATGACCGTCATAAAATTGAAATTTCAGCCTTGCAATGCTTGACGGCGTTCATGGCGGCGCATAGAAGCACGCCAAGCCCGAGCGATCGGGCGAGCAACGGGCGGTTGTAGCTCAGATGGTTAGAGTGCCGGCCTGTCACGCCGGAGGTCGCGGGTTCGAGCCCCGTCAACCGCGCCAGTTGCACGCAAAATCTTGCTTCAGGAAACGGCTAAGCGCCCAATTTTGGGTTTGCCTTGCGTATTGGTCGCCGCGTCGCGAGTGCGCGATATGCCCTGTCAATGATTTGCGTTCGGCCACGTGGCTTGGCACAGTGTTGTCATGCGCGTCTCGTCCAAACACCCGACATGGCCTGTGCTGATCACGGCAATCCTCATATGCGTTGCATCGCTCGGGCGGGCCGACCCCGGCGGAACGTTCCGGCATGCCCACAATGTCGGGTACGGATCGCAGTCGAGCCTCGATGCCGCCTCCAACGGGCGGGTTCTCCAGATCATCGAGAAGGTCCAGAGCCGCCTTTTACGCCCGGGGCCATCCGGCGACCCGGAACCCGATCTCGCGACCGAGTGGACGCGGAACGACGATGGCACCGTCTGGACCTTCCGCATCCGAAAGGGTGTTCGGTTCCACGACGGCACTCTGCTGGACGCCAGGGATGTGGTCTATTCGATCGATCGGGTGATTGATCCGGATCACGGCAGTCCCGCGCGCGCCGCGGTCAAGATGATCGACCGGATCGAGGCGACCGGGCCCATGACGGTGCGCATGACGCTCGGCTCGACCTTCGCGGATCTGCCGCTGCAACTGATGGATCCGCGTTTGCGCATCATCCCCGAAGGATCCGCCGACACGGTGGACCAAAGCGGTACCGGAACAGGCCCGTTCCGTGTCGAGAGGTTCGATCCCGACGGAATCACGGTGCTCACCGCGTTCGAGGATTACTGGGAAGGCGCGCCGGCGCTGGCGCGGATCGAGGTGATCGGGGTGCCTGACGCACAGGCGCGCCTGCAGGCGGTTCTGAGCGGGCAGCTGGACATGGAGCGCGGCATCGCCCCCATCCTGCGCCGCGCGCTGGACGACTCGCCTGATTTCCAGTTGCGAGAGGTTCGCACGGGGAACTGGATGGGGCTGGCCTTTCGCACGGACATGAAGCCGGTCGACGATCCCCGCGTGGCCCGCGCCCTGCGTCTGGTGGTGGACCGCGAAGAGATGCTGGGGCTTGCCCTCGACGGGGGCGGGGTCGTCTCGTGTGACACGCCGGTCGCGCCGAATGACCAGTACCGCGCCGAGATGCGCTGCCCGCCGGACCCCGACCGCGCCCGCGCCCTTTTGGAAGAGGCTGGATATCCCGATGGTATAGATATCGAGGTGTTCGTGTCAGCGCTCGATCCAAGCTGGCCGGTGATCGGCGTCACCTACCAGGAGCAGGCCGCCCGCGCCGGTATCCGCGTCAACGTCGTGAACGCGTCCGCGGATGGCTACTGGTCGAGCGTCTGGATGAAGAAACAGGCCTTTGCCACGAGCTGGGGGGAACGCCCCGCCGATCAGGCGCTGAACGAGGCGTTCACGTCTTCGGCGAAAGGGAACGAGACGGGCTATGCAGACCCCGAGTTCGACCGCCTGCTGGAAGACGCGCGGGCCGAGCTCGATTTCGAGACGCGGAAGGCGTTGTATGTCAGGGCGCAGGAACGCCTGGCCGAGACGTCCGGAACGCTGATCCCCTTCCACGTCACCCAACTGGTGGTGCTCTCGAACCGCGTGTCGGGGTTCGATGCGGTGCCCAACGATGCGCTGCGCTGGCATCTGGTCTCTGTCACCGAGTGAAGCCTCAGCGTTTCCCATCTCTAGCGCGCGGCGGTTGCCCGCCGAAAGACACGTGTCACGACCATGAAGAAGAGCGGCACGAAGATCACGCCAAGGACAGTGCCCGAGATCGTGCCGCCCAGAACGCCCGATCCGATGGCGTTGCGCCCGCCCGAGCCCGCGCCGGAACTCAGCACCAGCGGCAGCACACCCAGCGAGAAGGCCATCGAGGTCATGATGATCGGTCGGAACCGTTTGCTTGCGGCCTCGGTCACCGCGTCGATCACCCGCTCGCCGGCATCATGGCGGTCGCGGGCAAACTCGACGATCAGGATCGCGTTCTTGCCGACCAGACCCACCACCGTGAGCAGACCCACCTGGAAGAACACACCGTTCTCGTCCCCGCCAAGCCACGCCCCGATGAGGGCGCCGACAATGCCGATCGGCATGGCCAGCATCACCGCGAAGGGGATCGACCAGCTTTCGTAAAGGGCGGCGAGCGCAAGGAAGACAGCCGCCAGTGACAGCGCGTAAAGCAGCGGCGCCTGGTTGCCGGCCTCGCGTTCTTCCAGTGACAACCCGGTCCAGGCCAGTTCGTAATCGGGACCGAGATCGGCGACCAGACGCTCCATCTCGGCCATCGCCTCGCCGGTGGTCACACCTTCTGCCGGGGATCCCTGCAATTGCTGCGCCGGGATCCCGTTGTAACGGTACAGCCCCTGCGCGCCGTAATCCCAGTTGCCTTCGGTGAAATTCGAGAACGGCACCAACCCGCCACTGGCATTGCGCACGCGCCATTTCTCGATATCCGAGGGCGTGGCGCGATCCTTGGCCTCGCCCTGGACATAGACCCGCTTGATCCGGCCCTGGTCGAGGAAGTCGTTCACATAGCTGCCGGCCCAGGCGTATTGCAGCAACTGCCCGACATCGCCGGGCGTCAGGCCCATGGCCCCGGCCTTGCGCCAGTCGATATCCAGGTTGAACTGGGCCGCATCCTCCAGCCCGTTGGGCCGGGCCGAGCCGATGAGATCGCTTTGCGCGGCTGCGCCCAGAAGCTCGTTGCGCGCCGACATGAGTTCCGCATGTGTCTGTGAGCCCCGGGCCTGAAGATAGAAATCGAACCCCGAGACATTGCCAAGCTCGATCACCGGGGGCGGCACGACAGGAAAGACCTGCGCATCGCGGATCTGTGCCAGCCCACCGAAGGCCCGGCCAGCCAGCGCCTGCACACTCTGATCGGGGGCCGTTCGTTCGTCCCAGTCCTTGAGCTGCACAAAGGCGATGCCCTTGTTCTGGCCGTTGCCGGAAAAGCTGAATCCGACCACGCCGAACATCGAATTGACCACATCCGACTCGGCTTCGAGGTAATAATCCTCGACCTGTTTCAGCGCGTCGAGCGTGCGCTCGGCGCTCGACCCCGTCGGGGTCTCGATCAGGGTGAAGAGGATGCCCTGATCCTCGTCGGGCAGGAACCCCGTGGGCGTGCGCAGGAACAGCAGCGCCATGCCGATCGCCAGCAGCACGTAGACGGCGAGCACCCGCAAAGGACGGCGGACCGACCAGAGCACGGTGCCCTCGTAGCCCCGGGTCAGCGCGGCGAAGCCCCGATTGAACCAGCCGACGGGTCCGCGCCGCGCGCGCGCGACCTGCGGTTTGAGGAACGCCGCGCAAAGCGCCGGCGTGAGCGAGATCGCCACGACCACCGACAGCACCATGGTAGAGATGATGGTGATCGCGAATTGCTGATAGATGACGCCGGTCGAGCCGGGGAAGAAGACCATCGGCGTCAGCACGGCGGCCACCACAACCGAGGTGCCGACCAGAGCACTGGTGATCTGCCCCATGGATTTATGCGTGGCCTCGCGCGGCGACAGGCCCTCTTCCTCCATGATCCGCTGCACGTTCTCGATCACCACGATCGCGTCATCGACCAGCAGGCCGATGGCCAGCACCATCGCCAGCATGGTCAGCGTGTTGATCGAGAATCCGGCCACCGCCAGCACTCCGAACGTTCCCAGAAGGACCACGGGAACGGCCAATGCCGGGATCAGCGTCGCCCGGATGTTCTGCAGGAAGACCAGCATCACCAGCACCACGAGACCAATCGCCTGGAACAGGGTCACGACCACCTCGTTGATCGAGATCTCGATGAATGGCGTGGTGTCGTAGGGGATGATGTATTCCACGCTCTCGGGAAAGAAGCGTTCGAACTCGGCCATCCGGTCCTTGATCGCGCTTGCGGTATCAAGCGCGTTGGCCCCGGGCGCGAGCGTGATCGCCATGCCGGCCGCGGGATCTCTGTTGAACCGGCCTGTGGTGGAATAGTTCTCGGCCCCGATCTCGACCCGTGCGACATCGTCGAGCAGCACGAGCCCGCCATCGGTCTCGGCGCGCAGCACGATCTGGCGGAAATCCTCGGGCGTGCTGAGCAGCGATTGCGCGGTGATCGTCGCGTTGAGCTGCTGGCCCTCGACAGCAGGGCGCGCGCCGAACGATCCGGCCGAGATCTGCGCGTTCTGCGCCGCGACCGCGTCCACCACGTCCGATGGCGCCATCTCGAAGGCGGCCAGTTTCGACGGGTCGAGCCAGATCCGCATCGCGTATTCGGACCCGAAGACCTGAACCGAGCCCACGCCTTCGACGCGGCTGAGTTCGTCGACAAGGTTCGTCGACATGTAATCGGCGAGATCGACCTGCTGCAAGCTGCCATCGTCCGAGATCAGGCCCACGACCATGAGGAACCCGGCTGAGGATTTCTCGACCGTGATGCCCTGCCGCTGCACGATTTCGGGCAGGAGCGGTGTCGCCTGCCCAAGCTTGTTCTGCACCTGCACTTGCGCGATGTCGGGATCGGTCCCGGTCTCGAAGGTGAGCGTGATCTCGGCATTGCCCTGCGAGGTCGAACGCGACGAGAAATACCGCAGCCCGTCGAGGCCCGTCATCTGCTGCTCGATCACCTGGGTGACCGTGTTGGCCACGGTGTCGGCCGAAGCGCCCGGATAATTGGCCGAGACCGAGACCGAGGGCGGCGCGATCTGCGGATATTGCGAGACCGGGAGAAGCTGGATCGCCAGCAGCCCGACCCCCATGATGAAAAGCGAGATGACCCAGGCAAAGACCGGACGGTCGATGAAGAAACTTGACATGCGCCTGGTGTCCCTTGCCTGATCAGTCGTCGCGGGGTTCCGGGGCGACCGTCGCCCCCGGCCCGGTTTTCTGGAAACCTTCCACGACGATCCGTTCGCCGTCATCCAGCCCGCCGTCGACCACCCACTGATTGTCCTGGTCCTGAACGATCTCGATGGCGCGTTCCTCGATCACGTCCTCGCCGTTGACGATCCACACCGATGGCTGGCCGCGCCGATCGCGGATCACGCTTTGCTGCGGCACGAGGAACACCGCCTCGGCGACCTCGACGGGCATGTCCACCTGGACATACATCCCGGGCAGCAACAGCATGTCGGGATTGTCGAACTGCATGCGCAGCGTCACCACCCCGGTCTGCGGATCGACATTCGGCTCCGCGGCCTTGAGCTGGCCGGTTTCGGAATAGTCCGACCCGTCGGCCAGCACGAGGCGGACGGTCGCATCCGCGCTTTCGAACTCGGCCTCGGTCTCGCCGCGCCGCCAGCGCAACAGGTCCGCCGCCGACTGGGTGACATCCACGTAGACCGGATCGATGGTGCGGATGACCGCCAGCGGCTCTGCCTGACTTGCCGTCACCAGCGCCCCCCGCGAGGTCTGCGACAGGCCGATGCGGCCCGAAAGCCGCGCATTGATCGTCGTGCGCGACAGCTCGATCTGCGCGGAGTTGAGCTGAGCCTCGGCCAGTTCCACGCCGGCCTCGGCCGAGTCGCGCGCCGAGACGGCCTCGTCGAGCGCCTGCTGGCTGGCCACGGCGCGCGACTGCAATTCCATCAGGCGGGTCGCTTCGCGCTCGGCGGCGCGCAGTTCCGCCTCGGCCTGTGCAACCGTTGCCCGGGCCTGACGGACCGCGGCCTCGTAGGTGGCCGTGTCGATCTGGTAAAGGGGGTCGTCCTCGCGCACATCCGCACCCTCGTCAAAGAGCCGCTCGGTGACGATGCCGTTGACCTGCGGGCGCACCTCGGCCTCGGCCGAGGCGGCGACACGCCCGGGCAGCAGCGAGGTCAGCGTGACGTCCTCGGGCGCCACGGTGACGACGGTGACGGCGACCGGATCCTGCGCGTCGTCTTGTGACTGTTGTGACGACGCGGCGCCCGCCGCGATCCCCGCGACAGACGCGATCATGACGATGAACTTTCGGGCGTCGGCCATGACGCGTCTCCTCGATATCCAGCGATACGCGATTGTGCGGACGGTGCGGCCGCCGCGACTATGCTTAGATACCGCGGGCCCGGCAATTGCAAGCGCACCGAATAAAGCGTGTGGTCGGCATGGCCCTACAGCATCGCAACCGATGTTGTCAGCCATTCCCGAAAGCGGTCGATCTCGGCGGCGCGTTTCGTGTCCTCGCGGGCGACCAGGTAAAAGCCCTTGTCCATCGGCAATTCATAGGGCAGCGGCGACACCAGCAGGCCCTGATCAAGGTAGCGCTGCGCAAAACGCCGCATGATGATCGCTGACCCTTGACCGCTGGCCAGCATCTGCAGCGCGATCAGCGACGAGTCGGCCTTGATCCGCTGTGCCGGGACGGGAAGATCGAGACCGAACCGCGCCAACAGCCTGTCCCAGTCAACCTCGGATCCGGTCACCTGGATCACGTCCGCCGACGCCAGCGCCTCGATCGTCGGCCCGCCCTCGAAACCGGCGGCATAGTCGGGATGGCACACGACGGACGCCCGCTCGATCCCGAGCGACCAGATCTGCGTCTCCGGCCAGTCGCCGGCGCCGTACCGGATGTCGACATCGATCGATGCATCATCCATGCGGTCCGACCACACCGCGGTCGACAGCTGGATGTCGATATCCGGATGCCGTGCGCGAAACTCCCGCAGGTTCGGCGCCAGCACAAGCGCCGCGTAAGAGATCGACGCGCGCACGCGCAGCGACTTGCGCCGTGGCACGCGAAACAGCCCGTCGGTCGCCGATTGCATGTCGCGAAAGGACTTCCGGATCGGCTGCGCATAGGCCTGACCGATATCGGTCAACTCCACCCCGCGCGGCAGACGGTGGAACAGCTGCACCTTCAGATGCTGTTCCAGCATCCGCACCTGCTGGCTGACCGCCGCGGGGGTCAACGCCAGCTCGTCGGCGGCCGCGCTGAACGACGCGTGCCTCGCCGCCGCCTCGAAGGCGCGCAGCCAGATGACATGGGGCAGGCGGGTCATGCGGTGTCCTCGGGTATTTGCGGGCCTTTCATCATACGCCCCTGTCGACACCAATCAACGCCGCGTCAATGCGCGCGGGCCATAAATCTTCTTGGCCCATAGCGGCGAAAGCCGTTGTTTGTGGCCCGACGCAGTCTGCGGTTTGCTGTGCAGACACGAACACTTGGTGCAGGCGCCTCCCATGGAAGTCTCTCAATTCGATTACGTCATCGTCGGCGCGGGGTCGGCGGGCTGCGTTCTGGCGGATATGTTGACGCGCGATGGCCGTCACAGCGTGCTGCTGCTCGAGGCCGGCGGATCCGACGCGCGGCTCTGGATCAAGGTGCCCATCGGCTACGCGTTCAACGTGTCGAACCCGCGCCTCAACTGGGGCTATGCCACGCAGCCCGATCCCGGCCTTGGCGGGCGCAGCATTACCTGGCCGCGCGGGCGGGTGATCGGCGGCTCGGGTTCGATCAACGCCATGGCCTATGTGCGCGGGCTACCGCGCGATTTCGACGACTGGGAAGCGGCCGGCGCGACGGGCTGGGGCTGGGACGCTGTGTGCGCCGTCTATGACCGGATGGAGACGCGCCATGCGCCGGATGCCACCGGGCGCCGGACCGTGCAGGGGGATGGGCCCGTCTGGGTCAGCGATCTGTCGGACCAGATGCATCCCTTCTCGCGCACCTTCCTGAAAGCCGCGGAGGAGGCCGCTCTCCCGCGATCCGACGACATGAACGCAGGCACATGCGAAGGGGTCGCCTATTACCGCAGCAGCGTGCGCCACGGCCGCCGCTGGTCCTCGGCCGATGCGTTTCTGCGCGCGGCGCTGCGACGGTCCAATCTGACGGTGCGCACCGGCGCCGATGTGCGTCGGATCGAGGGGCTGAACGGGCAGGGCAACAGCCTGCGCTATCGCCACAAGGGCCGGGACTGCACCGTTCGGGCGCGGCGCGAGATCATCCTCAGCGCCGGTGCGATCAACACGCCGAAGATCCTGCAACTGTCGGGGCTGGGACCGGGCGCGCTGTTGCACGCGCGCGGCATCCCCGTGGTGCGCGACCTGCCGCAGGTGGGGCACGGATTGCAGGATCATCTTGCGGTGTCCTACCAGTTCCACGCGACCCGCCCGACGCTGAACGCGTCACTGGGCACCCTGACCGGGCAAATGCGCGCAGGCCTGGCCTATGCGCTGCGGCGGCGCGGGCCGCTCGCCGTGCCGGTCAATCAGGTGGGCGGCTTCGTGCGGTCTGACCCGGACAAGGCCGCACCCGATGTCCAGCTTTTCTGCAACCCGGCCAGCTACGAGATGTCGCCCGAAGGCCGGCCCCGGCTGGATCGCGAACAGGGCTACCTGATCTCCGCGCAGCCCTGCCGCCCGACCAGCCGGGGGGCCGTGCGCGTCGCCTCGGCCGATCCCGATCACGCGCCTCTGATCGAGGCCCGTTCGCTGACAACCCAGGCCGATTGCGACGCCGCGCTGCAGGCCAGCCGGGTCTTGCAGCGCTTCGCCGCAGCGCCCAGCCTTCGGGCCGTCACCCGTGCCGCGAAGGCCCCGGATCTGACCGAACTGGACGATGCCGGACTGATGGATGTGTTCCGCGCCAGGGCCTCGACCGTCTATCACGCGTCCTGCACCTGCCGCATGGGACACTCGGCGCAGGACTCGGTGCTTGATGCGCGGCTTCGGGTGCATGGCGTGCCGGGGCTGCGGGTCGTGGATGCCTCGGCCTTTCCCAATGTCACCTCTGGCAACACAAACGCGCCGACCATGATGCTGGCGATGCGCGCCGCCGAGCTTATCTTGCAGGATGCAGGATGATAAGGTGTGACATCAGGAGTGACGCACAAAGAACTGATAAGGTGAGGGAAATATGAAAATACTCGACAAGTTTTATATCGACGGGGCTTGGGTTCAACCTACCGGCACTGAAACAATGCCGATCATGAACCCGGCCACCGACACGCAAATCGGCACGCTGTCGCTCGGATGCGCAGAGGACGTGGATCGCGCCGTGCAGGCGGCACGGCGGGCGTTCGACAGCTTCTCGCTGACACCCAAATCCGAGCGTCTCGCCCTGCTGCGCCGGCTGCGCGAGATCACGGTGGCCCGGATGGACGAGATGGCCCGCGCGATCTCGACCGAGATGGGCGCACCGATGACCATGGCGCGCGACGTGCAGGCCGACGCGGGCCTTGGCCATCTCGACGCATTCATCGACGCGCTGGAGGCGCAGGACGAGGAAGAGGTGCTGGCCAATGGCGACATCCTCAGCCGCGAACCCATCGGCGTGTGCGGGCTGATCACGCCGTGGAACTGGCCGGTGAACCAGATCGCGCTCAAGGTGATCCCGGCGCTGGCAACGGGTGCCACCTGCATCCTGAAGCCGTCCGAGCACACGCCGCTGTCGGCGCAGATCTATGCCGAGATGGTGCACGAGGCGGGCTATCCCGCGGGCGTGTTCAACCTTGTGCAGGGCGACGGGCCCACGGTGGGGTCGGCCATGTCACGCCACCCAGGGATAGATATGATGTCCTTCACCGGCTCGGCGCGTGGCGGCAAGGCCGTCAGTCATGACGCGACCGACACGATCAAGCGCGTGACGCTGGAGTTGGGGGGCAAGTCCCCCAACCTGATCTTCGCGGACGCCGATCTGCCCACGCGGGTGGCGGAAGGCGTGCGCGCCTGTTTCGACAATTGCGGCCAGTCCTGCGATGCACCCACCCGCATGCTGGTCGAGCGCAGCTGCTATGACGAGGTGCTGGAGCTGGCAACCTCAGCTGCCGCCGCCCAGAAGGTCGGCGACCCGCGCGAGGAGGGCGACCATATCGGCCCGCTTTTCGACGAGATCCAGTACCATCGCGTGCAGGAGATGATCGGGGTTGGGATCGACGAGGGGGCAAGGCTGCTGATCGGCGGGCTGGGCAAGCCCGAAGAGTTTGAGGCAGGCTGGTACGTCAAACCCACGATCTTCGCCGATGTCCGGCCCGACATGCGGATCTCACGCGAAGAGATCTTCGGCCCCGTGCTGGTCATCACCCCGTTCGAGGACGAGGCCGACGCGATCCGGCTGGCCAATGACACCGAATACGGTCTGGCCGCCTATATCCAGACCGGCGACGAGGCCCGTGCCCTGCGCGTGGCCCGGCGCCTGCGCGCCGGCAGTGTCAATATCAACGGGCAGGCCGCAAGCTATGGATCGCCCTTCGGCGGGTTCAAGCAATCCGGCAACGGTCGTGAAGGCGGGATCCACGGGCTGGAGGATTATCAGGAGGTGAAGCTGCGCACGCCCTTCGTGGCCTGAGATCCGATCGGCCGTCGATGCAGGATCACAGGTCGAGAGACGGCGCGTCGGTGATCGTCAGAGGGTGAAGGTCTGCAAGTGCCGCCCCCGGCAGGTGACCCTGACCGGGGGCTTTGTTCATCATCCGACCCGCGCGCGAAGGCCCCCGTCGCGTTGTGCGCGGAGTTCTTCGGCCACGAGAAACGCCAGTTCCAGCGACTGCCCGGCATTGAGGCGCGGGTCGCAGGCCGTGTGGTAGCGATCCGACAGGTTGTCTTCGGAAAGCGCACGCATCCCGCCGGTGCATTCGGTTACGTCCTGCCCGGTCATCTCGAAATGCACGCCAGCGGGAATGGTGCCTTCGGCGCGGTGAACGCCGAAGAATTCCTGCACCTCGCGCAAGACCGACTCGAACGGCCGGGTCTTGTAGCCGGTGGCGGATTTGATCGTGTTGCCATGCATCGGGTCGCAGACCCACAGCACCTGCGCGCCCTCGTCCTGCACCGTGCGGATGAGGCGCGGGAGGTTGTCGCCGACCTTGCCTGCGCCGAAGCGCGCGATCAGAGTCAGTCGCCCGGCCTCGTTCGCGGGGTTCAGGGTCGCCAGAAGCCGCTTGAGATCGTCAGCGGTCATGCTCGGCCCGCATTTCAGGCCGATCGGGTTCTGCACACCGCGCAGGAATTCGACATGGGCGCCGTCGGGCTGGCGCGTGCGGTCCCCGATCCACAGCATGTGGCCCGAGCCGGCCAGCCATTTGCCGGAGGTCGAATCGAGCCGGGTCAGCGCCTCTTCGTATTCCAGTAGCAGCCCCTCGTGCGACGTGTAGAAATCCACGGATTGCAGCGTGTGCGCATGATCGCTGTCGATCCCCGCGGCTTTCATGAAATCCAGCGCATCGGTGATGTGGCTGGCCATCTCCCGGTATTTCTGAGCCTTCGGGCCTTCGGTGAAGCCAAGCGTCCATTGGTGCACCTGATGCACATCCGCGTAGCCACCCGTGGAAAAGGCGCGCAGCAGGTTCAGCGTGGCGGCGGCTTGCGTGTAGGCCTGCAGCATCCGCGCCGGGTCGGGCACCCGCGCCGCTGCGGAAAACGGCATGTCGTTGATGATGTCGCCGCGATAGCTGGGCAGTTCCACGCCATCCACGATCTCGGTCGGGGCCGAGCGCGGCTTGGCGAATTGTCCCGCCATGCGGCCGACCTTCACCACCGGCACCTTGGCACCGTAGGTCAGCACCATCGCCATTTGCAGCATCACCTTGAACGTGTCGCGGATCGCATCCGCGCTGAACTGGTCAAAGGCCTCGGCGCAGTCGCCGCCCTGCAGCAGGAACGCCTCGCCGCGCGCGGCCGCGCCGAGCTGCGCCTTCAGCCGCCGGGCCTCGCCCGCGAAGACCAGTGGCGGGTAGGCGGCAAGACGGCGTTCGACACCTTCGAGGGCTGCGGCGTCGGTATAGTCCGGCATCTGAACACGAGGTTTCGCGCGCCAGTCGGTTTTCTGCCAGTCCGTCATCCTCGGCCTCCGCTTTGTGGCATATCAGCCCGTCCTTATACCCAACAGGCGCGAAAGTGACCAGACGCAACTTGCAGGAATCGTGGTGCGTGGCCATCTCCTGTATTGTCAACTGTTATATTTTCGTGACACACGCGAAAGAGGGCGGGTCGAGCGAACAGCGGGGATTCATGAAACCGGATCGCGTCAGGATAGAGGTCGAGGCCCCGAAGGCCCCCAAGCGTTTCGTGTTCGTGCTGCTCGACGATTTCACCCTGCTGAGTTTCGCCGCGGCCGTGGAATGCCTGCGCGTTGCCAATCGCATGGCCGGGCATGAGCTATACACCTGGGTGCTGACCGGCGAGGCCGAGGATGTCGTGACCTCGTCGGCCGGCGTGCGATTTCAACTGGATTTCCCGCTTGGCGATCTGACGCGCGACGATGTGGTGCTGCTGTGCGGCGGGGTGAACGTGCAGGCTGCGGCGACCAAGCGCATGCTCAACTGGCTGCGCCGCGAGGCCCGCCGAGGTCTGCGCATGGGCGGCCTTTGTACGGCGTCGTATGTTCTGGCCAAGGCGGGCCTGCTGAACGAAAAGCGGGCAACCATCCACTGGGAGAATCACGACGCGTTTCTCGAGGAATTCGAGGATGTGGAACTGACCAAGCTGGTCTTCGTGATCGACGGCAACAGGCTCAGCACCGCGGGGGGGACCTCGTCCATCGATCTGATGCTCAGCCTTATCGCCGATGATTATGGCGAGAAGCTGGCCAATGCGGTGGCCGACCAGCAAATCTATTCCGCGATCCGCACCGATCAGGACACGCAGCGGCTGTCGGTGCCCACGCGCATCGGCGTGCGCCATCCCAAGCTCAGCCAGGTCATCCAAATGATGGAGGCCAACATCGAGGATCCGATCAGCCCCTCGATCCTGGCGCGCGACGTGGGCATGTCGACACGTCAACTCGAACGGCTGTTCCGGCGCTATCTCAGCCGCAGCCCCAAGCGCTATTACATGGAATTGCGGCTGCAAAAGGCGCGCAACCTGCTGATGCAGACCGACATGACGGTGATCAACGTGGCGCTGGCCTGCGGCTTTTCCTCGCCGTCGCATTTCTCGAAATGCTACCGGTCGCATTACGACACCACGCCGTACCGCGAACGCGGCGCGCATACCCCGCGGCTTTCGGTCTAGCGCAGGCCCCGCCGCGCGAGATCCGCCGCGAGATCGCGCACAAGCTGCCCGCGGGCGGTGGCCAGATCCTCCGGCGTGGGCTCGGATGGAACCGCCACCCGCAGATCGAACAGCCGCGCGCGGTCGGGTCCCGCGTCGGCGGTCACGAAATACTGGCCCGAGAGCACGAAGGTGCCGTCGGCGCGCGCCAGCATGTCCTCGATGCGGATCTCGACCTCGGCCGCGGAATTCTCGAAAAACGGCCAAGGCTCGGACGCGACGCGCGCGCCCGTGATCGTGGCGAGATGGCGCACCAGTTCCAGTGTCATTGCCCGTTCCGGATCGTCAGCCCAAAGCAGTCCGGGGCGCTCGCGCAGACGTCCCGTCTCGTCGGCGGTGAAGATCGTCTCGCCCGCCGCGTAGCTCGGCAGCGAGACATTGCGCAGGGCGACGCTGGCGTGGGCGATGCGCTGTTGGTCCGAGGCGTTGGCGCGCGGCACCGCAAGACGCTCTTCGGGGATCGACGCGCAGGATGCAAGGATCGGCAGCGCGGCGAGTGCGGCGAGGGCAAGAAATTTCGACATGGATCAGCGTCCTCGGATCAGGGAATCGGGATTGCGTTCGATGGCGCGGGCGAGCGAGGCAACGGCGCGTGCCGCGGCCTCGACCTCGCGCAGGGCGGTGCGCGCGTCACGCCCCAGCCCGCCGGAAACTTGATAGCCTTCGAGCGTGGTGTTCGCACGGGCCAGCACCGCACGGGCCTCGGCAATGAAGCCCGGAAGGTCGCCGCCTGCCTCGGCAAAGGTGTCGGCCGCGATGCGCGCCGAATCGAGCGTGGCGACAGCGTTGTCCACCACGCCGCCGTCGCGCAGCTGTTCCAGCACCAGCGCCACCTCGGCCAGTGTTTCGTTCAACTGACCGGGCAGGGCACGCGTGTCGTCCTGCGCCAGCAACGTGCCCGTGTTTTCGAGGAACACCGCCAGATCCTCCGCCAGTACGTCGAGATCCACCCGCTCTGCATTGGCAGCGATCCCTTCCAGACGCGCGACGAGCTCCGGCACGCCTTCGGATGCGGTGCTGACACCGCTAGCGGCCTCTGCGGCCTCTTCGAGCAGGTCGGCCAGCCGGGTCGCGAGCGCATCTTCGTTGATCTGTGCGATCAGTGTCTGAAGTTCGGCCAGCGTCGCGTCGAGCCGGGGCGGAACGGCCCCGGCATCCGACAAAAGCGTGTTCACGTTGCCGGGGATCGCGCGGGTGTCGTCGCTGGCAATCAGGGTGTTGGCGTTGCGCATCAGCGTGATCGCCTCGCCCATGACCTCTTCGACCGGCAGCGCGTTGATCCGCTCGAACACGCCCTCAGCGGAAGCCGAAACATCGGCGATCTCGCTGTCCGTGGTGGGCAGGACGGGCGGCGCATCCTCGGGCTCCGACAGCTCTGCGGCAGGGGCATCGGGCACCTCGACCAGCTCGACCTTCAGCCCGCCGGTGAGGATCGACGCCGTCGCCAGCCGCGCGCGCAGCCCCTCGCGCACCTGTCCGCGCAGAAAGTCGAGCGCCGCCTCGGGGCCGTCATCGCCTTCGAGCCCGAGCCGGGCGGGCTGGATCGCCAGCGTCGCCGCGAGCCGGACCGTGCTGTCGCCGGGATCGTCCTCGTCGACCCGTCCTCCGAGCGATTCGACCTGGCCGATGCGCAGGCCGTTCAGTTCGACGGGTGCGCCGGCGGAAAGGCCCGAGATGTTCCCGTCGAACAGCACCGATATGGTCAGCGCCTCGGCGTCATCGCTGGAAAAGATACTGGCACGCGCCTCGGATTCCTCGGGATAGACTGTGAACTGCGCGCCGGGGTCCGGCGGGGTCCCGCCCGACAGCATCGTGTCGAAGGTGATCCCGCCCGACACGAGCGAGGCAAGCGACGAGAAATTGACCGCCGCGCCGCCCGCCCCGAGTGACAGAGAAAACCCGGACGTGTCCCAGAAGCGCGTCGCGCTGTCGATCAGCCGGTCATGCGGTTCGAAGATCACCGCCTCGGCTTCGGAGGTGCTGCCATCCTCCGAGATCACAGGCGTGCCAACGCGGCCCACCTCGACCCCGCGATAGAGGATCGGCGTGTTTTCCGTCAGGGCCGCGCCGTCGGCGGCGCGCATCGTCAGGCGTAGCCCGGACTGGCCGACGCGCTCCAGCGGGGCATCGTTCAGCCCGTCGATGCGGGTCACGGTCTCGCCGGGCCGGTCGTCCCACAGACCTTCGATATAGACGCCCGACAGCACGGTCCCCAGCCCCGAGACTCCCTGCGTGGTGACCTGCGGGCGCACCACCCAGAAGCGCGCGTCCTCGTCGACATAGGGCGCCACGGCCTGATCCAGCCGCACCTTGACCAGAACCTTGCCCAGACCGTCGGCGAAGGCCACGTCCTCGACCAGTCCGACGCGGACATCGCGAAAGCGCAGTTCGGTATTGTTGGCCCTCACGCCGCTGGCATTGTCGAACGCGATCTCGATCAGGGGGCCGCGATCCGCGTAGCTTTGCCACGCGATCGCGATCACGACCGCAAGCGCCAGAAGCGGCACGACCCAGACGATCGAGATCCGGTCGCGCAACGGCCGCCTTGCCGGCTTGACCGTCGGCTCGGGCGGGGGGGTGTCGGTGTCGGTCACGCGGCGCGCTCCTTATGGTTTGTCGTTTTTTGGCGCATCCTGCGCGGTGTCCCAGATCAGCCGGCTGTCAAAACTTTGCGCGGCGAGCATCGTGAAGATGACCGACAGCGCGAAAAAAAGGCTGGCCCAACCCGGTGTGATCGTGGCGAGTGCCTGCAATTGCACCAGCGATGACAGGATCGCCACCACGAACACGTCGATCATCGACCAGCGGCCGATATATTCCACGACCTCGTAAAGCACATGTCGCGCGTGATCCGATATCTGCGGGCCATGCCGGACGCCGATGGCGAGGCCCGCAAGGATCACGAACTTGCCCACGGGGATGAGGACGCTGGCGATCAGGATGATGATCGCGACCCCGATATTGCCATGGCTTGCGAGGTCGATGGCGCCGCCGACAATCGTGTCGCTCTGGCTGCTGACCAGCGTGCGCGTTTCCAGCATTGGGTAGAGATTGGCGGGGATGTAGCACCCCAAGCCCACCAGCCACCACGCCCAGACCTTCTGCAGCGACTTCGGATCGCGCGACCGCAGCGGGCTGCCGCAGCGCGGACAGGTTCGCGTGCCTGCGGGCGAGGGGCGGGTGCAGCGGGTGCACCCGACCAGACCGCGCGCCCGCGCGGTCGTCAGTCCCTGAGGGAGGTCCATATCGAATACCTGCACATGAGGGTGTCACTGGCCACCACGAGCACCACTAGAATGGCAAAAAGCCACGCCGCGGGGCCGAAGAGAACCTCGGCCAGATCGGTCAGCTTGACGAGCGCCACCGCGCAGCCAAGTGCGAAGATCTCTGCCATTGACCACGGGATCAGCGCCTCGGACAGACGAAAGGCCGATTTCGCGAAGGGCGCGGGCGGCTTGTCGCGGATGATCGGGGTCAGCACGTAGATCAGCAGGACCAGCCGTGTCGCCGGGATGATGATGATGAAAAAGAGCACCGCCACGGCCAGCATCGACAGGCCCCCGGAAAACGCGAACGCCGTGTCGAGGACCGAGGCCTCGTGGCGCACGCCGGCCGCGCCGATGGTCAGGAACGGAAAGACCGACGCCGCCGTGAGCAGGATCAGCACCGTCAGCGCCAGCGCCACCAGTTGCTTGCCGGCCTTGCGACGCGGCGCCACCAGGACCGTGCCGCACCGCTGGCACACCGCCTTCTCGCGCGACGCGATCCGCGGCGCGCGGTAGACCAGATCGCAGGTCGGACAGACGATCAGGTCGTCAAGGGACGTAGTGTCGGTCATTGCATCTTTTCATTACAGGCCCGCATGGGCTTTGCAAGCTCGACGCTCCGGTACGTCGCGGTCATGCCGCCGGGAGAAACCGGGCCAGCGCGTATCCGGCCAGCCCGATATGGGCCAGAGTGACCAGCACCGATGCGCCGTGCAGCCATTTGAAGCGCGTTTTCGCACCCGCGTCCGTTGCACGGTTGATCGCGGGCATCAGGATCTGCCGGTTGGGAACGGTCGTGACCGCGATCACCGCCAGCAGGCCGGCGGCAATCGGGTCGAAAGGCCAGACAAGCCCCGCGCCAAGCGCCGCACAGCCCAGCACGAACAGGTAGAAATGCGGGAATGTCCGGCGGATCGTCCGGCCCGCCGTGTCGGGCGGCAGCGCGGCAAAAAGCGCCGCTGCGAAGCCAAAAGAATAAAGCACCATCCCACCAAACAAGAGGGCCGTGGTCAAAAGCGCAAGCGTCAGCATGTCTCGTCTTTCATTTGGGGTCGGGTTTGCGGGCAAGGCCCATGTACTGCACCGTCATCAGCGGGAGCGGTCCGAAGGTCAGATCGCCGCGCCGGGTCAGGCCGCGTGGCCCGAGCCCGGTGAACGCGCCCGGGGTAAGCCCGGCCCCGCGCAGCGCGCCGCGCAGCTCGGCTGGTTTGATGAACAGATCCGGGTCATGCGTGCCGCGCGGCAGGATGCGCAAGATGTCCTCGGCAACGGTTATGGTCACCAGCCGCGCCAGCATATTGCGGTTGATCGTGTCGAACAGGAACAGCCCGCCGGGTCGCAGCACGCGGCACGTCTCGGCCAGCACTTTCGCCAGATCTCGCACATGTTCCAGAACATCGACGCAGACCACCGCGTCGAATGCCGCCGCCTCGTATGGCAGCGCCTCGCCCGCGCCGATATCATAGGTGATCTGTCGGTCTGCGGCGTGCGCATGTGCTCGGGCTGCCGCGATGGCCTGCTCCGCCGGGTCGATCCCGGTCACGACCGCACCGCGATCGTCGAGCGCCTCGGCCATGAAGCCGCCCGCGCAGCCCAAGTCGAGCACAGCCTTGCCAGTCCAGTCGATCTCGCGGTCCATCCATGACAACCGACCGGGGACGAGGTTCTTGAGCGTGCGCACCCAGCGGATCTCGTCGGACCACCACTGCGCCGCGACATCGTCATAGATCCTCAGGTCATTGCGCATCATGATGTCTCCGGGTTGGCAGGACATAAGGCACGTTCGCGCGGTATCGTTCGAACCGCTCGCCGTAGCGCGCCGCGAACCGGCGCTCCTTGAGGCGGGGCGCGAGCAGGCAATACGCGGTATAGCTGAGTGCCAGCGCCAGTTGATCGGGTGTCCAGATCGGTACCGTCCAGAGCGTGAGCGCGAAGGCGACGTATATGGGCTGGCGGATGACCCGGAAGAGGCCCCGCGTCGGCATGTCGGGAAACTTCGGCCGGATGCGCGCCATCAGCGACATCCAGCCAAGTGCGCCGGACTGCACCTCGGCCCCGGCATCGAAGCTCGCCTTGACGAGAAGCAGCCACGCCGCTGCGTATGCGGCGCAGATCGCCCATAACGCCGCGCCCTCGGCCCGCCACCAGACGATGCCAGTGGGCGTCCAGAGCGCAAAGAGCGCCAGCAATTGCAGCGAGGCAATCAGCGCATATGTCGTCGTCGCCAGTGTTGGCCCGTGCGGCCCGGGCACGAGCCTTGTCAGCAGGCGCCCGCCGCGCCCGGTCAGCAGGAAAGAATGCACCAGTGGAAATTGCATGATCAGCGCCGCATTGGCGAGCGCGGCCCATGGCCACGGCACGGTCCCGAAGCTTTCGCTGAGGCCAAAGAACATGGCCACGATCATCGCGACCACCCCGGCGGCAAAGGCCGTGTGACAGAGCGCGCCGAACATCAGCGCGAGCATGATGCGGCCCGCGCCCGGAGGCGGGCGCAGCGCGGCCGCAATCAGGCGCACAAGGTTCATGACGCGCGGATCATCCCGCATCCAGACGCTCCAGAATGTCGTTGGCGATGGCTGTGCCGCTTTGCCACGCGGCTTCAACTCGCGGGCCAAGGCACCAGTCGCCGCCCAGATAGAGATCGGCAGTGTCGTTGCTCAGGAAGGGCAGGTGCAGGGCCGTCGCCACATGCGCGAAACGCCAGCGATGCGCGGACGCGTAAAGCACGTCCACCGGATCCGCGCCGATCTCGGCGCAAAGATGCGGCAACAGGCGGGCGGCGATGTCGTCATGGACCTCATCGACATGCGCGAGACTCCAGTCGCGACCCGCTTGCGCCACCCATGTCGTGACATTATCGGCGCGCCCGGGCTTGGTGCTGTTCTGCGCGATCCATGAAAGCGTCTGGTCGGGCGCCACACGGCTGACGAAAGGACGCGGAGAGCCTTTCGGGAAGGCGGCCATCAGGGTCATGCAGGGCTCGAGCGTGACGCCTGCCAGGGGGTCGGCCAGCGGGTGATCCGCCCCGATCAGGGCCGGGATCTGCGGTGCGGGAATGGTCAGCACGACGCGCGCGGCGTTCATCTGTTCGATTCCGGTGGTGATCCGCCAGCCGTCCGGGCCCGGCGCCAGCGCGGTCACCTCGCGACCCTGTCGCACGTCGAGACCGACGGCCATGGCGCGGGGCAGGCCGGACATGCCGGGCAGGCCCACGTGATGCGGGCGGTCCGCGCCGTCGTCCCACAGCGCCGCCGCATCGGGAAGATCCGCCAGCATCGCGCCGAATTCCGGTGTCGCGGCAGAGATGTACTGTGCGCCGTGATCGAACTGCGCCTCGGCCCCGTCGAGCATCACGCGCCTTGTCGCCATGCGCCCGCCGATGCCACGCCCCTTGTCGAGCACCCGCACCTCGCGTCCGGCGCGTGCCAGCGCCCGCGCGCAGGAGATGCCCGTCATGCCGGCGCCGATGACGACCGTATCGATCATGACAGCCCCGTCTGATGCAGGATCTGCGGGATCTTCTTCTTGACCTTGAAAAAGCCCGCGGTGGCATGCGGCCAGATGGCCGCGTCCCAGTCGCGCCGCATCTCGCACAGCGTGATGCCCCGTGCGTCTAGCGCGGTCTCGGCCTCGGTCAGCCAGTCGCGCAGGGGGCCGGTCGGCACATAGGGCGTCACGATCTGCGCGGCCCCCGCGCGCCCGGCCCATGTCGCCAGATCGCCGGGCACGCCGGCGCGCAGGCGTGTAGCCTCGCCCCCCATGCGCTGCGCCGCGTCGGCGAGGGCATCCGCCTCGAACCCCGCGACATCGCCCGACACCTCGCGCGGCGAGCGCAGGTGACTGGCCGAAAGCGTGGTTGTGGCGCGGATGTCATATGCGTCCAGATCGAAATCCTCGGGGCGACAGTCTTCCTCGGTGACGAGAAGGGCGGTCGGCAGGGCGGGATCGGGCGCGCGGGGCTCTCTCAGTGGCAAAAGTTCGGGCAGGCCCTCGGGCTCCGTCTCCTCGAGCCCGCGCACATCTTCGGCCAGGTCTTCGGGGCGTGGGGTGAATCGCTGTTGCGTGAACTTGGTGATGTTCCAGGCCTGCGCCTTGTAAGGCTTGCCCCGTGTATGCAGCCCGGCGACCCATCGCCAGCCAAGCGTGTTGGAGGCCGGATCGCCGTCCAGAAGGTAGCGGTAGAAGAAATCCGCACCGACCCGCCAGGGCAGCTCCAGCGTGAAGATCCAGATCGAGGCGAACCACATCCGGGCGTGATTGTGCAGGTAGCCCGTCTCGACCAGTTCATGTGCCCACGCGTCGAAACAGGTGATCCCCGTCTCGCCGGCTTCGGCGGTTTCCACGTCGCGCCGCAGGCGGCGGTCGGTGTCGAGCATGGCCAGATCGCCGATCAGCCCGTCACGGTAGGTGTCCCAGACCTGCGGGCGGCGTTCCAGCCAGCCCTTGAAGTAGCCGCGCCAGATCACCTCCTGGACGAATTTCTCGGCCCCTTCGTGGCCATGCGCGGCCAGCGCGGCTGCGACGGTGTCACTCTCAAGCACCAGGCGGCGCCGAATAAAGGGCGAGAGTTGCGACACATCGCGATGCGTGCCGGGCCCACGGTCGAAATTGCGCCCTTTCGCGTAGCGTGCTCCCATGTGGGCGGTGAACTCGCTCAGCCGGTCCTCTCCGGTCTTTCGGGTCGCCTGTAGGTCGATCTGATCCGGCACCATTGCCTCCCGTCTCCAAGGTGATCGGATAGCTAATCCGGGCAGGCGCGACATCAAATGCCGGTGCTGCGTATGCAACGCCTCGGGCGATATCGCTTGGGGCCCCGCGCGGTGGTCCGTTCCGGACGCCCGAATCATGCAGACCTGATGGCGTTGTCGGCGATGCAGCCTTGCCCGACATACGCGGTTGCCAGAGATATCCGGCGCGGAGATGTCCGGGTCTTGTCCCCGAAAGCATTCCGGGTGCGGATCCGTGCCGTCGCGGCCATCGGCCATGGGATTGGTCGGTTGACAAGCTGGAACACTGCGCCTATTGACCCGCTTATCCGGGTGCGTGGACAGGATCCATCCGCCCACTGCATAATTGAGTGGACAAGATCCGGGCACAGCGCCTCGATCCTCTGGAAACCCACCGTGTCGGACCCGAAAGTGCAGGGTTCGATTGCGGTATTTGCGTATTGCGGACGCGCTTTACGCTATTGTTTAACCGCACGGGGCAAGCCTGTGCAGACACATGTGTTGAGAGACGGGGAAAGAACCGGAATGCCAACGATCCAACAGCTGATCCGCAAGCCGCGGCAGCCGAAAGTCCGAACAACGAAGTCGCAGCATCTGCAGGGCTGCCCGCAAAAACGCGGCGTCTGCACGCGCGTCTACACGACCACGCCGAAAAAGCCGAACTCGGCCATGCGGAAAGTTGCCAAGGTGCGCCTGACCAACGGGTTCGAGGTCATCAGCTACATCCCGGGCGAAAAGCACAACCTTCAGGAACACTCGGTGGTCCTGATCCGCGGCGGCCGGGTAAAGGACCTTCCCGGTGTGCGCTACCACATCCTGCGCGGCGTGCTCGACACGCAGGGCGTCAAGGACCGCAAGCAGCGCCGCTCGAAATACGGCGCCAAGCGCCCGAAATAAGGATTTCGGGCGTCCCGGCTGTGGTCCGGGGCCTCGCCCGCAGAGGAACAAGAGGAAGAAAAGATGTCCCGTCGTCACGCCGCTGAAAAACGCGAGATTCTTCCCGACGCCAAGTTCGGCGACCGGGTGCTGACCAAGTTCATGAACAACATGATGGTGGATGGCAAGAAATCCGCCGCCGAGAGGATCGTCTACAACGCGCTTGGGCGCGTAGAAGACAAGATCAAGCGCGCGCCGGTTGAGGTGTTTCACGAAGCGCTGGACAACATCAAGCCGTCGGTCGAGGTGCGCTCGCGCCGGGTGGGCGGGGCCACGTATCAGGTGCCCGTCGAGGTCCGCCCCGAGCGCCGTGAGGCGCTTGCCATCCGCTGGCTGATCACCGCATCGCGCGGCCGCAACGAGAACACCATGGAAGAGCGCCTTGCAGGCGAGCTGATGGATGCGGTCCAGAGCCGCGGCTCGGCCGTCAAGAAGCGCGAAGACACCCACAAGATGGCCGAGGCGAACAAGGCCTTCAGCCATTATCGCTGGTAACCGAGAGGCATTTTTACCATGGCACGCGACTATCAGCTCGAACGCTACCGCAACTTCGGCATCATGGCGCATATCGATGCGGGCAAGACGACCTGCTCGGAGCGGATCCTGTTCTACACCGGCAAGTCCCACAACCTGGGCGAGGTGCATGATGGGGCCGCCACCATGGACTGGATGGAGCAGGAGCAGGAGCGCGGCATCACCATCACCTCGGCCGCGACCACGACCTTCTGGCAGCGTCAGGACGATCCCACCAAGGAGGGCACGTCCGACACCAAGTACCGCATGAACATCATCGACACGCCCGGCCACGTCGATTTCACCATCGAGGTGGAGCGTTCGCTTGCCGTGCTCGACGGCGCGATCTGCGTGCTGGACGCCAATGCCGGGGTGGAGCCGCAGACGGAAACCGTGTGGCGTCAGGCCGACCGTTACAAGGTGCCGCGGATCGTGTTCGTCAACAAGATGGACAAGATCGGCGCCGATTTCTACAACTGCGTGAAAATGATCGAGGATCGCACCGGCGCGCGTGCCGTGCCGATCGCGCTGCCCATCGGGGCCGAAAACGAGCTTGAGGGTCTGATCGACCTCGTGACCATGGAAGAGTGGGTCTACAATTCCGAGGACATGGGCGCCACTTGGAACCGTGTGCCGATCCGCGACAGCCTCAAGGACACCGCCGACGAATGGCGCGCCAAGCTCATCGAGAACGCCGTCGAAATGGACGACGACGCGATGATGGCCTATCTCGACGGTGAAGAACCGGATGTGACAACCCTGCGCGACCTGATCCGCAAGGGCACCCTGTCGCTGAGCTTCGTGCCGGTGTTGGGTGGATCCGCGTTCAAGAACAAGGGTGTGCAGCCGCTTCTTAACGCCGTGGTCGATTACCTGCCGAGCCCGCTCGATGTCGTGGATTACATGGGCTTTGCCCCCGATGACGAAACCGAGACGCGCAACATCCCGCGCCGCGCGGACGATTCCATGCCGTTCTCGGGTCTCGCCTTCAAGATCATGAACGATCCCTTCGTGGGCTCGCTGACGTTCACGCGGATCTATTCGGGCAAGCTGAACAAGGGCGAAACCGTCCAGAACTCGACCAAGGGCAAGAAAGAGCGCATCGGCCGCATGATGATGATGCACTCCAACGACCGGACCGAGATCGACGAGGCGTTTTCCGGTGACATCATCGCGCTCGCCGGCCTCAAGGACACCACGACGGGGGACACGCTCTGCGATCCCAAGGCGCAGGTCGTTCTGGAAACGATGACCTTTCCCGACCCGGTCATCGAGATCGCGGTGGAGCCCAAGACCAAGGGTGACCAGGAAAAGATGTCGGCGGGCCTTGCACGTCTTGCGGCCGAGGATCCGTCCTTCCGCGTCGAGACCGATATCGAAAGCGGCCAGACGATCATGAAGGGCATGGGCGAGTTGCATCTCGACATCCTCGTCGACCGGCTCAAGCGCGAGTTCAAGGTGGACGCCAATATCGGCGCGCCACAGGTGGCCTACCGCGAGACTATCGGGCACGAGATCGAGCATACCTACACCCACAAGAAACAGTCGGGTGGCTCTGGACAGTTCGCCGAGGTCAAGATGGTCATCTCGCCGACCGACCCGGGCGAGGGCTTCACCTTCGAGAGCCGTATCGTCGGTGGCTCGGTGCCCAAGGAATACATTCCCGGCGTTGAGAAGGGTATCCGCTCGGTCATGGATAGCGGGCCGCTCGCGGGCTTTCCGGTGATCGACTTCAAGGTGGCGCTGATCGACGGCAAGTTCCACGATGTCGACTCCAGCGTGATGGCCTTCGAGATCGCGGCACGCATGTGCATGCGCGAGGGTCTGCGCCGTGCCGGGGCCAAGCTGCTGGAACCGATCATGAAGGTCGAGGTGGTCACGCCCGAGGAATACACCGGCAACGTCATCGGTGATCTCACGTCACGGCGCGGTCAGGTCTCGGGGCAGGAGCCGCGCGGCAACGCCATCTCGATCAACGCGAACGTGCCGCTCGCCAACATGTTCGGCTACATCAACACGCTGCGCTCCATGTCTTCTGGACGTGCGCAGTTCACGATGCAGTTCTCGCATTACGATCCGGTGCCGCGCAACGTCTCCGAAGAGATCCAGTCGAAATTCGCATAACAGCCACTGCGTGATCGTCACGCAGGGCGCTACGAAAACAAGGGAGCCACACAATGGCGAAGCAGAAGTTTGATCGTTCGAAACCGCATGTGAACATCGGGACGGTTGGTCACGTTGACCATGGCAAGACGACGCTGACGGCGGCGATCACG